>CAZQGS010000050.1:0-1524 GCA_964593235.1 uncultured Gemmatimonadota bacterium | reverse complement strand
GAAAAGATAGAGGATCTTCTCGGTTCGGAACAAACCCGATCACTTGAAAGACTAATACTCTTAAAAGCAATTGATTACCATTGGGTACATCATCTGACTAGTATGTCTGATTTACGTCAAGGAATTGGTCTATACGGGTATGGACAGAGAGATCCATTAGTCATGTATAAAATAGAAAGCCGCCGTCTATTCGATGAACTACAGGGTCGTATTAGGCATGATGTTAGCTCAAGTATATTTAAAGGGGTAGCTAGTTCCTCCTCATCAATAAGGACCTCCTCTCAATCTGTTTCAAATAGAAAACAACAAGCTTCTTCAATAATGAGTAAGGCTAATACAACGGCCGGTTCTGCAACTGCGAAAGCGACTTCTAAAATTGGTCGAAATGAAACCTGTCCCTGTGGTAGTGGTAAAAAATTTAAGAGATGTCATGGATCTGATACTTGAATCTAGATGACATCGGTGATCTTTCTCTGTAGAGCTCCTTCTGATGTTAGCGTATTACTAAGAATGTGTGCACGAGGTTGATATGCAACCGAATAAACTAGCTGACTGGGCCATGGATATGATGGCATTAATACGGGCCTGGGATCTGTCTTCAGAAGTCGTAGGTAAAAGAAAGTTCACTTACTTAATTGGCGGGGAAGCCTTTGATTACCTTTCTTTATTGGAAAGGTTAGCTGGTGATCCTAAAACGAACCTTAAGAAAAGTAACTTAGAAGAATTGCTTTTCTATGGTCATTTGCCCTCTCACGGTATGAAAGATGAAATAAAAAATCATCTTGGTTGGAAAAAGTACAGAGCATATTTAAATTACTGGTATGGGGTCGTGATTGAGCAATGTCTTCAATATGTTGTGGAAATTGAAGTATCTAAAGAGTTTCGGGCGAAGGGGATTAGTGAACCTAATGATCTTGGGAATATAGTATTCCATCGATTGTATGGGGAGGAATCTGCAGTTCTATTTCGTAAGTTTTGCCGTGATACTAAGCGTACCTATAAGGAATCACTGACTGTTGCAGAACTGGAAGAGTACACTTATTGGTTATCTAAATATAGGTTTGAAGAATCCGATCAATCTCGTTTTGCCAGTGATACCTTAAAAGGACTAAGCTACTTTGAAAGTTTGAACGATCGAATGAGATCTACTGGTTCAGGGTGTGTACAAAAAGAATCCTACTCGCATAGACCTTAGCGATCGCGGGCATCGTGAGTATACGAATGAGTAACATTCCCATCCTTGTCAATGACCAATGCTTCAGGATATTTTGTTGTGGTTGTGCATGCATGACCAGGAAGAGCAAATATAAAATCGCCAAGCTGTAAATTAGAACCCGATCGGGAAATAACCCCATGCTCCTCGCTTTGTGAAACTAACGAAATATTAGGATTGCCAGCTATCTTAAAGCGATTCTTCAATTCCAGATCATCTGTTATAGCCTTTGACCCTATGTCAACCGTAAGCGTGTCTTTAGCTGTGTTTTGATCGATCACTTGCCCTAATACTACCCCTGCTATTTTAAA
>CAZQGS010000049.1:0-1548 GCA_964593235.1 uncultured Gemmatimonadota bacterium | reverse complement strand
GGTTATATGTGGTAAGGGGCACGAATTGAGTATGGAGTTAAATGATCAATTCGTACCATGGGATGATCGCGAAGTTGTGCGTCAGGAAATTTCTCGGTTATTGGAGTAGTAGAGGATCCTAATCGAGAAGATCCTATAATCATTTTGTTTAGGTTAAGATTTTAAGGAGCATTAAGTTGGCAAAACAGCGCGGTAAACAAGAACAACAACATCGTGGTCAACGTTCAAGTAGACAACGTTCTTCTAAGGGTGATACCACTGGTAGTGGTGATCAGTACAAACCTAGTTTCCCGGTGAATATTTTTACAAATTCAAAGGCTTTATATGCTGTGGGGGGTTTTTTGGTAATTGGAGGGTTACTGGCTGCTATCTTGATGTCTAGTTTACAAAGCAATTCACCAGGTCGTTCTGCACCAGATCCCCTTCGTGAATCAGCTGTTGCAGAAACTGAAACCACAGACTCAATTGAAGCTTCGCCGACACCTGATGCTCGTGTATTTTCTGGAACTGAAGAGGTTACATTCCGAAACGAAAATTACAGAGCACTTGTTGAAACCAACAAAGGTAGTTTTACGATCTTATTAGATTATGATAATGCTCCAGCTACCGTTAATAATTTCGTATTTCTTGTGGAAAAAAACTTTTTTGATGGCTTGATTTTCCATCGCCTTATTCCGAATTTTGTAGCCCAGACTGGAGATCCAACTAATGAAGCTACCGATGTACGTGATGGGCCTGGGTATGAGATCCCTGATGAGCCTAATGAGAATCGCAACACGATTGGTACAGTTTCAATGGCTAAAGTTCCAGGAACATCGAGTTTCGGCAGTCAATTTTTTATTAATCTGAAGGATAACCCTGCTCTTGACTTTGATAGTGGCAATGCTGACCTTTATTATCCTTTTGGTTCTGTAACAGATGGGTTAGAAATTGTACGTTCGCTTACTCAGGGAGATATTATCACTTCAATTACTATTTTCCGGGAGGATAGAGAAGTGCCAAAAAGTTTTTCTGCAGCTGATCAGGTAATAGATGCCGAGTCAAATAATTACGAAGCTACGATCAAGACAGCGAAAGGAGATATAAAGGTATTTTTGTTTGCCGAATTATCTCCCAATACAGTAAATAGTTTTGTTTTCCTTGCCCAAAAAGGTTATTTCGATGGGATCACATTCCATCGTGTTGTTCCAGATTTTGTCGTACAGGGTGGCGATCCTACGGGCGCAGGTACTGGTGGGCCAGGGTATGAAACTGAAGATGAACCGAATGAAAAAAGAAACACAGTTGGACGGCTTTCAATGGCTAAGGTTGGTGGAGCTTCGAGTTTCGGCAGTCAATTTTTTATCAGTCTAGTTGATAATCGTGGTCTAGATTTTGATAATGGTCTTGTGGATAAGTTCTATCCGTTTGGGGAAGTAATTTCGGGAATGGATGTTGTTCGAGAGCTTACTCAAGGAGACATTATAGAATCTATAACGATTGAGGTGACTTCAAGGTAGACGTTCATGAGTAACGAGCTAAATCCGTTTAGGCCCGAAATTGCACAAG
>CAZQGS010000048.1:0-242021 GCA_964593235.1 uncultured Gemmatimonadota bacterium | reverse complement strand
TTATGACAAAGGTAAAACTTGGACCCCTACGAGAGATACCGGGACCCTTGGTCAATCCTGTTCTTTAACCGCGTTAGATGATGGTCGAGTAGCAATGGCTTATAATCAACGCCAACATGGCGATCCTGGTATTCGATTAATTATTGCTAACCCCAATGATAATGATTTTACAATCGAAACAGATGAACTTGTTTGGAAAAGTGAGGTCCGAACACAAAGCAATACATCCGGAGATCACGATGAATGGCAAGACCATGCTTTTGGAGACCCAGTTATGACGGTCCTTCCAGATAGAACATTTTTAGTTGTCTTTTGGCTTATTCAACCTGATATCCAGGGTATTGGCTATGTCAAATTGAAAATGACTTAATCTGATGTTTTTAATTTTATAAAGTTGATATTGCAATATACCTATACAATTGAATTGACTGTAGTTTATATAATGTTAATCTTGGTTGTGTTGGGAATATTTAATTTGGCACTGAGCCGTTAAAAAGTAGTAAAAATAACATGCGTTCAAGAAAAGCAATTGAAAAGTTGGAAGCAAATTTATCGGTACAGTTATAGATCAGTTAGACAAAATCAATACAAACTTGATATAAAATCATAATGAGAAAACCCAAAATTTTTTATGATATTTGATAAAAGGGTTAAAAAATATTATTCTCTGTTGAAACTTAAACAGTAACTACGAAAGAGAAATATTAAAAAAGCAACTGCCACCTTCTAATTCTTAACCACGACTGAGGATGATGAAAAGACGATCTTTTTTACGAACTTCTGTGGGAATAACTGGTATAGGAGCACTCTCAGAACTTAACCCTTATACCAATACTGTGTTTGGCGAAACAGCTAAATCGTACAAGCCAGCAGGATCTGTAACAGAAATACAAGGAATTAAAGTGGGCCATTTTACTGATAGCAGGCGACCCACCGGATGCACGGTTATAATGGCCGAAGGGGGAGCAATTGGGGGAGTTTCGGTTCGGGGTGGTGCTCCAGGAACTAGGGAAACGGATCTTCTAAATTCCGGAAACTTGGTACGAAAAGTTCACTCTATTATATTGTCAGGTGGCAGTGCTTTCGGTCTTGATACAGCAACTGGAGTAATGCACTATCTCGAAGAAAGGTCTATCGGATTTGACGTTAGTATCGCACGAGTACCCATTGTGCCTGCGGCTATACTTTTTGATTTAGGTATCGGTAACAAACCACACATTCGGCCAGACGCAGAAGCAGGATATCAGGCTTGTCAATCCGCTTCAGAAAATCCTGTATCTGAAGGAAGCATCGGGGCCGGAGCTGGAGCCACTGTTGGCAAAATATCCTTTGGGAAATCTGACGTTCGATTACCGATGAAAGGTGGGATAGGCTCCTCTTGCTTCACTACATCTGATGGATTAAAAGTAGGTGCAATTGTTGCTGTCAATGCGGTAGGTGATATTTATGACCCAGATACTGGCCAGATACTGGCCGGGAGCAGGATGCCGAATGGTAGTGGATTTACCCAAATTTCTAGAAGAATACGAGAAAACGGAACTTTTCAATTAAAAGTACCTCCAGGGAATACTACTATAGGCGTAATTGTTACAAATGCTGAACTTACAAAAACCCAAGCTAATACGATGGCAGCATTGGGCCATGACGGTCTAGCCCGAGCGATAAACCCAGCCCATCTCCAGACCGACGGAGATACCCTCTTTACGATGGCTACCGGAGATTGGAAGAAGAAAGTAGATCTTTCCATACTTTCTATTCTTGCTGGTGAAGCGGTTACACAAGCAATTATTCGAGCTATAGTAACAGCCACGGGGTTACCTGGGTATCCATCTTATTCTGAAATGAATAATGACTGACCTTAGTCAAAGAAAATAGCAAAAAGAGACCTTAATATTAAACCATAGGCTAACTTGACAGTCGATTCGAGTACCAAAGTGTTATGTCCCCCTATTTAATAGCTCTCCTAGTTTATTCTCTATTCTTAATGGTAATCGGTTGGTGGGCATCCAAATCAGTTCGCCATCCCGACGACTTCTTCGTCGCAGGTAGACGGCTCTCACCCATCCTGCTATTCTGTACGATGTTAGCGGCAAATCTGGGTGCTGGATCAACTGTTGGTGCAACAGGGATTGGATATACCTCTGGATTATCAGCTTGGTGGTGGGTTGGATCAGCGGGTTTAGGAAGCTTGATTCTCGGCCTTACTGTCGGCCCTCGAATGTGGCGAATTGCTAGAAACAACAATTTATATACTGTTGGTGATTATCTTGAATACCGATATGATCGGAAAGTGCGTGGTTTGATAGCTATTTTACTCTGGTTCGGATCCTTAACTATCCTGGCAGGCCAACTTATTCCGCTTGCCTGGATTCTTAATCTAGTCCTTGGTATTCCAAAGTATTTAGGTTGTTTAGCAGGAGGTACTGTTGTTGTGGTATATTTTACCTTTGGGGGTCTAACTTCGACTGCCCGGGTCAATATGTTCCAATTAATAGTAAAATTAACAGGATTTATTACAGCCATTGTATTAATTGTAGGTAACGATTTTCAATCCATAAAAAAGATGGTAAATCTTGAAGGAGGCTTCACATCCTGGTTTGGTGGGGATCCCTACCAAGTCTGGAGCTATATTATAGTGCTCATTCCGGCTTTTATAGTTTCCCCTGGACTACTACAAAAAATATATGGAGCTCAGAATGAAAGAGTAGTGAGGAAAGCTGTTTGCCTTAATGGATTAGCCCTCATGTTATTCGCTTTTATTCCTGTGCTTCTAGGGATAGCAGCTTATAATGCTTTCCCTTCTTTACCATCTCAAGACCTTGCACTACCTCGTTTATTAATGGAAGCATTGCCTTACTGGATTGGTGGATTAGTACTAGCAGCAGTTTTTTCAGCAGAAATAAGTTCGGCTGATGCTGTATTATTTATGTTAACAACCTCCCTCAGCCGAGACCTTTATCAAACCTTTATTGAACCTGGTGCAACAGAAGAACGAGTTCTTTCGGTAAGTCGGATCGCAGGAGTTTTAGCAGGAATCGCTGGTATAATATTTGCAGCTTTACTACCAGACGTTATCACAGCCTTGACCATTTTTTATAGCATTCTATCTGTAGCTCTTTTTGTACCCCTACTTGCGGGACTTTATTCTTCTAAACCAACTGCTAATGGAGCCTTGGTTACTATTTTGACCTCTATCTCAGTGATGGTTGTTATACATATCTTAACTGATGGGACCGGGATTGCTGACATTTCGCCAGCGACCTGGGGAATCAGCGCAGCTGTACTACTTATGGGAACTCACATAAAATACATGAATAAAGTAAAGAATTGAACTTGATCGTAGAGGATTTTAGTTCTAGGGCGCTAGATTTGTAACTTTTACCGGAGGTAAATAGGGTATGTCAGAATCATTTCCACATTTAATCCAAATCGAAGCATCTGATCTAAAAAGAATAATGGATGAGATCTTTAACCGTTTGGGTGTTAAAAAAACCGAACGAAGAGTTATTATAGAGTACCTTATGGAAGCGTCTCTCTCAGGTTATCATTCCCATGGGGTAATGCGAATACCGATGTACGCGGCTGGCATTCAAAGTGGAAACATGGTACCAGGTGCAACTATAGATGTTGTTGGAGAAACAGCTTCTACATTGCACCTCAATGCTAATAAGGGCATGGGGCCTTGGACCGCTTCAAAAGCTATGGAGCAGGCAGTTAGTAAATCTTTATCGACCGGTATCGGTTGTGTTAGTGTATTTAATGCTAATGATATCGCTCGACTTGGTAGCTACGTTGAAAAACCCGCTCGGGAAGGTTATCTTACTATCCTTATGGTAAATGACGCTGGCGGGAACCCTTGTGTCGCCCCATGGGGAGGGACTTCACCTCTTCTGAGTACTAACCCTCTTGCTATGGGGATTCCCAGAAATAATGGTGACCCTATCTTGATTGATATATCAACCGGAGTTTCATCAGAAGGTCGAGTGAAGATGTTACATAACAAAGGAGATAAAGTTCCTGATGGATGGCTTATCGACAGCCAGGGAGAATCTATCAGTGACCCTTCTCTCTATTTTACTTCCCCCAAAAAAGCTGCACTATTGCCGCTGGGAAGTATGATTGCTGGCCATAAAGGATTTGCATTAAGCATACTAGTTGATGTACTGACAGGAGCATTGAGTGGAGCTGGTTGTAGTGGTTTATTCCGCCATGACTCAGACCAGAACGCTCTTTTTATTCTTGCAATTGACCCTGATAAATTCATATCAAAATCTGTTTTTTCTTCCCATGTGGACCAGCTTGTAAACAATATTAAAGGTTCCACAAAGGCACCCGGGGTAGATGAAATACGAGTTCCAGGTGATAGAGCGTATCATGAACGAGAAAGACAATTAAAAAGTGGAATAGAAATTGATCCATCTGTGTGGCTATCCATACTAAAATTAATGAATGAACTAAAAATAAAAGAGGATTATATTCCTCCATATCTTGAAGAGATCAATCTACCCTGAGAGACCTATATTATCTTCTCTGTGATTTGTCAAAACCATAGAGAAAACGACTAAATCACTACTGATTTTCTAAGATATTTTTTATTAACAGTTTATTATCTCTATTTTTTTACTTGAATTATACATGAGGTAATCGCTCAATCGTGTGTTGACACCTACTTTGGAGCTGATATATTGGGGTGGTGCGCCCCAGTAGCTCAGTCGGACAGAGCATCGGTCTTCTAAACCGAGGGTCGCAGGTTCGAATCCTGCCTGGGGTATCATATTTTGGAGACGCCAGAAAAGTTATTTTGGTTTCACTTGCGCCCGTAGCTCAGCTGGATAGAGCAACTGACTTCGGATCAGTAGGTCGGGGGTTCGAATCCCTCCGGGCGTACTCTTAGTGTAACTTTTCAATTGAATTAAAATCTAAACTAACTATCTGAGAAAGAGGTGCGAATGGCTCGTATTAAGATTGGAGTTGTCGGGTGTGGTGCGATAGCTCAGATACAACACCTACCTCATATCACGGAGTTGCGGGACAAATTTGAATTGATTGGGCTTTGCGATGCTTCTGCAAAACTTGTTGATTATATAGGTAAGATGTATCATATCCCAAACCGTTATACTAGATATGAGGATCTTCTCGAATTAGATTTAGACGCTGTTTTGCTTTGTTTTGCAGATCCTAAAACTGAAGTCGCTATTGCTAGCTTGAAAGCTGGGAAACATGTGTTTATCGAAAAACCTATGTGTTTTTCTGTCCATGAAGCTGACCAAATCATTGAAGCCTCAGAAACAGCCAAGAAAACACTAATGGTTGGGTATATGAAACAACATGACCCTGGATACCGTTTTGCTAGGAATGAGATACTCACCATGCCTGATGTACGTTTCATGCAGGTCAACCATTTCCACCCTGGGAATGATTATCATTTAAAAGAATTCACGTTATATGCTTTTGATGATGTTCCTAATAGAGTAAAAGAACAAACAGCTAAACAAAAGGAAATCGCTATCAGAGAAGCAATTGGTGATATGCCAGAGGATGCCCGTCGAATCTTTTTTACACTCTCAGGGAGTATGATCCATGACATTAGTAGCTTGAGGGGAATTTTTGGAATACCGTCAAAGGTAGTCAGTACTGAGGTTTGGTGGGAAGGTACAAGTATTTCGACAGTGCTAGCC
Organism: uncultured Gemmatimonadota bacterium; assembly: GCA_964593235.1. Classification (GTDB taxonomy): domain Bacteria; phylum JAAXHH01; class JAAXHH01; order JAAXHH01; family JAAXHH01; genus JAAXHH01. The sequence goes on along the minus strand of CAZQGS010000048.1, from coordinate 236,343 downwards.
TATGAAAATGACGCCCGCTGTGTTGCCACCTGGAGTCACCTACCTTATCTTAACGATTTCCGAGAAACCTTGGAAGTATTTGGGGCTGAACGACGTGTCAGTATCAGATTTCCTACAGGGTTTGATCGGGGCCTTCCATCCCCTGTCACCGTGCAAGGTATGGATGGAGATCAACCTTGGAAAAAGGAAATAATTGTTAACAAACAAAATCCCTTCAAGTTGGAGTTGATTGATTTTTATAACAGTATTGTAACTGGGAACCCTCCTCTAACAGATGGTTATGGGGCTCGGGAAGATCATGCTTTGTGCCGAGATATCGTAAACGCTTATGTAGGATAATAAATCTTATGAAAATACTCTTTTGTACTTTGACGTTAAGTCCATATAACTCACTCCAAGCCACTCAGAGAGGATACCCTCTAGCTGATGAACGCAAGCCAGTATGGGATTGGCTTGCCCAGCATGAATTTGACGGTATTGACCTTGGTGAAACATGGTTTAATTTCTATGATGCTCCTGATGATGCCCTAGTAGAATTGGGGGATGAGGTTCGAAATCATGGTCTTGAGATTGGTGGCTTGACCGTCCTCCGAAAGATTATAACCTGGCCCGCTCCTGACGAGGTAAGACAAACAAACCAGAAATTGTTAAGTAGAGCAGTAAAAGCTGCTCAACTTTGTGGTGCCCCCCTTGTAAATATGTCAATTTCACCTCAACCATGGGAAGTCGGAGTGCTGGAGAAGGATCTGCGTGGCAACCATAACCCAGTAGGAAGTAGTATGCGAGCTCGTGATGAGGACTACGAAGAGGCGGCCTCCGTATTAAGATCACTCGCTCAAGAAGCTGAAACATCAGGAATAGAATTGACCCTTGAACTACATCAAAATAGTATCGTTGATACTCCTGAAGGTATGTTGCGACTAATTGATATGGTCAACCATCCATTAATTAAGGCAAACCCAGACTTAGGTAATTTTTATTTTGCTTACGCAACCCCAGATGGTAGTTGGGAAAATGTTTGCCAACAATTAAGCCCCTATACTAATTTTTGGCATGTAAAAAACATCCAGCGGGTTTATTTCCAAGATGAAGACCGAGCTCAACATATAAACGCTCCCCTAGGTGAGGGAATGATCGACTATAGACGAGCGTTGCAGTTGATGAGCTCCGGTGGATTTGATGGCTACATAAGCATAGAGTTAGCTACTGGAGCGGATCCCTTTAATGCGATTCTTTCTGGTAAAAAATACATTTCCGATCTGATACAAAATGATATACCATTTTAGCAACCATATCCTGTAACCAAACGGTAAATAGAGTGAAATTAAATTTCTTTCAAATCATCGCTTTGATGGGCCCAGGCATTGCTGTCGCAGCAACCGGAGTCGGTGCAGGCGATATGATTTCAGCTACAAATGCCGGAGCAAAATTTGGTACAGTTTTACTATGGACCATTGTATATGGTGCCTTGCTAAAATTTGCCTTGACGGAGGGTATTGGCCGTTGGCAACTAGCAACTGGTTCTACTCTTTTGGAGGGATGGGTAGAGCGGCTTGGAAGACCTATTCAATATTTCTTCCTAATTTATTTGATTATCTGGTCATTTCTTGTTGGCGGAGGGTTGCTTTCGGCAGCGGGCCTGGCTGGCCATACTGTTTACTCTGACTTATCTGTGGCACAATGGGGGGTGATTCATGCCCTTATCGCAGGTATCTTAGTTTGGGCAGGTCATTTTAATTTTTTTCTTAAGGTAATGCAGGGACTTATTGGTTTAATGTTCTTTTGCTTCTTAATTTGCGCTTGGTCACTAAGACCTGACCTTAGTGAGATTATTTATAGTATAGCTATTCCTATCCTACCTTCAGGCTCTATCTTAGCAGTATTGAGTGTACTCGGAGGAGTAGGTGGAAGTTTAACGGTAATGTGTTACGGATACTGGATTCGAGAGGCAGGTCGGAACACTATTGATTGGCTTCCCGGAATACGAATTGACTTGGCTGGATCCTATATTCTTACTGGCTTTTTTGGGATAGCCGTTATGATTCTTGGTGCACATATCAAACCTGAAGCAATAGGCATTGATATTGTTCTCAGTATGGCTGACCGATTAGAAACAGTTTTGGGGACGTTCGGAAGGTGGTCTCTTTATCTTGGATTCTGGGCAGCAGTCATCACTTCGCTCCTTGGGGTATGGCAAGGAATTCCATACCTCTTTGCGGATTTTATCGCTTTGTTCAAACAAGTTTCTAAAGAAAAACGTGAAACTATGATTCGAACGGACTCCCCATACTATCGTGGTTTTATTTTATTTCTGACTTTCCCACCAATGGCTCTATTACTGTTTGAACGTCCTGTATTTATAGTCATCTTATATACCATAGTTGGCGCTCTCTTTATGCCATTTCTGGCTGGGACTCTACTTTACATGAATTCCCGCAAGAGATGGGTTGGAAATTTGCGGACGGGAAAGATTCTGAATGTTCTTCTGGCTTTAGCTCTGATTCTCTTTCTTTATCTATCGGGACAGCAAATATTAGAGTTTTTTAAATAAGCCATTTCAATAAACAGATATGGATTCTTGACATATGTCCAAGCAAATTGGTGTCGGTATTATTGGTATGGGTTGGATGGGATCATCCCATGGCAGAGCATATCTCCAAATAAAACCACGGTTTCCTGAGAGCAGCCTTTATCCAAAATTAATCATTTGTGCCGATGAAGTGAAAACCCGAAGTGATGAAGCTAAAAATTCACTGGGTTTTTTGCGTTCGACGACTGATTGGCAGCAAGTTATAGACGATCCAGAAGTGTCTATTGTAAATATCACATCACCCAACTATCTACATCTTGATATGGTTCAGGCTGCTGCAGAAGCCAGGAAGCATATTTTTTGTGAGAAACCCGTTGGGCAGTCCCCGAATGAAACCCTTTTTATTGCCCAAGCCGCTGCCGAGGCTGGTGTACTAACCTGGGTTGGTTATAACTATCGTTGGGCTCCGCTTGTCCAACATGCTCGAAAACTAATTAGTCAAGGTATCATAGGAGATATAACTCACTACCGAGGCCGTTTCTTTGCGGGTTATGCTAGCCATCCCGATGGAGTACTCTCCTGGCGTTTCCAGCAAGATATGGCAGGAAGTGGTGTGCTCGGCGACCTCATCTCTCACGTTATAGATATGAGCCACCTTCTAGCTGGTCCCATAAAAAGAGTAATTAGTCAAAAAGCTGTTTTTCTTGATAATCGTCCTATTTCACCTGTCGGTGAAGGCAATCATTTTTCTGTTGGATCAGGAAGGGAACGTAAACCTGTTACGAATGAAGACTATACTGGAATTTTAGTCGAATTTCAAAACGGTGCTCGTGGTTCATTTGAAGCTTGCAGGATCATTCAGGGAATAAAATCTCAGATGGCTTTTGAGCTTCATGGAACAAAGGGAGCTATTCGATGGGATTTTGAACGAATGAACGAGCTAGAATTATTTAGGGTCGACTCTTCTGCCGACGGATTTGTGACGCTAAAAAGTGGCCCAGAATACCCTGGTCACGCTCATTTTAATCCTGGACCAGCAGTCGGACTTGGTTATGATGACCTCAAAACTTTGGAAACCTACCATTTCCTACAATCTATTGCTACAAGAAAACAGGGCAAGCCAGGCTTTCAAGAAGCACTGGCTGTCGCTTATGTCCTGGCAGCAGTCGAACGTTCTTGGTCAACCGATCACTGGGAAACTGTCCAGACCATTGTTTAAACTCTGCTGTCAAACTGAAGGAGTCTAACGAATGAGCAAGGGTTACCCCCATGATAAGGTCTGTTTAACTACAGCCCAAGCAGTAGTTAAATTTCTTGCAGTGCAATATAGTGAACGAGATAGTAAAGAAAGGCGTTTTATCCCTGCTATATTTGGAATATTTGGCCATGGGAATGTAGCAGGTTTAGGACAAGCCCTTTTCGAATATGGTCAAGATTTGCCATATCATCAACCCTGCAATGAGCAATCTATGGTACATTCTGCATCTGGATTCGCCAAAGTAAATAATCGCTTGGCACTTATAGCTTGTACCGCTTCAATCGGCCCGGGTTCAACTAATATGGTAACTGGTGCTGCGACTGCTACTATTAATCGCCTGCCTGTTCTCCTCCTTCCATCAGACTACTATGCCAACCGGCATCAAGGCCCAGTACTTCAGCAACTTGAGCATCCAATATCGGGAGATGTTAGCGTCAATGATTGCTTACGCCCTGTTAGTCGTTTTTTTGACAGGATATCTCGTCCTGAGCAGCTACTAACAGCTCTTCCAGAAGCCATGCGTGTCCTCTCAGATCCAGTAGAAACCGGCACAGTGACAATTTCGTTGCCCCAGGATGTCCAGGCTCATGCTTATGATTACCCGAAGCATTTTTTTGAAAAGCAGATTTGGCGGATCGATCGGAGAGAACCAACACAGACTAGTATTACTGAAGCAATCCAACTCTTAAAATCCTCACGGAGACCTATGATCATCGCCGGTGGCGGTATACACTATTCAGAAGCCTGGGATGCCCTAGCAATATTTTCCGATACCTGTGGAATACCGGTAGGGGAAACATTTAGTGGTAAAGGGTCCTTACGAAAACCAACCTCTTGGGCGATAGGAGGTTTTGGTATAGCTGGGACACCTTTTGGTACACAGATTGCTGCTGAAGCAGACTTGATTATCGCTATTGGAACGAGGCTAACCGATGTTACTACTGGATCTCAGTCAGCATTTCAACATCCAGATGTTAAATTTATTGGTATCAACGTTGCTGGGCATGATGCTTATAAACAGGGAGCTTTACCAATTATCGCAGATGCTAGAGAAGCATTAAAGTCCTTGATTTCGGCTGCACAGGAGGCTGGAATAGCTCCGGATGAATCCTACAGAATAGAAGTAGAAAACTACAAGAAGGCCTTTGATAAAACACTCCAGGAAAAGATCTATATCGATCATCCGGGTGAGGCTATGAGCCAAGCACAACTTATTCAAACCCTAAATCAAGAAGCTAGGCAGGGCGATTGCGTAATTGCAGCAGCGGGAACCCCACCAGGTGATCTTCATCGGCTCTGGAACGTGATGGATGGAGCAACTTGCTATCTAGAATTTGGTTTTTCGTGTATGGGTTGGGAAATTCCAGCTGGCTTAGGGACCCGTATGTCTGGTAAACACAATGAAATTTTCGTGTATATTGGTGACGGAACCTACCTCATGAACCCTACAGAACTGATGACAGCTATGCAGGAAAATCTCAAGATCACTGTAATAATCTCTGAAAACCATGGATATCAAATCATCCGGGCCCTTCAGATGGCACGTGCCGGTCATTCTTTTGGAAACGAATTTCGGGCTCGAGATGATGATTCGGGCCTCCTTGAAGGGAATTATTTACAAATAGACTATAAACGAAATGCTGAAAGCTTTGGGGCCCGTGCTTGGCATGTTAAAACACCGACAGAACTATCTAGCGCTCTCAAAGAAGCCCGCACTGAATTAAGGGCCTGTGTAATTATTTGTGAAACTGAGAAGCACCGCTACCTACCTCCTTCTAACATGTGGTGGGATATTGCATCAGCTGAGGCGAGCAATGACCCAATCACGGGAAAGCTTCGTGAAGGTTATGAAGCTGAGCGTCGGAAAAAGCAAAGGTTTCATTACTAAGATATACCTTTAGATATTTAAGGGTGTGGTCTTGAGTCAAAATTGAAGTTTATAGAACGCTCATCAACGAGCCAATCATGTAAAGAACCCGCTTCCTTATCTTTTTCAGAAATAATAACTTTACTTTCAACAATAATATCGAACATACGCTTATGCTCCGGGTCACATAATGACCAGTCAATGTCAGATGCAATTGGAGAGATACCGGCCTCATTCGAAGGATTGTATTCTGCACTGCAGAGATATTCCAGAATACAATCAGTAGTGCAGAAAAACCCATGAGCGAATCCGGGTGGAACCCAAATCCATTCTCCATAGTCAGCTTCTGGAATTTCGGATATATCCCTAGTTATGATCTTGCCTAAGGTGGGCGAGTTTGGCCGAATATCTAATGCTAAATCAATAACCTTCCCTCGAATAGCTCGCACCAATTTTCCAACGTACGGTTCCCATTGAAAATGAAGTCCTCGAACTACAAAAGCTTCTGAAAAACTTTCATTAATTTGAACAAACCTTACATTATTAAGGAACTTTGTCTTAGGATGATGTAAAAAATTGGTCGACCTGTACGACTCAGTAAAATATCCCCGATGATCGATGTATCTGGTGAATCGTATTACTTTCAAATCAGGGATCGATAGCGGTTCTACCATATCAATTTTCAAAACCTACTCCTTTCTCGATATATAATCGTCATAAAGATAGAACAAGGCTGAAAACTTAGGCAAGGAATAAATAAGACTGCCCATACACTGCTAAACTTGACAATTTCTTATTTTTTATATTGATTTTGAAATATAAAAGCTACCCATTAGACCTGATTTAAAAGCAGAGGGCCGATAATGATAGAAGTCAAGCAACCCGAACCGGGAGAATTAAAACAATGGGAAGAGCAAGGTTACCTCGTTTTTGAAGATGCTATCCCAGCCGGGATGCTCCAAAGACTTCAGAATACTTTTGATTATTGGGCTACCAAGTGTAAGGAAGCTTGGTTAGATGAGGTTTCCAAAGGTCAACTTACTGCTACCTATTATGATATTCCAAACGTTTTGGACAAAGACCCCATTTTTATCGATATTCTTGACCAACCATACTACTTCAATTACGTTAAGGTACTTACCGAAAATCAGCCAATATTTATCGGGGAACAAGTCCGTACTACGCCAATATGGCCATTAAGTTATACGGATTGGCATCCCGATGTACCTCCCGATCATCCTCTCCATATCAAGGTTCAGATCTATGTAAATGACGTCGAACCAGGAGCTGGTGAATTTTGTTATATTCCTGGAAGCCACAAGCCTGGGGCAGGGCCATATCCTAGAGTTAGAAAACTAGAAGCTATGCCAGGTCATAAAAAATTTCCCGGGAAAGCCGGAACAGCTATTATGTTTAATACCTATGGTTGGCATGTTGCTATGGAAAACCGCACTAATATTCCGAGAAAATCTATAATTCTTACCTATGAAAGAAAAACACCAGGAAGAATTGATAGTAAAAATTATGAATCTATCGCTCACTTTCTTAACACACCTGATCGCCTTAAACTTTTTGGGATGTCTTAAACAAGGGTAACAAATGCCACTTATAGATGCACATGGCCATGTATTCGCTAAAGCAACTCCAGAATTCCCCAGGGAAATTAACACCAATATGCCTGCTGATCGAGAGGAATCAGTTGAGAAGCTTATGAGGTATATGTCCGTAGCAGCGATAGACCAGGCCATGCTAGTTCAGATTGGAGGCACAGACTTCCCCCACCATGCTTATCTTCTGCACTGCCTTAGAACTTACCCTAATCATTTCCTAGGGATTGGTCTTATACCTGAGGCGAACTATGGGAAACCAGAGAAACATATGGATCAACTAACAGATGGAACTGGCATTGTGGGTTTCCGACTTAATATGATTGGTGGACCAACGGATCCATTTGACTCCGTAGATGTTCGTACTTTTAAAACTTACCCTATTTGGAAATACGCAGCCGAAAAGGATCTGGTCCTCTGGTTATATGTCGGGGCTTCGGAAGCACATTTGATTGCATACCTTGTCGATGCCTTTCCACAGGTCCGGGTAGTGCTTAATCACCTGGGTATATGTCCTGGCATTGGCAAATTCACCCTAGATAGTTGGGGACGTCCAAAAGTTGAAACACCAAAATATAATCCAGCTTTTCATACTACTCATCGTCTTAGTACCTTTGAAAATGTGGTCTTACATCTTTCTGGTCATTATGCCTTTAGTAAAACCCCCTATCCTTATCCAGATCTATCAGGTTGGCATCAAAACTTACTTGATAGATTTGGAGCAAACCGGTTAATGTGGGCTACTGATTTCCCTTGGATATATAAGACACCCGGCTATGATAAGTTGACTCAGCTTATCAAAAAAACACTTCCAGACATCAACATCCAAGACTATAACTTGATCATGGGTGAAACAGCACAGAAATTTCTTCGTTTTCCAGACTTAAATTGATGCTTCAGGCACCCCAACTCTAATTTGTATGTCAGTGGAGAAAAAAATGAGTAATGATAATGACACTATACTAACTAATAAGAGTATTCGTTGCCTTATTCAGAAAATGGGCGAATCTGCTATTGTTTTGTCCGAAGCTCTCTCAGCAGAGCAGCGTAAAAAAGCTTTTTTCCCATTTGAAGATGTCGATAATCGAACCTTCTGGGACTATATTCCGCTAGCAAGACAAGGACTCCCACTAGGAGAGATGGATAAACATCAACGCCGCTGTGCTCATAAACTTGTTGCATCTGGCCTAAGTGGCTCAGGTTATGTGACGACAACCACTATAATGGGTTTAGAAACAGCATTAGATGCCCGTGAAAACTGGTCCTCAAATAATTGGAGAGATACAGGAGACTACTATATTTCTTTGTTTGGAAGTCCGTCTGAAAAAGACCCCTGGGGATGGAAATTTGAAGGCCACCATATTTCAATCAACTATACCATGATAGGTGATCAAATTGTAGCTCCAACACCGTTCTTTTTTGGTGCAAATCCAGCTTCAGCAGCTTTAAATAATGTCGGCTATCTTCGGCCTCTGGGTAATGTGGAAAACCTCGCTCGGGAACTAATGCACAACCTGAATGAAGAACAACAGCATCATGCGATAATTTCACCAGTTCCACCAGGAGATATTGTCACTGTTAACCAAAGTTTTATCCGAGAGAACTCCGAAAAACCGGACCGCCTTAACCGCACAAGTGTCCTATATGATACCGTACGATATACAATTTCTCCCAAGGGTCTTGCCGGTATAAAAATGAACGAATCGCAGAAAGAAATATTGACCAATCTTATTGGGCAATATATACAGAGGATGCCAGATGCAATTGCTGAAAGCGAATATAATTTGTTAGAGGAAAATGGATTGGATGATGTCCATTTAGCGTGGGCTGGAGGTATAACCCCCTGTCAACCTCACTACTATCGACTACAATCAGGACGATTTCTCGTGGAATACGATAACGTCCAAAATGACGCTAACCATATACATTCAGTATGGCGCAACCCAAGTAACGACTTTGGATCGGATCTTCTTGGCCACCATTACCATAATACGCATAACTCAGGCATACATCACCACCATTAGAACTGAATTATAAGTCTGCAATTTGTCCTAACAAGCTAGGTGATTCGGATTAATAAATCATTTCCCCTTAATCCTTCAACCGGTGTTAGAGTTTTATTATTATTTAGAAACGGTCAATTACCGTTACACCCTTCTGTTTAAATTTCCCCATGCCTTCAAGTTCAGTACTCGCCTCTTCAAGAGAAACGGTTTTACTGACAAGATCGCCAGGGGAAAGTACCCCAGCTGTAATCATTCTTAACAGATCTATATAGCGATATGAAGGCATCCCATGACTTCCAACAATCTCTAGTTCTCGTGCAATTACTTCATTCATTGGAATGGAGACATCCGCATCTTCAGCCAGAGTTAACCCTATTTGAACATGGCGGCCTCCTTTCCTCAAGCATCTTACCGAATTGCGACTCGTAATTTTGCTACCAAGAGCATCAATTGATACTTGTGTACCCCCTCCACTTAATTCAACTATCTCTTTAACAACATCAGAACTTTTCTTCCCATTTATCGTTAATCGAGCACCAAATTTACGAGCTAATTCCAAGCTAGTATCATCTATATCAACCGATATAACTATCGCACCTAAAGCATTTGCTATCATAGTTGCAGAAAGCCCTACTCCCCCACAACCATGGATTGCTACCCAATCGCCACCACTGACTTTACCTTGATCAACCACACCACGAAAAGCTGTCATAAATCTACAGCCCAAGCTAGCTGCTTCGACAAAACCTAATTCCTCAGGCAACTGTACAAGATTTGCATCGGCATAAGGCATAGCCACATAACCAGCGAATGCACCCCAACCAGTAAATCCAGGTTGGTATTCGTTATCACAAATATGATGGTTACCCGCCTGGCATTGCCGACAGATACCACAGCCAGCACAGAATGGAGCAGTTACTCTGTCGCCAACCTGCCAATTTTTTACCTGTCGTCCCTTTTCGACTACTACTCCAGCAAATTCGTGTCCTGGGACATGGGGTAACTGTATAGACGGATCATGGCCCATCCATCCATGCCAGTCACTCCGACAAATCCCATTAGCTTTAACTTCTATAACCACCCCATCCTCAGATGGAACTGGATCGGGAACCTCTCGAATTTCAAGGGGTAAACCAAAAGTTTCCATTACCGCAGCTTTCATATACTCTTCCATAGATTTGACAGGAGCCTATATTCTATTTTGTTCACCGGACACTCCCATCTTGTTATCCGTTGATTGCCCATTATATTAGCCATAATTTGTTCCCTGCCAAGTATTTATTTCCCCCAACGATCTGGGTTTATCCCCACAGCACTACTCTCCATACCCACAGGCTTGTGGGGCTGTTGCCATTCCATTCCGGTAGTATTGACACTTTTCAAAAATTTTTGTGCCTGAACGGGGGCCGCAGCAACGTCTTCTGGATCCCATTCTTCCATAGGTTGGACAGGACCAGACCATGCGGGACGATAACCAAATTGTATAAGTTCACGAGGTAGAACATCACGATTAGGATGAGTTCCGTGAAAAACATCTTTAGGTATAATAAGCGCTGATCCTGCCTTGGCACAGATAGTAATTTCCTGCGGATGAGATTTGTAACGAACATAAGGATTAGCATCAGCATGAAAGGAAAGGTGGGAGCGGGGTACTATCCTGAATGGAGCTCTTTTAGGTGGCAAATCATCCAGATAGTAAAGTACCCTAACTAATCTTGGGGAACTACCTTCGTAACTGAAAATAGATGACCCATAAGGTTGTCCATCGGTATGCATTGAAATAGGTGGTGATCCCGGAAGGGTTCTAGTAAACAAACCCCGAGTAAACACTATGTCAGGTCCCATTAAAGCTGTAAGGAAATCTATCATCGGAGGATGTCCTATTAGTTCAGCCATGGCTGAACTACGCCACTGAGCCTCCAGACAATATGTTTGACATTCACTATAATCCTTACACTCCATTGGAATACAGGCTAATTCTTTTTTTAATCGACTAATTTGTCCTGAATCTAACATATCGGGTAATAAAACGTACCCCTCGACTTCCAATTGTTGAATCCGTTGACTCGTGTTCATAGTATGAAAATCAGTTTCGGAAATGTCCATGAAACCTATTTCCTCATCCGCATTTGTTGTTTTTACCGTTACGCGTTCCATCTCTCACTCCCAAGGGCTAGGTACAGTACTTAATTATAATATCTATCTGACCTAACTAAAGATAGTCTGGCGGTCTATAGTCAAGGGTTTTTGACGAATGGTCTAGTAATTTATGCAAAGATAATCAAGTAAAATCTCCCACATATCACAGAATCATATTGCCAGATCACCCAAGTGGCGTTGCATAAAGGCCCATGCTGGATTCTTATAATATCGGTGCCCTCCATCGCCTATTGAAAGTTGACATTTATCTGAAGCTCCTGCTATTTTGTAAATTTCTTTTAGACAGGAGAAAGATTTTTTGACTTGATCAATAGGGAAAATGGGATCTTCCTGACCAGCAATAGCACAAAAAGGGCGAGGAGCAATCAACCCAGCAATATCATGCATTTCGCCTAATCTTAACAAGCCAGGAATGTAATTACATTCACAGTGGTGTATGGTTCCAATACTTCCAACAAACGTACAGAAATAACACCCTGGCATTGAAACCCCTATTCGTGTATCACAGGCTGCCGCAAAAAGGGATATCGTTCCACCACCCGAATTTCCGGTAATACCAATGCGATTATTGTCTACTGGCAGATTGAAAGTTGCCCAGTCGATCAAACGCATAATATCCCATACTCGATCTCCGATGGGGGTGCGTCCAACCAATAAATCATGGACGAGAAGATCACGACATGATGATATCTTGCCAGCTTCCCGATGTTGAAAAGTTCGTGTTTCTCCAAACCCACGTGCTGTTGGTGCTATAGTTATGTATCCTTCTTCGGCAGCTGCTTGCCTTGCAATATCGCGTTCTCCCTCTAACATATGAGCTTCTTCATTTTTATCATTAGAAATGCCAACATAAATGTGTGGATGATTATGGCCGTGGGGCACCAAAACTAAAGGAAGCTTTTTTTCCTGTGCTTGTCCCCTTGGGTCCCTAGCACCATAAACTGTTTGAGGAGGAAGCAAGAGATAAAATGGCAATGGGACAGTGGGTTCCACCCAAAGATACCAAAATTCTCTTGTATGACTACCCATGTCCTTTGATTCTAAACGTTCAGCAACAGGAGTATACCCCACTAAATCTGACTCTATATTTCGAAGTCCGATGACTTCTTCAAGCTTTGTTCTGAAGGCAGTTTGCCATTTAACCAGTTCTAAATTATCTTTTGCTCTAAAACCAAACTGTCTAGGTACTGCTTGGTATAAAGTACTAAAATGTCTAACATCATCATAAGGTGTATCCAATAGATCTTTATTACTAACCATCCTTTTAGACTCCCTCATCAAAAGTGGTAAAAAAGCTTGGATTCTAGTTCAAAATCTTTATCTCCCATACAGATCAAAGGGCAGAGCAAGAACCCCCCTAACAAATTGTTTGGCTAACTAGTAAAATAACCGAAGCACTACCCTATAAGTTTCTCCATATTTTCCCCTAATATATTATCCATTTCCGCCTCTTGAAGAAACGGGCAATAATTTCGTATGTAATCTAGGCTTTGACGATAAGTCCAGTGTAACAATACTATCGGAATATCGCTACCCCACAAAATACGGTGTGCACCAAAATGTTCGACCATTTTTTCAAGAACGGGCTGGACCTGAGCCATAGGATAATCCCACTCCGATTGCATAAAAACAGCAAAAAGAATTTGTATGTGGAAATTAGGGTTGTCAATCGGCATTGCTGAATAAACTGATTCTGGAATATCAAAGCTATTGTCATGAGCAAACATACGCCACGGAAACCCATGAGTCATAATTACTTGGATGTCGGGGAATCGATCTAGCCAGCAACGCAGGATACGACATTCTTCTAGGTACTCATCTAGTGACCCAACGGCTCCTAACGTAAAAAATATTGGGATTTCTAATTCTGCAGCAAAAGTCCAAAACGGGTCAAAATCAGTACTTGTCCATTGCGATGAAAGATTATATAGATGTCGATGGAATGGTGCAAACTGGAGACCAGCAAGTCCGCAGATATTAATTCCATAATCTAGTTTACTAATAGCTTCATCCAACCTACTTGGAAGCCACCATTCCGGCACCTGAACTAACCCTCGAATACGTTTGGGATAGCGGCGACAACAATCTGCTATAAATTTATCGTCAAGGCCCATATAGGGAGTTCGATGGAGTAAAGCCTTATCAATACCTGCATAATCCATCTCTGCGATTAGATTTTCCGCTGAGAAAGAAAAGTCCTGTATAAACGGTGGCAGGGCCTGCTTGACATAGTACTCTGATCCTATCTTCCACTCAACTAACCCATAATCTCGAGTCCGAAAGTTAACATTTTTAAGACCATCGAAAGACCAAGGCTGAGAAGGATCGTAAAGTCCTTTTGAATCAGCTAAACCGCCATCACTGGATCGCCAAGTAGGTTGTTGTCGGGCCTGTGCCATAAATAACTGTAAATGGCGCCAGAACTCCGTACGATCTTCAAAACCACCAATGTTTTGAGGAGTAGGGAAACAATAAGCATGACCGTCATAAATCATTTTTCACCTCCGGCTTAACTTACCAAGTTATTTATTCACCTACAGAAAGACTTTAATGAACAAATAGATTGATGGAACGGCAACTTATTATTATGGAAGATCTCAATTTTTGTCCACCATCAAACGATTAGAATAGTCTTGACGAAAGAGAATTGCTGTTATTATGATTATCTAAAATATACCAGTCTCTAAAACATTAGTAAAAGGATTACTATTTTGACCGACCACCCTACGGATGCTGAACGGTTTTTCTTCGATACTAATGGGTATTTAGTGCTAGACAAGTTTTTGCCCCTAGAACTACTTGAATTACTGACCACTGCAGTGGTTCAAGCCATCGAGCGTAGAAAAAACCCTGGGTACAAACGGGCCCACCAGCCGGCATTCCCTGATAAATTTACCAATTCCAATGCCCGAATAATGCACCTTCTAGATGAAGATCCTCTTTTTCTTGATCTCCTTAGCTATGATCAAATGATGCCATACATACGGGGTCTTTTTAATGAAATGCCACATCTTCACTCTACCGATGTTATCTTTGAAAATGAACCTGAGGATTATCACGGTAAAGGTTGGCACATCGACGGGATTCAGAACGGCTTTAGAAACCTTCAACCGTTCATCCCTCTCCTACAATTGAAAATAGGTTATTTCCTTAGTGATATGAGTGAACCTGATCAAGGGAACCTAACTTTATTGCCGGGTAGTCATAGAGCTTTGGAACAACCAGATTTAGAGGAGAGTACAGCGGGGACCGTCCAGATTTGTGGGCAACCAGGTACAGCAGTATTGTTTCATAATGCCCTATGGCACTCAGCTGGACCGTTTACTCGACAGGGTGGTAAACGGGTAATTCTTTACTACGGCTACGAACATCCATGGATGCTAGCATGTGCGGAACAATGGAGGTATAATAAGAATTTTTTGGAAAAACTAACACCTGAACAGCGCGCCTTTTTTCATGGATTTGTTTTTGACCCTCCAGAATATCGCTGGGGTTAAATCGGAGAGGCTCAATATTGATCTAGTTCATTAATATTAATGTCCCCCAAAATACACTTTTTTGTTGCACAAAAGCACCTAGTACAAAACGGGAAATCGTCCTATTAGCTTGTAAACCCTTTAAGTGTCTAATTGGTAAAATATGCTTTCGTTTTAATACCCACCTGAGTAAAATACTGGTTTCATAACGATAGCGATGGTATTATGAATTTACCAATTTCAAAATAATGTTCCTAATCTATCTAGGGTTTAATTCAGAGCCTACTTTTCATGCGTCTTTTTATAATAGTTCTTCTAATCGTATGTGGTTTGGCAATCGATTCATTCTTTGACGCTGACCGGTCTTATCCAATATCTGAGGCACTTACTTTTCGCCTGTCTGATCTAGAAATACCTAATGGCTATACTCTCTTACTGGAATGTTTTTTAAAGGAAAGTCAAACACCGGAAAAATTATCAATTACCTTGATTACGGATCTAACTCTAGCAAAAGGGGATATTCCTCTCCAACTATACCCTCATCCCACCCAATCTGAGAACATCCTATTTGCCCTAATAGGTATACCCTATAATTCTACGGCAACCGATGATAGTATATTAGTGGAGTGGACCGAAAGTGACCGTGTTTTTGCTCAAGAACTCCCGTTCAAAATAATTGCGGGACCTTATCGGTCTGAACAAATCAAAGGAGTCCCCCAAAATAGGGTTACACCATCAGCATCTGATTATCAGCGTATATCTCGAGAAAGAAAAATGATAGCCAGAGCGTATGAACCAATTCAAGCTACAACTACTATGGCTAATACCTTTAGTGATCCCGTAGACAAGAGAACTATAACAAGTCCCTACGGAACCCGTCGGTTGTTCAATGGACAGTTAAGAAGCTATCATGGAGGCCTTGATCTACGTGCATATGAAGGAACGTCTATTAAAGCCGCTCAAGCAGGTATAGTTAAACTAGCTCAAAACCTTTTCTATGCTGGTAATCATGTTCTTCTGGAACATGGCATGGGAATTCACACCGGATACTCCCACATGAGCAAATTATATGTCAAAAAAGGTGACATAGTTAACCAAGGTCAAATACTCGGTCTCTCTGGATCTACCGGTCGAGTTACAGCTGCTCACCTACACTGGACCGTCAATGTAAACGGTGTAGGAGTAAGCCCGCTCCAATTTACTGAAATTTTAGAAAAACTGTATAGAAAACCTGTCGAGCCTATACGATAGATAGAGGTAATAATGCGTTTACACATCCTTCTATTTTGTCTTATTTCTCTTCTTATTCTTAATGAAACTCTAAAATCTGAGGAATCTGCTGAATCAGGGGGCCAGATTAATTCTGTTGGTGTGACCCTACCCGAAGATGCTGTTCCTCCTTCTAAACAAAACTTACGCACTTTCGAACTTAATAACCGATACATGGATCGAGCTACGTCTTCTTATCAGAAATCATTTGGATTTGCAATTACTAATGAACCGCTTACAAGAGTTGATCGGGACTTCAATCTTGTTCCTGCTGCTGCTAAAAATTGGGAAGTTAGTGATGATGGTCACGTTTGGGTTTTCCATCTTCGTAAAAACATGATTTTTGGTGATGGAAAACCTGTTACTGCCTACGACTATGAAGATACTTTCCATAGATGGGCCAATCCTAAAACAGGATTCGATTTTGAATGGTATTATCGATCTATTCGGAACTGGGGAGAAGTTGTAGCTGGTCAGATGCCGCTAGATTCGCTAGGGGTCAAGGCATTAGATCCATTTACCCTGGCTTTTACTACTACACAGCCTGCTCCTTTCGCTCCTCTGTTATTAAATTATAGTTGGGTAACTCCAACTCACCAATTCGAAAAGTACGGCCCAGAGTGGTCCACTCGACCTGAAACTCATATTGGGAATGGGCCTTACAAACTTAAAAAATGGACAGTTAACCACCAAATCATACTTGAACCTAGTCCAACATATAACGGACCAAGTACCCCTTATCTGGAGAAGATAACAGCCTTTTTATATAATGCCGCGGCTCAACCTCCTTTTCTCTCATCTTACGAGAGTGGGGAAGTCGATTATGTTCTCCTTAATAATCCTGCTGAAATTAATCGGGTTAAATCAGATTCTAAACTTAGGCGTCACTTAAACACCTATACAAATTTTACAACATATTATCTTATGATGGACACCCGTAGCCTCCCCTTTAGTGATTTACGGGTTCGAAAAGCTCTAGCTCATGCTATTGATCAGCAGGGTATAATAAAATCTGCCCTTAAGGATCTTGCTGTTGCAGCTACCTCAATGATTCCACCCGGCTTCCCTGCCGGAAGGCCTAAATACTATAGTCCCTTCCAAGCTTACGATCCAGAAAGAGCAAGAGTGCTACTAGCTGATGCTGGCTATCCTGATGGTCAGGGATTTCCAGTTATAGAAATGTGGCTAAGAGGAGAAGCCTACCAAAAAAAAACCGCGGCCGTAGCTATACAAGCAATGCTTAAACAAAATCTCAATATTGAGGTGATCGTCCACTATGTAGAACGGAAAGTATATACAGAAGCTTTAAATGCGAAAAAAATTCAATTTTCGATGATTGCATACGGGTGGGATTACATAGACCCCAGCAACCTCCTTAATATATGGCTATCTAGAGGGCGACATCCCTGGCACCATACTGGCTTTGAGAACCTTGTGGGGCGTGCCAACATGCTGACAGGTAAACCAAAGCGTCGCCTAGAACTGTATCAAGAAGCTGAAGAAATCTTGGTTCAAGATGTTGGAGGAATTTTCCTCTGGCATGATTTGGTTAATGAGATTTGGCAACCCTACATCCGTGGAGAAGCTATAGAACCTAATCAATGGGGATATAAAGCTTGGCGAGGAAACCAAATGCTAGACTTAATGACAACACTCTATATAGCAGACAATTCTTCTCGATAGTTATAAACCAACTTATTGGAATAAATCTAAGTTTTCACCTAGACACTATAAACCGGATCGGTTTTATGAAATTTAATCACACCAAAAGGAACTTACTAATTACTACAGCAGCAGTAATTATTTTCACTGTAGGTCTACCCACTAGGATTACTGGTCAGGTAAACCCAACACAGCGATCTCTCCAAAACTCGATTGGTATGGTATTGCCTAAGGATGCTGCGCCACCTGCCTACCAGCATCTTCGCCTCTTCGAATTAAACAATCGTTATATGGACAGAGCGACGTCATCTTATCAGAAAGTGTTTGGCTTTGCGATGACCAACGAACCACTTACACGGGTCGATCGAAATTTCAACCTGGAGCCAGCAGCAGCAACTCATTGGGAAGTAACAGAAGATGGATACACTTGGATTTTTCATCTACAAAAAGATTTAGTTTTTGGTGATGGGCGGCCTGTCACTGCATATGACTATGAAGATTCGTTTCTGAGATGGGCGGATCCTAAAACTGGGTTTGATTTCGAATGGTATTATCGCCCCATTCGGAACTGGGGAGAGGTTGTAGCAGGGAAAATGCCCCTAGATTCTCTTGGGGTCAAGGCGATTGACTCTCATACTATTGCCTTTACCACTACGTTTCCCACACCCTATACGCCAGAACTACTAAATTATAGCTGGGTGACTCCTAAGCATCAATTTGAAAAATATGGAGCCGCGTGGTCGACAAAACCAGAAACGCATATCGGGAATGGTCCATTCCGTCTAAAAGAATGGGCTATTAATGACCGCATAGTTTTAGAACCTAACCCCACCTATAAAGGACCCAATCAACCCTACCTAGAGAGTATAACTGCCCGCCTTTTTAACGCTGTTGCTGAACCTCCTTATCTAGCCGCCTACGAGGCGGGAGAAGTTGACTACATTATGCTGAATAACCAAGCCGAGATCAACCGAGTGATTTCTAATCCAGCACTAAAAAGCCATTTAAACTCATACGTCGACTTTTTGACCTATTACTTAATGATGGATACATATAACCCTCCCTTTAACGACTTAAGAGTGCGGCAAGCATTTAGCTATGCTATAGATTCTAAAGCGCTTATGAATTCTGCTCTCCGCAATATCGCATTGCCTGCTTCGTCCATGTTACCTCCTGGTTTTCCGGCTGCTAATACGAAAGAACTATCAAGCCTTCAACGTTTCGACCCAATCATAGCCCGAAAGCGTCTTGCCGAAGCTGGATATCCTAATGGTAAAGGGTTCCCAGTTGTCAATATGTGGCTACGAGGTGAACCAATGGTAATTAATACCGCTGCTGAGGCTATACAAGCTATGCTACAACAAAACCTTAATATTAAAGTCGGAGTACGAAACGTCGAAAGGAAAGTATTTACTGAAACTTTGAATTCTAAGGAAATTACCCTAGCCCTGATTCCCTACCGATACGATTATGTTGATGCAAGCAACTTGCTTACCCTTTGGTTATCAAACGGAAGACATCCCTGGCATAATAAACGGTATGAAGAGTTGGTTCTTAGAGCAAATGTATTAGTAGGAAACCCGAAACAACGAATGTCATTGTATCGAGAAGCAGAAGAAATTCTGGTTAGTGATGTTGGTGGAATCTTTCTTTGGCATGTTATCATTAATGAAATGTGGCGCCCATATGTCAAGGGCGCTGCCCTCGAAGCTAATAAATGGGGTTACAAAGCATGGCGGGGCAACCAAATGCTGAATCTGATGCCAACATTATATATCTCAAAAGATGTTTTGGAGGATACCACCAAAAAACGAAAGAATAGTTTCTGGGATTGGTTAAAAGTTAAGTAAATTTTCTTACTTATATTCCCCTTTATATCACCTATATATCACTTAAAATCTTCTTCCATCAGAGCATGACACTTTGGCCACTTGATATCCAAGTCTTTTATTAGGATTTGATGTATCCATAATAGCGTTATTTTCTTGTAAGGGTTAATCAACTGTTTTCTCTTACAACAAGGTAGTCGCCATCACCCAGAATGGTTTATCACCAACAGAATAATCTTTTATCGGATCCAAATGCCCATTAGTCTGGTTAATAAGATATGCGGTCATAATACCAACAGATTCCCCAGCGCAGTACAAATACCTCCCACTAGGATCGATATTAAAGGACCTCGGACTAGATGGAACTGGAACATGGATGAAATGAGAAAGATAACCATCATCGGCCACATTAAAACCCACAATACTATCGTGCCCACGGTTAGATGCATACGCCCATCTTCCATTTGGATGCACCTCAATATGAGCTGTAGCGCCACCATTCGTGTAGGTTTCAGGCAATGTGGAGATATTCTGTAATTTTTCAAGGGTCCCATTCCCCTCATCAAAGCTATGAGTTGTTACGGTATTACCTTGTTCGTTAACAATATAAGCGATATCTCCCTTGGGACGAAAACAGAGGTGGCGTGGCCCTGTATAATTGTCGGGTGGAGAAACTATTGCAGGATTGTTTTCGGTGAGGAAACCGGTTTCTGAGTTAAACAGGAACTGGTTGGTTTTGTTAGTAGGACAGACGTGGGGGACAAAAACATATCTATCATTGGAAAACATTTTTACAGCATGCGCTTTTTCACCAGTATCCACATATTGAATCAGGTCACCAATAGAACCGTCTTCGCCCAATCCATGAACAGTTATCCCGCCTCCACCATAATAAACGGTTAAAAGAAAACGTCCTTGGCTATCGATAGCCAAGTGTGCAGGAATCCCTATATCTGTATCTATCTTATTTATCAGACTGAGTTCACCTGATCCACAATTCAGCTTAAACGAAGCAAGACTCGTTGATTCAACATGGGCATCATAAACAAACTTGTGACTAGGATGGAGACATAAGGCTCCTGAAGGTCCGTGGGCATTATTGATTGAACATAGATTTAAGGAACCGGTTTCAGGATCCTGGTCATAAACCTTAATCTGTTCATCCCCTGTTAACGAAACAAAAATGAAAACTCTATTCTCTGGAGAAACAACCATTGGGTTTTGACCTCCTTCTTGGGTAAATGATTTTGGATGACCTTAAAATAAACTCCGAATCTAATGTCTCAAAGTGTATTTTAAAGATTAACCTAGGCCTTTGATGTTTTACAACATATACCTATTAATGATAATATTTTGTTTTCATAAAAAATACTCTAACTTAACTTGGAAAGATTAAGCCTAACAGAGGCTAAAAAAATTAGTAATAAATAAAACAAGGAATCTCAATTGAGGATCTTAATCGTATCCGGTGAAGCATCGGGAGATCTACATGGAAGCGGCGTAGTGACGGCCATTAAGCAAAGAGAACCAAGCATAGAGATATTTGGTGTTGGTGGAGATCTTATGCAAAAAGCTGGATGTAAATTGATTTATCATATCGAGCAGCTTTCTGTTATGGGCTTCACTGAGATACTTCGTCATCTACCGTTAATTCGGCGAGTTTTACGCAACCTGGATAATTTTCTTAACTCCCAACGTCCCGACATGGTTATTCTTATTGATTATCCCGATTTTAATTTAAGGCTAGCACGTAAAATACGAAAATATGACATCCCCATTCTCTATTATATTAGTCCTCAAGTATGGGCCTGGAGAGCTCGACGGATTCAGACTATAGTAAAATTAGTTGATTGCATCGCTGTAGTATTTCCGTTTGAAGTAGAATTATATAAAAAAGCAGGGGGGAAGGTTTTCTTTGTTGGGCATCCCATTTTGGAAGTTCTTAAGAGCCAAAAAACCAAGTCGGTTTTTTGTGATCAGGCAGGGTTAGATCCAAACCGTCTAATCGTTGGAATTTTACCAGGTAGTCGTATCATGGAGATTAAGAAAATGTTGCCTGAGATGTTAGATACCCTGATGGAAGTAAAAAAAGGTATATCCGAAGTTCAGGGTATTGTTGGACTTGCTCCGACAATTTCATATTCTGACGTTGCTGAATATCTAAAGGGGAAAGATGATATTCCTGTGGTAGCATATGACACCTACGAAATCATGAAACATTCTGACGTGTTACTAGTAACATCTGGCACTGCTACACTAGAATCTGCTTTTTTTGGCACCCCTTTACTTGTTCTTTATAGAATGTCCCGTTTGTCATGGTTCATTGCTCAACGACTGGTAAAAATACCCTATATTGGACTAGTTAATGTGGTGGCTGGAACTCGTATTGCGCCCGAATTTCTTCAAGACGAAGTTAAACCTTCAGTAATAGCTCCTGTTGTTACTGAACTACTTATGGAACCTAAAAAACGTAGCAGTATGACCAAAAAATTATTACAGGTTAAATATAAATTGGGAACCCCCGGCGCATCCTCGCGTGTGGCTGAATTAGCTCTAAATATCTTAACCAGTAGGGTTTCAAAAACATGATTATAACCCGAATTGTTCATACTCTTATTGGAATCGTTGGTGCCACGCTTATAAATCTTTTGGGTCGATCACTTTCAATCCAAATTACTGGGAAAGAAAATCTTCAAAAGGTCCGCCAAGATGGTCAAAATGTGCTCTATGCATTCTGGCATGAGGGATTGTTAGTCGCTACTTATTGCTTCCGCAACCAAGGTATACGGGTCTTGATCAGTCAGCATAAAGATGGTGAATTTATTGCTCGGGCTATCGAACACTTGGGCTATTGCACTGTTCGGGGGTCATCGACAAGGGGTGGAACTAGGGCATTATTTCGGATGATATCAGCGGCACAAGGAGGAGATGATCTGGGAATTACTGTGGACGGCCCCAGAGGTCCTCGTTTACATGTAAAACCAGGAGTGCTTTTAATCGCTGCTAGATCTGGAATACCTATTGTCCCTTTCGCTGTAGCTTCATGTCGCTCAATTAATCTTTCTAGTTGGGACCGTTTCCAAATCCCAATACCATTCTCCAAAGCTGTAGTTGCAGTCGGGAAGCCCTTGTCCATTCCTAGTGGTGCCGATATTGAACAATACCGACTCCTACTGGAAAATCAATTGTTACAAGTACAGAATGTGGCCGAAAATAACCTGTATTAATTAATACAAAGAATAGGTCAAAAAATTTCTGATATGGCTTTAATCTACAAAATAATCTTATGCGTCATAACTGTCTTTATTGCCCCAATTCTAGCCTATTTAGCAATAATAGATCGCTGGGGCATGCGACAAAGGCTTGGACTTATTCCTCTGATCTCGAGTGAAGGAAAAAGGCACCCTATAGTATGGTTACATTGCGCCTCCGTCGGTGAAGCCACTGGTATTTCCGCGGTTATTGATCAATTTGTTGAACGCCACCCCAATCTTATTGTGCTAGTGACAACTATGACTACCAGTGGTTTAGATTATGTTAAAAACTTTGTTCCCAAAGCTCATTTTTCTGGCTTGGTACCTATGGATATACCCTTCATAGTTAATCATGTTTTTAAAAGAATCAAACCGCGGGCGCTGATTCTTCTTGAAGGAGAACTCTGGCCATCTTTGTTAAATGCGGCTGTAATTAATAATTGTCCTGTTGCCCTTATAAACGGACGAATGTCGGACCGAAGTATTAGCCGAAACCGTTTCGTTAAACCTTTGTTCAGAAATATGCTTAATACTCTGGCAGCTGTTGGCGTTCAAAGTGTTTCTGATGGAGAGCGATTTATTGCCTTTGGAATGAATTCAAAACGAGTTAAAGTTACCGGAAATGTAAAATTAGATCTAGCTGTAGAAAGAAATAAACCTTCCCGCGAGCAATTACGTCTAGAATTCAGTTTACCCGAGTCGCTAACGGTTCTGATAGCTGGCTGTCCCAGACCCATGGAAGAAGAAGAAACAGTACTTTTAGCCTTCATAGAGGTACAAAAAAAACATCCAGAAACCAAGTTGATTTGGGCTCCCCGGCATCTACATCGAATACCAAAGATAGAAGAAAAGTTGAAAGGCTGTAGGCTTAAGTACTGTCTACGAAGTAAGATTAGGGATATACCGCCAGGATTCTTTGACGTAATGATATTAGATACTATTGGTGAACTTGCCTCAATGTACGCGATTGCTGATATTGCCTTTGTTGGTGCAACGCTTGTTCCCCTGGGCGGCCATAATGTTCTTGAACCTGCAGCCTGTTCCATCCCTGTTTTATTTGGTCCACATATACAAAACATCCGAGCGAGCGCAATTGCTCTCATACAAAATGGCGGAGGAATTATTGTCCACAACCAAAATGAACTTACACAAACTTGGCTAGATCTTATACAAAATAAACAAAAAAGAAACCGAATTGGGGCCGCCGCTGGCCTAACTGTTACAAAAAGTAATAAAGCTGTAAATAACACATTAGATTTTGTAGATAAGTGGATTCTAAAGCCGGTGAACCAATGTCCTCTAAATACCTCAAAAACCTTTTTGCCATTTTATTTTAGGATATTTAATCCAATTAGCCTGACTAAAACATCTCGTTTTATGCATTATTTATTTTTGCCCTTTTCTATACTTTATGGAATCGTAATTAGACTACGTAATAATTTGTATGATTCTGGTTTATTAGTTAGTGACACCCTTTCAGTTCCCGTAATTAGCATCGGAGGGCTAACCGTTGGTGGTGCAGGCAAAACCCCCCTTGTTCAATATCTTACTGAAAAGCTTATCGCCACAGGTTACAAACCCGCTGTGCTTAGTCGAGGGTATGGACGAACAACTAAAGGAATAGTACTAGCAAAACCCGGGATGAATTGGAAAGACATTGGAGATGAGCCTGCTTTTCTTGCCTCAGTACTTCCCGAAACGCCTATTATAGTTGGTTCTAACAGAACAAAATTGGGACAAATTGCTATCGAACGTTTTAAAGCCAACGTTCTTTTATTAGATGATGGATTCCAGCATAGAAAAACAAACAGGCTTATAAATGTTGTTGTAATTGATGCTTCAATTCCCATCCGGGCCTGTCATTTAATACCGGCTGGTCCTTTTAGAGAACCACTTTCATCTCTCGAACGAGCTGATATTTTATTTTTAACTAGAACAGATCAGGGGGCCTCTAAACTTTTAAATACTCAACGGTTTCTTGCAGTCTCTCCCAAATTGGACATAATCAGAACTACTTATCGGCCATCTAGTCTTAACCAATTAGCGGGTGGAAACCGATTTTATTTAGAATGGCTATCAGGAAGAGATATAATAGTACTCTGTGGGATAGCTAATCCAACTTCCTTTGTTGAAACTATCCAGAATCTAGGCGGACGTGTTCAAAATATTTTGGCTTATCCAGATCATTACCCATTTTCCCATTCAGATCTAGATAATGCTATGGCTGTTGCTCAGAAAATGGGTGTCTCCTGGATTATAACAACAAGTAAAGATGCCGTCCGTATCCAGGACCATCCAATAAGAAACCACCTCATCCAACTAAATATTGAACTCAATGTTACATCAGGCGAAGAAATCCTCGAAAAATTACTTTCTAAGCTGGACTCAAAAACCTAACTAGTCTATATTAGCTATTCTAATTTAATACAATTATTAAACTATATTTTTAATACCATTGAAATTCATTTATGATTAACTCAAACTGGATAGCCATACTCGATTTTGGGGCTCAATATACTCAACTTATCGCTCGACGCATAAGGGAAAGTCATGTTTACTGTGAAGTTCTTCCATATGATACCCCAGCGTCTGAATTATCAAAAAGAAATGTTTCTGGGATTATCCTTTCTGGTGGCCCTTCCAGTGTGTATGGAAATCAAGCACCTCATCCAGATCCTCTTATTTTTAAAATTGGAAAACCAATCCTAGGAATTTGTTATGGGTTACAGTTAATAGGGCATTACCATGGATGTAAAGTAGCCAATGCCCAAACTAGAGAATATGGTAGTGCTCTTATTCAGACTACAAAACGTACTCCATTGTTTCAAAGCTTACCCCAACAAATGACGGTCTGGATGAGTCATGGTGATGAGCTTAAAACTCCACCCCTACAATTTGAAGTCATTGCATATTCTGATAACGGACATATCGCCGGGGTTTCTCAACCCGAACTACAGATTTATGGAGTACAGTTTCATCCAGAAGTAGATCATACTGTCCAAGGGAGAGAAATTCTTGAGAACTTTGTTTTTTCTATTTGTAATTGTAAAAAAGACTGGACCCCCGAGGCTTTTGTTGAGGAAGCTGTGAGTTCTATTAAGTCAACCGTAGAGGGAAGACGGGTTGCCTGTTTCGTAAGTGGTGGGGTTGATTCTTCTGTGGTAGCTGCTCTTATAGCTAAAGCTATTGGAAATCAATTAACATGCCTTTTTGTGGATACCGGCATGTTAAGGAAAAACGAAGCTAGGCAAGTTGAAGACACATACCGCCGCACTATAAATGCAACCTTTCGTTTTGTTGATGCCTCACAGCGGTTTCTGAAGCGCCTTAAAGGGGTTAAAAATCCAGAACAGAAGCGTAAAATTATTGGTGACGAATTTATTCGTGTCCTTGAAAGTGAACTGACATCTCTGGATAATATTAGCTTGTTGGCCCAAGGTACTCTGTATCCTGATGTAATCGAAAGTGCCTCAGTCGCTGGACCTGCTAGCACTATAAAAACCCATCATAATGTTGGAGGATTACCGGATGACCTCCAGCTAGAATTGCTGGAACCAGTTCGAAACCTCTTCAAAGATGAAGTACGCAGTGTAGGTCGACAGCTTGGTCTACCAAAAGAAATTATTGATCGACACCCATTCCCAGGGCCTGGTCTAGGTATCCGCATATTAGGAGAAGTAACTAAGAAAAAAGTTACGATCCTGCAAGATGCGGATAAAATATTTATAGATGAACTCCGTAAAGAGGGGCTTTACGATCAAGTTTCCCAAGCCCTAGCTGTATTACTCCCCGTAAAAACAGTAGGTGTAATGGGTGACGCTAGAACCTACGAAAATGTAGTGGCACTTCGAGCAGTTACAACACAAGATTTTATGACAGCGGATTGGGCACGTTTACCAACTGATTTTTTGGCTCAAGTTTCAAATCGAATCATTAATGAAGTACGAGGAGTAAATAGAGTCGTATATGACCTAAGTTCTAAACCACCTGGTACTATTGAGTGGGAATGAGGGTATGCTCTGAAACCCTTATAAAAAATGGGTTTGAGGATTTCAACTTTCTAAATCTAATTTTTTAAGTTATGGTGAAAAATAATTATGATGCTAAGATATATAAATATTCTACCAGGCATAATATTGAGCGCAATTATTGCGTTTATAAGTATCTATATGAGTCAATATATAGGTATCAATATTCTCAATTTAAATAAGAGCCCTGTATCGCCAATAATTTTATCGATTCTAATAGGGATATTGATTAGCAATTTTATAAAAATTCCGGAATTTCTTAATAGTGGAATAAATTTTTCGCTCAAAATCATTTTAAGGCTTGGTATTATTTGCCTCGGTATAAGGTTGGGAATTTTAGATATACTAGAGATTGGAATGATTGGTATTCCCTTAATTGCAGCATGCATAATTATTTCAATTATATTAGTTGGGTATCTAGCAAAGATTTTTAAAATATCATCTAAAATGGGATCTTTAATAGCAGTTGGGACAAGTATATGTGGCGCATCCGCGATTGTAGCTACCAGTCCAGCCATAAATGCAGACAAAGAAGAAGTAACCTACGCAGTTGCAAATATCACAATATTTGGAGTTATTGCGATGCTCCTTTATCCATTTCTTGGGGGATATATTTTCGATAATGATGGGATGGCTGTTGGATTATTTCTCGGTACTTCGATCCACGAGACAGCTCAAGTGGCTGGTGCAGGATTAATCTACGCAGAACAATTTAATTCTCCAAAAACGATGGAGGTAGCGACGGTCACAAAATTAGTCAGAAATATGAGTATGATGATAGTAATACCGGTAGTAAGTTACCTGTATATAAAAAATAAGGGCAGTTCGTCAGGAGATAATAATCCGTCTATTTTTTCAATGATGCCAATATTCATTTTTGGGTTTATTATTATGGGTATAATAAGAACGACTGGGGACTATGGTGTTCAAAATAATCAATATGCATTCGGCATTATAGATAATAACGATTGGAATCGAGTGATTATTTTTATTCGATCGATATCAGAATATGCATTAGCAATTGCAATGGCGGCAATTGGTTTGAGTACAAATTTGTTGTCGCTGAGAAGTTTAGGTATAAAGCCATTTTATGTTGGTTTTTCAGCTGCTTTATGTGTTGGAGTAGTGAGTATTATTGGGATTAATATCATAAAGATATTTTTATAAGAATCGGATTTTCTTATAAAAATAAATTTTCAACCGTATAGAAATTCATGTTTTTGCCAACAAGAGTTTTACTTAAAAACATTTTCGGATTGATTCAACCGAGTGAAATTACTTAAGTGTTTCGGGCTGATCGTGGTGGCCTGCGAGGTAAGGTGCCCGTCTTATGACAGATTAAGTACTGGATTAATGAGAAAAGACTTACAAAGTACTTACATAGTAAAAATAAAACGCAATAGAATGAATGTGTTACATATGGCGTACTATTGAGTGGGAATGAAAAATGCCAAAAACAGCTTATTTTACCTTTATTCCCTTTGAGCAGCCCTAGGTTTTTGCCCATCTCTAACAACGCAGGAAAATGACAAACCGCGCAAAATGCAGATATTAGTTCCTCTTAAACCAATTCATGATGCCGTTAAAATTAGTAGAATTAACTTTGCAACCTAAAGGATCAGAATGATTTACCAGTAATACCAGATTTATCTGACACATTGACTAAAGGAAAAGCTGAGTCGAGAGGCAAAAGAAAGAGTCGCTTGAGAAAACTTAATTATATGGGAAAATTTAAAGTATGAACAAAAGCATCTTTTCTATGAGTGGCATCAACAAATTAAATAATTACTGGCAAACCATTGGCGCAATTGGAATCATAGCGTCGCTTATCTTTGTGGGGATGGAGCTAAGACAAACTCAAAAAATAGCACTCAACTCCCAGAATCAAGCGAGGACGGAGACGCTTATTCGCTCAGCAGAGTTTTTTTATAACCATGGATTGTCATATCATGACTGGATCTTGGGGGAAATAAAAGAGAAAGATAGAGATTTGATAGCAACATATAAACATATGGCATGGTGGATCTATAATAATGATTTCACTCAATACAAATCAGGATTGATGCAAAAAGATTTATTTGAAGCAAAAAGAGATGGACCAATGGCTCGAAATATCAATGGAAAAAATTTTTTAGAGTGTGTCATTTCAAAAGAAGTATGGAATGAAAGGAAGTATAATTTTCAACCGGACTTTACTGAATTAATAAATTCATTATCAATTCCCTGTGATCAAATGAAGAAATAGAACATGTTAAAGAATTTGCACATATTATTTTTTATTGCGTTTGGCAAGCGGCACATCCCTATGATATTTCGGGAAAACTTCCATCAACAATAGAGTGGGGATAATTGTACAAGTAAGGAGATCAAGCACATTACCGGCATTTCTGCACTTCAACTCGGATCACGGCCTTCAGGCAAGGCCGCAACACTTGAAACCATTCAATCCTATGCAAACGAGATAAAGGCTGTTGGTGCTGATGTTGTCGTGATGCCTGAAGCCTTGTTGGGCGGATATCCCAAAGGGTCAGATTTTGGAACACGGGTAGGCTTTCGAACAGATGAAGGCCGACAAGAATATCACCAATACTGGGACAATGCAATCGATGTCCCGGGGCCAGAATGCCAAGAGCTTGCTTCACTTTCCGCCGAAACAGGGGCATCTCTTGTTATTGGCGTCATAGAACGCTCTGGAGCAACGCTTTTTTGTTCAGCTTTATTTTTTGACCCTGAACAAGGGCTCGTCGCAAAACACCGCAAACTGATGCCAACGGGAAGCGAGCGATTGGTTTGGGGGCAAGGGGATGGCTCAACGATGCCTGTTGTCGATTCAAAAGCGGGCCGCCTCGGTGCCGCGATTTGTTGGGAAAATTACATGCCACACTACCGTTCGGCAATGTATGCCAAGGATATCTCAATTTGGTGTGCGCCAACGGTTGATGAACGTGATATTTGGCAAAGCAGCATGCGTCACATTGCTTACGAGGCCCGATGCTTTGTCGTAAGTTCCTGCCAGTTTCTACCGGCTTCAGATGGTGAAAAGGATCCGCTCCAAGACTGGCCCACAAATCGTCCTCTCATTCGTGGTGGAAGTGTGATTATATCACCTATGGGAGAGATACTTGCGCAGCCACTTTTTGATAAGGAAGGGTTGATCAGCACAAAAATTGATCTTAATACAATTATAGAGGCTCGTTATGATCTAGACGTTTCTGGTCACTATTCCCGCCCAGATATTTTTTCATTGCACGTTGATGAACGCCCAAAGTCTAACGTTTCAACAATTTGTCGCACAAGCAGTGATTTGGGGAAATCAGCCGATTCAAAAACCGCAGAACATATTCAGGCACAAGAGCACAATTCTGAGCCATAATTGAGTATGTCCAAGTTTGGCCGGTGACCTCCACCTGCGATAATTGAGTGGGAATAAAAAGATACTTTCTACCATTCTTTTTCACGAAGCAGCCGATTGATTCATTGTGAAAAATAGGTACAAAGTTAAAATTAGAGTATGTAAAATATTGATTATTGATTGGGAATGTGTGCTCGCCCTAAAACGCCCATTTCTGCAGCCAATCTAGACCGTGTCAACAAAGAGCTAGACAAAACACTACTGTGGGAGTGGGAATAGAGTATGAAGTTAATATCGTCAAAATAGATTTATAGAAAAATGGCATTCTTGAATAACATTTTTACAGTTAAAGAAGTACCACTAGTAAACTGGAGCTCAGAGCTTCCACTTAACCTTAAGCCAAAAATAAAGACCTTATTGATGCTAATTTTGGGGCTCTTTATATTTGGGTTGGGTGAGGCAATAATTATTGGTAGTAGCTCTGGTGTGAGTCCTTGGACAGTACTTGCGCAAGGCCTAGCTATAAGATTAAATCTTTCAATAGGAATGGCAACTTTCTTTATTAGTGTTGCAATCCTTATCTTATGGATCCCCCTAAAACAATTTCCAGGGATAGGTACTATCCTCAATGCTATTATTATTGCGTCAGCAATAAACCTAACCCTTCCCTATATTCCTAACCCAGAGTTTTTAACTTATAAAATTTTACAAGCATGCATAGGGATATTAACTGTAGGTCTTGGGAGCGGAGTTTATTTAGCCTGCAATCTAGGGCCTGGGCCAAGAGATGGCTTGATGGTAGGTCTGCAAAAGATCACAAATTTATCAATACCAAGCATCAGGACTATTATTGAATTTATAGCAGTGATCTCAGGATGGCTTTTAGGGGGCATTGTAGGCATAGGTACTATTTTTTTTGTTGTCGGTATTGGGCCATGTGTTGGAATTGGATTAACTTTAGTTAAAAGATTTTCGAGAAGTCCCTGACTTTAACTGCTTGAAATATGAGTTGCGGTCTATTCTCATGGATGCAACTAGTATCAATCGGTTAATGTGGAGAGAGAATAAAACAGTTCTTCAGTATGTAATGGAGGTTGTATTACAAGAAAAAGGAATAATTGGGCAATAGAAACCGATTTAAAATTTGAGAAAGGCGTCTATCTCACTTAAAAAGGAGATGTCATATGATTGCTTTCTTAAATTAAAGGATAGAAATCATTAAAAGTCCTGTAGTGCATCTAGTTTAGTCAATATTAGGCGTTTTTATTAATTATATTAAACTGTTAAATGAAAAGGTGGAATAATTCTAGTGATTTACCAGCAATACCTTGTAGCTTTACCCATGGGAGATCTCAAAGTAATCGCATCGACACTGAAAGTACAGCCTGGAATGATTTCCCGTGCACGCTTGGTCCGAGCTATAATAGATCAAACTTTTCAGCCAGGGGCAATAAAGCAATGCCTGGATGATCTGCAAACGGAATCGAAAAATATTCTTCTAGCTGTTTTTTCATCGGGGGACTACGGACAAGTCTATGAGACCCAACAATCTAGTGATGATCGCTTAGCTATATCACTCCTGGAACTTTTGGCCACAGGCCTAATATTTGGCCGAAGAAATGACCTTGGGACCATAGAATTCGTTATACCTGAGGATCTCCGAGATCCTATTTCCGCCTACTTTTCAAACCAATTAGCAGAGAAATTTTTACCCAAAAATAAACCTCCCATGGAAGAGGAAAACCGTAATCTTTCCATTATCCGAAATATATTTTCTTTTGTGAATGAATTACGACATAATCCTGCTAAGTTAACAGACAATGGCAAACCCTATAAACGGGTTCTTGATGGCATTGCTGCTCGTTGGGAACTAGTTCGGCCTCATCTGCCCTACCGAGAACAAAATGTTACTGAACAGATGCAGTTTGTCATAGATTATTCATGTTGGTGCGGATTAACCCATGAAGAAAATGGTCGTCTAAGGTCCACACCTCAGTTTGAATCTTGGATAAAACTACCCACCTTAGATAAAATTAGAAACCTTCTATTATTCTTGCAGATTCGTGAAACATCCGTATCACCTGCTATTTCTATGTTGCCTGGGATACTACGGATAGGTGTTACTATTAATTACCTAGATTCAGATCAACTCTTACGTTGTATTTTGCGTTGTGCCTTTCCTCATACTAATAATGACAATCTAATTGAGGACCATAGAAATGAAATGGAAACAGCTCTACGTGTACTTGAATGGATAGGGATTCTAAAACAGTTTCCTTATGAAAGTCAAATTGGAACTTGTTTGGTGTTAACTGAACCTGGCCGCCATGTATTGAGTGGAGAAAAGTGGGCAGATGAAAATTCATGGAGTACAGAATTTATTGTCCAACCCACGTTTGAAATTATTGCACCCCATAACCTAGATCTACCTACTCGAGAGAAACTAGAGTGGTTTGCAGATCTGATAAAAGTTGATTTAGTACTAACTTACCGTATTACAAAAGAAACGATCTATAGAGCCGCCAATGGGAATATGACAGGCGATAATGTTATCAATTTTCTGGTAAAAACTTCTCAAAAAGAACTACCACAAAATGTTGAGTACTCCATCCGCTCCTGGCAAGATTCGTATGGACAGGTTTATTTCTTAGATGTATTCCTGCTTCGGACAGCAAACCCTGAAATAGCAAGTCATATTAAGGCACATGGGGAACTTTCACCTTATATACGGGGTGAAATCGCTCCTGATGCCCTGATAGTAGAACGAAATCAATACTGGGAACTGATGGATCTTTTACAAAAACAGGGGTACATGCCAAAATCTGAAATTATACCGTCTATAGAGTTAACATCTAACGATCCATCAAGTTCAAAAGAAAATCATCGTCTAGAAAATCAAGAATTAAAGATCAAGCAATCTAAACCACAGACCTCACCTAGTTCTGATCAAATTCTCGGCTTTGGAGATTGTATTCCAAATCACCACCAGTGGAGACGTACCACCAATGACAGCTATGGGGGAGGTGTTATTCACTTTGAAAAAGCAGCTAATCTACAGTATCTATCTCCTAAACAGACAGAAGAACTTCTTGAAATGGCTATCCAAAATAACCAACGAGCTGTTATTGATTTCTATCAAGGAAATAGAAGCCGAAGCTTTTTACACCGGATCAAACCTATGCGAATCGATAAAACTCGAGGGACAGCCTATGTCGAAGCTCATAGTACCCCGGAAAGTGATATGCGAGTTTTCAAAATTTCTAATATTAGAGCAATTAGGATTGTTTACGAAAATGATGAGGCACAACAAATGTAGATTTTACCAAGGATAACGTATGTATACCACACTTATTGACGTCTCTACTTTGAGACTTCATTACTTAAAATCAAATTGGCGCGTAATTGATACCCGATTTTCCCTATTAGACAACAATATGGGACCCAAAGAATATACTGAGGGTCATATCCCTGGCTCAATTTATGCAAATCTAGAAAATGATCTGTCAGGCCCCATAACAATTGGCCAAACTGGGAGACATCCACTCCCATCGGTTAATCAGATGGTTACAAAATTTTCTAGTTGGGGCATCGATAAGAATATACAGGTTGTAGTTTACGACAGTGCTTCTGGAACGATAGCAGCACGGTTGTGGTGGATGTTACGGTGGCTTGGGCACGAGGCTGTGGCAGTTTTGGATGGTGGATTGCCTGCCTGGATCACTGTCAATCTACCAATTTCCAAAGAACCGTCGAAGGTATCAGCCCGAAAATTCGAAGCTAAAGAACGATCCGATATGGTGGCAAACCTTGAAAAAGTAGAAAAATATAGAGAGGATCCTAATTGGGCGCTTCTGGATGCCCGAACTGTAGAACGGTTTAGGGGAGAAATAGAACCGATAGATCCGGTAGCTGGTCATATACCTGGAGCACGGTGTGCGAGTTTTGAAAAAAATCTCTCGAGTCGCGGAACTTTTGAAACCTCTAATGAGCTAACGCAAAGATATAAAAATTTAACTGGAGATATACCTCCTGAACGTATTATAAATTATTGTGGGTCAGGGGTTACTGCATGTCATAATATTCTTGCTTTAGCCCATGCAGGAATAGGCAATACTGTGCTTTTTCCTGGATCCTGGAGTGAATGGATAACTAAAGAAAGTAGCCCAATAGCAACTGGGGAATAATGACTATTATTTTAAAATTCTTAATGCATAACCGAAGGTAACCCATAGAATTTTAATGCCTGCCTTGATCGAACCAGACCAAGTTCCTGTTATTTTTGATATTCCCACTCGTTGCCGATAACTTACTGGAACATCAAGGGTTCGATACCTTTTTTGAGCCGCTTTGATTTGCATTTCTACGGTCCAACCAAAATTTAGGTCGACCATACCTAAGGCCATTAGCCGATCATATCGGATTGCCCGAAACGGTCCCAAGTCTGTGTAATTATGTCCGTACAGCCACTGAATAATTCTTGGTACAAGTAAATTACCAATTAAAGCCTGAATTGGCATAGCACCTGGTCTGCGCTGACCTAATAACCGGGAACCAATTACCATATCATAATCCCCCGTGGCAATTGGATGTACAAGTTTTATGATTTCTTCTGGATAATCGCTATAATCTCCATCTAAAAATACAATTATATCTGGAGAATAATAACCAGCTTCCCTAACGCCCCGCTGGCAGGCTGCTCCGTAACCACGTCGAGATTCTTGGACAACTAAGGCACCGGCTTTAGTAGCTATAGCAACGGTCCTATCGGTTGATCCGTTATCCACAACAATCACAACCCTGACAAAGCCCGTAGGAATCTTTGATAAAACTAGACCGATAGATTCTTCCTCATTCAGGACCGGGATAATAACCACAACAATATTTTCTCTTAAAATTTGTATATCTTCCTTATCTACGAAAAGTTAATAAACTAGTTTACTAAACCATACATAATGTATTATTTGCTTGACAAAACCCCAATATATACTAATATATTGTTTTAAGTGAGGATCCAGTTAGCCTATTTTTAAACCACTCTTATTTCTCTTACATTCGAGACCTGGTAATTTTCCTTCAGGATCCGTCTCCGATGCGTCTTTCCAATCTTGAAATTATTGGTTTCAAGTCGTTTTCTAGCCGACTGAAAGTGAAATTCAGCGACGGTATTACCGCTGTAGTTGGGCCCAATGGGTGTGGCAAATCAAATATCGTCGATGCTATTAGATGGGCGCTGGGAGAACACCGAGCCACCTCACTTCGAGGTGATCGGATGGAAGACGTTATATTCAATGGGACTGATGCACGTAAACCTCTGGGGATGGCGGAAGTTTCATTAACTATTGATAACAACGAACAGAAACTCCCGATTGAATATAGTGATGTTACTATTACACGCCGCTATTTCCGATCTGGCACAAGTGAATACTTTATTAACAAAGAACCTTGCCGCCTTAAAGATATTACAAATCTTCTTCTGGATACAGGTATGGGAGCCCATGCCTACTCAATAATTGAGCAAGGTATGGTGGAATCGGTAGTCAATGGAAGTCCACAAGAACGACGTCAATTAATTGAGGAAGCTGCCGGAATAAATAAGTACAAAACTAGGCGGCGTCTTGCACAACGAAAATTAGAGGGTACTGAACACGATCTGGTACGTATTGCTGATCTCTTAGAAGAGGTTGACCGTAGTGCTAGTTCTCTTCGGCGTCAAGTCCGAAAATATGAACGTTATGACCAACTGATGCAAGAGATGAAAGAGATAGAAATAACAATTTCATACCACAAATTTCTGCACCTTCGTCAGCAAAGAGAGCCGGTACAATCTACTATTAACACCTTAGGGGAGCAGAAAGAGACGTTAATAACTCGCATTAGGACAGCAGAAGCAGAGGTAGAAAAAAGAAATGTCAATCTCCTTGAAAAAGAGAACGACCTTCAGCAAAAGCAGGATACTGTAAATCGAATCGACTCACAGATTCGAGAGTTAAATGAAGAACTTTTAGTAAGTAGAGAACGGCGAACCGGCCTCGAAAACCGAGAAAAGAATGCAGCTGAAGAAGCAGAAGTAGCAAAAAGTGAGCAAAAGCAAGTCAAAATACAGTTGGAAGAAATCGATAAAAATAGAAAAACTATATATAACGGACTAGATCAGGCACGAACTAACTTTACTGAGAGGGAAAATCTAGCTAAGAAATTTGAGGAAAAGATTTCTGCTCAGAAAGAATCAACTATGGCTCTTAGGAACCGTAGTATGGAATTGATCCAGAAACAATCGCACGAGGAAGCGGAAATTAATGCACTCACCACCCATACTGAATCTTTTGATAAACGTAGAAGTGATGTTCTTGCAAACCGAAAGAGCCTTGATGAAGAAATAAAATCTAAGACTACTACAATTGAAACTGTAAACGATAAATTGGAAAAAATAAGAAAAGTAGTAAAAGAAAATACCTCTCTCAACCTTAACCTATTGGAATCTATTAAAAAGATCAAAACCTCTGTAGAATCTAGTAGAGGAAATTTGTCAAGTAACGAAACAGCTCTTGCTACGGCCGAAAAAGAATGGGCCCTTTTAGACCGTATGTACCAACAATTTGAAGGATATAGCCAGGGAGTAAGAACTTTATTAACAAAAACAACTGAGACGCCCCCCTTTCTTGGAGTTTTGGCCGATCAGATTGTGATCCAGGAAAAATATGAACCGATCATCGCAGCATATTTGAGTGGGAAGTTACAATACATTATTGCAGGTCGTGAAGAAGATGCCTTAACAGGAATTAATTTCCTTCGTGAGGACGATTCAGGGCAAGCATCATTCATTCTCCTAGGTAAATTAAAGTCTCGTCGTGTCCCTTCTGAACTACCTTTTGAGGATCCAGGAATCATTGGACGTGCGAGCGCATTTGTTACGACAAGTGAAAATTTTTATCCTATCGTTAATCATCTACTTTCTCGAGTAATTCTTGTAGAAGATCTGGAAACAGGCTTTCGGTTATCAGCTTTATTTGATATAGACCAAGGTTGGAAACTATTAACAGCTAATGGAGAAATAATAGATCCGGCGGGAATATTGACTGGCGGATCGGTTGTTGAAAATGAATCAGATCTTCTTCGAAGAACCGAACGGCTTGAAAGCTTGAACAAAAACATTGAAAGTTACAGATCCGAACACAACAAGATCATGAAAGATATAGAAATTTTGTCTACTGAACTCGATGGCTTGGTCGGTCGGCAATCAAAAACAGAACAGTTTCTTAATCAATCTCAGCATAAGATGATGGAATTGGAAAACCGCAGCCGACAATATCGTTTTGAGCTCTCCCGTTTCAACGAGCAAGATGAAAAAATAGAACTTGAAGTAGAATCTCTAACCCAACAAATCATCTTGGCAGAAGAAGAATCTCAGAAACGTAAGGCTGACCTTATAACACTGACCGAAAACAGAGTTAGCAGTGAAGATACATTGCAAGAACAGCAGGGGATTCTTGACGAATTGGAAGGAGAACGACAACAACTTGCAGAAGCTGCTCACGACGCTCGAATCGCTCTTGTATCGCTAGAAAGTCGGAACAACGAACTTAGCACTACAGAAGAATTTCTTTCCCAAGAAGACAATCGTCTAAAAAACGTTTTTCAAAAGAGAGAATTTGAAGCAACTGAAGCCCGAAAAGAAACCAAGAGCTTAAAGGTCATTCAGGAAAAACATGAAACCCAACTTGAAACACTTTACCTCTCCAGGAGGGAACGCGAGGTAGATCGTGACTCTGTTCTCGAAGAACATCGAGAAATGCAAGAGGACTTACGTCAGATACAACAGTCTGAGGGTGAAAATCGCAATGCTATAGCTGAGGTACAAGAACAGATACATAAAGCCGAACTAGAAGAAGCTGAATTGGACATGAAAAGTGATGAGATACGTCGGCAATTATTAGAAAAGTATGATACTGACCCTGACAAAATTGATGAAGAACCCCAAGTTTTGGACCTTGAAAGTTATTCTTCTGATGCCGCAGAATCTCTTCAGGTTGATCTCCAACGTAAAGCAGATGAATTGGGTCCAATTAATATGGCAGCCGTTGAGGAGTATAAAGCTGCAAAAGAAAGACTTGATTTTTTACAACAGCAACAGACAGACCTCATCGAAGCTAAAGAGAATCTAGAGAAAACTATCGTTAAGATGAACAAGGCCGCCCGCACCCGATTTATAAACACTTTTGAACAGGTTCGAGAAAACTTTATGACAACGTTTCAAACCCTTTTTGAGGGTGGGGAAGCAAACCTCAAACTTGAAGAAGGAGATTCTCTCGAAGCTGGGATTGAAATTATGGCTCGTCCCGAAGGGAAACGACTCCAAAGCCTGGCATTACTTTCCGGTGGTGAAACTGCACTGACTGCTATAGCTCTTCTTTTTGCTATCTATCTTGTTAAACCAAGTCCGTTCTGCGTCTTTGATGAAGTAGATGCACCCCTTGACGATGCTAATGTTCAAAGATTTGCCAGTGCCCTTCAACAATTTACCAATACCACTCAGTTTTTAGTAGTAACCCATAATAAGCGCACGATGGAAGCAGCTGATTACTTATATGGTATAACAATGGAAGAACCTGGTTTATCGAAAATGGTTTCTGTTCGACTTGAAAATACAAAATCGGAAAAATTGGAACCAGCCGTAACCCAGCAATAAGTATTTAAATGAGACATAGGTGAACTGTGATAGTTATTGGGATAGCTGGAGGTATAGCTTCTGGCAAGTCAACCGCATCGGAAATATTTAAGCGATTTGGTGCCCATGTTATAGATGCTGATCTTATAGGCCATGAATTACTGAAATCCGATAAGATCCGGGATAAAATTGTTAGGATATTTGGTGAGAGTGTTCTAACCCAAACTGGGGATATTGACCGCCGTATCCTTGGAGATCGTATTTTTACGGATGAAGAAGCTCGACTTAGTTTGAATAAGTTGGTAAGACCAGCTATAAGGCAAGAAATTCGCCAAAAAATTAACCTTAAGAGAAAAGAAAATAAAGAAACGGTCATTGTAGTCGATGCCGCATTGTTAGTAGATTCAGGGCCGACCGATCTGGTTGATTGTGTAATTTTAGTTACCGCAACTACGACGATCCGAATAAAAAGAATCATCCTTCGAAACAAAATTTCTGAAAATGAAGCTAAGCAACGGATAAACGCCCAAGTAGATGATAAAAAGCAGGTAAAATGGGCAGACTATATCTTGGAGAATGATGGAACCCAGCTAGAGTTAATTAAAAAGGCCACAGAGCTTTGGGAAGCAATTGTTTATTAAAATAGAGATTATAAGTTGTTATTTTACTCACTAAGCTTTTTATAAAGACCATTTTTTTTTATATAACCAGCTATTGCTGTTGGAACCATATGGGAAATAGAAAGCCCTTTTTCAACCCGTTCACGCACATCCGTAGATGAAACTTCGATCTCTGGAAGCTGTAAGGTAATAAACCGATCTTGCCATCGCTGATCTACATTTAACAGGTCCATTCCGGGTCTTGGAACTGCCACAACAGTTGCTAGATCAAAAATCTCCTCGGGAGAATACCAAGTATTTATATCAAGAAGACTATCAGCTCCCATTACAAGATAAATATAGACCGAAGAACCATAAATCCTTCGACATTCCTTCAAAGTATCTACCATATACGATAAGCCAGGTCGATTAAATTCAAGATTTGAAACCTCAAATCTTAGATCATTCTGGGTTGCTAATTCTACCATTTTATAACGATCGTTAGCTGAAGCGTTGGTAATTCCTTGTTTATGAGGAGGGCGGGCAGATGGAATAAAGAGGAGCTGGTCTAAATCACAATGTTTAATAATGGCTTCGCCTATAACAAGGTGGCCAGTGTGAATTGGATCGAATGTTCCTCCCAGAATACCAAGTCTTGAAATACTCACGGAAGACCATCACTATCATCTTGACCTGGAACTAATAAATCATTAGGTCCGGAATCTTCTCCTTCTCCAACCTCAGTTTGCACCCCTGATTTTTTGTTATCATTAGGCGATGATGCGGAGAAATCTCTTTCCAATGCTTCTAACCGTTTTATAGCCGTCTCAGAGAGCTCATTTTCAGAATAACTTTGGATAAAAATATTAAATTGTTCGATAGCTTCCTTAATTTTTCCTTGCCTAGCGTAGCTGTCAGCTATTTCAAATTGGGCTTGAGAAGCCCAACTACTCATCGGATATACTTCTAGCAAATCCTTAAAAT
Organism: uncultured Gemmatimonadota bacterium; assembly: GCA_964593235.1. Classification (GTDB taxonomy): domain Bacteria; phylum JAAXHH01; class JAAXHH01; order JAAXHH01; family JAAXHH01; genus JAAXHH01. The sequence continues at coordinate 195,797 of CAZQGS010000048.1, read as the reverse complement.
AAACACGGGCGGCTTCCCAATCTTTTAACCTGTAATAAAGATTACCTACTCGATAGTCTTTCTCAGCTACTTTGTCAAAACATTCTTGTAATAGCTCATGGACTTCGGAACTCCATTCACTTTCAGGATATTCTTCTAAAAAAAACTGAAGCTCCCGAATAGCTTCAAAAGTTTTATCCTGACTAAGGTGGGAAGCATTAGATTGAAGGAACGTGGCATATGCAAGTTTATATTGGCTTTCGTCGCTAAAGGGACTCTGAGGGAAATCACTAATTAGTCGCTGAAAAACGAGCACTGCAAGGGGATATTCTTCAAGCTTAATATGCATTTCACCCTGGTGATAAAGGGCATCATCAACAATGTCACTACCTGAATGGCTTAAGGTAATAGCCCTAAAGGCATCTAAAGCCTCCATCCATTGTTCTTCCGCGATTCTAGCCAACCCAAAATCGTATAACTCATCAGCTGCCCAATTCGGATTTATATCTGGTGGACTACAACTAAGGAAACCAAAAGTTATGAAGAAAAACCCGACAACGCCTTTTTTTAGATAATTAATTATTATCATACTAATGACTCGATTCGGATAGGTAATGTGTTAGTAAAGTTATCATTTGGTTTTGAACCCTCCGGAAAAACTGTACCAATCAGATCATACTCCAATGCATCAGTTATGGTTACGGGAACAAACGTCCCTATTGGGAGCTCTACTTTACTCGTGAATAAAACCTCATTATCAACGTCAGGTGCATCCGAAATCGTACGGCCCACATACTTGTATTCACCCTCTGTTGAAACTTCGTCGATAAGAACATCTACTGTCTTCCCAATTAATTCTCTATTACGTTCAAGTGATATTTCCCGTTGTAGTGCCATTAGAGAGTTATAACGTTCCAGCTTAATTTGTTCTGACACCTGTTCTCCGTAATCTGCCGCTGGTGTTTGGTCTTCTTTTGAATAAGTGAATACACCGATTCGGTCAAATCTTGTTTCTTCTATGAAATTATATAATTCATTAAAATCTTCATCAGTCTCTCCCGGAAAACCAACGATGAAGGTTGTTCTTAAGGTAACATCAGAAATATATTTTTGAATTCGGTCCAAAAGTAGTCTTGTTTTTTTTGAGGTAGTCTCCCTATTCATTCGTTTAAGCATCGCGTCTGAAATATGTTGCAACGGAATATCAACATAGTTACAAACCTTCTCAAGATCAGCGAAAGATTGAATCAATCTGTTAGTAAATCGGACAGGATGGTTGTAAAGAGGTCGGATCCAACGAATCCCGTTTACGCTATTAAGAGCTTCTAGAAGATTTTCAAGTCTAACGGGAACCTCTAAATCTTTACCATACCATGTTGTATCTTGAGAAATTAAATTAAGTTCGACAGCTCCTTGTTCTGATAATCTCTGAGCCTCTTCTACAAGGCTGTTGATTGTGCGACTTCTCTGGCGTCCTCTAATTGCCGGGATGATACAAAAAGTACATCGACGGTCGCAACCTTCAGCTATTTTTAGATAAACTGAATGATCTGGTGTGGTAATTATTCTAGGATAAGAATAATCGGTGGGTAATGGCTGCCTACGAATTTCCCGAAGTGTGTCTTTCCTATCTAGCATCCGTTCTAACAAATTAACTATCTGTGGATATTGGTGAACTCCTATAACAGCATCTATCTCTGGCATTTCAGTTACTAGACTGTGGGAGTATCTTTGTGCCATACATCCTGTTACCACTAGCGAATTACACCGCCCATCTTCTTTAAATCGAGCTAGATCTAATATTGTTTCTATAGACTCTTCTTTAGCTGGACCAATAAATGCGCAGGTATTTACGATAATAATATCTGCTTCATCGTGATTAGTAACTATTTTGTAACCAGCCTGAGTCAATTGACCAAGCATGACTTCCGAATCTACTAGGTTTTTTGAACACCCTAAACTAGCAAGACTAATGTTCGGCACTATCTTCTACTCCTATTTTGATTAAACTCCGCTACCGCAAATCAACCCATTCTACATCCGAGGGTACAGTCAACTTGAATAGTTCTGGTTGAATTTTCGTATTTAGTTGGAAATCACTAAATTTTAGCGTTGTTACAGATCCCATATCATCCATATACACTACTTTCTTAGTTAACCAGGTTGTGTCTTCTACCCAGATACGTAATTCGGGAATACCCTCTGAGTCCTGCTGGGCTGTCAATTTCAAGACATAGAAAGTGGTATCACCGATTTCCTCTCGACCTTCCAAAACATGCTGATATTGATTTACATAATTAAATAAGATCTTATCCGGGCTAGTCCCGATTTCACTGTTATCTGCCGATGACACTATAACTTGTCTATTACTTGGTAAATATGTCCATATGGTTTCCCCATCAGCAATTATGGTCTGATCAGTTTCTTCAATTCGGAGTTGCTCTGTGTTCCTTCGAAGATAAATACGTCCTTCATTTTTCCGTTCCTGATTAAGTACTCCAAACAAAACAGTTACAGAATATCTAACAGACATTGACTTCACGGTATTAAGTTGTTGCCGCATTTTTAGTGTTACTGACTCGACCGATTCAAATTTGGGCAATCGCCTATCGGTCTGAAACAATAGTAATCCGGCGATAACGCAAATATATGCCGCCATACCGAAGTTCTCCTAATTTTTACTTTGTTATTTAGTAATTCCAAGTTGGCGAATATGCATCTAAATAGGCCCTGAGTCAAGGGTGCCATCCAACTATCCCCAATATACCAATTTTGTTAAATATCTAACTCTAATATTATTGTTAAGGGTATCACCTGACTTCTAATAAATTTGGAGGCAAACCCAGGTTTTTTACGGATTTCCTACTAGGTTTCGTTCGTACCTGATCTTCCCATCTACGATTGTATACATTACTTCTGTTTCTAAAATCTGATCCTCCGGTATAGTCATAATATCCTTAGATAAAACTGTAAAATCTGCTAATTTCCCACTCTCAATAGACCCTAAAACATCTTCATGAAATGAGCCGTAAGCCGCATCTAACGTATAGGATCTCAGAGCTTCCTGACGGGACATCCGCTGATTACCAAACATCCCCCCCCCTTTTTTATGATCTCCTGGTACCTTACGAGTTACGCTAGCGTAAAATGAGGCAATAGGGCTTACATCTTCGACTGGCGCATCGGTTCCATTAATTATCTTAACCCCTTCCTTTAACAATTTCTGCCAAACATAGGCACCTTCCAAGGTACGAGCATGTCCCAGTCGATCTGTTGCCCAGGGAAGATCTGAGGTAGCATGAATTCCTTGCATGGAGGCAATAACACCAAGCTCAGCAAATCGTGAGATGTCAGCCTCATCTAATATTTGGCTATGTTCATTACGAAAACGATGGTCTATTACATGAGGGAATTCGTCCATCGCTTTCTCATACATGTCTAAAACCATACGGTTAGCCCGATCTCCAATAGCATGAGTACAAACCTGCCAACCATGTTCCAAGCCAAAACGTGCTGTTGCATAGATTGTTTCTGGAGACGTGGTGTAGAAACCAGAATTATGTGGATCATCTTCGTAAGGTTCGAGTAACCAGGCTCCTCGAGACCCTAATGCACCATCACCAATTAATTTTACGGACCGAATAGTTAAAAATCTACCTGGATCTAAAAATGGCTTTTGTAGTGCCTGCATCGTTGAAAGGCCATAAGCCATAGCATAGATCCGAATGTCTAGTTTATCTTTCCTAAGATATTCCTGATAAAGTTCAATTTCATTTAAGTCCACTCCCGCATCATCAAACATAGTAATCCCGTTTGCTAAGGATTCTTGAATACCCAGGTCTAGAGCCTGGCGTTTCTGATTTTCTGTGGCTTGAGGAACTCGGATCAAACTCATTGCCCCATCTACTAAAACTCCTGTTGGGTTACCATATTGGTCTCTAATTATATCTCCCCCTTCGGGAGATTTTGTCTGAGAATCAATCCCCATTAACTCCATTGCTTTGGCATTAACAAAGCAAGCATGTCCGTCTGCTCTTCGAAGATAAACAGGATTTTCTGGAAAAGCTGCGCTTAGTTTATGATGGGTCATAAAACCTCGGACAGTTAATGAACTCTGGTCTATCCATTTTTCTTCATGCCAACCACGACCTGTAATCCACTCTCCAGGCTGAACACCCTCAGCTGCGTCAAGAACCCTTTTGATCAATTCATCATATCCAGCTATTCCAACTAAGGTTACCATCATTTTGGCATAGCCAATACTCATGAGATGGCCATGGCTCTCTTTCAAACCTGGTACAACAGTTTGCCCCTGCAGATCAATCACTCTTGTACTAACACTAATAAATGGCTGAACATCTTTGTTTGTTCCTACAATAGATATTTGGTTACCAATGACAGCGATCGCCTGTGCTTTAGGCCTATTCTCGTCCATGGTATATACCGTGCCGTTAATTAAAACTAAGTCAGCTGTTGATTTTCGAACCTGGCTTTGACCATCAGATAATATTATCACCGTTAGTAAACTACTGACCATCAAAACCCACCCAATTTTCCACATGTTAAGATCTCCTAAAATTAAACTAATATTCTTTCACACACGCCAATTAGCCTAGTATTATATTTGTTCTTCAAGGCGTCTGCCAACTACTTCTTCTTTAATATAAGCTATTATATCCCGAGTAGAGGTACCTGGTCCAAACAACTTACCCACACCTATCTTAGATAGTTTCTCTGCATCAGCCTTAGGTATTATACCTCCACCGGTAAGTAAGATATGGTGCACATTCTTATCCTGTAGTAGTTCCATAACACGGGGGAATATAGTCATATGTGCCCCTGACAAGATACTCAATGCAACTACATCCACATCCTCTTGCACGGAGGCCGCCACAATCATTTCAGGCGTTTGTCTCAGTCCGGTGTAGATAACTTCCATGCCAGCATCCCTAAGTGCACTTGCCACCACCTTAGCACCTCGATCATGCCCATCCAACCCCGGTTTAGCTACAAGGACCCGTATCTTTTTTAACATGATTGATTATACTCCGTTAATATATGAATTTTCTTTATCAAGATAACCATATCAGCTTTTTATTCTCGTCATAACTTCCTGAGCTGCTCCGTAAGGCTGAATTTCTCTACGTGCGACACTTTTAGATAACTTTTCCATAGTCTCATTAAAATTTGTAGGTTTTTTAATTTGATTTTCCCACAATTCTCTCAACACCCTTTGAATAGCTAAACGAGCTTGGTGACAACGAAGTTTATCCAAGCGGTTTTCTTCTGCAAGGTATTCTCTATGAGCTAAAAGTTGCTCATAGATTTCTTCAATACCCCTATTATCTCGAGCACTAACTCTCAGAACAGGAGGTTTCCATGTATCCTCCCATTCTTTCATATTGACAACCATTTGGAGTTCTGAGGCAAACCTACTAGATCCGTCACGGTCATCTTTATTAACTATAAGGATATCCGCTATCTCCATAAGCCCTGCCTTCATGGCTTGGATACTATCTCCTGACTCTGGAGTCAGGAGCACTACTGTAGTATCACTAATTTCAGAAATCTCAAGAGCAGATTGTCCCACTCCTACAGTTTCCACAATAATATAGTCTTTTCCAAAAGCATCAAGAGCAGTAACAGCATAGGGAGTAGCTTCTGCTAAACCTCCTTCATAACTGCGGTCAGCCATACTGCGTAAAAAGACCTCGGAATCATTCCAAGCCGTCTGCATACGAAGTCGATCGCCAAGCAATGCTCCACCAGTGAATGGACTAGTTGGATCTACAGCTATAATTCCAAGGGAACGCTTGTTTTGGCGAAGTATAGAAGTTAAGCGGTCTGTCAATGTGCTCTTCCCAGCTCCTGGAGGACCTGTTATACCAATTCGACGGGACTTTCCTGACAAAGGATACAGCCGGTCCAAAATTTTAGATCGGTAAGTATTATCTTCTAATAGGGAAATGATGCGAGAAAGAGCTATTACATCACCTTCCAGAAAACGATCAAATAGTTTCATAGCATATATGGGGGATAGGAGAAGTTAGACCGCTCCATTTTTGATATCTTTTACATGCAATTGCACATTAGTTTCGCCTCGGTAGGTATTTTCTTCGAGTATAAATGCTAGGTCAAAATTATCTTTAGATTGCATCAGTTGTTCTAAATATTCCGCCATTCCGAAACCAATCGCATCCATAGTACGGCCCTTTTGTCGAACCCTAAACTTAAGATGTTTTTTATCAACCCCCAAAATCCTTGGGGACCCCACGAGACTAAGTTTGCGCGAAACCAATATAGGATGATCATTGGCCGGTCCAAAGGGACTAAGCATTTTCATTAGCTGAACCATCCTTGGTGTGATTTCATTAAGTTCTATTTCCGTTTCGATATCAAACTTTGGAATAAAATCAGCTGTTGTCGCCCGCTCAGCTACTACCTCATGAAATTTATGTGTAAAATCTTGAATACGTTCTTTTTCAATCGATAGACCTGCAGCATGATGATGACCACCAAATTGGATCAAAAGATCGGAACATTCTTTAATAGCGTTGTAAAGATGAAAATCACCTACTGTCCGTGCGGAACCCCGCCCATTTTCACCGGCAGTTGAAATCATAACAACTGGACGATTAAATGCCTCCACCATACGAGATGCAACAATACCGATAATGCCGGGATGCCAAGTTTCTGAAGCAAGGACTATCCCTTTCGCTTCTCTGAGGAAAGGATCATTTTCGACAATAAGCTTAGCTGCCTCAAACGTTACGGTGTCCTCCTTCCGCCTTCGCTTATTCTCTTGGTCTAATTCCTCAGCTAAACCTTTTGCTTCTGTTTGACTTTCAGTGATAAAGAGCCGGACAACTCGAGTAGCATCACCCATTCGACCAGCAGCATTAATTCGGGGAGCGAGCATAAAAAGCATATGACCAGTAGTTAATTCTTTTTCTGGCAGGCCAGCAACGTTAAGCAGAGCTTGCAGACCCTCTTTATGTGTCTGTTGCATCATATCCAGCCCATACTTAGTTAATATTCTATTTTCATCATATAGAGGAACTATATCGGCTGTTGTCCCTAGTGCGACAAGATCCAAATGAGTATAAACGGAGTTTTCAGGCAGGCCAACGTGTTCAGCTAAAGCCTGTGCTACTTTGTAAGCTAGTCCGACGCCGCAGAGTTCCTTAAATGGATATCCACAATCATCCCGTTTAGGATTCAGAACTGCTACACCATTGGGTAACGTCTCCCCTGGGACATGGTGATCAATAATAACAATATCAATGCCCATTTCCTTAGCTTGATCTACTTCAGCAATTGCTGTAATACCACAGTCAACTGCCAGGATAAGTGTAACACCACGCTTTTTAGCCTCCTGTAACCCTTCAATGGATAATCCATAGCCATCCGTAAGCCTATTAGGAATATAAGAGGTGATTTGGTCCGTCAGCAGCTCAATTACAAGATATAGCAATGTGGTTGCTGTCGTACCATCAACATCATAATCACCAAAAATCATGATGTGTTCTCTATTATTAATAGCCGCAGAGATTCGTTCAACTGCCAAATCCATGTCAACCATTAGAAAGGGGCTATGTAAATCATCAAGGGTAGGCTTTAAAAAAAGTCGGGCTTCATCAAAAGTTTCAACTCCCCGGTTTAGCAACACCTGCGCAATAACGCGAGGCACGTTTATCAGCGCCATTAATTCAGAAACCTTAGGATGTTCTTCTTGTAGGACCCAACGGGTATTCATAAAATTGATCTGGGGTTTGTTATGAGTATATCGCCTGGTTAGCCAACCGGATACAGTAACTAGACCCGTAAAACGTCCAAGTCGGCCATAAGCCGAGTTCTGTACCTTCATGATGAAGGTGGCGACCATCTATCTGGGGTGACTGTCACCAGACACCTCTTGCGACCTAACCCGAGAGTTCCCGGTTTCCCGGTAGCTGAGACGGGCCGTCTCTCCTCTCCTATTCGGTCTTGCACCAGATGGGGTTTGTCCTGCCGGTCCGGTTACCCGGGCCGCGGTGAGCTCTTACCTCGCCTTTTCACCTTTGCCTCCTCGAAAGGATCGGCTGTTTATTTTCTGTGACACTTTCCGTGACATCACTGTCCCCTGCTGTTAACAGGCATCCTGCCCTTTGGTGCTCGGACTTTCCTCGTTCAAAAAGTTGAACGCGGTCGCCTGGACGACTTAGGACGTTTTACGTCTAATACACCTCGCAAGAATATTATGAAATTGAATTTCATTACATAAAATTATATAGAAAACCTAACACTCTAGTTTTCCTCACCATCCTCAATCATAAGGATGCGGCCGCAACTTTCACAAGAAATCAGCTTTTCACTTTGACGGATCTGCAACACAACCTGAAGTGGAATTACATAAAAACAACCTGAACACGCACCCTTCTTGACTGAGACTACAGTCATATCTCCTAGGTTTCTCCGAAGTCGGTCATAAACTTTAAGAATCCGATTTTCTACATGCATTGCCATTCTGGTTCTCTCATCCATTTTGATAGCCACATTTTCATCTATGGCCTCAAGTTTAGATTCGAGTTTTCCGCGTTCTTCGCCGAATTGTGCGATAAGAGCTTCTGTTTCAGCACGCATAACATCCAGCGTTTCAGTAGCTGATTCAGCCTCAGTAATTAACTGTAAGATGGAATCTTCCAGGTTCCCTATGACAGTTTTTTGTGTTTGAATTTCAGCCTGAAGGGCATCATATTCTTTATTGGTTTTGACACTATACAGCTGCCCCTGATACTTTTTTATTTGATCCTGTACTACTTCCAAATCCCGCTCAGATTGTCGCCTATTTCTATCAAAATCTGCTACCTTTTCTTCTTGATTATTCACCCGAGTCTCTGCTTCTATCTGCTCAGAGTTCATAGTCTCAAGTTGATTAGGAATATCTACTTTATTCTGCTTAAGCGTGTACAAATCCTGATCGACTTTTTGCAATTCTAATAAGGTTTTCAAACTTTCCTGCATACGACCCTTACCCTCCACAGACCCGAAAAGACAGAAAAAAAAATGCACTTAAAAGTGCATTTCCCTAATTTCATTTTTTTGTAGCCAATTCCGGCTCTTAAGAGACAACTGAAACTGAAACGACCGGAAATTTGGAATCATTAATAAAGCCTTACCAATGCTCTTAACTTATCTACTTGATTATTTGCCCATCATATTATAAAGATAATATCAGATGTCCAAATTGTCAAACAAAATAAGAGGAGAGAATCATGAGTTCAGCCATTAACTTTCGAGGAAACAAAAGAGAAGAAACCATTGAACTTAATATCGTTATTTCCAAATGGGGATTTTTAGGTGCATTAACGTTACTTATTGTAGGACTTTCGCTAAGTTTTGCTGTATTGCCGGTCCAATCGCAAAATGACCGCGAAAGAAAAGCTATAGGAGCAGGACCTAACTACAGCGAAGCAATAGAAGCTGGAGATTTCGTGTTTCTCTCAGGCAAAATTGCGGCTGTTAGAGGTAGAATTATCCCTGGCGGTATTAGGGCTGAAACAAAAAAAGTAATGGATAATTTAGAGAGAGCTCTCGCTAAATCTAATCTTACCATGGATGATGTCGTAAAGGCTACGGTATTTTTGAATGACCTAAATGATTTTTCTGATATGAACGATGTCTACCGGTCATACTACAATGGTGATCCACCTGCTCGTTCAACTATCCAGTCAGGGATTGTTTTAAATGCCGGAGTGGAAATAGATCTAATTGCATATCGAGGGAACAAATGACAGAAAAAACAACAGTTGGGGTAATCGGACTGGGGTTGGGACAGGCTCACCTTAAGGGATACCTAAAAAATGATGACGTTGAAGTCATTGGGCTATCGGATCTTAATTCAGAATTAGTCAACCGTACAGCTACTACAAATAACGTGCCCCATGCCTTTACTTCATACCAAGATTTACTGGACATGAATCCAGACATAGTTAGTATCTGCTTACCAAATTTTCTCCATGCACCAGTGACGATTGATGCTCTTAACGCTGGTATAAATGTGCTATGTGAAAAACCCATGGCATTAAATGCTTCCCAAGCTCAAGAGATGGTCTTTGCTGCAAAAAATAATGACCGTTATCTAATGATTGCTCTGAATAATCGCTTTCGCACCGAAACCCAGATATTAAAAAAACTTATTGATGGAGATAATTTGGGCGAGATATATTTTGCCAAAACGGGATGGCTAAGACGCAATGGCATTCCGGGCCTGGGAACCTGGTTTACTAGAAAAAAAAAGGCAGGAGGAGGCCCATTAATTGACCTAGGTGTCCATATGATAGATCTCACTCGATGGCTAATGGGCAATCCCAAACCTGTTTCTGTGGTCGGTGCCACCTATATGCAAAGAGGTGATAGGTTAGAAAATGTATTTGATGTAGAAGATCTAGCGACTGCTTTTATACGTTTCGAAAATGATATCACTCTAATTGCAGAAGCAAGCTGGGCATCCCATGTTCCTGGAGAAGGCTCCTATGTTAAAATAATAGGATCTAAAGGTGGTGCTGAGATCATAGGAAATCAATTGACTGTTTACACTGAGCTACATGGAGAAACTGTGGATATTACACCAGCGTATACTGCAAAAGAGTGGGGAGACTGCATCGCAACAGAAATTGCTCACTTCGTAGATTGTGTTAGAACTCGCCAAACTCCCATGTCAACAGGCGAGCAGGGGATGGTAATGATGCAAATCTTAGACGGGATCTATGAATCAGCTGCTGGGAAGGACTTAATCCACTTAGATACTCACTGATCAGCCTATTTCGAACCTGTTCAGATTACCGAAGGGAAGATTGATATTCCCTGTTATTGAAAATTACTACATTGTCATCTGGTTTTTCGTTCAGAGCTCTTTGATAAGCTTTTTCAGCGTCATGCAGACGCCCAACTCTTTCATAAGCAACAGCGAGATTATTCCATATTGCCCCATCATTAGGTGTTTTTTTCAATAATTTTTCCCATAATGCCGTCGCTCGTAGCCAATTCCCTTCTCTAACAGCTGAAATCCCCTCGCCAACTTTCCTAACAAATAACCAACGGGTAACCTGGATCCGTTCCTGCACAAGAGATGCCATTAACCGATTTACTATACGCCTAGCTAAAATCTCTGTTAGTATCGGAGAAACCGTCTCTACCAAAATTTCTCCCCTAGGGGGATTGTTTACTGGCTCAGGCAGGACAGTCCGATAGGAATCTGACTCTGTTACGGTAAAATTTCCAAGAAGAATCTTTGATTCAATTTGGTAAGCCTTGAGTTTAATGGTAACAACAGCACTTTGATCGATATAGGGGAGTACATAAGGCCTTTGTATAAGACGAATGCCTGTTCTACCTAGCACTTCTTCAAGGCGAAAAATTTTTTCTTCCCCGTATTCCTCTGTATAGGTCCTCTGTAATGACCCTACTAACATAATTCCCGCATTTAACTGATTTCCAACTACTAATGCTAGAGAATCTGGAACATGGCTAGATTGGTGAGAATGTTGAGATAAAGTTTTGAGGACAAATTTTCTCTCTATAGTTAATAATGTAGAATCTGCTGCAAGTGCTTGGGAGAACAAAAAACTGGTAAGGGTATTGAGGGGTTGATCATTTCCACTAAACCCTAAATTGGCAATAGTTTCGTTTCCCGCAGAACCAAGCAATGGAGATTGATAGGCTTCAAACTGAACGGTCAGAAAAGAAGATACACACGTCATTTGGGATATAACAGCTATCGCGAGTAGAAAGTGTAAACATTTCTTATATTGGATACAATATGTCATGATTTTAATAGGTACCCTGGTATTTAAAGAACGTCAAGTCGATTTAGCCCAAATAGAGAACCTTGAAAGGTGTTGACAACATTGCCAATGAGTCATAATCTAACTCTTGATTAATAAATATATGGAGTACGAGTTAAATAATATGACCTCTTCAAAGATGCCATCAAAAAAAATAAAAACAAATGATACACTTAGTGCTCTTCCGAGAACGAGCACTGTTTCAAAAAGTCCCCGTCGTGGATTTCTCCAGAAATGCCTAGCTGCATTGGGTAGTCTTGGGTTTCTAATGGCTGCTTATCCGCTGATCCGCTATATCGAACCTCCTCCCGAGGCTGACGGAAATAGTAGGGTTGAAATTGATCGTAATACCTTACCACTGGGGTCTTCCCAAACTGTAATTTACCAGGGACGGCCAACTATAGTAGTCAATACCCCGGATGGATATTCAGCCTATAATGCTGTCTGCCCTCACTTGGGTTGTGTCGTAAAATGGGAAACACGGACACAGAATATCGTCTGTCCCTGCCACGGTGGAAAGTTTGGCACTGATGGTAGCGTCTTAGGGGGACCTATTTCTGGCCCTTTAAAACCTGTTAGTTTATCGATTAGCAATGATAAAATTATTGTTGGTTTATAAACAACTATTGATTAAAAGATCCTTTGTCTCAGGATGCAGGGGAAACTGCCATGATTAAAAATCTGCGTAACGGATTGTACAATTGGCTTGATGACCGTATTGAATTGTCCTCAATCATTAAATTCTGTCGAAATCAGTTGACCAAACCAGTCCCCCCTCACCTAAACTGGTTGTTTTCCTTCGGAACCATAACCCTAATCTTCTTTCTGTCTCAAGCTATCACAGGGGTCCTTCTAATGATATATTATGAAGCCTCTGCAGATTCAGCCTATAAGAGTGTCAAGTATATAATGGAACAGGTACGATTTGGATGGTTGATGCGTCAGATACATTCTTATGGTGCTAATTTTATGATTGCCTTTCTCCTACTACATTCTATACGTGTTTTCTTTTACGGAGGTTATAAAAAGCCCAGAGAGTTAACGTGGTTATTTGGCGTTGGCCTGCTTTTTGTTACCTTAGCCTTCGGTTTTACTGGATACTTGCTACCTTGGGATCAACTTTCCTATTGGGGAACTACCGTAGGAACCGAAATTGCTGGAGCAACGCCAATAATTGGAGAATATCTGCTAATATTAATGAGGGGTGGGGAAATCATATCTGATGTTACATTGACAAGGTTTTTTGTACTTCATGTAGTCATACTACCCTGGATCTTTGTAGCTCTAGTTGTAGTCCACCTTTTCCTGATTCGGTATCGGGGAATTTCACCACTTGAAGGAACGGATATCCCTGAAAAAACACCAGAAGAACTGAAAAAAATAGGAGGCAAACCATTCTATCCAAATCATGTTATGAAAGAAGCTGTAGTTGTATTACTGGTATTGGCTTCGATGATCTTCATGATCATTTACTATCCATTGCCACTGCATGAAGAAGCCGATCCCTTTAATACCCCGGTTGGAGTAAAGCCAGAATGGTATTTTCTTTCTTCCTACCAAGCCCTGAAATATATGCCCAAGACTATAGGAATAATTGGATCTGGTCTAATTGTGTTAGCTATTTGCCTATTACCATTCTGGGATAGGACACCTGCACGTAAGCCATCCCATCGACCTATCGCTACTTCTCTTGGTATTATTTTTGTTGTTCTTAATATTATGCTCGCATTACTGGGGAAGTTTTCGGAAAATGATATAACTATCATGGGCACAAAATATCATTTTGATATTTATGGTTGGCCTCATGCGATAGTGACCGTCGAGGAGCTTAATTCGGACCTCAACAAGAATAGTGAGGTTACCGAATGAAATATACCTGGGGTTTCATAAACAAAGATCGATTTATACCTGATAACCCAAAGCTGCTTCTGGTTATATTGAGGGTATGTGCTTCTGTTTTACTAGTCACCATTTTTTCCGAAATTTTAATACCCCCTGGAGAAGCCCAACAAATTCCAACGTCTAATTCCTGTGTAGTCTGCCACGCTGAATTAGATGATCAAACTATGAATCTACCTGTCCAAGAATGGAAACGGAGCGTTCATCAACCTGCTGGTATAAGTTGTAAGGATTGCCATGGAGGTAATCCATCGAGTAGTATAAAAGAAATAGCGCACGGAGTCGAAGCAGCATTCGTGGGAATACCGAACCCAGAAGAAGTTCATGAGTTATGCGGTACCTGCCATAACATTCAAATGGAAAACTTTTTATCAAGTCCCCATGGAATAGAGGGAGATTTTTGGCCCAACTGTGTGGATTGTCATAAGAATCACGATATAGCTACTCCTCAAGTATCTCTTATTTCTGTTCCTGAAAACTGTGAAGACTGCCATGAAGAAAAAATATTGCATGATTTTATAGACCTTACTAACCGGGGGCTCAGACCGGCTAGTGAGTTTCGAGCAAAAGCTGAGAATATCCGCTGGTCAGGTGTACCGATTGATATGATATTAACACAGACTACGCAAGCGCGAGAAGCGTTTGTTCAGAAAGCGTCACATGTTTTTGTCCTTGATAAAATGATCGCCACAATTGATTCGCTCGAGCAAATTTATCCATCTATTCAGAAAAAAATTGATATTGCCCAAACTGAAGTTGATACCCGTGTTAGATTTGGTTGGCTTTTCGTTAGCTTATTTCTTGTATTAGCTGGCACTCTTTGGCTATACGGTCGTTCCCTCCCAAATGATCACCTGGAAGAATAATTTAGATTGTTAAGCAAAGAATTTTTTCTCTGGATTTTCTATATGGGTTCACGCTTAATTTTTTCTATATTGCCGGTTATTATGGTGAGCCATATCTATGCCAATACTATCTCACCAATACCCGATGGTAAAGGTTCGAGCACCTTAAGCCAGGCTCTACTTCGCCTACCCGTCGTTGCCAGCATGTTACACACCGGAGCTCATCCTGATGATGAAAACAGTGCTCTACTTGCTTTTGTAAGCCGAGGCCTACATGCAAGAACAGCTTACTTATCCCTAACTCGGGGTGAAGGTGGACAAAATCTTATTGGTGGTGAATTGTACGATGCTATTGGGGTAATTCGAACAGAGGAACTTCTCAGTGCACGGCGTTTTGATGGAGCAGATCAATTTTTCACACGAGCCTATGATTTTGGTTTTTCAAAATCAGCCGAAGAAGCCCTAAGTTTCTGGAATCAGGACGAAATGCTCCTAGCTGATATGGTCCGTATTATTCGCTACTTTCGCCCTGATGTGATCATATCCGTGTTTGCTGATTCTCCCAAAGACGGCCACGGGCAACACCAAGCTTCTGGTAGGATTTCTCGTGAAGCTTTCTTTGCTGCTGCAGACTCTAGTCGTTTTACCGAACAACTGCGAGATGGACTACGGCCCTGGCAAACTTACAAACTTTTTATCAACAACACGCGAGCTTCCTATGAAAGTATTGATTCTCTCCAAATCCCCGTTGGGACATACAGCCCCACACTAGACAGGTCATATCGGGAACTTGGGCTAGCTGGCCGTAGCATGCACCGATCTCAAGATATGGGAACAATCCAAACCAAAGGCCCTTATAACACTCAACTCAAACTAGTCAGCCATGTCAAAATATCTTCTAAAGTAATTGAAAATAACCAAATTTTTGATGGTTTAGATACTACCTTTATGAGGCTTCATACATTAGCTGGGCCGAATGCCAAAACTGTCCCATTTTTCTCCTCACGCCTTAAAAAAATCCACAACCTAGCTCATAACGCTATTGATGCTTACAAACCCCATGAACCCTCTCTGATAATCGACCCGGTACTAGATGGTCTACAATTAATTCGATCCCTTCAAAAAGATCTGACCAAAAGTAAAATTCCGAACGAGGCCCTTCAAGATATTCTCTTTTTACTAAAAATTAAAGAAGAGGATTTCGTAGCTGCTATAAGGCTTATCCTTGGAGTTTCTTTCGATGCTCTTTCTGAACAGCATACTGTTGTTCCTGGAGATACACTCGGAATTAAACTTAGTTTATTAAACCGTAGTCCCTTGACCATAAAGCTTAAAAAACTTAATGTAAAGGTCCCCCAGACATGGGAAACGAACGCTCAACCTGTTGACTATATACCTATTAAATACAATGAAAGAATAGAGCAACCGTGGTCTATCCATATTTCTTCTAATGCTGCTTTGACCAAACCCTATTGGTATCGTAATTCTTTGAGAGACCATAGAGTTGAAGTAAATGATGAATCATTGATTGGCTTACCATGGTCCCCACAGCCTGTTATTGGGTACGCTAACTTGCAAATAAAAGGGGTCAACATAGAAATTGAGGAACCAGTAAAATATCGTTTTGCTGACCCATCCCGGGGAGAGATACGCCACGAATTAAAAATTGTTCCTGCGCTCTCAATCAACCTTGAGCCGAAAGTTTTAGTGACCTCCCTACAACGGGGAAAAAATTTTCCCGTTAACGTTAAAATAAAAAACAATCTAAGTAATGATATCAAGGGAAGGTTATTTCTTGAAGTGCCGGAAGGATGGAAAGCTCGACCTCCTGAAGTTCCGTTTCTCTTTTCCAGAAAAGGACAAACCAAAACGTTTAGATACTTTTTAAGTCCTGACGCTACCGATACCGTAGGTACATACAATATACAGGCGGTTGCAAAAACAAAACTTGCAGCCTATAGAGAAGGATACACTGTCATAGATTATCCGCACACTGAGCCCAGGCATTTATACCGCGAAGCAGTTGGGACTGTGAAAGTTGCTAATATTAAATGGCCGAACAATCTTAAAATTGGTTACATTATGGGTACCGGAGATGAAATACCCAAAATATTAGAGCAAATGGGCCTCCAGGTGAAAATGCTATCTACCGAAGACCTTGGGTATTCAGACCTAAGTATGTTTGATGTTATTATAGCTGGTATTCGAGCTTACGAGGTCAGAGATGACCTTATAGCTTTTAATCAACGCTTACTGGATTATGTAGAAGCTGGCGGCGTATATATCGTCCAATATAACAAGTATCGATTTAATGAAAAAAAATATGGACCGTATCCTTTCCGTATTAACCGTCCTCATGACCGAGTAACTAAAGAAGATGCTCCTGTGAAGCTACTTGTACCAAACCATCCTATCTTCAATTTTCCTAATCGGATCACGCAACTCGATTTTAACGGTTGGATTCAGGAACGTGGCCTTTATTTTTTAGGCGAGTGGGATCCTCGCTATACTCCTCTTATGTCATCTCAAGATTTGGGTGAATCTCCCAAAGCGGGCGGACTTATTGAAGCCAGGTTGGGTAAAGGACGATATATTTACACGGGTTATTCATGGTTCCGGCAATTACCAGCTGGGGTCCCTGGAGCAATTAAGCTATTTACCAACATGATTAGCCTGGCAGCCCACAAAAATTAATTTTTGTAGTTATGAATAAAATTTTGTCTCTTTCCTAAGATGATTAATAGCTTAACTAATTTTTATATATGACTAAAGATAGGCCTCTGTGGACCAGCCTGGAAAACGCATATCAATTCCCCGGATAATCTGGTCATAAGAAATTCGAAACTGCTGAGTTACTGGTCCAATGGCATTAGTCCCAATGTCGTAATGATCGATGGTAGAGACCGGAGTAATTTCTGCGCCTGTACCACATAAAAATACTTCATCGGCCGTATACAATTCTGTCCGATCGATCTCTCTCTCTTCTATGTTCATATCAAAGATATCTCTTCCAATTGTTAATACCGTATCTCGAGTTACACTTACTAAGATATCACTTGTTACGGGTGGAGTGACTAATGTTCCCCCATGGATCATCATCAAACAGGCCCCTGGTGCTTCACAAACCTTTCCACGACTGTTCAGCATAATTGTTTCCTCAAATCCCTTAAGAGAAGCATCAGTCCATGCTATAGCACTATTCCTGTAATTAGCCCAACACTTGATACGGGGGGGAAGAGTATTGTCTGATATACGAGTCCAAGAACTTATCGAACACTTGGCACCATCAGATCTACTCAAGTTTGAGTTGTAAGGGAATGTATGAACATACACATGAGCAGGCCCGATCATTTGGTTTAGATAGACCTCTGGAGAAAAATAAACTGTAGGGAAGATGTAGACATCTTGGTTGTATTTATGGACTTGGCAAAGCTCGATTGAAGCATCCCGCACCTCCTCTAGGGTATAGGGAGTTTCCATACGCATTAGTTTAATTGAACGGTATAGTCGTTTTAGATGGTCATCGAGTCGAAAAATAAAGAGTTTTTCGAGATCATCATTCCAATATGCTCTTATGCCCTCAAATATAGCATGGGCGAATATGTGCCCGTGAGTAACATGGATTGTACCCTCACTCCAGGGAATCAGCTTACCATCAAGCCAAATATATTGAGACTCTTCGAAAAAGCTCTTCTTACTCATGACAGCACTCCTCGTTACAAGTAGCAGTAAAACTTTTAAAAGCTTCACCTTAATTCATTGTCAAAAAATTTGTTTATCTTCTATCGTTCTGGAACACATCTATCTGGCGACATGCCATACACCAGTGGAATTGAATAGGTCTATTCTTTGAAGATACTGTCGAAATCGCCACCCAAAACTCTTTGTCATGGATGCACCCTCCTCTGGTTTTCTCAAAGGTAGGAAGTATGTAGTGGATTTTGTCGTCTTCAAGGGGCAATGTAACAAGAGATTTATCGGACGAAAGAATTTGCACTTACTGGTATCCCTTAGAGCAAGTTTATATGCAATGGAGGCTCATGCAGTATCGTTTAGAATTATATTACTGTCAAGATATTTCCTTTAACATTATGTGGTAGCAAAATATTATAAATTGGATTTTTTTATCCTGAAAATACCAATCCAAAATAACTTTAAATGGTATACCCAACACCTAATTCAACTTGACCGTCAATACACTATGAGATTATTCTAAACAGCATCTGCAAAATTATAACACAAACCACCTTTTGGGGGATCTATCATGGTCCATCATTTTGAACCCCGTAATTATTATACCACCATAGGACCTCATGAACCTGCATTGTATGTTAAAGATGGAGACACTGTGGAAACCTCAACGGTTGATGCTAGTGGAAAAGATCATACCGATTCGGTTATAACACCGCGAGGGAACCCTCAAACAGGCCCATTTCATATCGAAGGGGCAGAACCAGGAGACACACTTGTTATTCATCTTGACAAATTAACACCAAATCGGGCTATCGGCTGGACAAGGCCTCTTATAGCAGCCAACGTGCTTGATCCTGATTATGTAAGGCAAACAGCGGGAGAAATTACTAATCGAGATGACCTATGCCGTTGGCAAATCAATTTAGAACGTAGTCAGGCCACGCTTATTGATCCAACAGATACTGGTCTCGGCCAAATAAACCTTGACCTAGCACCAATGATAGGCTGCTTTGGCGTCGCACCTGAGAAAGGCCAGATGATCTCTACAGCTACCTCTTCAAACCATGGTGGCAATATGGACTACCGAGGGTTTGTAGAGGGAGTAACCGTGTACTTTCCTGTGTTCACCCCTGGAGCCCTGTTTCACATAGGTGATGGCCATGCCTTACAAGGTGATGGGGAGATTGTAGGAACAGGGATTGAAATATCTTTTGACGTTCGATTTACTATTCGCCTTCTCAAGAGCAAGCAAATCATATGGCCGCGTGGAGAAAATGATACCTACCTGTTTACTGTAGGGAACGCCCGGCCACTTGACCAATGTGTTCAACATGCAACAACTGAAATGCTCCGTTGGCTTCAAGTTGATTTCGGGTTGGATCCGAGAGCTGCTCATACTTTGTTAGGCCAATGTGTAGAATATGATATGGGTAATATTTTTGATCCCGCCTATACCATGGTTTGTAAAGTCAAAAAGAAATTACTCGAAAGCATTGGTATAGATATAAAGTCAATTCATAATTCGTTAAAGGAGTAAGAAAAGGTCCCATACAAATGATCAAACACTCCTCAATATTTCTGGAGTAATGGGTGGAGATGTCTTTCTCTTAAACAAAAACTTTTGTGATTGGAGTTACTAATGGGTAAGCTTGAAGGTCAGGTAGCATGGATTACTGGTGCGGGGACAGGAATTGGCCGGGGAATTGCCCTAGCACTAGCACAAGAAGGGGCCGATCTAATCCTTTCTAGTAGACGCTCTGAACACCTTGAGGACGTAGCTGCAGAAGTTGCGAAGATAGGGCAAAAAGCCCTCGTATTACCCTTAGATGTGACCAAGCGACCAGAAATTGAGGAATCAATTAACCAAGCTATAGCCCAATTAGGGGCCATTTCAATTTTAGTCAATAACGCTGGAATTAATACACCCCTTCGGACGGCAACTGAAATGGAAGTTGAAGATTGGGATCTCGTGGTAGATATCAATCTCACAGGCGCATTTAACTGTTTTCGAGCAGTATACGAATCGATGAAAGTCACCGGAGGAGGTACAGTTATTAATATAGCGTCCATGGCAGGTCGTCAAGTATCTCTTCTTGGGGGAGCTGCCTATTGTGCATCGAAGCATGGGATGGTCTCCCTGACTCATTCAATCAATCTGGAAACGGCCGAATTCGGACTCCGTGCTTGCGCAATTCTTCCTGGGGAAGTCAAAACACCCATTCTTAAAAATCGGCCTCAGGCTGTATCAGAAAAACGGCTTTCGTTAATGTTAACTCCTGAAGATATTGCGACTACTGTAATTTTCGTTACTAGTCTCCCGTCCAGAGTGGTAATTCCCGAAATGTGGGTAATGCCTTCTTATCAGGTCTCGGGTCAGCCGCTGCCTTAATCGTGGTACGGATACTTACGACAACAGTCTTTTAAGAAGGATTGACGTTGTTGTTTAACAATTGACAGGAAGATACCTATAACGTTATTTTTGTTTATAGACCATGATCTTGCTTGAATTATATTAACATTTTGAGCAAGTGATATTTTCCTTGCCGTACTGATATAATTTTCTAACCCAAAGTCATGGACCTTTATCTTTTCCCTTCTTAATTTTTTAACATGGATAGTCATACAGACCCCACAATCCTTCTAGTTGAAGAAGCTTCCCGAGGCCGTGATGAGAAGTACTACGGATTAACTCAGCATGGTTATCGAGTAATCTCTGTCCAAAATAGCGACCAGGCCCTTAATGTACTGGCATCAGAATTTACAAATGTTATTGTCTCAGAACTTAATGGAAATGGAATTGATGGACTAAGACTGATGAACGTAGCTATTGGGCGATATCCAGAAATTGGGGTAATCCTAATGACTGAACCAGGAACGATGGATCTTGCTATAGCTGCCATGAAAGAAGGTGCTTATGATGTTCTTGAAAAACCTGTTTATGTTGAAAAACTTACCGTAGAAATTGATAAAATATTGGAGCGTCAAGAGATTGTGGAAGAAAACCGTCAATTGATGCATCAACTAGACACACGTTATGGATTTGATAACATTGTGGGCCGATCTGCCTCTATGCAAAGAATTAAGGAACAAATCCTTCAGATTGCTAACACCCAATCAACTGTACTAATTTTCGGCGAAAGTGGGACTGGTAAAGAACTAGTAGCCCACGCTCTTCATCATGGTAGTACCCGTAGAAACAAATCATTTGTCCCGGTCTTTTGTAACGCTCTTTCTGAAGGGGTGATAGAAAGTGAACTTTTTGGTCATGAGCGAGGTGCTTTTACCAATGCTGTTAAGACATATAAAGGTCGCTTTGAGCTTGCCGACGGAGGAACTCTTTTTCTTGATGAAGTAGGCGAACTTTCTCCATCAACTCAGGTAAAACTGCTCAGGGTTTTACAGGAACGTAAATTTCAGCGAGTAGGGAGTACTAGTTGGCTCCAGACAGACTCCCGGGTTATTGCAGCTACTAACCGAAACCTGGAAGCCGAAATCGAAAAAGGCCACTTCAGAGAAGATTTGTATTATAGGCTCCGTGTTGTAACTCTGTCACTACCGCCCCTAAGAGAACGAAAAGAAGATCTTCCACTCTTAATTGATCACTCCATTCGTCGTTTCAGCGAAAGAGAGAAAAAACCCATTGAGAGTATAGACCGGCGAGCTTTGGAGCTATTGTCAACTTATCACTGGCCAGGTAATATTCGGCAACTTGAGAACTGTATCGAAGGAATGATTGTTATGGGAAACAGTGAAACCCTCACTGTAGACGATGTCCCCGAGTTTATAAGACATCCTCAAACGACCTCAATAGCAATAAGTGCTGATATATCCGAACAAAGCGAAAACTTTTCTCCAGACTTCATTCAATATTTGGCTAAAAAAATTGCTGAGAAACGTAATCTACCCTTTCGAGACTTTACCGAGCAAGCTCTCACAACATTATCCAAAATTAATTGGGAGAGGGAAAGTGGTTCGTTACGACGTTGTATAGAAACTATGCTATTATTAACGGAAGAGAAAGTTATGGATGTAATAGATATCCCTAAAGAATATTTAACTGATAAATTAATAAATCTTCAACCAGGAGAACCGAAAGAAGATCATCTAGATATTCGTGTTGGTATGTCTATGAAAGAAAGTGAAAAAAAATTGATAGCTGCAACATTGGCCGCATGTGGACAGAATAAAGCCCGAACAGCTCGAGTTTTAGAAATTGGATCAAGGACACTTTTTCGTAAGATCAAAACATATCGACTTGAGTAGTTTTTGTAAGGAGCTCTCCCGTGGAAGATCAGACTATTCTAGTTGTAGACGGTGAAATAGACAGTAGACATCATGCTGTACGTATTTTACGAGACGCGGGTTATGAAGTCTATGGAACCGGTACAGCAGAAGAGGCATTAAGTTTAATGAGGAAACATAGTGTTTCTTCTATTCTACTTGATCTTGCCCTAAATGAAACAGATTCAAGCCGCCTGATCAGAACTATTTCAGGAAAATTTCCCGATGCTGAAATCATTCTTACTACACGGCAACACCAGCCTCCATCAGAATATCGACGCCTAGAGGTTAATGACTACCTTGAAAAACCAATAGATGCAGAAGAGCTTCTAACTAAAATACGAATGCTGGATATACGGCGAGAGTTTCATAACCGATTTCGGCTTGTTGGAAGAGATGAAAAATTTATTGGTGCGATGGAATCAGTGCTCCAAGTTGCTCCGACTGATATACAGGTTCTTCTTACAGGGGAGAGTGGCACCGGTAAAGAAGGATTCGCCAAAGCGATACATTATTATAGTGATCGCCGGGATGGCCCATTCATTCCTATCAACTGTGGAGCTATCGCTGAAGGTGTTCTAGAAAGCGAACTATTTGGCCATGAAAAAGGGGCTTTCACTGATGCAAAAGGACAAAGAAAAGGATATTTTGAACAGGCAGATGGTGGAACATTGCTTCTCGATGAAATCGGGGATATGCCTCGCGTCACACAGGTTAAACTGCTTCGTGTTCTTGAGCAACAGGAATTTATCCGGGTTGGCGGGTCAACTCCAGTAAAAACTAACGTCCGCCTTATAGCATCAACAAACCGAGATCTTTCAGTAGAAATACGTGATGGCAAATTTAGGCAAGATCTTTACTACCGTCTTAACGCTGTCCACATACATTTACCGGCTTTGCGGGAACGACGGGAAGATATAACTAGGTTGATTCAATATTTCCTGTTAGAATCACGAAGACACAATAAAAAAATCTCCACCGTTTTCACTGATGAAGCTATTGCCGTCCTTACAGACTATGAGTGGCCTGGCAATATCCGAGAGTTACGTAACCTTATAGACACCATGGTTGTTACCTCTGGGAAAGTTCGAATTGGTACTGATGATCTTCCAGAAAGCATCTATACCCCCCCCACATCAAATCGGACTTTACCCGTTCCACAATATAGAAATCCAGAAGATATGGATAGGGAAATGGTCTATAAAATACTCTGGCAAATACTTACAGCAATTCATGACCTTCCTTCTAAAATCTCATCTATTTTCACGGGTGGCAATCTAGCTCCTTTACCAGAACGTTTTCAGCTTCCGGCCTCCCTAGAAGGAAAAGGAATAGAATCAACTACTTCAGAAGAGAAAACGGCTACTGATTTGGAAAATCTTCAAACAATGGAGGACTGGGAACGAGAAGCAATCCGGCGAGCTCTTGAAAGTAATCAGGGACATCGGGGTCGAGCAGCTCAGGATCTTGGTATTAGTGAAAGATCAATTTATCGAAAAATTAAAGACTATCATCTCGATGATAACACCTAATAATTAACCTAGAAAATCTCGGAAAAAGCTTGACAATTCACCCTAGAATTAACGAATATGCGATGTAATCGTTTTTACAATTCATTTTGAAAGGAGTAATAATAGTGGGACATCCAACTGCAATAACGGATGATCAATTTGAGTCCGAAGTAATTAATAGTGGTACCCCTGTATTAGTAGATTTCTGGGCAGAATGGTGTGGGCCGTGTAAAGCAGTCGCTCCTACTCTTGAAGAACTTGCAGAAGACTATGATGGAAGACTTAAAATTGTTAAGGTGGATATTGATGAAAACAGAGAAGCAGCTACGCGTTTTGGAATTCGGAGTATACCAAGCCTTTTGTTATTTAAGGATGGTGCAGAAGTAGATCGTATTCTTGGTGCGCTCCCTAAACAACAACTTGCTGAAAAAATTGATAATCATCTTTAATTATAGTGGTAGCCCGTTTTCAGGAAAGCCGGGACAGCGTATATTTGCTTTCCCGGCTTTCTGTGTTAATATGATGTAATTTAAGGACTAAGCAATGCTTGAAGTTGTGCGAAGACTTAGGAATGGCCTTACAAGAACTCGAGACAGTTTGATCCGGAAAATTGATCAAGCTATAGGTAGGTATGATAAAATTGACGAAGAGCTGCTTGAAGAGATTGAAACGATTCTGTTACAAAATGATGTTGGGGTTGAAACTACCTTACAAATTATTGATGGCCTTCGTGATCGAGCAGTTAAATTGCAAAAGCGGAATCCTGAAGATCTTATGGAACTGCTCCGTGAAATCATGGTCGAGATTCTTACTAGTCCCACCAAACTTACAATAGCCTGTCCTCATGTAATTATGATGGTAGGAGTTAATGGGACCGGAAAAACTACTACCGCAGGAAAACTTGCAGCTCGTTATACTAAGGAGGGTAAAAAAGTATTATTAGTTGCAGCAGACACCTTCCGAGCTGCAGCAATAGAACAGCTTGAAATTTGGGCTAAACGGGCGGATACTGATATTGTGCGACACCAACATGGCTCAGATCCGTCGGCGGTCGTATTTGATGCTATACAGGCCGCTCTAGCTCGGAAATCGGATATTGTAATTATTGATACGGCAGGTCGACTTCATACAAAAGAAAACTTAATGGAAGAATTGAAGAAAATCAAACGTACTTTAGGTAATTTATTGGAAAACTCTCCCCATGAAATCCTATTGGTTCTAGATAGTACAACAGGTCAAAATGCCTTGTCCCAAGCTCGGGTTTTTAATGATGCAATGGAAGGATTAACAGGGATCGTCCTAACAAAATTAGATGGAACTGCCCGAGGGGGAATGGTATTTGCGATAGGTGCTCAACTGGCAATTCCTGTGCAACATATAGGTGTCGGAGAGAAAATTGAAGACCTTCAAAATTTTGATTCTTCATCCTTCGTCAATGCTCTTTTTGACTAACGTTTATGGATGCTAAAATGGCCCAACTTGCTATAAATGGTTCAACCCCCGTTCGGACAGCCCCTTTTCCTATATGGCCTTGGAATCTTGAAGAAAGTGCGCATGCTGTTGATGAAACGGTACTTTCTGGACGATGGGGAAGTATCAATGGTGAAAAAGTCCGAAAATTCGAAAATTGTTTTGCTTCGTTTCAGCAAACTAATTATGGGATAGCAGTTTGTAATGGAACAACTGCACTCTCTCTTGCATTACAGGCTTCGGGTGTCGGCCCCGGTGATGAAGTTATTGTCCCGGCGTATACGTTTATTGCTTCAGCTGGCGCAATAATGATGTCTAATGCAGTCCCGATTTTTGTTGATATTGCCCCTCAGACCTACAATATAGATCCGCTTCTAGTCGAGCAGGCAATAAGTCCCCGGACTAAAGCAATCCTTGTAGTTCATTTTGGAGGCCTTCCTGCAGATATGGATCTACTTAAGAAAATTGCCCGTCGACATAATCTTGTCCTTATTGAAGATGCAGCTCAGGCCCACGGTGCAAAAATTGGTGACATGAGTGTGGGGGGACTTGGGACAATAAGTGGCTTCAGTTTTCAGGCCTCGAAAAATCTGACCTCGGGAGAAGGAGGGATAGTATTAACTAATGATGGTGATATGGCAGAGTTGGTAAGGTCCCTCTCTGACTGTGGGCATCCCCTAAAAGGGCCTCGGTATACTCACTACTATATCGCAGGTAACCACCGAATGACAGAATTACAGGGTTCATTACTTCTGAGCCAGATAAAAAACCTAGAACTCCAGACGCAATTACGACACGAAAATGGTGAATATCTAACTGAACAACTACAGAAAATACCCGGTATAATTCCGTTATCTAAACCTCCAGAGGTTACTCGACATTCAAGGCATCTTTACATTTTTAGATATCTCAAAAATGCTTTCCATGGAATTCCTAAAAACTATTTTATAGACGCTCTCCGTGCTGAAGGTATTCCGGCAAGTCCGGGATATTCTCGGCCTTTGTATAAACAACCTGTTTTTATAGAAAAAAATTTTGGCATCTATCAAAATTCAGCATTGTCTTCTGTTGAATTTGATAAAATTAATCTACCAGTAACAGAGATGGCATGTTATTCAGAGGGAATCTGGCTAACTCAAAACGTGTTATTGGGAGATAGGGCAGATATGAATGATATAGTCAACGCTATTGAAAAAATAGCGGAAAATCGTGACGAGTTGTATGAAGCCTACAAATAAATTCTAGGTGGAATTTTTACTTGGTTATTCAAGGCTTTTATGAATCACTAGGAAGGAGATGAGTTGGCTTTCCCCCAGATCGGCGAAACTTAATTAACTCACCTATTATACTGACAGCTATTTCCTCTGGTGTATCTGCCTGAATATCGATACCAATTGGAGCATGGATCTGATCTAGTAATTGCCTTGATACTCCTTTTGCTTCAAGCTTTTTCCACATAATAGCAATCTTTCGGCGACTACCAATCATCCCGATGTAAGCTGCCTTCGATCGAACAGCTTGCTCTATAACTGGCTGATCCCACTGATGTCCACGGGTGACAGCAACTAAGTACGACGCTTCATCAATAGTTAATTTATCAAAAACATTATCAAAATTCCCAACAACGACCTTATCTGCTTCAGAAAATCGTTCAAGATTAGCAAATGCTGGTCGGTCGTCCACTACTGTAATTCCAAAACCAACCGTTGCCGCTATCTGAGCTATAGCTTTGGATATATGCCCACCTCCAAAAAGAAACAACTGCGGATCGGGCCAGATAGATTCTAAGAAAACACGTGTTTCGATTCCTTGATGATTCAGAACTACAATTTTCAGCAGATTTTCTGTTATACCAATATCGTTATTCAGGTATATTTTTTCATCTAACTCCGAATCTCCTAGCGATCCAATTTTAATTCCAGCATCGGTAACTAACAATTTATTCCCTTCGGTACCACTTTTACCCGTAACTATGGTAGCCAATAGTCCCTTACCCCGGGTTTCATAAAGATGTCTGATACCTTCGAATACTTTCTCCATAACTCCAAGATGAATTGTTTCTGTGAAGATTTCCACGTTACCACCACAATTAAGCCCCTCTTCACCAGCATGTTTCTCAGTCAAAATAAAATGCTGCAAACGAGGTTTGGAATGCACCATTACTTCCCTTGCCTCTGCCCAAACATCAGCTTCCAGACATCCACCTCCTACAGTACCAATAAAAGTTCCATCTTCCTTAACTAACATTTTCGCCTTTTTACTCATGGGGAGTGACCCCTTACTAGATACTATCGTACACAACGCTGCTTTTTCACGCTGTGAATAGACCTTTAATATTTCAGCAAAAACTTCTTTCATGGATATACCTCGAACAATTATTAGTTCACTTTAAGAGATATTTCTTTGAAATCATCTTTTCCTTCCAACCATTTGTACATCCTAATTTCGCTTACCGTTGTTCTTGTTGTCGAAAGAACCATGTAACCGGGCTCAGGATTTAACCAACCTGTTACTGCTTCCATTCGATCTTTTGCCGAAAAATAGGCTGGATGGTCCGGGTGTGAATGGTAAAATGCTACTACTCGTCCATCTTTGGGTAGGAACTTACCAAAAAATAAGTCTTCCATATCTTTACGACTAAAAACATAAGCAGTTCTAGCATCTCGTGGATACTGGAGCGGATCTTTAGCATGAAGTTCGTTCTGTATATTAGTACATCTGTGCACTCGCCACGAACATGGCTCATCAGTACCAGTAATAAATCCACAACATTCATGTGGATAATCCTGCACAGCATGGGCGACTAACATCTCATAGATAGATCGGGGAAGCAATATCATCAATACCGAACCGGATTAGATGCAGGTTAATGACTAGTTATCAATTCTTCCTAAAACAGAATTCCCAATTTTTCTGAAAGTTGCAATTTCATCGCCCGATACCGAGTTTAGAAAGATGGGAGCGCCTGAATCTCCCCCATTACAAATAGATGGTGATAAAGGAATTTCTCCAAGAAATGGTAACCCGAATTCATCGCTGAGCTTTCTACCTCCCCCACTTCCAAATATGTAGATCTTCTCACCTGTATTTGGATCAAGATAAAAACTCATATTTTCAACAATCCCGAGGATAGGAACTTGTAGGCGCTTAAACATCATTATTGACTTTCGGACATCTGAAAGTGCCACATCTTGGGGTGTTGTTATAACAACAACACCTGTCAACTTTACAGATTGTGCAAGGGTCAAACCCGCATCACCAGTACCTGGCGGAAGATCGACAAAAAGATAGTCTAATTCGCCCCACGCTACATTCCTGAGAAAGCTCTTAACCATCTTCCCAACTAGAGGTCCCCTATATATAACAGCATCTGAAGGCCCAGTGGCGAAACCGATAGATATGAGTCTCACATCATGCTGAATTATTGGTTTTATTAGTCCTGAAGATTCTTTAGCAAGGGAGCCTTGCACCCCCATCATTTGTGGGATATTAGGCCCATAAATATCAGCATCAAGCAATCCAGTTCGACCATGTTTCTCTGCAAATGCCAGGGCAAGATTTACACTGACTGTAGATTTACCAACACCGCCCTTGCCACTTGCTACTGCAATGACATGACGGACGCCATCCAAAGGTAAAACTTCGTGAGGGGAGTCGATTGCCGCAGACAAATTTTCATCCAAATTAGTGAGTGAAATAAGGCCAAACACTTATGAGGGATAGGGGTCTATACGTGAAAAGATTCTCCACAGCCACAGGTTCCCTTAGCATTGGGATTACTAACCTTGAAACCTGCTCCCATTAATCCTTCCACATAATCTAATTCTGCACCCATCAGATAAATAGCACTCTTATTATCGACAAAAACCTTAACGCCATTTTTTTCAATTACCTCGTCATTTTCAGTAACGTTTTTATCAAAAGCCAGCTTGTACTGAAACCCGGAACATCCACCACCAGCTATCATAACTCTTAGACCGACCTCAGGATTATCCTGATCTTCAATCATAGATTTTATTCTACCTGCAGCGACTTCGGTAACAGTAACCATATCCTGAAGCTCCTCTTGTAACAATTTAATTAGTTAAAATTATCATCAGACTGGTTCAGCCACTGAAATTCATACTCAAACGAACATCTATATAATTGTTGCCTCCCTCCATATTGTCAACCTATTTTTCCCTTGCTGTTAAAAATATATAACAATTTTTAAGAAAAGCGGTTTTCCTGTCACTAATCTATATCCTAACGCAATAGCAACATTTTTCCATTTTGCTTTATATCACCAACAGTCATTTGGTAGAGATACACACCACTAGGTAAGATTGTCCCCCCGTCATCTCTGCCATTCCAAATATGATTATGTTTTCCTGGACCATATATTTTATCAGTTAAGACCCGTATTTTTTTACCTAGTACATTGTATATTGTTAGCGTGACCCGTGATGGTATTGCCAAATCAAACCCAATATTGGTACTCTGCTGGAATGGGTTTGGTGCATTAGGCCACAACGTGGCTAAAGGGGCATCGAGATTATCCGGTACAAACTTTATAATAGTATCCAACAAGGTGTTTTTTAATCTAAGTCCGTCCTTTGCCTTTGGTTCTAGTTGATATTCGTAAGATTTCCCTGCCACAGCTGTAGTGTCAACATAAGAATATCTTTTCAAACTTCCCCCATGGAAATCTTGATTTACTCCTACTGTAGTAATTAATTGAAATTCTTGTGAAAAGAGGTCTCTCCGACTGATTCGATAAGACAAAAGATTAATTTCTAACTTAGAGGTCCAGGAAAGTAATATACCATTTTGATTGCTCTCGGCACTGAAGTGATTCATAGCTATCTGAGCTTCAGTTGTCAGAGCACCCAAAGCGTTAACAATTCCGTAACCATTCAACGTATCTGGGAAAGTAGCTCGGCTAGCTGTATCCTGCAAAATCTTCTGTATATCATCTGGCTTCCAATTAGGATAGGCCTCAAGTAAAAGAGCGATTACTCCGGCTACAAGAGGTGTAGAAAAAGAAGTTCCATTACTTCGGAGATAATTACTAATTGAGATGGGGTCAACTGTATATACATCCTCTCCCATCGCCATTACGTCAGGCTTGATCCGACCATCAAAAGTTGGTCCTATGGAAGAAAAAGGAGCCCGGTTCCTCGACCCATCAACCGCTCCAACAGATATCACTTCTTTCCCGTCTGCAGGAGCTCCCATCTTGTTATAGGCTAATCTACCCATGTTACCCATAGCATTTACAACTACAATACCCCGTTCTGTCGCAATGGTAGCGGCACGGGTAATTGGTGCAGTCTCTCCATCCATATCAGCATAATCATACCAATCTGTGTAGGTCAATGAACTACTAACTATATCAACACCCAAGCTATCAGCCCACTCCATAGCAGCGATCCAAGCATCCTCTTCTATTTCGTTTTCGAATTCAACTGATTCTGTATTGGCAAGTAGATAACTTGCACCATAGGCTGGTCCAATCAAATGTCCCGGGGCATAGCCTCCTATGACCGACAATACCTGAGTGCCGTGTACTCTGGACCTAGTATTCCCAATCCCTATATTATTTTGTATGAAATTTTGTTGATTTTGCACCTTACTTCTTAAACTATCAAAAGCAACGTGTTCAAGGTCAAATCCTGTATCAAAAAGAGCAACTAATACCCCATTGCCGGAGAGGCCAAGTCTGTGGAGATCTGGGACATTTAATTGATTCACCTGGTTAAAAGAAGGTCCATAATCGAATGAAACCTCCCCTGATGAGTTATGGATCCTTTGTGTTATTATTTCGGATCTATTAGATATGGGTTTGTTAGGGATAGGCCTTCTCAATTTACGAACAATATCAATTCGATCGACAAAAGGAAGTTTCGCTATCTGAAAAAACACGTCTGGAGCGGCAACAATACTAACTGCATTAATCCAACGTGATACCAAATTTTTTTGACCACCTAATTCTTGTATTTGTTTGATATAGGATTGATTTACCGGAATGTCTACCCCCTTTGCCCTTTTGGCCCCCCTGGCTATGATACGGTGACGGGTCCGGGTTTCCATACGTTCAATACCATTTTTTAGTGCTACCTCAAACTCAGAAACGGTAAAATCCCCCTTATCAGTCAGGAAAACCCAGGCCTTATGTAAATTACCAGACGTTCCCGTAAAAAATGAGCGACTAAGGCGATCAGATATTTTTTTTTCGTTTTGAAGTATTACTGGGGTTTGCATTAACTGGTTAGCAAGTAAGGTTCCCACCAAAAGGGTATTCAGCAGAATGGTTAAGGTGAATATAGATCGAGTCATTCCAACCTTTCTGTAGTAACCACTATGACTTTTCGTCCAATATATTAGCTTCGAAATTCGTTTTTCCATACCTTATACATTATAATAACAAAAACTCCTAAGAGAAGAAGGCTCCCCACTAAGAACGACATTTCCTGACCGCAAAAACTTGCCATTTGTTCGCCAATATAAGTTCCCAAAAGTCCACTAATTTGAAATTTTATAGAATCGGAGACATAGGGCATCTGGCTTCCCGTTGAAATTCCGATAACCATAAGGATCAAAACCCAAAATAATTGTTTTATCAGTAAAGCCAGTCGTTTCCCCCGAATTCGGTTCCAGGCGAGCAACCAAATTATGACAGGTACGGTATATCCACCATATCCTAAATAAATTGTTAAGTAATAAGCAATACGAGCTCCTTCCAAACCACCTAAATTAATTACTGTATCAGAGATCTTACTTGAATTTGGAAAATCACTTTCCGTGTAAGTTAAGAGACTAACAAATGTGTATAGTGAAATTGGGATTAGGAGTATGCCAATCACGAGCATACGACGTTCTATCGCTCGTTTAAATGAAGGTACACTCATCTATGTGTTTCCATCAGGTTGACTGAGTTCCCTGGACATAGTTCACTGCATTCCGGAAGATGTATAATCCATCAGGTTCTCTGCACCCCTCTCTCGTCCATCTAGGGTGATGGGTAGGGGCAGTATAGCGCTCTGGATGAGGCATAAGTCCAAAGATACGACCTGTGGTATCACATAGACCTGCAATATTATCAACAGATCCATTGGGGCTCCACGGATAAATAGGGTCAGGAGAATTTTCCCATGGGGGATTAATATAACGAAGAGGTACGTGACCAGACACATTAATGTGTTCCTGAATATCTGGTGAAGCCACAACAACTTTACCTTCACCATTTGCTACTGGTATATAAATTGTCTCTGGCATTTCTTTAGTAAAAACACATGGGCTCTTAGAATTTCGCTCAAGATAAACCCAACGACATTCAAATTTTCCAGAATCATTGTAAAATACGGTCGCTTCTTGATTTCTCTTACAAGGCATGGTCTGAGGTAAGAGTCCCATTTTAACTAAAACTTGAAATCCATTGCAAATACCAAGAATCAGTTTCTCATCAGCTATAAATTTTTCTATATCTTCCATCAATCGGCATTGAAGTTCATTGGCAAGGACTTTTCCTCCTGAGATATCATCCCCGTAAGAAAATCCACCAGACAATACGAATATATCGTAATCAGATAAACACTGACGGCGATGAATAAATTCATTAATATGCACAGAGGTAACCGTACTTGCTCCGGCAAGTCGGAAAGCGTGGGCAGTCTCATTATCGCAGTTTATTCCTGCAGCACGTAGAATCAAAACAGATGTATTAGACATTATCGCTCAAAAATTAGTGATTTGTAAATGATGAATAATCTGTTACCATTGCAAAGGACTTTGCCATGATTCCTTCAATGTCCAAAGATCGGTTAAAATAATATCATTTCCACTTAAGCCTCGAACTAAAAATTCATCGTTATCAGTAACAACACCTACTTTATTGAAACAACACCCCGCCATTTCATTCTCGAAGTCTTGTTCCTTCCCGTGGGGAACTTCAACTACGAACCGACTATTTGATTCTGAGAACAGGACATCTTGATCTTCGTTTACATCATCACTCCGGGGAACAGTTTCAAGATCTATCTTCATTCCATACCCCCCAGCAAATGCCATTTCCGCTAAGGCCACAGCTAATCCCCCATCTGAACAATCGTGACAGGCTACCACAAATCCTCGAGATATAGCTTGGTGTAAACTATTCATCTGTCTCCTGCTAACAGAAGTATCCAAAGTTGGAACATTGTTTCCGATGTATCCCAATATACGGTAGTATTGCGACCCCCCTAGCTCTCTGTGCGTGCGTCCCACGACATAAATTGTGTTTTCTGGGAACTTGACATCCATACTAATAATTTTGTTAACATCCTCTATTACACAAATTGCTGAAATTAGTAAGGTTGCCGGAATTGTAATCGTCTGGTTGCCATCAGAAAATTCATTGTAAAAACTGTCTTTACCCGAAATAAAGGGAGTACCATATGCCACTGCAGTATCGTAACAAGCTCTCGCTGCCCGAACTAAAGCTGCCAAGCGATCCGATTTATCCGGATTACCCCAGCAGAAGTTGTCGAGTAATGCCGTTCGTGATAGGGCACCTCCTACACAGGTTATCTGTCTAAGAGCTTCATCTATAGCGGACGCTGCCATCCAATATGGGTCTATATCGGAAAAAGATGGATTGATTCCGTTTGCAACTATAACGCCTTTATTTGACGTTAATACTGGCCGAACAACTGCTGCATCTCCAGGCCCATCATTATAAACACCCTGGAAAGGCTTTAGTACACTACCTCCCTGAACCTCATGGTCATATTGTCGTACAACGGATTCTTTACTTGCGATATTCAACGATGAGAGCAACTGCAATAAACTCTGAATAGGTTCCGGATGATCCTGGTTCCCCGGTTCTGGGTAGTCCGCTGGTTCCCAAGATGCTTTGCGGACGACCCGAGGCACCCCATTATGTAGGAAGTCCATTTCAAGGTCCGCAACAGTGATCCTATCACTATTCGGTTCAGCGTCCTTATAGGTTACCCTTAATCGTTTATCATTAGTAAATTTTCCGATAACAGAAGCCTCTACATCTTCACTTTCACAGAGTTTTACTAAATTTTCAATATTTTCTGGCGGTACCGCTAGGATCATCCGCTCTTGAGATTCTGAAAGGAAAATTTCCCAAGGCCTTAATCCACCATATTTCAATGGTGCCTTTTCTAAATGGACCTCTGCTCCATTCTCTCGACCCATTTCACCAATCGCCGATGAGAATCCTCCTGCACCACAGTCAGTTATATTTCGGTAAAGCTTGAGATCCCTTGCTTGAATCAGTATATCTAGGACTTTTTTTTCCTCTATAGGATTACCAATTTGTACTGCTTGTGTAGAGGAGTTCTCCGAAGTTTCTGTCAATTCTATAGAAGAAAATGTTGCACCATGAATACCATCTCGACCAGTTTTACCACCGATGGTGACAATTAAATCTCCTGGCTCAACTGCCTTATCAGTCCGATCTACGGGAATAATAGCTGCAGTACCACAATATACCAATGGATTACCAAGAAACCGTTCATCAAATAAAATTGCTCCATTTATGGTCGGGATCCCCATACGATTACCATAATCCCGCACTCCGGAAACTACACCTTTGAAAATCCGCTTAGGGTGTAATACTCCATCCGGCAATTTATCATATTCAAAGTCGGGAGGTCCAAAGCAAAACACATCAGTATTAAAAATGGGGTTGCCTCCCAAGCCTGTTCCAAGTGGGTCACGAATGACTCCACCTATGCCTGTATTAGCACCCCCATAAGGATCTAATGCTGAGGGATGATTATGGGGTTCAACTTTGAAAGCAAGATGGTAATCATCGTCAA
Organism: uncultured Gemmatimonadota bacterium; assembly: GCA_964593235.1. Classification (GTDB taxonomy): domain Bacteria; phylum JAAXHH01; class JAAXHH01; order JAAXHH01; family JAAXHH01; genus JAAXHH01. The sequence continues at coordinate 160,485 of CAZQGS010000048.1, read as the reverse complement.
ACTTAATAATGCCAGCGTTATCAACAAAAACGGATACGCATTCATCTTCATCTCCCTTTGATCGACGAATTTCCTCTGTAGCCTTGCGAATAGTATGTGCAAACAGGTTGTCAATTCGCTCAGTTGAGACGCCAGAATTATAATCGATAACCCCATTAAATACCTTGTGCTTACAGTGCTCAGACCAAGTCTGGGCTACCGTTTCAATTTCCACATCAGTTGGATTACGACCGATTAAAGAAAAATATCTCTGTATCGAAAGCATCTCTTCAAGATTTAAAGCCAACATCCCCTCTTGGCTCAATTTCATCATTTCCTGATCTGAAGCATTCAGGATAGGAAAGTCTTTCGTATGGAGATCCTTAGCCAATGTTATTTTCTCCTTCATAGAAGGCATATCTCTCGATTATATCATTAGCTAATAAACGGCGGCAGATCGTGTGGATCTGTGATTTAGCTATTGAACCCGATAGAATATATCCCTTCCCCGTATCGACTGACTCGATACTAGTAACACCTAAGTCTCGGCTTCCTTTCAAAGTCGTTTCCCCTACGGCATCAGTCACACCATTTCTGAACCATACTTCTATACCCCATTCACCATATTTAATTGGAAGTCTTATCTCATCTGCTTTAAAATGTTCTTGAGAAATTGGATCTGTAAGTAAGTCAGTTGAAATTTTAAATAACTCTATCTCAGAAATTGCTCCATGGAAAGCATAAAGACGAACATAGCGGACCCGTTCCACTCCGTTTATACCCAAATCCCTTATATCACTACCAATACCTTCCCCTACGGCATCAACAATATTATTCTTATTTAATACACCGATATGTTTGATTAGGGTCATGGCTAGTTTCCCTCGATAGAGGAATCACAAGTCAAGATAACTTTGTTTTTGAGTGTGCCAATTTATCCAAGCCTTCACCATATGTCAATCTTAAAGGGAAAACACTTGACTGAACGGGCAATTTGATATATTTTAAATCTTGCTTAGGGATAACTTTCAGAGTAAGACTTCTTATAACGATTTCTGCTTTTTGTTTGGCCGGCGGCCCGTTTTAGTTTCAGTAATTTTCTTACGTAAAGCCTTATATTCGGAGTTTGTGTATTTACGGCACCCATTGGAATTTGTTTTGCTTGTTTCTAGAGGGTGACGTTTCGCTAATTATTTTTCTTCTCCAGAGGTGTCTTGCATGGCACACATTGATACCCCCACCAGGTCCAACATCCAAACATTCCTGATAAAAACGTGATTTGTTTTTGGATCGGTAACTAGGGCAAAATTGTACTTGGAGAAATAGCGCGGACGAGAGGTGACAATGGCTAAACAAGAATCTTATGGTGGCAGTGGGCCCAGATATGAACAGGCTCTTTATCGCTACTTGGCAGAAATGTCCAAATATCCCTTGATAAACGCAGAGGAAGAGGTCAGACTAGCCCGATTAATTAAACAAGGTGATCAAAATGCACTGGATCAACTAGTCAAAGCTAATCTGAGATTTGTCGTTAGCGTAGCTCGGCAATATCAAAACTATGGATTACCTCTGTTAGACATGATAAATGAAGGCAACATGGGATTAATGAGGGCAGCTAAAAAGTTCGACGAAACAAGAGGTTATAAGTTCATCTCTTATGCGGTTTGGTGGATACGACAGGCTATTATACAGTCGATAGCTAATCAATCGAGAACCGTCCGTGTACCGGTCAATCGATCTGAAGAACTTCGCCGTATTAAACAAGCTTCGAAACAGTTGCAACACGAATTGGGTCGTAAGCCTGACATTGACGAAATAGCTGATCAAATGGATATTTCAGTCGAAGAAATTAACGAAGCTCTGAGTTCGTTTAGCCATTGTATCTCGCTAGATGTTCCTTTCAATCATGATGATGACCGGAGTCTCCTTGATTTATTACCAGATGAAATGCAAACAGCACCTGATGAAAGTACCATGCTTCAGTTTTTGAAATCTGATGTCGGCAAGGTTTTAGATACTCTTCCTGACCGAGAAGCTGAGGTTATCCGTCTGTATTTTGGTGTTGGAGCGGAAAGAGCTCATACACTTGAGGAAATCGGGATTCGTTTTGGTCTCACAAGAGAACGAATTCGTCAAATTAAGGAACGTGCCCTACAACGACTCCGACATGCTACCAGGAGTGGGAAACTCAGCCCTTATCTGCGAGATGATGAATAACGTAACGGCACGAACAAATGAAAAGGATTAATAACCCTCGGTGTTACGATGGCCTACACCGGGGGTTTTTGTTTTAATTGGCCCTATAAAAAGGATTTACCTATGAATAGAAAAGGGTTGTTTTAAGTTTTTTTCATTTGTAATTTAATTTCCATGAAGATCGCAATACTGAAAAACCAGAACTAAATAGGAAAGAGAAGGAAAAACTGGATATGTTTACCCAGCTGAAAGAGTTGATAACTCGAACATTTGGTACTAAGCATGATCGGGACATAAAGCGCCTTGAACCCATGGTAGATATAGTTAATGATTGGGCAGACCAATACCAGTCCCTAAATGATAATGACTTCCCCGTTAGAACTCGAGAGTTTCGTTCCAGATGGGAGAAAGGTGAATCTTTGGATGATATTCTCCCTGAAGCCTTCGGGTTAGTTAAAGAAGCATGTCGACGTATGGTTGGAAAATCTTGGACGGTACCAGGGCAAGGTAAAATGGTCTGGGATATGGTACCATATGATGTCCAGATAATCGGTGGGATAGTTCTTTATGAAGGTAAAATTGCTGAGATGGCAACAGGTGAAGGAAAGACACTTGTAGCACTCTTCCCAATGTACCTTAATGGTCTAACTGGCCGTGGAGCTCATCTGGTTACCCATAATGAGTTCCTAGCTAAACGTGACCATGCTTGGATGGGACCAGTCTTTGAATTTCTTGGATTAACGGTTGAATGTCTCGAGAACAACGATCCTGACATGGATCATAAAAAAGCTGGTTACCTGGCAGATATTACTTATGGGACAACTAATGAATTTGGATTTGATTATCTTAGAGATAACATGAAATGGCGCCTGGAGGATAGAGTACAGAGAGGATATAGTTACGCTATAGTAGATGAAGTAGACTCGATCTTAATCGACGAGGCAAGGACGCCATTAATTATTGCAGGGGAAGTAAGCGAATCTAATAGCGGCAAGTATGCTGAAACCTTACCTGATGTTCAAAAATTAGTTCGAGCTCAAACTCGCTTTGTAGCCAAAATGATTGCCGATTCTGAAAAATTATTAGACGAGGATTCCTACGAAGCTGGAACTAAATTGTTACAGGCGCAACGAGGAATGCCGAAGAACAAAAAGTTACTAAAAATACAGCAAGAAACGGGGATAAAGAAACTGATCCAGCAGGTTGAAGGCGACTATATCCGAGAGAAAAAATTGCCGAAATTGGACGACGATTTATTTTTCACAGTGGATGAAAAAACTCGACATACTGAAATTAATGAAAAGGGTAGGGAATTACTTTCCCCCGGGGAGCAGGAACTTTTTATAATTCCTGATCTTAGTGAGGGGATCGTAGAAATTGACTCAGACACAGATCTCAACGATAACCAAAAGGCTGACAAAAAAGCTGCGTTAGATAAGCTATATGCTGAACGTAGTGAACGCATCCATAATATGCATCAACTGCTTCAAGCTTATGCAATTTACGAAAAGGATGTTGATTATGTAATTGAAAATGGCAAGGTAGTTTTGGTGGATACATTTACTGGCCGACTAATGTACGGACGGCGACTAGCAGAAGGATTACATCAGGCAATCGAAGCTAAAGAAGGCGTTAAGATAGAACAAGAAACTCGTACAGTTGCATCTATTACCATTCAGAATTACTTCCGTATGTATGATAAGCTTGCCGGTATGACCGGTACGGCTGTAACAGAAGCAAATGAATTTTTTTCAATCTATAAAATGGACGTGGTAGAGATTCCTACCAATCAACCTATCCGGCGTCTGGACTTCGAGGATTTAGTTTATAGAACTCGCAGGGAGAAATATAATTCAGTCCTTGACGAAATTGAAGAAATGAATAAAAAAAATCGGCCAATCCTGATAGGAACCACTTCAGTAGACGCCTCGGAAACTCTGGGGCGAATGCTCAAAAGAAGAGGTATAAAACATAATGTTCTTAATGCTAAGTTCCATCAACAGGAGGCGGAAATAATAGCCAATGCAGGCCAGCCTGGATCGGTAACTATTGCTACTAACATGGCTGGCCGGGGAACAGATATAAAACTTGGTAAAGGGGTAGTTAAGTGTGATCATTGTCATTTAGGAAACAATGAACCCTTAGATACTCCTACCGCGGATGGCCTTACTGTACGAGATTGTATTGTAGACCCTCCCTGTGGGCTTCATATAATTGGAACCGAACGCCATGAAGCTCGTCGTATTGACAGGCAACTTCGGGGGAGATCTGGACGACAAGGAGACCCAGGATCCTCTCGGTTTTTCCTTTCCCTTGAAGATGACCTAATGAGGCTTTTTGGGTCTGAACGGATCGCAGCGGTTATGGATCGATTGAAAATCCCAGAAGGTGAAGTGATAGAACATTCAATGGTAACCCGATCTATAGAGCGGGCACAAAAAAGGGTTGAAGCCCAGCATTTTGATATGCGAAAACACGTATTAGAGTACGATAACGTTATGAATCAACAGCGGGAGGCCGTATACGACCGACGCCTTAATGCCCTTGAACTAAAAAATCTCAGAGAAGACATTATCGATATGATTCAAAGTATCGCAGAACGAAAAGTAGCTGAACATACTAATCCGAATACCTATCCTGAAGATTGGAACTTAGATTTGTTAAGTACTGAGTTAGCTAGTGATTTCCACGTGGCAATAGTCATATCAGAAGAAGATATGGCTGATCTAAATGTTGAATCTCTCGGTGAACTGGTAAAGGAAAAAATGTTGGAATACTACGAGCGAAAGGAAACTATTCTCGCGCCATCCCCAGAACTAATGAGAGACTTAGAACGTTTTGCTACCTTACATGTTATAGATAATGCCTGGCAAGATCATTTATATGAGATTGAAAGGATGCGGGAAGGTATAGGGTTACGTGCATATGGTCAGTTAGATCCACTAATTCAATATAAAAAAGAAGCATTTGCAATGTTTGAAGAATTATGGGATCGACTTGATGAGGATATTGTTAAGACTGTATTTAATGCCGAATTAGCTGATACACACATGCCCCGGCAAGACACACCATCCAACATGCGCACCATTCACCAGGAAGCTCCCGCCTTAGTGGGAAGGCCCTCGGAGCCGGAGGCAAATAACCAAGGATCAAACAGGCTCGAGCAAGGCACCCGGCCGTCTACAGCCCAACCGGCAAAGGCCAATCCAAAAGTTGGTCGTAATGCACCATGCCCGTGTGGAAGTGGAAAAAAATATAAAAAATGTCACGGCGCGATTACTGCTTAGAAGAAATTCTATTCTTCTTCGGCTCCAATCTGACCCAAATCTAGATCCAGCTCATCCCGTTTTTGGTTCTTGGTTATTTTTCCATCTTGAACCCAAAGAATCCTATCAGAAACATCTAACATTTTAAGATCATGAGTGGCAGAAATTATTGTGACCTGTTTTTCCTGATTCATTTCCCTCAATAATTCAATAATTTCACGTCCCGTTTTTCTATCCAAATTACCAGTGGGCTCATCAGCCAAAATAATAGCTGGATCATTCGCTAATGCACGAGCTACAGCAACCCGTTGTTGTTGACCTCCAGAAAGTTCTAGGGGTTTATGCTGAACACGTTCTCCGAGCCCGACAAGATTTAGTAATCCAACGCCCTTATCAATAGCTTCGTCTGTTGCCAAACCAGCAAAAATCATTGGTAGAGTAACATTTTCTAGGGCGGTCATTACCGGTATCAGGTTGAAGGTCTGAAAGATATAACCAATTTTGCGACATCGTAACCAGGCAAGTTCATAAGCGTCCAATTGAGCGACATCAACTTCATCAATATATACTTTCCCTTCCGATGGTTTGTCTAACGCTCCAATCATGTTAAAAAGAGTAGATTTACCCGAACCCGAAGGTCCCATAATCGATATATATTCTCCCCGACCGACTTCAATATCCACTCCCTTGAGGGCTTCGAGGGAAAGTTTTCCCATTTTATAAATCTTCTTCACACCACGTGTTCGAACAATGTTCTGTGTCTCAGTATCGGGTTTATCTTTTAATGCTGTTTGCTCTTCTAACATAACCTCCCCTTTCAGATTATTCCTTATAAATCACTAACCGGCATATAAGACCTTATTAGCATATTTATTAACCCTAAACTTCAGTTCGCATGGCATCTGCTGGTGGCATTTGAGATGCTCTATAAGCAGGATATAATGCACCTATAATAGCGAGCCCCAAACCTGCACTTAAAGAATACAGTCCATTTCGGGCAACATCTATTAAAGGGAAAAGTGCAATTGGGTCCCACCCGTATGACGAAATCATAGATATCATCATAAAAAGACAACCTAAAATTACTCCACCCAAAGACCCCACTATTCCTTGAAAACTAGATTCAAGTACAAATATCTGGATGATAAACTTGTCAAGCGCTCCAAGGCACTTCATTGTACCTATTTCTCTGTATCTTTCGGTAACAGACATTAACATAGCATTGGTAATACCTACTACACAGACCAGAAGAGAAAGAGAAACAAGCCAGATCTGTTGGGTTTCTGAATTACTATCCGCACCTTTCTGTTCCAGTAACGCCCGAACCTCTGCCGAACCATTTTCAACAAGGGCCTGGTTGATAGATGCTCCGGTTAGAATTGACATGAGAAATGCTATACCAAAAAAGATACCACCAATCGTGATCATCGATCGCCAGAATCTAATTTTCAAACTGCGAAAACTTATCTCTATCGCTTTTGAAATGGGCAATGATATCTGTTTCTCTGTCGTAACGGCATTAGGGACCGTAACCTTTGTCATGCGCTTTTTTCTCCTTTTCTTTTTACCACGGCCAGGCCGATTAAACCTTTTTCTGTTAGTTGTTTCAAATAGGTCAATGACGAAACTTCTGCTTCCTTTCGTTCGAGTTTATATTCCGTACGAATAGCTGTTATAACTTGTTCTACTGTGTTCTTCCCATCACAAAGTTGCCAAAGAAAAGATCCGATTTGATCAAGAACCACAGTTCGGCGATTGGGGACATAGAATACCTTTGATAAGAGTTCGACCCACCAATTATTACGCCTTGGAATGCCCAAAACAATTTCCCCTTCAGAATTTTCTTCAGATGTTAACTTTTCGTTCCGTATAGGCTTCGAAAGCAATAATTCCTTCCTAGGTAACGGTGATGGTTTTTTCCGAAAGATTGACATTAGTTATATTCCGTAGAATCGTTCTTAAATACCAAAAGATATTCCCTTATTGTATCTAATGACAAACTACTGTACCAGCTATTTGTTGTAAGACATCCAAACAGTGTTTTTCATCCATATGCCGTAACACATAAATCCTATTGCCATCAATACAATGCCAACCGCAAGAACTCAACGGTTTTTTTTTGGGCTGCCGCCAGGGTAACCACGCCATCTTTTTATTAACGGTCTTGGGATCTATACCAAGACCTGTTCCACCGATGCCTGAATGCTTAAAATGAGAAAAAGCAGTTTCTGACCATTCATTAATCTCATGACTATAAGTACCCTGGAACCAATCCTTGAAGGTTTTTCCCCCAAGATGCATCTCTGCAAGGCTCATTCTTGTTAGTTCTAATCTGGTACTACCATCTTCAAATGTCAACTCGATCCGTCCTGTAAGAAAAGAGTGTTCTTTCATCAAATAAGTTGCTGGAAGCACCAAGTTTATGCCATAAACAGACCAAGTAGCACGATCATCCCTAGCATGATCATCCAAAGAATTCAGTATTTTGGAAGCTACAGTCATTATAGATTCTCCACCACGGCCAAGTACCTGAGCAAAAACTGTTCGTCCACATTCCTGACACATCCAAAGACAACCGTAGGCCTGCATAGCATTCTTTCCATCGGTCCTCCAGTGAAAACCTTCGACCGTCCTCTCATTCAATATCGATTGATTTTTGATTAACCCTAGATCCCGTCGGACCTTTACGACGCCGGTTTCCTTTTTGCCTTTTCCGGTTAAGTTTTTGAGGTATCTTTCTACAACCTGATCAACAGATTCTCTACCGCGGGTTCGTTCCCATCTTAACTCAATACGGGGTATTTCTGAATCATCCAATCGTAAGTAACCTGTTGCATAATCTCCCGTCACAGCGCCAATACTCCACTCTTCAGGACGTTCGAAATATAGGTGATGCCAACCTGTAGCTACCCATTTTGAATTTCCAATATTCATGTACACTTAAACCTTATTATATGGTGCGCTTCATTTCTCTGATTTTCGAAATTTAAGTTTGTTCTTTTTAAAAACTTCTCTAGAGCACCCAAGTTCTCTTAAAAATTCAATCGCATAATAAATCCCTGAACTAACGACACAACCTAGTGCTATCCAAAGTATCCATTTACCGAAGGGTTGGAGTTCTATAGCATAAAAAAAAAGAGCTCCTCCCATAAATAAAGTGGTAAGTTTTCCTATCTGATTAGCTGGAGTAATTCTAGGGATTGAATTAAAATACAGATACACCCCGGCGCTAAGAATAAATACATCACGACTAATTATAATGACTGCCGCCCAAATAGGGAATTCTCGAAATATCAATAGAAAAACTACCACACTACAGATTAGAATCTTATCTGCAAGAGGGTCAAGGATTAGACCCCATTTGCTTTCCCAGCCAAATCGACGTGCTAGATAACCATCAACGGTATCTGTTAAAAATCCAAATACAAGGAGGGCAGAAATATAAAAGACAGAATTCTGACTAAAACCCCATAATATAATGGGCACGATAACTATCCTTGAAAGCGAGAGTATATTAGGAAGTGTCCAAAAACCTTCATTGATTTTATTATCGACTAAAAAAGTTGACTTCATTTGACAATCCCCAAATCACACGGCTGTAGTTCTACGGATCATCTCACGGGCATGGGCCAATGCCATTTGATCAACAGTTTCCCCTGCCAGCATCCGGGCTATTTCTTGAATCCTACCACTTTCGTCTAAATTATCTACTAACGTAGCAGATCGACCGTGATTGAACTGTTTTTGCACAGTAAAATGTTTTTGGCCCCAACAAGCTACCTGATGAAGATGAGTAATGCAAAGGACCTGATGAGCCCTAGAAAGTATTTTCAATCTATGCCCAACCGACTCAGCTATCCGACCTCCAATACCAGAGTCGAGTTCATCAAAAACCATGGTCGGCATACGATCTGACTCAGCTAAAATTACTTTTAAAGCTAGCATAATACGAGATATTTCTCCCCCTGAGGCAATATTTACCAGCGGTTTTAACATTTCACCTGCATTGGGAGAAATAAGAAACTCAATTTTATCCATCCCCTTAGCATTCACTCGGTAATTCCTACCCTCGATACAAAGAGGACCATCATCAGATTCCTCCCATTCTACCTTAACTTCGAAACATATTTTACCCATACCCAGTTCTGAAAGTTCATTAATTACTCGTTTCTCTAATTTACTGGCTATATTTTTTCGCCGCTCAGAAAGATTTTTTCCGCACACTGCCAGTTCGTTACGGCAACTCTCTAGTTCTTCCCTTGTCCTATTTCGACGTTCATCCTTGTTATCCATCTGACTAAGTTCTTTAGTTATTTTATTACGATAGGCGTGCAATTCCTCTATTGTCGAACCATATTTTCGTTTTAGCAGACTAATTAGGTTTAACCGATCTAGAATCTCTTCTAAACGCTCTGGATCGTACTCGATGCGGTCTCGATACCGCTGAAGAAATTCTAAGCTATCATCCAAACTGTAACGAGCTGATCTAATTCCCTGAAGAACTTCACTAAGCTGGGGATCAATACTTTCCTTCTCTTCAATCAAGCGAATTAATTTTAACAATCCATCGACAATAGCATTGTCGCTCTCAGAAAGGGCATCGCACACAACTGAGGAGACATGGATTAACTGCTCAGAATTTTCTAGGATTAGCCGTTCTCGTTCTAAATTCTCATCTTCCCCAGTAGTTATATTTGCCTTGTTGAGTTCTTCTAACTGGAATTTGTAAAGTTGGACCTGGTCTTGGTTAACAGCAATTTCATTTTCGATAATTTCTAGAGCTTCTAATTTTTCTATAAAACGTCGGTAGGTTTCAGCCATTTTCTTTTTAGGTTCTTTAATATCATTAAACCCATCTAAATAATCCATATGGGTTCTAGCATCCAATAATGACTGATGATCATGTTGACCATGTAAGTCTACTAACAGGTTACCAAGTCTCTTAAGGACAGCCACTGTGACTAGATGACCATTGATTGAACACCTGTTTCGGCCGTCCCGGCCTAACTCTCTTCGAATAACAAGTATCTGATCATCTGCATCAATACCAATTTCATTTAAGAGAAGTTGGACAGGTTCATCCAACTTTCCTTCAAATAAACCTTCAATTATGGCTGACTGTTCGCCAGTTCGTACAACTTCTGAAGTGCCTCTTCCCCCAAGGACAAGACCCAAAGCACCAATTAGGATTGATTTACCAGATCCCGTCTCACCGGTCAGCACATTCAAGCCTGCACCAAATTCTATATCAATCTTATCCAGCAATGCGTAGTTTTTTACTCTTAAATTTGTAAGCATAGGCCATAGCAAAAGTGACTATGAAGTGAATTATTTACCGTTCACCCCATTTTAGTTTCGTACGAAGTACATCATAAAAAGAAAATTCTTTGAAACGGATCAACTTAACGAAATGAGATGCCTGACAGAACTTAATACTATTACCAGGTTGTATAGCCACATCCTCCTGTCCATCAATGGTAACTAAAAGATTAGAGTGGCCAGCTAAAACTTCAACCCGAATCACGTCCGTTGCCGCAAGAACCATAGAGCGATTGGATAGCGTATGAGGGCAAATGGGTGAAACAATAATTGCTTCCATGTCAGGAACAACTATTGGCCCCCCCGCAGCCAACGAGTAGGCAGTAGACCCGGTTGGCGTTGAAATAATTAAGCCATCAGCAAGCACTGTATTTACATATTGGTCATTAATAAAAATGCCTAATTCTATGGCCCTGCAGATAGAGCCCTTGTCTATAACGATATCGTTAAGAGCAAAAAGTTGACGTGAGTTACTGTCAGAAACTTCGCCTTCTATATGGCCTTGCAGAATCTGCCTTGAGTCCAATACATAATCATTGTTGAAAACTCGCTTTATTGCTTCAGTAAGCATATCCGGTGTTATCGGCATCATAAAGCCTAACTTCCCTGAATTGACCCCCAAAATGGGTATTTCCGAGGAACCTATTAAACGTGCGGCTTTGAGCAGTGTGCCATCTCCTCCAATAGCAATCACCCAATCCACATTCTCACCAATAAAGTCATCATTCTCTACTATAGTTAACTCATATCCTTGGAGTACCTCTTTCCCGATGCATTTCGACAAATCATTTGACAAGACGATTTGGGCGGATTGAGAGGCAAGATATTGGGTAAGTTCAGGCATAAGCTGCCGCACGGCTGGTCGGGTGGAATTACCAATAATTCCAATACGATTCATTAAAACGATCTCCCTATGAGGTATTCCGCCCAATTAATTAGATATCTCTTATATAACGAGTCAGAAATAGCCTCGATATTTTCAATAGCTCTAGCTATTCTGGTTTCCATAATTGAGTTAACATATTCAACACCGCCCCGCATCATGATTAGATCTCGCACTTCTTTTATCTGACTATCCCTTGCACTAGATTTTCCAACTACATCTCGAATAAAACTTTTTTCAGCCGACGATGATTTTTGATAAGCATAAATTAGAAGTAGTGTTCTTTTACCTTCCCGGATATCAGAACAAACTGGTTTCCCCAGAGTTGCTTCATCAGCAGTCAGACCCAAAATATCGTCCTTTAACTGAAAGGCTACTCCGCATTCACTTGTAAAAGAAGAAATCGCCTGAACCTGCGGATGAATTCTGTTTTTTGTATTTAGCCCAATCATCGCACCCGCAGCACCTGCAAATTCATAAAGCGCCCCTGTTTTTCTCCAATACATGTCAATAACATCTTTTTCAGTCAAGCTATCTATAGGAGCCTTAGAAAATCCGATATCTAATGCCTGTCCTCCGACTAGAGCTAACAAAACGTCAGTCTCCAGATAGCGAATAAGTTCGATTACCATTTCGCCATTACCCAAGTCAGGATCGTACAGTTCAGAGAGAAGGGAAGTTGCCCAACCGTGCTGGACTTCTCCTGTCATAATACCAACAGACACCCCATAATGATAAGCTTCTTTTTGATCAAATTTTCCCGTATCTAATGCTCTTTGTCGAAACTCCTCGTGAACCGTCTTCGAACCACGCCGCAGTTTGTCTCGATCCATGATATCATCATGAACGATTGTCCAGGTATGAAATAATTCTATGGCAACAGCTGCTGGTGTTGCCAAGGACTCTTCCCCACCAACAGCCCCACAAGAAAAATATAAGACACTAGGGCGTAGTACCTTTCCTGATACTCGCAAATAACTGAACACACCATCATATATGTCCTGAGGAATGAACAGCTCTTTTCGATAATCCTTTTTAAGGTAATCATTTACCCATTTTTTTCGGGTTTTTAGTGCCTCTAGAAATGATTCCTCTTCATTAAGCTTAGTCATAGGGGATATTGGGCGTATTTGAAATCTGAACTTTCTTTACATTCAGTTCAAATAACTTATGAATTCTTAGAATAAGTTTTCTGACGATTGTGAGCTAAGAGCTTTTAGATTCCTGCTCTCCTGATGTTTCCGGGTCAAGAGGTTCAATCAAAAACCGTCCATTTTCTACCCGAACCAACTTCTGCACACGTTGATCAGCTAAGTTAAGTTGATGAGTACAGATCCGAGACAATTCAATGCCTTCCTCGAATAAAGAAAGAGATCCGTCTAAACCTAAATCACCCTTTTCCATTCGTTCAACAATCTGCTCCAAACGCTTTAGCGCTTCTTCAAAAGTTGGTTTTTCTTCTTTATTCATCGTAGGTATCCTGTAGTTACGTATCTTCCGTTGAGTCCAATTCATCAAAAAGACTAAAGGAAGCTGTGGCTCCTCTTGCACGTTTTTTAGGGGAGAGAAATATCGAAGATTCTGACTGGCCCTGCAAGTGTTCGACACGACATACCGCTTCACCTTCATGCAATCTAACACTTACCCGTTCGTCGACCTGAAGTTCCCCCACACTGCGGACGACCTTGCCATTCGAACTACTTTGACATACTGCATATCCTCGTTCTAAAACTGCTAAAGGACTCAGGGTGTTTAGTCTACCTGCTAGGCTACTAAGAGTTTGATTATATGTGTCATTAGTGTGACTATTTTGATCGATCAAACGTCGGGAAAGTTCATCAGTAAACTGGCTATACTGAGCTATCTGATCAACCGCTCGACGGAACCCATAGCTAGAAAACAGTGTATTAAATCGCTGTCGGTTACGATCCATATATCCAGCCATTATTCCACACATCCGTTTTTTAGATCCATTCAATCTATCTGAAAGCTCTACTTGATCTCGGACCACCATTTCAGCTGCTCCTGAAGGAGTAGGAGCCCTTTGATCCGCAACAAAATCAGCTAAAGTAATATCTGTTTCATGGCCAACCGCTGAAATAACAGGTATTTTCGAATCAAAAATAGCTCGAACTACAGGCTCTTCATTAAAAGCCCACAGATCTTCGATAGAACCACCACCGCGTCCTACGATAAGAACATCTATCTTACCGTAACTATTCATTTCCTTAATAGCCGTTGAGATATCATTCGCCGCATTTTCTCCCTGAACAGCAGTGGGCCGAAGAACGATCGACACCCAAGGAGCTCTTCGACGGATCACCTTTATGATATCACTAATTGCTGCTCCAGAACCAGAGGTTATTACTCCTACCCGTTCTGGGAATGGAGGTAGGGGCTGCTTATGTTCATCTAAGAATAACCCCTCTTTTTCAAGCATTTTTTTGAGCTGCTCAAATGCAATTTGAAGCGAACCTAAACCGACGGGCTTCAACCGTCGGGCAATCAGTTGGTATTGACCTTGGACTTCATAAACAGAAAGAGCTCCCTCGGCTATAACCTCCATACCATCTTCTGGTTGAAAAGTCATTTTACCACTATGAGTACGCCACATTACGCAGCGTAATTGACTTCGATCGTCCTTGAGCGAAAAATATGAATGGCCAGATGAATGCCGCTTGTAATTGGAGATTTCACCCGAGACAACTAAATAGGGGAATGTTTCTTCAAATAGAGTTTTAATCCCAGTAGTCAATTGGGTAACTGTAAGAATATTGGTATCCGCTTCGGTACCCAAGCCGTACCCCCTTAGTCCCCGATTTGCTTCAAAATAACGCTATTTTGCCAATTCTACCGCACGAGTTTGTCGTATGACCGTCACCTTAATTTGCCCCGAATATTCCATTTTAACTTGAATTTTTCGAGCAATTTCGTTAGCTAACTGCATAGCCCTGAGGTCATCAACTTCTTCATGGTTGATTATGGCTCGTATTTCCTTCCCTGCTCTAATAACAAAAGCACTAGAAACACCCTCAAAAGAATTCACAAGCTTTTCTATTTCCTGAAGACGACTTACAAATTTTTCCAAAGGCTCTCTAACCGCTCCAGGCCTAGATATCGAAAGGGTATCAGCTGTTTTTACAATCAAACCAATAGGATTTGAGTCATCCAAGTTCTCGTGAGAAAAAGTTATACTGTCCAATACTTCGGTAGGTTCGCCATACTTTTCAGCAACAGATCGCCCTAATTCAGCATAGTCACCTTCTAGCCCCCCCCCATCTACAGCTTTCCCAATATCGTGAAATAACCCACAGCGTTTAGCCATATTTACATCCATCTGGAGTTCTTGAGCCATAAGTCCTGACAATTCTGCTACTTCTCTACTATGGTGAAGAGCATTTTGCCCGAACGTTGTCCGGTATTTTAATTGACCAAGCAACATGGCTAATTCAGGTCGGACACCAGTTACACCAAGATCAAACAAAACCTGATCTCCTGTTTCCTGTATCTGGTCATCGATCTCATCCCTAGTCTTGGTAACCACCTGCTCAATAAAACCGGGATGGATTCGTCCATCTTGTATCAACTTCTCCATTGCAAGCTTTGCTATTTCACGGCGCATAGGATTAAATCCAGAAAGGACAACAGCATTAGGGGTATCATCAACTATAACATCGATCCCCGTTGACATTTCAAAAGCCTGAATATTTCGACCTTCGCGACCTATAATTCTTCCTTTCATTTCGTTGTCTGGCAGAGCAACAATTGAAGTTGTGGTTTCAGTAAGGTGGTCAAGAGTATATTTCTGCATTGCTCTTGTAACAATTTCTCTCGCTTCATTTTCTGCCTTGTTACGAGCTTCCTCAAGAATACTCCGAGCTTGTAAGGTTGCTTCGGTGCGGATTTTACCTTCGATATCCCTAAGCAATGATTCCTTGGCCTGTTCTACCGTCATTTGGGCAGATAATTCCAATTGCTCCGTTTGTTTTTGGATCAAGTTTTCAAGCTGTTTTTCTTTTACTACATTCTCCTCATCCTTCTCTCGAAGAGTTTGTAGTTTTTCCTCAACTGTAGATTCACGCTTCATTACATAATCAGTCTTACGTTCCAACTCTTGTTCTCTTACTGCAAGCTTTTTCTCTGTTTGTTGGTACTCCTGCTGAACCTTAGCTGTTTCCCGCTCAAAATTGACCTTAGCCTGATAAGAATCTTCTGCCGTTTCAATCTTTGCAGTATTTTTGATCGTTTCAGCTTCTTTTTCGGCTTCAGCTAAGATACTTTCAGCCAAACGCTCCGCACTATCTGATTTACGTTTTTCGATGCGTTTCCGAACATACCAACCAACGAAAAACATGATCAGGCCAGTGCCGACATAAAGACTTACCGTCAAAACCATAATGACATGCCACCTTAATCTTTTTAATATTAAAACAAATCATAACCGGTTCCTCAAATCCTATTTATGTTGAGGAATTGAAACTTTCTAGTAATTCATCCATGCGCCGGACTAGTTCTGTAATCCGGCCATTATCCTGGATTTCCAACCCTAACGTTCCTTCCTGTTTTTCACGTTCTTTATGCAACTCATCCGCTATCCGAATGGCCGCAAGAACAGCCACACTAGTGAGGGACTGCATTGTTACGCTAGCTGGAACCTCACGCATACACTCATCAACATATGCAGCGATCTTCTGGATGTACTCAACATCTTCTTCAGCCTGAATAGGATACTCGGTACCACAGATTTTGACACGAACCGTGACTTTTGAGTTATCCATGACGTCTTCATCTCCGTAAGTAACCGAGGTTTTGGCACGTCCTATAAGAACGACAGATAGTAACCGGTTTCTTCTCTTTATATCTAAGCTCACTACTACAATCAGCTCTCGACATCTACCTTATAATAGAGGAAGCAAACCGGATACCAAAACGCCGTTAGTTCACAGACGACCGTAAACGATAGGGAAAAATGGGGTAATTTATTTACTCGATGACGTCGAGCCGGGACAGCATGGTGTCTATACGCGTCTTTATATCTTCCTGCCTTACGCGCAACTCCTGGTTTTCCTGTTCCAAGTCATTTTTCGAACTGGATGATTGTTCCTGGACACGGTTCAATTCCTGAACCTGAGACTCTAGGTTCGTATTTTGGGTTCGTAATCCAGCATTTTCATCCTTAAGCCGCTCTATTAAATCAATCATGCTCTCAATGCGGTTTAATAACAACTCTATCGACTGGTCTTGCATAAATCCCTCCGCTGGAATGATTCGTTCTTATCTTGACCAAGCTATGAACGAAGTTTCGCCCGGTACCGATTTTTGAGTTTCCTTAGCACCTTATCTTGAAGTTCTGAAACCTCGAAGTCCGTCAGCGTTCGTTCACTTGACCGAAATCGCATAGAATAGGCCATACTTTTCTGGTCAGCAGCTATTTGCTCTCCCTGATACACATCAAATAACTGTACTTCCTCCAACAGATCTCCACAACAGGAGTGTATCTCTTTCACTATCTCTTGATGTGTAACCCCTTCAGGTACGACAATAGCCAGATCCCTTTCCACTGGTGGATATTTCGGCCGAGATCTATAAATTGGTTTTTCGGATACCCTTTCAAAGAGAACTTGGTTATCCATCAAGCACATCCACACAGGCTCTCTAATCTCATAAGTCTCTAGGACACGGCTAGAGATTGCGCCAAAACAACCTATCCGGACTCCAGCCACCTGCAGCTCAGCAGCTTGATTTACAGCAAAAAGTGGATCGTCTATATCATACGGGACTGATTCAATTCTGTCAAGTCCAAACCGCCCTAGTAATCCTTCTACAATCCCCTTCAAATCAAAGAAGTCAAAAGCATCTGGAACCCCTCTCCAGTGGGGATCGTCACGTTGGCCGGTTGCAACCATACAAAGTTGAACTGGTTCTTCTGGGAGATCCCTGACTTTGGGCCAGAAAACCCGTCCAATTTCGAATAGACGTATATTTTGCACTTTCCTATTAGCATTCCACCGGACAACGTTTAAAACTGAGGCTGCAAGACTAGTACGCATTGATGATAACTCAGGACTTAGAGGATTATCAATTATTAGGCTGGGTTTTGAAGGTTTTATCAGTTGATTTCGATTAGGGTGTACAAAACTATGGGTGATCACCTCAGTAAATCCAAATCCTACTATTGTTTCACGGATTTGTTTTTGAATGCCCTGGAGATCAAGAGCATTTTTCTTCTTTCCTCTGGCTTGGTGATCCTGATCATATTTGTGTGTTGAGCAAACTGGTACTATCTTATCATATCCATATATACGGGCGACCTCTTCGATTAAATCAACCTCGCGCGAAATATCTCGGCGAAAAGAAGGGATTATAACAATAAGATCTCCGTCTTCAGTTGCTACTCTGAAATGTAAAGATTGCAATACTGTAGCAATTTCATCTTTACTGATTTGGGTCCCTAAGAGGCTATTAACACGGCTTGTTCGGAGCTTAATTTTTTGATCCGGTTGAGGTTTAATTCGACTATCAATTCTACCAGTGGCTATCTTCCCTCCTGCCGTTTCGACAATTAGCGCCGCAGCTCGATCTACACTCTTTGCTTGTAATTCAGGGTCCATACCTCGCTCAAAACGGCGGGATGCATCCGTCTGAAGCTGCAAAGCTTTTGTACCTTGCCGTACCCGTAATCCGTCAAAACAAGCTCCTTCCAAGAAAATCCGACGGGTTTTAGGACTTATTTCTGATTTGAGTCCCCCCATTACTCCTCCAACGCCAATACTTTGTTCACTGTCTGCAATCATTAAAACTTCATTATTTAGTACCCGCTCTACACCATCCAAAGTAGTAAATTTCTCCTCCTCAAAGGCACGCCTTACGATAATTTTACTTCCAATTAACTCATCTAAATCATACGCATGTAAGGGTTGTCCCATTTCCAACATAATGTAGTTAGTGATATCTACTACATTACTAATAGATCGGATACCTGCAGCTTCTACCCGTCTTTTTAACCAGTCTGGAGACTCTCCTATTTGAACATCTATGATAACTCGTCCTACAAAACGGGAACAATCAGAAGAAGATTTGATCTCAGCTGTAACTAAAGTTTCTATGGGAGGGCCTGTTTCATCCAAATTTACGGATGGCATTCTTAATTCATCTCCACTCAAAGCTGTAATTTCTCTAGCAATCCCAACAAGGGACAAGCAGTCTGGGCGGTTAGTACCGACATCAATGCTTAATATGGTTTCTTCATCACCAAAAATATTTTTTAGCGGTTGCCCTATTTCTATTGAATCATTCAGTATCATGATACCATCATGGTCATTAGACAGACCAATTTCAGCTTCGGAACAAATCATACCGTAAGAATCAATCCCACGCAGTTTTGCTTTTTTTATCTTTAAACCGTTTGGAAGTTCTGCCCCGACCAAAGCTACCGGTACCTTCTGCTCAACAGCTACATTGGGTGCTCCACATATGATCTGTAAAATCTCTGTTCCGATATCAACAGAACATACAGAAAGTCTATCAGCATTAGGATGTTGATTTATGCTTTCCACATGACCCACGACGATACCATCGAAATTACTACCTAAAGTTTCAACAGCATCTACTTCCAGCCCTGTCAAATCAAGCCGATCTACAAGCTCATCAATCGACCAAGGGATATCGCAGTAATTGGATAACCAAGAGAGAGGTATTTTAATGATCATAATATCTTCGGTACCATCAGTCTAGAAGTTTTAATACCAACCTAGTTGGCGAAGGTCGTTCTCTAAAAACATATGAATGTTATCGATACCATACTTAAACATAGCTAGTCGATCGAGCCCCATACCAAAAGCATATCCTGTATATTTTTCAGGATCATAATCCACAAAACCAAAAACTGAAGGATCGACCATTCCAGCCCCTGATATCTCAAGCCAACCAGTGTTCTTACAAATCTTACATCCTACACCACTACAGGCTATACAGGAGAAATCATACTGTACACTTGGCTCAGTGAATGGAAAAAAGTCAGGAATAAACCGGACCTTAACCTTTTCTCCGAAAAGACGTCGGGCAAAATATGCCATATCACCTTTGAGTTGAGCCATAGTAACACCTTGATCAACAAAAAGCCCTTCACATTGATGAAAAGTAAATGCGTGAGATGCATCAGGATTCTCATGTCGGTAGGTTCGACCAGGGGCAATAACCCGAACAGGGGGTTGCTGATTTTCCATTACACGAATTTGGACCGGAGAAGTATGGGTGCGGAGGACTACGTCACTGCCTAAATAAAAAGTATCCTGGGTATCTCTAGCTGGATGGTCACGCGGTATATTTAACGCTTCAAAGTTATAATAATCCCATTCGACCTCTGGGCCATCCACCACAGAAAAACCCATTTCACCAAAGATCTCAGAAACCTCTTCCCGAATTAGGGTTAATGGATGTTTACTCCCCAACCTAGGCAGGCGCCCTGGAAGTGTGATATCCAAAGCTCCTTCAATCGTTTCTTCTGCCTCACCTCCACCAGTTTTGTGAACATCGAGAGCCTCATTAATTCTTTTCTTCGCCTGGTTGACTAGTTGGCCTATCTGGGGACGATCTTCTGGCGCAGCTTTACCTACCGACCGAAGAATCTGAGTTAAGCTCCCATTTTTACCCATATACCTTATACGGATATTTTCCAAGTCCGATGGACTTTTCGCGCGAGCAATTTCCTCTAGCGCTTGGGCTTCAAGTGTTTCAGCTTCCTGTACCATAAAACAGTCCGGTTCATACAGTGCTATAAAAAGTAAAGAATACACAAACCTACCGGAACATATTCTCCAAATCAAAATCCGACAAGGACATCTGTCTTGCTATGCGCCGAGGTGTAATCTTCTATTAGTGATGGTTAGGACACTTGTGATTTAACCGTATCTGCCACTACGGCAAAAGCAGAAGGATCATTCACAGCAAGTTCAGCAAGAGCTTTTCGGTCTATCTCGATATGGGCTAGTTTCATTCCATGTATGAGTTGACCGTAAGTCAGACCATTAATTCGTGCTGCTGCATTGATTCTGGTGATCCACAAACGGCGAAAATCTCGTTTACGCTGACGCCGATCACGGTAGGCATATGCCCAACCCCGGTTTACAGCCTCGCGTGCTGTTCTATAAAGCCGATTTCTCCGGCCCCAATATCCTCTAGCTAATTTGATTACTTTCCTTCGCCGCCTATGCGAGGCGGTTGCATTTGTAGCTCGTGGCATAGTTCTTCCCTCGTTTAATTAGGCAACATCCGTCTCAGGCGGGGAGCATCAGATTTACTTACCATAGTGGTACCTCGAAGTCCTCGTCTTCGTTTCCCAGATTTTGATAGCTTCTGGTGGGTTGCATGTGAATGACTCCGTTTGAATTTTCCAGAGGCAAGTTTTTTAAATCGTTTTGCTGCTGCTTTCAACGTCTTAATTTTTGGCATAATAGGCTCCTGGCTATTACTTAGGCATCAGGACAAGAGACATGCTTCGTCCTTCTAATTTTGGTTGCTGTTCGATCGCCGCGACATCTTCTAATATTCCAGCCATATGCTCCAGTTTTTGTTGGCCAAGTTCAATATGGGTCATTTCACGACCCCAGAAACGTACAGATACCTTCACCTTATTTCCACTCTGGAGAAACCCCCGAGCCTGATCAGCTCGATATTCAAGATCGTGCTCACTAATCTTGGCAGTCTTAAAGCGGATTTCCTTCAGCTGCATCACATGCTGTTTTTTCCTTGATTCTTTTACCCGTTTGCTTTGTTCATATTTATACTTACCAAAATCCATTATCTTACAAACTGGCGGCCGGGCGTCAGGGGACACCTCCACTAGATCTAGGTTAACTCCTGTGGCACGCTGCTGAGCGTCCTTCGTATCCATTACCCCTATTTGCTCTCCATCTTCACTGATTACTCGTACCTGAGGCACGCGTATCATACTATTAATTCTGACAGTTTTCTTTTGAATGGGTATCCTCCCGATTCGTTATTGGTTCGATTTAATTTTTCGCCTGAATAACATCCTCTTCAAGCAACTTAATTAACTCATCTACTTTCATTTTCCCCTGGTCACCTAGCCCATGTCGGCGGATAGCGATATCACCTGCTTCCATTTCCTTCGCTCCAACAATTACCATGTAAGGAATTTTTTTTGTTTCAGCTTCGCG
This sequence comes from uncultured Gemmatimonadota bacterium, assembly GCA_964593235.1. Classification (GTDB taxonomy): domain Bacteria; phylum JAAXHH01; class JAAXHH01; order JAAXHH01; family JAAXHH01; genus JAAXHH01. The sequence goes on along the minus strand of CAZQGS010000048.1, from coordinate 138,664 downwards.
AATTTTATAACCTATTTTTTCGTTCCTAACATCGGCCTCAACTCGAATACCAGCATCAGAAAGGGTTTGTTCCAGCTTCTGTACATATTCAATTTGGTGTTCGGATATTCCTATAACTATTGCCTGGACAGGAGCCAACCAAGTTGGGAATGCTCCAGCACAGTGCTCGAGATAAACTCCAAGGAATCTTTCAAGACTACCAAGCATAGCTCGGTGTATCATTACTGGACGGGCAGGTTTTCCTGATTCGGTTGTGTATTCTAGTTCAAATAGTTCGGGCATGTTAAAATCTAACTGACAGGTCCCTAATTGCCAAGGTCGACCCAAAGCATCCTTGACAAAAAAATCAATCTTGGGCCCATAGAAAGCTGCTTCTCCTGGTGCTAACTCGTAAACAATTTCTAAATTACTAAGAACTTTTGCTAGTGTTGACTCTGCATGATCCCAGAGATCGTCAGTACCAGCACGATGGGATGGTCGGGTTGAAAGATATATTTGTGTGTCACTAAAGCCAAGCATAGTATAAGCATCTCTTAACATTTTAATGAAATTATCTATCTCATCTTGTATTTGGTCCGGTCGACAAAATATATGTGCATCGTCTTGCGAGAAGGAACGTACCCGCATTAAACCTGCTGTTACTCCTGACCGTTCATACCGGTGCAACCGGGCAAAATCCGCATATCGAATAGGCAAGTCACGGTATGAATGATGCCCTGCCGCAAACATAAGACAATGACTCGGACAATTCATCGCTTTGGGTGCGTATTCTCTGTCATCAGCGTTTATAGTAAACATTTCATCCCAGAAATGATCGTAATGCCCCGAAATCTTCCAAAGTCCAGCCTCGTAGATTAGTGGAGTGATTACTTCATCATATCCGTTTTTTTGGTACAGTTCTCGGACATAGTCCGTAAGAATGTTGTATACCGTAGCTCCTTTAGGAAAGAAAAAGGGCGAAGCGGGTGCAAAGGGATGGAACATAAATAGTTCGAGTTGTTTACCAAGTTTTCTATGATCTCTTCGTTCCGCTTCAGATCTTCGTTCTAGGTATTCGTCCAGATCTTTTCGCCCTGGATAAGAAACCCCGTAAATTCTTTGCAGGGTCTGATTTCGTTCGTCTCCCCGCCAATACGCTGCAGCAACACTAGTTAATTTGAAAGCCTTTATTCTACCGGTTGAAGGCAGGTGTGGACCACGACACAGATCGATAAAATTTCCCTGTTCATATATACTTATCACTTCATCCGATTCAATATCATCAATCATCTCAACTTTGTAAGCTTCACCCCGCTCTATAAACAAGGTTCGAGCTTCCTCACGTGATAGTTCCCTACGACGAATGGTTAAATTAGCCTTGGATAACTCCCCCATACGAACTTCAATACGTTTAAGGTCATCTACCGTAAAGGGCTCTGGGACCTCAAAATCGTAGTAGAAACCTTCTTCGATGGGTGGACCAATAGTTAACTGAGCCTTAGGGAACAACTCTTTTGTTGCTTGGGCCATTAGGTGTGTTGTGCTATGCCAATAGACCTCGCGACCCTCAGGGTTAGCAAATGTCAAAACCTCCAGATTAACATCGTTAAAGAGGCGATGGTCCAGATCAACATAAACATCATCAATTTTGCCAGCAAGAGCTGCCTTGCTTAGGTTTTTTCCAATATGGGCAGCAGCATCGATGACGGTTGCCCCCGACTCTAATTCAAAATGACTACCATCGGGAAGAGTAATCTTAATACTTTTCAATGACTAACTCCAAATCCTATTATATCTCATATTGAAACTTTTTAAAATAACAGGTTAAGATAACGGTTTAATCGGTGTTTTGTCAATAAAATAACCACGCTGGAGACCTAATCTAACGAACATGTAACCTATCTATCTTGCTCCGACCAAACATCAAGGCCTTAATAGGTCTGCATAAGGGATGATAAAATCAAATAATGTCTTTAGGGGGGCGCTGTTGTTCAGTTTGGGAATAACCGTTTGATTATAACCCCGAAATCAAGAATAATTACTTTGTTTCTCACAAATTTTTCTGCGAAATTATTATCTCTATAAAACTTTTCTGTGAAACCGTTGATATAATCTAAAAGCCTTATTTTTCTTTGACTTTGCTACTAAATCTGTCTATGATTGAAGGTCATGAAAACCTTGTATCATACTGCTGCTATAGCCTTACTAACAATTATCTTAATTTCAATGAGCCTGATCGAAATTCGGACTCATGTATTCGAACAGTTAGTTGGTTCCTATTTAAACTCTCAAAATGAGAGTCGGGAACGACTTGATCGTTTTGTCGACCAGGAAATTCGTACGGGGCAAGCATTAGAGTACGCAAATAAGTTGATCGAGGAAAAAAATGAGGAAGGTGAGAATTTGGCTGAGGAATTTCAAATATTGAATGACCATCCTTCTGAAACGGTTGAAGTTGCCAGATTGGAACGAGGTCATAAGCTCCTGATGCCCCGATCCCGTTTCGTAGAAATTACTAACTGGTCCTCCCAAACTGATTCTCTATTTGGACCAGTTTTTATTGAAAAAAATGATTCGTTATATAACACTGAAAATGATTCGTTATATAGCACTGAAAATGATTCACTGAAAAGTTGGACCAGAACAATGGTTGTACGCCCAGGATGGATCCGAAAAGGTGAAATATATATGCTAGATGATGATAATTATATCCTCCACCATCTTCCCATAACAATTGATGACTTTGAACTTATTGATGCTTATACTAAGGCCCTAGTAGTGCTAAGACCTGAAAAACTGGATAAAATATATCAACCTAACTTTTTCTTCAATATTTTGGAAAGCATGGACGCTGAAATAATGGATGAGATAATAGATCCTTTAAGGTTTGCAGAATTAGAATCTAAAGCATTACGAATTGGAGTCTCCGAAGAACAGAAAATAATCCAGATAGAAATAATGGAAAAAGGCCAAATAGAACTAGTGACAATCCCGGTATCCTCTGATCTATTTATAGAACTCTATGTAGCCCTCGGAACACTTTAATCAGAGTAAATAATATAACACTAGGTTTTAGAAAATGATTTTTTTTCGCAAGTTTCACACCAAAAACACTGCTGGTTTAATATCAAGAATCTTTAGATATAGTAGATGGATGATCTACGGTGGTTTCAGTATTGCCGGAATCAGTATTGTAATAGCTTTAATTATTTTTTTTATTACAGTTCCTACTATTCCGCGTCTTCCAGATGACCTGAACGATATATTTGGAAAAATGACTCGTGTTTACGCTTATGAAGATGATGGAACCGCCCGGCTAGTTCATACTCTAGGCGGGCATCGTCGGGTACCACTTGTAGAAATATCTCCTATGTTTAAGCAGGCGATCATCGCTACAGAAGATGCCGATTTTTTCAACCATCACGGCATTGATAAACCTGGCATCATGCGGGCTATTATAACTAATATCCGAGGAGGAAGGATCTTAGGCCAAGGAGCCAGCACTATCACTCAACAACTTGCTCGTCATCTTTTCTTCACTCGTGATAAGTCCTTAATACGAAAAATTCGAGAGATTATGGCATCGGTACAGATTGAAGCTAGATTCTCTAAAAATGAAATCCTATCGGCCTATTGCAACAATGTCTATTTTGGTGCTAGCGCATACGGTATTGAAGAAGCCGCGCAACGATTTTTTAGTAAACACGCTGTTGATCTTACCCTAGGAGAAGCTGCTCTGCTGGCTGGATTGGTTCAAAGACCAAGTGCTTATAACCCATATTACAATATGGATCGTGCTTTGAACCGCAGAGATACTGTATTTAGGCGAATGATGGAAAATGGCTATATAACTAAAGAACAGGTGGTTGAGGCACGAGCCGAAAAGTTATTGCTGAAAGGGAAAAGTATCGGCCCCGCTAGGGGACCATACTATCTTGATTATGTGGAGGGACTTCTACTTCAAAAATATGACAGCAACTTGGTCTACAATGGTGGATTAAAAGTTTATATAGCTATGGATTTGGAACTACAGGAAACGGCCGAGCAAGCGATTAATAATGGTTTAGCCTTTGTTGATTCCTTAGTAGGCAATCCGGTATATAATTCTACCACTTCAAAAGAAAAACGACAAGCTCTTGAAGGCGCTTTAGTAGCCATTGAACCACATTCAGGAGCGTTAAAAGCGCTTGCTGGCGGCCGGGACTACACGGCAAGTGAATTTAATCGAGCCATCGAAAATAATCGTCAACCTGGCTCCGGGTTTAAAACAGTAGTCTACTTGACAGCTCTAGATCATCTAGGATATTCTGCTAATACGGTTGTCGTTGACGAACCGGTAGCTTATACTACCGAATTAGGCGACCTTTGGGAGCCCCAAAATTTCACTCACGGGTATGAAGGCCCCATTATTCTTAAACGAGCTTTCATGCGATCAATCAACGTAATATCTGCAAAATTAACGAGTGAAATCGGACCTTCCACCATAATAAATTATGCTCGAAAGTTAGGAATTTCAAGCCCCCTTGAACCAGTATTATCTTTGGCCTTAGGAAGCAATGGGGTCTCACCACTCGAAATGGCTTCTGCTTACTCAGTATTTGCCACTGGGGGTGTCTATCACCAACCATATGCTATCTCCCGGATAGAAGATTCTGAAGGGAGGGTAATTGAAAATATAGAACCAGAACCACGCCGGGCAATTGATGCTAAATCGGCCTATCTCATGCTGGATTTTTTGAGGGGAGTGGTCCTTGGTGGTACTGGGGCTAGCATTCGCTATCGATATGGCTTTACAACACCAAGTGGTGGAAAAACCGGAACATCAAACGAATCTAAAGACGTCTGGTTTAACGGATTTACAAAAGATCTTTCGGCCTCTGTCTGGGTTGGCTATGACGATGCACGACCTATTTTGTCAACAGATGAAAATACAACAATTACTGGCGCTTCAGGAGCTATTCCCGTGTGGGTGAGATTCATGAAACAGGCTACTGAAATTCTTAATCAGCGTAAGCTTATACCTAAAATTGCCACTAAAGACACCACAGAAGTCCTTCTAGTTAATATGTTAGCTGATTCGACCAACGTAGATGATTTAGAAGAAATTTTAATAGAAACACCAAAAGAAACTGAAAAAACAAAGGATCCACCAGCCTTCCCAATGCCGCTAGGACTGGAGAGAGTTCGGGTAGATATACGAACGGGAGAATTGTCGGATGATCCTGAATCTTCTTTGCATATTATAATGAGAGGGACGACACCCAAAATCAAAGATAGTGTAATTTCTTCTTCAGAAAAAATTATTGAGGATGACCAGGTTAACAGTAAAAAAATTGAGTACGAATGACCTACAACCTCGAATATCTGTTAGGATAAAACTAATTATTCCACAGATTTTTCCAAAATGATTAATTACCTTCTCGATTTCGATCAATCGCTTCCCGCACTGCTGGTATAAGAAAGACGTTCTCTAGAGAGAAGCCAGAAAATGCCCGTCCAAGCAAATTAATTCTACCATCGGTATCAAGTCGGCGGTTAATTACTATGTGATAAATGCCACGGTATCGACACAGTCCACCTTCACCATCTAACTTACCATAGCGAACGTGGATGGACATACGTTCTGCCAGATCTTCGAATTCCTTTAATAAAGTAATATTATCCATAATAAATAAAAATTCTAAAACATTAAAACCGTCGAATCAGCTTAATACGGGCAGGTCTCGCATAGGTTTAGTTAACATAACATGTTTACCTAAACATGGTCAAGCAGGGATTACAGATTATAGGATTAACCCCGATTAGAATGCCGATACAATATCCAGACATAGGTTACATTACGATCAAAAAAGTCTTGACATTACACCACCATATTCCGATCTTTCCTCGGTTGTTTGTTGCTACCAAGCCTTAACGGCTAGCTCGTATTAAGCGGGAGTAGCTCAGTGGTAGAGCATCACGTTGCCAACGTGAGGGTCGCGGGTTCAACCCCCGTCTCCCGCCTTATTCTGGCGGCATAGCCAAGTGGCTAAGGCACGGGACTGCAAATCCTCGATCGCCGGTTCGAATCCGGCTGCCGCCTTGCATTTTTCAACCATACCTCTCTGTATTTCTTAATTAATCCTTGATATTGCGGGCTAAGGCATAACCTAGGGCCCGCTTAAAAAATTGTTTTTCAATTTGGAGTTCTAATGTCCTTGAGTGCCATAAAACCGGGGGGAAAAATCCCCAAGTCGGAAATTGATCATATTCAAAATTCGTTTCTGAAGAATGGATACTACGAATTAGGGCCACTTCTTGAAACTGAGGAAATAGAAGCTCTTCATCAAGATATGAAAAGAAAATGGGATGACCCTCAGATGCACGAACCTTCTAGAGACCAGATCCGAGGAACCAGCCTAATGCGGATGTTTGAGTATTCATATGCTTTTCGTGATCTGATTGTCAGAGAGCCCTTTGCTAGCCTTGCTGAATCGATACTAGGGGAAGACTGCCACTGTATGTCACAAAATGCATTATATACCCCTGGTAATCCTAAAGCTGTCCCCAATGGACCTGGGGGTTGGCATGTAGATGATCTGGTTCATTTCCCATTACCCGAAGGGATTTCTGGCCATACTCCAGCAATTACAATGCCATGCTTTGTAATGCAGGTTTTCACACCATTAACTGATATAGAATCCATCAGGTATGGCCCAACACAAGTGGTACCAGGCAGCCACTACGCTGGGCGTCCACCTAATCAACAAGATAATCCAACATTTAATAGCTCTGAACCACACTCTTTCTTAGTCCGAAAAGGCTATGGCTATATGTTTAATAATCAGATCTGGCATAGAGGAGCTCCCAATGCTTCTAACCGGAACCGACTTATGGCAGGTGTTACTTATAGTAAACGGTTTATATCCCAAAAATTTTACCCTTTTATAGATTATAAAATGCCTAGCCATGTCTGGGATCAGGCTTCACCCCGTTTAGAGAGAATGCTGGGACGCCACGATAAAGGAGCATATGGATAATGATGAAAAACAGAAAAGGTGAATTTGAGAAGCGTACTGCTTTAGTAACGGGTGGTTCCCGAGGCATTGGAAGATCAACTTGTATAATGTTAGCAGCTTCTGGAGCTCGAGTCGCTATCAACTTTGCTAATAACAAGGATGCAGCAAATGAGACTCTTAGAATGGTAAAAGAACTTGGCGCTGAGGGTATGATTATTCGAGCTGATGTATCATCTGAAAAAGATGTAAACAATATGGTCAAAAATGTAAGTGCTGAGTTAGGACCAATAGACCTATTGGTTAACAATGCAGGAATTGCTGTGAGCCAATCTCATTTGGCAATCTCGTTCGCAGATTGGAAACGGATGTTTGAGGTTAACGTCGATGGGGTTTTCTTAACAACCTGGGCAGTTAAAAATCAGATGATAGATCAGGGCTACGGACGTATTGTTAATGTAGCCTCACTTGCTGGGATAATTTTAAAAAAAGAAATGATCCATTATGCAACAGCAAAAGCATCGGTTATATCTTTTACTCGACATTGTAGCGAAGCCTTTGCCCCGCATAATATTCGGGTAAACTGTGTTGCTCCGGGGTTAACAGACACCGATATTGCTCAGAGTGCGAACCCAGATTCAATAAACCAACTCATTAACTCTACACCATTAGGCCGGATGGCTGTTCCAGGAGAAATAGCTAACGTAATCCATTTTTTACTTTCTGAAGATGCTAGTTTTGTAACGGGTCAAACTATAGTAGCGTGTGGTGGGCGTAGTTGATTTTTCTATTTTATCGGTTATCAATTAACTCAGCTACCACATCCGGATCTGCTAGCGTTGTTGTATCTCCAATCTGGTCCAGTTCATTGGTAGCAATCTTTCTCAGAATACGACGCATAATCTTTCCCGACCTCGTCTTGGGTAAGGCTGGTGCCCAGTGAATTACATCCGGAGTGGCAATTGGCCCAATTACCGAACGAACATGACCCTTTAATTCATGGCTTAGTTCTTCTGTGTATGCCTCCCCAACATTAAGAGTAACATAAGCATAAATACCCTGACCCTTAATTTCATGAGGAAAACCTACCACAGCAGATTCTGCTACAGACCTGTGAGACACTAGAGCACTTTCTACTTCCGCTGTACCCATTCTATGGCCAGAAACATTAATTACGTCATCTACACGACCAGTTATCCAGTAATATCCATCTTCATCCCGCCGGCACCCATCTCCAGTAAAATAATACCCCTTATATTGTTGGAAATATGTATCCTCAAAACGTTTATGGTCGCCATAAACTGTACGCATTTGGCCTGGCCATGGTTCTTTAATTGCCAACACTCCCATTATTCCATTTCCATCAAGCTCTTTCCCACTTTCGCCATCAAGCAAAACAGGGGTTACTCCGAAGAAAGGAAGCGTCGCCGATCCTGGTTTGGTTGGTATCGCTCCGGGTAATGGCGAGATCATAATCCCACCAGTCTCTGTCTGCCACCAAGTATCGACTATCGGGCACCGCTCTTTCCCCACGTTTAAGTGATACCAACGCCATGCCTCAGGATTAATAGGCTCCCCAACTGTTCCTAAGAGCTGGAGGGTCGGCATTGGATGTTTATTCGGCCACTCAGAACCCTCTCGGGCTAATGCTCTTATGGCGGTTGGGGCAGTATAAAACTGATTGACGCCGTACTTTTCAATAATTTCCCAACAACGATCAGGTGCCGGATAGGTAGGAATACCTTCGAACATTACCGTTGTAGCTCCATTGCTCAATGGACCATAGATAATATAAGAATGCCCAGTAACCCAACCAATATCAGCGCCACAAAAATATATGTCCCCCTTGTGATAATCAAAAACATAACGATGGGTTATTCCTGTATACACCATATAACCGGCTACCGTATGTTGTACGCCTTTGGGTTTTCCGGTTGACCCTGATGTATATAAAATAAACAGCGGATCCTCTGAATCCATTTCCTCACAAGGACACTCTGAGCTTACCTTTCCCATAAGGTCATCCCAATCAAAATCCCGACCTTCTTTCATCGGAAAATCAAATTGAGATTGTTTTGTAACTCGATTAACGACTATGCAGGTGGTTACCTCTTCGCCCATTTGTTTTTCTGCTGAAGCGATAGCTTTATCCGCTACCGGTTTCATAAAAACCGGTTTGTCTCCCCGGTACGTCCCATTAGCAGTAATTACTATTCTACAGGTTGAATCTACAATTCGATCTGATAGTGAATCAGCAGAGAATCCACCAAACACTATAGAGTGGACCGCCCCAATCCGGGCACATGCTAACATCGAAATTGCCAATTCAGGAATCATCGGCAGGTAAATAGAAACCCTGTCCCCTTTTTTAACTCCCCTAGCCTTCAATACATTAGAGAATTTACATACTTTTTCATGTAATTCTCGGTAAGTTAGTCTAGTACTTTCTCCAGGTTCATTCCCTTCCCAGATAATTGCTATTTTATCTCCTTGAGTTTCAAGATGCCGATCTAAACAGTTATAAACGATATTTGTTTTACCCCCTTCGAACCATCGGATAAAAACTGGACCATTGCGAAGATCATAGTTGTACGACCTTACCCTGTCCCACTTTCGAAACCAATAGAAAGTCTCTGCCTTCTCAGCCCAAAAACTTTCCGAATCAACAACTGATCTTTCATACTCAGAATGATATTCTGCTAAGCTTTTAACGTGTGCCTTAGAAGAAAAGGATTTGTTTGGGGTATACATGTCAACCATTGTTTTCTCCAACTAGCGTTTAGGGTAGATTATTTTATCCGAGGAAGCATAGTAATAATCAGTTTTCTATTCTAATCTCCACTGGATCTCCTTGCAATACGCCAATAAGCTTAGCTGCATTACCTTTATTGACAGCTATTTCCAATTGATCAACACTTCCCCAAATAGCCAAAAAGGAACCGATGTTTACTTCATCGTAGGAATTCCTAATCCTATCAATAGTCATTGCAGCCAACCTTATTTGAAATTTCTTGTTCTTGGTCGTCTCTGTAAAGAGAGATTTACCGACATTAGTAATTATATTCCCATAATGGTCTATATGCAATACACGAGCACAAATAATATTATCTTTAACTACTGGTATACTAATTAATCCTGTATGATAATCAGTTACTTCAGGTCCAAATCGCGATATGGGTACTCCGTTCGCGATATGAGCCGCTACGGATGCAAAAATATCCCTTCCGTGAAAGGTATTACTGATTTGGGGCAACATATAGTCTGTTTGAGTTATAGATATAACACGGACATTAGGTTCTCTTAAGTATACATATGCAAAAATCCCATTATCCGGACCTACAAACACGTATTTCTCTGTTTCTATAATGATAGCTCGACGTTTGCTACCAACTCCTGGATCGACCACACAAATGTGGATAGTACCATCAGGAAAAAATGGATAGGCAGAGCTCAAAATAAAAGCTCCCTCACCTACCTCCTGAGGTTGAATCCCATGAGTAAGATCTATAATGTTAATCTCTGGAGATATTTTGAGGATAACTCCTTTCATTATCCCCACGAAAGCATCACGACTACCAAAATCAGTCAGGAGTGTTATTAGAGGCATTATAAGCAGGAACTTCCATTAGTCAATTTTGACTTGCCAATAAGAATAGTTCTAGGTGCATCTTTACTGATGATTTGACCATCAAAATCACCATAAGTTTGTGTCACTTCTAGTCCAACCTTACTCATCATCTTCTCAAGCTCTTCCAGAGTATACATTCGAACCGATTCATTATAAATTCGCTCAGAACCATTTTCCCTTATTTTGACTTCTTTATTTATCCGAACGTTTGTACCTTTTATTTCCCAATCTCCTGTAATCCAACGTTTCTGGTTAACCTCCATAGTATCCATGATATAGTGATCTTCTGGGACCAGATTGGAGATAACATATTCCCGGTTCAAATAATCCATTAAAAAAGAGCCCCCTGGACACAAAGATTGGGCAATAGTATTCAAAACTTTAGCATTTTCCCTGTCTTCCTGAAAATACCCAAAGCTAGTAAAAAAGTTGACAACAAGATCAAAGTTATAACTTTTAGGAACTTCCCGCATATCCCTATGTATGAATGTTGTATCAAGTCCTTCTTCTTTAGCTCGATTGTACGCACGTTCGAGTAATTCATCTGAGAGATCTAACCCTGTCACCTTGTACCCACGACGTGAAAACTCGAGACTGTGCCTACCATCACCACAACCAATATCTAATACATTACAAAGGGATATTCCTCCTAGCTTTTCTAGCAAAAATTCAACCTGAACTCTTGCTTCTTTATCATTCCTATGTGGGTAAACTCTAAGGTAATCAGATCGAAAGGCTTTCTTATACCAATCTGATGCTGGTTTATAATTTGTTAGCATAACTTTACCTATTTTTATCCCTAGTTCAATATAAAGAATCCGACAGTTCAGTCAATCTAACATAAAATTACAAGTTTCCTATATCAACCGTATTTATTGACAAATGATCTTGCCGAGTTTAGTTTCAAGCTTTGCCGAAGTTTTGTTGTTCAAATCAAAAATGGGAAGCTTCCAGATGACTAGCAAAAAAACAAAATCTCACAAACCTTCATTGGATGATATTAATTTTGAGAAGTTACTTGATCAAATGGATGAACTCGGGCGTCAGGCTGATGCTCTTCGAGAAAAAGTGAACCATTTGATCGCCGAAATGCAAGAAAATGATATCATCGTCGATGAGAATAGCAACTCCACCCAAGAAAATGCTGATTAATCTTAGAAATCTGCCTAGATGGATTATTAATAAAGCTTATTATACAGATCAAAAACTTCATCCCTAAATGGTATCGAATAAGTAGCCCCTCGGCCCCGAATTTTCAGTCCTGACATTACCGTTCCTAGTCTAGCAGATTCAAGTGGACTCATCCCATTTATTAAACAGTAAAGAAAAGCACCGTTGAAAACATCTCCTGCTCCAGATGTATCAACTACTTTCTCAGGACTATAAGCCGCTACTTCGTGAACGTCTTTGTTAAACCCAAGCACGGCACCCGATGGACCACACTTTACTACAACTAATTTAACCCCTTTTTCAAGAGATGAACTAATAACATTGGATGGCCTGTCAGTATCAAACAATGCTGTACTTTCCTCTGGGGCACTTGGTAATAGGATATCCACATATGGGAGGATCTCATCTAGAGCCTCTCGTGCTTCCTGCAGTCCCCAAAGCCCAAGCCGTAGGTTTGTATCAAACGCTGTCAAAACATTTTGTTTACGAGCTATCTTAAATGCCTTCAGCACTGCCTCCCGACTGGACTTAGATATCGCCTGCGAAATTCCACTTGCATAAACAATTTTTGTGGTCCCTATATAAGCAGGAATTATATCACTAGGTTCTAGAAAACTAGCCGCACTACCCGATCGATAGTAGGTAAACTCTCGCTCTCCATCAGGAAGAATTGAAATAAAATACAATCCATTATGGGAAACACCAGGGGTTACGCAACTAAGATCTATCCCTTCTGAAGACCAGGATTCTGTCAGGAACTCCTTGAATGGATCGTTCCCCACACGAGTTATATATCCTGTCTTTGCACCTAGCCGGGAAGCAGCTACTAACATATTCATTGTATCGCCGGCAAAAGTTCGAGTGAAGGTTTCACCTTTAGCCAGTGGTCCTTCACAAAACATCTCGATCATGCACTCACCTATCGAGATAATATCAAGTTTAGAATTACTAGTTGTAACCTCCATAGATATTTACCTCTTTAGAAAGTGAGCGGTTGGATGTCGCTTGAAGAAAATTGGTGTGTTGTGCGGGTTAAGGGGGATAAAACTACTCCTATAAAATTTCGCATGAGGTAGGATTCTTAATCTAGAGTAAGAATCCTACCTCAAAATATTTCTACCTTAACATATCTTTCCGGATTTGCTTTAAGATCAACCACAAGTTCGTCTAAATTAGATACGAAGCGATCTATATTGACCAACATCCTGTTCATGTTCCCATATAGGTTTTCATCATGTAATAATCTACCCATAGAACCTTCACCTCTATCTAAACGAGTAAGTATATTACCTAATGATGTCGTCGAACTTTGTAGGTTGTTTAGCATTAGCTTTAATTGATTTGACATATTTTCGAGATTTTTTAGTGTAATTGAAACCGTATTCCGTTCATCTTCACTCAAGGTTTTTACATTACTGATAAAAGAATCCATGTTTTTGAGGACCCGATTAATCTGCAGACTTTCCCGCTGTAGGGTTGTTTGAAGGTCCGTTGTTAATCCCTGGATACCTGAAAGACTGCCCATAATAGAACCATTTTGTTCCGAATCGAAGAGAGCATTGGCTTTTCTCAGTAAATTCTGAACATATACTGTAACAGAATCAACTTGAGTAAACATTTCGGAGAGACCTGGTGCTACGGTTCCTTCTATAGTTCCTCCCGGAGGAATAGTTTTTTCACTAATTCCCTTCCGTATATTGATTAATTTTTCTCCCATGACACTTCGAGCGATTACTTCTACTTCTGAGTCTATTGGAATTCTATATGGTTCATCAATTCTAAGCGTTACTACAGGTGCTAAGTTATCAAGAGTTACAGACTCTACTTTACCAATTCTAACTCCACCCACAAGAATTGGATCAGAAGATTTGACCCCAACAGCACTAGTAAAATTTACTTCCACTAAATAAGTATCCCCTGTTATACGCCATTCCTTCAGATAGAATAATCCCCAGACAAAAATAATTATTGCCAGAAGGAAAGCCATCCCTAGTTTTGCCTCATCAGGCAGGAAACGTTTCTTTGTCGCCACAGCTCACCCCTAATTCTACAAGATTGTTCTAGCCAAAAGATAATCTAAAAGTAGGATAACAATACAGGATACAACTACCGTATTAGTAGTAGCCTTACCTACACCCTCAGCTCCCGAGCCCGGTTTCACCTTAAAACCCTGGTAACAAGCAATTGTTGTTATTGTTATCCCAAAAAAGAAGGATTTAGTTAATCCAAAAAAAGCATCTTTGGTCCTGAAAAACTCCCGCATCCCTCTTTCAAAATCTGGAATACTTACCTCCATACGATCAAGAGCAGCAACCATACCTGAAAGGACTCCAATTAGATCAGCAAAGATCACAAGAACTGGTAACATAAACATACCAGCGAGAATCCGAGGAATGGCCAAATAAACAATTGGATTCATAGCCATAACCTCATAGGCATCAATCTGTTCGGTCACTCGCATCGTTCCCAATTCGGCTGCAATAGTCGCACCAACTCTACCTGAAAGAACAAGGCCTCCTAGGACTGGAGCTAGTTCAAGCACAACCGATTCTAGAACGATGCTACCAACTAGGTAGGCAGGTACATATCCTTGAAATTGATAACCGGTCTGGACTGCAGTCACCAGCCCAGCAAAAAAAGCAATAATCAAAACGATCGGCATAGATCTGATACCGATTTCGATCATCTGCTTAATCATAAGGGCCCAGTATACCCTCACTCGAGGCAGGTGACGAATAACATCGATCATCAATATTCCGAAATCACCAAGATTTGTTAGTGCCCAGAGGACCCGCCTTCCTAGGAGTGAAAAAATCAGTATCATAGTTATTTATATTGCTATGAGAGGTGCGATAACAAGCGATACCACAGTCATAAGTTTGATAAGGATATTCAAAGATGGACCAGATGTATCCTTGAATGGATCCCCTACAGTATCTCCTACTACAGCTGCCTTATGAGCTTCAGATCCTTTCTTGTAGGTTTCACCATCAATGGTTATACCTTCTTCAATCATCTTTTTGGCATTATCCCAAGCACCGCCAGCATTAGATTGAAAAATAGCCATTAATACTCCGGATACCGTTACACCTGCAAGGAGCCCACCCAGAGTTTCTGGACCAAATACAAAACCCACTAAAACAGGCGTCATTACAGCTAAAAGACCAGGAATTACCATTCTCCTGATCGCCGCCTTAGTAGAAATTTCAACACATTTGGCATATTCTGGTTTTCCACTTGCAGCTTCAAAGACGTCTCTGTCTTTCTTCGACCATTTTTCTTCATCTTTACCTTCATTTTTCTTCATTACTGCTAATGCAGCGCTTAATTCAGGAATTGAATTAAATTGGCGTCTGACCTCTTCTATCATAGCCATAGCTGCCTGGCCTACGGCATCCATTGCTAGAGATGAAAAAAGAAAAGGTAACATGCCTCCTACAAAGAGTCCCGCCATCACAGTAGGAGTTGAGATATCAATAGTTGTTATCCCTACTTGGACCATATAAGCAGCAAAAAGAGCTAATGCCGTCAAAGCAGCTGATCCTATAGCGAAACCTTTACCAATTGCAGCTGTTGTGTTACCAACGGCATCAAGTTTGTCTGTCCGTTGTCTTACCTCAGGTGGGAGTTCTGCCATTTCAGCAACTCCTCCTGCATTATCTGATATAGGGCCATAAGCATCAACCGCTAATTGCATACCGGTGTTAGATAGCATACCGAGAGCCGCCATAGCAATTCCGTAAAGGCCAGCAACATAATAGGCTCCCATAATTCCAGCTGCTATTATTAATATTGGCAAAGCAGTAGAACGCATTCCAACACCGAGCCCAGCAATTATATTCGTAGCGGAACCTGTTACTGACTGTCGAGTTATTGATGTAACTGGCCCAGTATGGGTTCCGGTATAATGTTCTGTAATTAAACCAATCCCTAATCCAGCTAAAAGGCCAATAGTCGTAGCAAAAAATACACCAAGACTAGTATATGTTTCATCCCCAAGAGTAAATTCGTTAGGGAGCAGATAATCTATAAGAAGGTACATAACTGCAACCATAAGTGCGGAGGACCCAAATTCTCCCTTGTTCAACCCAGCTTGGGGATTTCCTCCTTCTTTAACCGAAACCATAAAAGTTCCGAGAATAGAGATAATGATACCAGCTCCAGCGATAATCAAAGGAAGCGTTATAAACACTGGGTTATAAACCCCCGCCACTAGAATCCCCGCTCCCAAAACCATAGAACCAACAATAGATCCTACATAACTTTCGAAAAGGTCGGCTCCCATACCTGCAACATCACCGACATTATCTCCCACGTTATCAGCAATAGCAGCTGGATTTAGAGGGTGGTCTTCAGGGATACCAGCTTCTACCTTGCCTACTAAATCGGCACCAACGTCAGCAGCTTTAGTATATATACCCCCGCCAACTCGGGCAAAAAGAGCTATTGATGAAGCTCCCAGAGAAAAACCAGAGATCACATTCAATACTCTACCTATACCATTTTCATCAATTCCAAAAAGACCCGTATAAATTATAAATAACCCACCGAGCCCTAACACTCCTAATCCAACAACATTCAGCCCCATGACTGATCCACCAGCAAAAGCTACATGTAAAGCTTGAGCCAAACCAGTTCGGGCAGCATGGGTAGTACGGGTATTAGCGCGAGTAGCAACTCGCATTCCTAAGAAACCTGCCAACCCAGAAGTAAAAGCTCCTGTTACAAATGACAAAGCGATTAGCGAACTTGATTCGGATTTACCCATATTGGCTAATGCTAATAGTACTGCGACTATAATAACAAATATCGAAAGGACCTTATATTCGGCTTTAAGGAACGCCATTGCCCCTTCCGAAATACTGGCACCGATAGTTTTCATCTTATCTGTACCAACATCTTGACGGTTAATCCATGCAGTCCTCCATGCAGAATAAATTAACCCAAGCAATCCAGCAACTATTACACCGTACATCAGCTCATTCATAACCTGAATTTTTCCCCCCGTTAATGATAAAATGTATTCGGCTTGTCTTACTAATATACCCTTCACACAGACAGAGGGCGGGTTTAAAACAAAACCCGCCCTCTGTGTATAAGATCAACTTAAAGTAGGACTGCACCTTTTATTTCAGGTGTCAATCTATTACCATAAGAAAAGATCAGCGCAATCTGAAGTTCACGGGTTGCGCAACCCAGACAGCAACGGGCTGACTATTCTGAATAGCTGGTGTATAAGTCCATTGCTTAACCGCCTTCAGAGCTGCTTCGTCAAGTCCGGCACCAACTCCCCTCAACAGGATAGCATCTCGAACTTTACCTTCCTTATCAATCAGGAGTTTGATATACACTGTCCCTGTTATCCCTGCTTTACGTGCTAATTCAGGGTACTCAGGTTGTACACGTGTAACAGGAGCTGGGGGTGTCTCGTAAGGTACAAAGGCATCCGGGGGAGGTAAAGCATCTTCCTCGATGACAATGTTCTCTTCCTCTGGAGCTTCAATGATGATATTCTCTTCCTCGATGTCCTGAATAACTGGTGCTATACTTTGGCTCATCTCGGTCTGAGTAGCAATCGTCATTTCGGCTGACACTTCAGCATCATCTACAGGTTCTGGTATACCTATCACTGGCTTTGAAGGAGCCTCAACCGGCACTTCCGGCATTTCAGGGGCATCCGTCAAGGCTGGTGGCGGACCAAGATCTGCATAGGTCACAATTGTAGTGGCATACTGTCTATTCATCTCCTGAAGATACCACACAGTCCAATACGTACTTACTGCTATAACATGGATAACAATTGCTGCGATTATTGCCCATTTAGCATGTTTTTGATAAAAGAACTTTAAGCCGGACTCTTTTGTGAGAGGAAAATGCTCAACGCTAAGTAGCGATCCAATCATGAGCCAAACACCTCCTCATATTTATCTTGCTCTAAGACCGTAATACTAAACCGATCGATAGCGCCCAACTGCAGTTCATCCATAACATTTACCATCTGTTCATAGGGACTTGTCCGCTGAATCATTACTAGAGTTACAAGCTTAGATTCGCCATCATGCTCCTCGGCATTCTCTACTTCTTTCTCCTTGATAAACTCTTGGATATTAGCTAGCTCCAGTGTTTCTGGAGTCATATCCCGACCTATTTGCCAAAACATACGATCGTCGTCTAGCATATAGATCAATAATACATTTGATTCAGCTATCTCCACCTTATCATCTTTATCAGGCGGGATATTAAGCTCCATTGTTTGCGGAGCTCTGAACACCGTCGTAACCATAAAAAAGATGAGCAAAAGAAAAGCGATGTCCACCATGGGTGTCATATCAATCAGAACAGGGGCTCGTTTCTTTTTCTTCTTACCTCCACCTTCCTGTTTTCTATCGCTCGCTTTCTCAGCGCCTTGGACAGCTGCCACGTGTCATCACCTCCTTACCAAATCATGGTTAACAGGTCTTAAACTGGTTGGTTCTTCTTCGGATGAACCACCAGAATCGTCTTCAAAGTTGGTAACCAAATTGAAACGGGTGTTATTAGTCTTCTGGAGGATCTCCATCATATCGCTTATAACTCCAAACTCAGCATCTTTATGAGCCTTGATAGCGATACGCAACCTTGGATTACGGATTCGCGCCTCTACTAATGCTTTCTCCATTTCTGACAACTCTATCGATACCTCTGGTTGGGGCTCCAAGCGCCAGAACAACGGATTCTCTGGCCTGGGACCAACGGTCAGTATCACAACATCAGATTCAGGCAATTTGATAACCGAATGCGATTCCGGAAGCAAAATAGGGATCGATTCTGGTTCCTTAAATTGTGTTGTAGCCATGAAGAATATGAGTAGCAAAAACGCGATATCCACCATAGGTGTCATGTCGATGAATACCGGAGAATGCTTTGAACTCGCCATATCAAAAACTCCTTAACGCCGCTTTTTAAGCGCGGCCGGTAAGAATGGCGACGACTTCTTGTGCCACCTCGTCGATTGCGTAGCTGAACATATCCACTTTGTTGACAAAATAGTTATATGCAACTATACCCATGATCGCTGCTGCAAGGCCACCTGCTGTATTAATCAACGCTTCCGAAATACCAAGAGCAAGTTGTATAGCATCGGGCGCACCCTCATTAGCCATAGCAGCAAACGCGCGAATCATCCCAATCGTTGTCCCAAGTAGTCCAACTAAGGTCGCTATAGTAGCAATTGTCTGCAGAGCAATAAGGTTTCGTTCTAATAACGGTTGTTCAAGCGCATTGGCCTCGTCCAAAGCCCTTTTAATCTCGGCTACCTGACGATCACTTGTTAGGTTCTCATCATGAATAGTCTGGAAACGCTCAAGGCCCGCACGTAATACATTAGCCATAGTGCCCTCTTGGGCATTACACAACTTTATGGCCTTAGCTATATCATTACCGCGGATAGCACCCATCGTATCCTTAAGAAAATCAACTTGAGACCTCTTGCCCCGAGCTTTTCTAAGGGTAAGTGTACGCTCAATAATGAAGGTTATATCAAGCATGGTAAGCACCATAAGACCAATTACAACAGGGCCACCATCTTTGACAAATTTTGGTAAAAAGAACTCAAATATTATCCAAGATGCGATAAAGCAAAGGACGATAATTATCATGATAAAGGCACCTGGCCGCATATCAATTCTCCTTGACTTTGTTTTATGACGATAGTGAATAAGAAAAAATATCTGACAATTAAAGTTACAAAAGTTTCCTAATACTTTCAAGTATTATATATAACGAACCTCTTTTCATTATTGACGGGACAGACGTCCTTCTCGACCACCACCTTTCCTTCTATGCCCTTTGTTATAGATTTCTGTATATGTTAGTTAACTCTCGGTTATTCCTCATAATTATCATCCAAAATTAATTCATAAATAATCTCTGCTATTTCTTACAGAATTAGCCTCATTGCATCTGTTCGTATATCTCTTGAACACTATTTAACTGCTCCCTAGCTGTGCCATTTTTCGGATCTAGCTTCAAACATCTCCTATAGTGCCGAATTGCTGGACCTAATTGTTGGGAGTTGGTATACGCCTGTGCGAGTAAAAGATGATAGGAAGCATTGTCTGGTTTTAATTCTACAGCCTTACGAAGGCGCCCTATTGCACCGCCCCAATCTTTGTTCAAAACTCGATCGAAACCTAGCCTGTAATAAGCTTCGTCATCCGAAGAATCGATCTCCAATACACGTCGAAACGTTTTACGGGCATTTGCATAATCTTCAAGAATTAGATAGGCCGTACCCAAAAACTTCAGAGGTTGAAGAATTACTGTAGGGTCCTCTTCTCCTTCTTCGGACCTAAGATTTAATGCTTGAATCAAAGCATCCCGGGCTACGGCACTCTTATTGCTAACAAGACCAGCAATTCCCATATTCAAGAAAGCGGTATAGGATGTACTGTCATGGGCAACTTTGGCCCGATACATATCTAGGCTTGCAGCATAGATTGCTGACCGCTGACCCCTTTCAACGTTTCTTGCTTCTCCATATATCTCTCTGCCCAGGTTGTAATAGACATTACTTAGAGTCAGCTTTGCCCGGTCGTCATCTTGAGACATAATGGCCGGTTCCAAAACAGCTTTCAAAGCTGTGACAGCTTGGGCATATTGACCCTGTTTAATAAAAGATCTACCATAATATGCGTAAGGATTTTGATCATTTGGATTAACTCTAATTGCTTCTTCAAGATATGGGATAGCTTCTCCATATTTTCCCTGGTCGAAAAATACTAGAGCTAGTTGGATATATGGTTTTACAGATGATTTGTCTAATTCTATAGACTTCTTAAGATTTATTATTCCATCGTCGTACTGTCCCACTTCAGGTTGGGTTTGCACCCAACCTAAGCTATAGTATAAAGCTGCACTATTAGGTACCTGAACCAAAGCTTTTTTATACGCATTGACAGCTTCTAGGTACATGCCATCTGCTACAAGGCCATCCCCCATAGGTAGATAAGCCTCAGCCTTTTCTGGATTGATTTCTACGGTTTTCATGTAGTGCGGAACAGCCATTTTGATCCGCTTAGTCTTATTCAAGGATTCAGCCAACATAAAATATGCCTCTGCATTAGTCTGATCTAAGGCTACAAAGTTCTCCAAAGGTTGAACAACAAGGGGATATCTTTCAGCAACATATTGGATAAAACCCTGTTGGTACCAGGCTTCTTTCAGATTTGGATCTAACTCTGTTGCTTTTCTGTAACTAGCGTATGATTGATTCCATTGGCGTGCATTGAAATGTAATTGGCCAATCCTTTGATAAGTTAATGCAGCATCTGGTGAATCTGGCTGCATAGCCAGCGCTTGCCGGTAATTTGTGATTGCTAATCCCCAAACTTTCTGAGCCTCATAAACATCACCAAGGCCTCGAACATACAAAGGATTTGTAGGATCTACCCCACGCGCTCTTGTAAATTGGACCATAGCCCCCTGTATATCATCTTGAGCTATTGCTAGTTGACCCTGTGAATAGAAAAACCTGGCATCCTTTTCTTTGGTTCGCTTCATGCCTTCCTTTATTGATTTTGTTGCTTCCTTGAACAATCCTTTCTCTATCTGGAGCAAACTTAATTCAAAACGGGCATCATGGTTTTTCTTCTGCTGTTTTACAGAAATCAAAAATTCAGACAATGCTTCATCATTATGGCCCTGCCCCTTCAAAGCCATACCCAATAGATAATGTGCATCTGTATTTTTCTTGCCGTTACTTAACACATCCCGAAGTATAGAAACTGCTTCTATATAGTTCCCAACTTTAATTGCTGCCCTTGCTCCATCCAAACTTTGCGCTTCTAGTTTAACCGGGATAAAATTAACCGTGATTACACTAATCGCAAAAATAATACTGATAAGACTTCTTTTAGTAAGGCCTACGGTCCCCATCTTAGATTCCTCCAGTTTCTCACTACCTAGCCTAAGAATATTCGCCACCGAAGTGACGGTCTATTCTTTGGTTTCCTTACTCTGCTAGTTTCACCATTCTCACGGGCATTGTTGCTGGTACTAGGCCCTCGTTAATAGCAATTTGCTGTCCTTTTACAGCAGTCAAAAAAGTCACGAAACCCGACACCAAATTGACTTCTAGAGATGATTCCTTGAAGTAACACAGCACTGTCGGACGACGTAGAGGATATTTTTTTGTATGGATCTTATCTTGCGTAGGCAGATAAAACCGTTCCTTTTCTGCCTCCCCTACACGGATTACTTTGAAATAACTCATTGTAGACGGTTTCGTTGTCATAAGAAGACCCGTAATCCCTATGGCACCTCGATTGCTCCCCGCGATCCCCGTAAGGACCGCCATTGTGCTACAAGGATAAACATCCGCACCATATTTTTCATTGTCCAAAACCCGTTCCTGAAATACTTCATAAGTACCCGAGTTTCTGTCTCGTACTAGCGGCCGGATTCGTACATTTTTTCCACCCAATTCCTTCCAATTAGTAACCTTCCCAGTATAAATATCCTTCAATTGTCTAACGGTCAGCTCATTAACTGGATTATCGCCATGTAAAATCACAGCTAGGGCGTCATGGGCTACTGTCCGAGTAACAAATTTGGCCTGACCACCTGACAGAGCCTCAACCTCAGCTTTATTCGGTTCTCGTGAGATCACTGCAATACGACTTCGGCCCTCCACCAACTCAATGAGAGCTTCGCGTGAGGTTGTCCGCCCCACGTCGATAAATGCGTCATTATAAATTTGCTGAAACTTTATGGCTGATTTTTCGATGTAAGGGAAAGCCACCTCTGCACTAGAAACCTTAATATAACCTCGGGTAGCTGTTTCTTCAGGCTCATTACACCCAACTATTCCCAAAAGACAAACCATCCACTTGCAAACCGTCAGGGTTGAGATCCTGAACCTTTCCATGAATCATCCTCTAAGATCGAACGAGTCTCTTCAGCTCTCTTTCCTACATAGTAGGTGCTTAAAAAACGGAATATTCCGTAAAGAATAAGCACTCCACCAAAAACCATCCTTAGCTGATCTGTTTGAATATAAACCCGCAAAAGGTAACCAGCCATGACGAGCACACCGGACACCAACATTACCACCGAAACTAAGTAACCGATGCACTGCCTAAAGGACTTTATTCGGATCATACGCGGGCAAGACAGAATCCACTGGTAAGGTCGCTAAATAATTTTTGCCTAACCGCAAGTATCCAGCCCTCCTAACTTCCAATTTCCCAGTCCACCCTGCACTAATGCTACCGGGTGAAAAAGCCTTCCAGAGGTCATGGATCTTGGGAATTTCCATTCTGACTAAATTAAAGAGACAATCCTCTTTGTCAAGAAAAAGTTACTCCTTTTATCAAGGAAATTGGCAATATATTTTTAACATTTTTTCGAACTATTGGTTGTATGTCCCGTTCAATATAGGGACTTAATTTCACTCATTTATATAGGAGTTTCCTTACTGGTTTTTTTCACACAGCTCTATCAAAACGCCTTTTGTGCTCCGAGGGTGAACGAATGCAACTCGAGTTCCACCAGCTCCCGTACGTGGCGTTTCGTCAATAAGTTGGTATCCATCTTTTCTAAGTGCCTCTAAAGCCTGGTCAATACCATCTACTTCGAAAGCCAAATGATGAACACCTTCCCCTTTCTTTTCAATAAAACGAGCTACTGGACTTTCAGGTGTAATTGCTTCTAAAAGCTCTAATTCTGTGTCACCAATAGACAGAAACGCTACTGTCACTTGATCACTCTCCATTGTTTCTCGGCCATGAAATGATAGGCCCAGCACTTCCTTATATAAAAGCAAGGCTTCATCCAGATTTTCCACCGCAATGCCTATATGATTAACACGCAATGTTTTAAAGGAAGGATCCATATAATTAAATCCTTTTATGCATAATTGCCTATATGCCAAAAATTAAAAAAGTTCAGGTCTCTGATACTCACCAAAAATTGTTCTAAGAGTATCGCATATTTCACCCAACGTTGCCCCCTTTCGTGCAGCATCAATTATAAACGGAACTAAGTTTTGTTCGGTTTTAGATGCTGCTCCTAACACTTCCAGGGCCTGAAGGGATACGCTTTCATCTCTGGTTGCTTTGAATGCTTGAACACGTTTTATTTGACGTTTCTCAATTGTAGGATCCGTAGGAAAGTGAACAGGATCTTCTTTTTCAGAATCGACATAACGATTTACCCCCACTATTATCTGTTCTTCCTTTTCTATAGCTATTTGGTACTCGTATGCACTTCGACTGATCTCTTCCTGAGGAAAACCTGCTTCAATTGCCTTGAGTGCACCTCCTAATTCATCAATACGTTCTAAATAGACTAAAGCTTCTTTTTCTATTTGGTGTGTCAGGTTTTCTACAAAATAAGACCCTGCAAATGGATCCACAGTATCTGGTACTCCCGTTTCGTAAGCGATAACCTGCTGAGTACGAAGAGCAAGAGTAGCTGCTTCTTCTGAAGGAAGTGCTAGTGCTTCATCAAGACTATTAGTATGGAGCGATTGAGTCCCACCACAAACAGCAGCAAGAGCTTGAAGAGCTACTCGAACAACATTATTTTCTGGTTGCTGAGCTGTAAGAGTCGACCCGCCTGTCTGGGTATGAAACCTCAACTGCCAAGATCTTGGGTTTTTTGCTCCAACCCGCTCCCGCATTAGACGGGCCCAAAGGCGACGTGCAGCTCGAAACTTTGCTATTTCTTCAAAGAATTGGTTGTGGGCATTAAAGAAAAACGATAACTGAGGGGCAAAACTATCCACGTCAACTCCTCTGTCGACCAATGCTTGTATGTATTCCAAGCCATTAGCTAACGTGAAAGCAATTTCCTGCACAGCTGACGCTCCCGCTTCACGGATGTGATAACCACTAATACTGATGGGGTTCCATTTAGGCATGTACTCAGAGCAATACCGAATTAGGTCGGTCGCCAGACGCAGGGAAGGCTCCGGAGGGTAAATAAAGGTTCCTCGGGCAATATATTCCTTCAAAATATCGTTTTGAACCGTACCTGCAAGGTGAGCTATAGGGATTCCACGTTCTTCAGCAACAGCCACGTAGAAAGCGACTAGTACGGTTGCTGTGGCATTGATGGTAAGAGATGTACTGACCGAGTCTTGTGGGATTTCTTCGAACAATACTCGCATATCATCGATAGTAGAAATAGCTACCCCCGTCCTGCCAACCTCACCCGAGGCTAGGGAGTTATCCGAATCATAACCAATTTGAGTTGGAAGATCGAAAGCCACAGAAAGTCCAGTTTGTCCTTGAGACAATAGATATCGATATCGAGCATTAGTATCTTCTGCGGAACCAAAACCGGCATATTGTCTCATGGTCCACAGCCGTCCCCGGTACATAGTGGATCGAATACCACGAGTAAAAGGATATTGGCCAGGTTCTCCGATATCAAAACCGGATTCAATTTCTGTCATATCCTCAGGAGTATAAATAGCTTTCACAGGTATACCAGAACTCGTCTTAAAATGTTTTTGGCGTTCACCCAACGGCGGTCGACTCAAATCATAGGTATTTTTTTCCCAATTTTTTTGGGCTTCCAATAGAGCTTTTTGTTTATGATTCATAACGAAGTACCTTAAATATATGACCCTATAAGTTAAGACTCGAATATCCCAATCTGTGATGAATCTTTCAGGAGGTCAACGATTTTCCAGAGCTAGATACTCTTCGGTAGAGGGATTCTACTCCCCGGTTAAACCTAATATATCCGCCTCACCCTGCAAAGCCTCAATAACATTAGAAATGTGAATGTTGAGGTCTAATTCCAAACTTTCAGATCCTTCAATGATATCCTCCCTAGAAACAGACCGGGCAAAGGCGACAGCTTTCATCTTTTTCCGTACAGAACTTACCTTAACATCGTGAATATTTTTTGAAGGTCTAACAAGTGTAACTGCTGTAATAAATCCCACAAGCTCATCAACAGCAAAAAGTGCCTTATCCATGAGGGAATGGCGCTCAAGGCCCAGATAGCTAGCATGTGATTTTATGGCATAGATAACATCCTCAGGATATCCTTGTTGTTTCAATATTTTTGCTCCCCGCATTGGATGGTCTTTGGGATCTGGGGTCGCCTCATAGTCAAAATCGTGTAAAAGTCCAACGATTGACCATTTGTTCTCATCTTTATCAAATTTTTTTGCATAAAACCGCATAGCTGCTTCGACACCTAGAGCATGTTTCCTAAGGCTGTCAGTCTTTGTATGATCATAGAGCAATTCTAGAGCTAGTTTACGTTCCAAGACAATTCCTTTCAATATTCAAAACTTGTCATATTAAAGAGTTTCATCTAGAAAACACCAGACGTGTTTACCGCATAATAGCACGGCCATAATAATATGGTAAAGCCTGCACTGATGGCCTATATGACCAAGCTAGACGTGCCTTGCCAATATTAGCTCCTGGCCCAGCTGTTGTATCATCACCATCATAGATCATAATATTGAAACCTATAGCCCTCTCTGGGCCTAGGGCAATATCCCCTGGCATATCAGACCAAGGAATTGAAGCCTCGATAGTATAACCCCGGTCTGTAAGTCTAGATGCGACTTTCATTCCCGGGGCTGTTTTTTCAATTATACCCTGTCTAGCATCAGCATCACGAGCAGCTCTAGCACAATCCCCCTCGGTTGTACAGGGAAAGATCCCTACTTTAAAAACGGTCAAGGTATTTTCACTCTGCCCCGATGGATCTACAGAGATTTCTACTGAGTCTGATCTCCAATGCCCTTTGATATCTGTTGGCTTAATATTACAAACAACCACATCATCTTGGACATCAACAGCAACATAAAGATTGTTTTTATCATATGCCGTATTAAATATTGCACTACAGTCTTTATCACCACCAGGTAAAGTTCCTGACCAGAGATATTCGGATGAAATTGCATGGGTTTGATGTCGACTCCACTCGGCCAGAGATCCATCTATAACTAGATCATCTTGTCTAGGCAAAAGATCCATAACTGGCAATACATCTACCCACCCATTATCCATGAAAGACTTATCATCATAATTGGTCGACACTCTAACAGGATAACTTCCTTGTTCAATTTCCTTAGGAACAGTTATTAGAAATGGCAATGATTTCTTCTCGTTCCCTCGAATTATATATTCTGTTTTGCTAGATGGCCCAATCCAATTATTCGGCAAATCTATCTTAAGGTTCCCACTTATCGTAGTAGGATGTCTGTTTATAACTTCTACATTAAGAATCCCGGCAGTCCCAGAACCTATAGAAACGGCAGGGTCCGGCTTCTCCAAAACCGAGACCAACTCATGCCTTTCTGCCCAAAGATTAAACCGTAGAACATCTGCCCGAGGCACTATACTTACCGATAAAGGCTCCAATCGAAATGGCAAAACTGAAGTGTTCTTGGTTTTTTCCCTCTGGTAATTTTTGCCAGTTAATCTGATTTCTGACTCAGTTGTTTCAGAAACAAGTGTCTTTGCTAAAAGAAAAAATTCTTCGGAAGCTTCCCTCACGGGCAGAGCAATAGAACGATCAAACCCTTGAGATCGAAACTTCTGTAGAGCCAAATTTTTTATCTCAGCATAAGTAAGAAGTCGGCTAGATGATATATCTCCTGTAGGTATTGCTAGAGCTCCAGGCCTTTTAGCATTATAGTAAAGTTTTAAAGGTTGCCAGGTGCGCAAAAACTCATTATCAATCTGTTCGGGAAAATTTTCAGGATCACCAGCAACGGCAAAAGCTTCTGTTGCAAGGCGAGCCACAGCTTGGTGCATCCCGTGCGTTCCCGGCCCCGGCCACATGGTTACGATTACTTCGGGCCGAAGCAAACGGATCAGACGAACGAGCCGGCTTAGTGTGTCTTTATAACCCCAAACATTAAATACTGCTTCAGCACTAAGCGTATAAAAAAAATCTGTTTTATCTAAGAAATAAATTAAGTCAACGCCATATTCAGAGGCAGACCGCCGAATTTCGGCTTCTCGGAGTAAGCCTAGCGAAGTGCCAAGCTCTTGACCGATAGCATTACCTCCACCTTCCCCACGAGTGACTAAGACAATCGCAGCACGCTGCCCCCCGTCCAGTACTTCCCGAGCCATCGTTGCTATCGAACCACTTTCATCATCTGGATGAGCTCCAACGTATAACAAGTCTACCTTGAGTAAATGATCTGATTGAAATTGCTCTAAGGATTGGGCGAAGATAGATCTAGACAACAGGACTGAAAGAGTTAAAGTAATAATCAATCTTCCAGTTTTAGGAAAATTAAAATTTGCCATTTTAAAAAACTCTCAATTTGAATTAATAGATCTTTAAAATTACTTGCTTCCTCAAATAGTAATATTCGTCATAAAAAACTAGAATAATACCTACCCTTGATATGATTCAGATAAATCCAATTACTATAACTGTCAAGAGCTTTGGTTAATAGATGGGGAATACCATTGAATTAAAATTATATAATAGACATAATTCCCTAAATAAAAACCGGCCCACTAACTAGTCATATAATAACAAAGATAAACTAAATCTGAGGGGAATCCTTAATATGAGAGATTTAATTGTAGTTCATCCAGATTTTGATGGCGTTTGGCCATTTGCAGCGGATCATTTCCGGGCACTTTGGCCACAGACAGATTTTATACGGCAGGGAAACGGTGACCAGCGACGACTGGGAGAAGTTGTCCAACAGAGAGCCAACATAACACGGTTAGTTGTACTAGGAACATCGGTGACCCTAGATTGTCTCAGGGGGTTCAGTGCTTTAGAGGAAGCTACCTTCCAAGGAGCAGCCTATAAGCAAAGTCTAAATAAAGAGTGCAAGAACTTTCTGACGGACAATAGCATAGCTTTTTATGACCATCCAAGTGAGGGATTTTGGGCTCAAACAGTGGCAGAATTTGCCTTGGGGTTAACTCTCTGTGGTTTAAGGCGGATACCTCAGCTGCACCACGACATAATCCATAACCAAAGAGCCTGGCACTATGAACCAATTCAAGGCAGAAAAATACCGGGGGGACGTGGAGAACAATTTGGAGATAACCCCACCTTTTCAAATGGAACACTATGTGGCAAACGAGTACGAATTGTTGGAGCTGGGAACATCGGTAGCCGATATGCCAGCTTTGCATCGATTCTGGGTGCAGATGTTGCTGCATGGGATCCATTCACCACAGAGCCAAGTTTCCATCTGGCCAAATCCCGTCAAGTATTTCACCTTGAAGAACTTATGGGTGATGCAGAAATTTTTGCACCCATGGTACCTCTGAATAAATCTACCGTCAACTTAGTTAAAGCTACCCATATAAATGCACTTCCTCTTGGATGCCTAGTTGTTCTTGTCACCAGAGCTAGAATCTGTGACTTTGACGCTATTCGACAAAGAGTCTTAGCGGATGAAATAAGTCTCGCTGCAGATGTTTGGGACCACGAACCCTTATCTTTAGATGACCCCTTGCTGGGACGCCATAATGTCATCCACACACCACATTGTGCAGGTCGGACTATCGATGCCAACAAGGCGTGGGCAGAAAAACTCGCCGCACAGTTTAAATCACGAGGCAAATGAGATTTTTCCAAATGCTGTTGGGTAATGAGATAATTCAGGGAAGGGGAGATATAGCGGTACGGGGAATCGAACCCCGGTTTGATGGCTGAGCCCCATCTGTCCTAACCACTAGACGATACCGCCTTAACTTAGACATTGTCAGACTGGGGGGCAAGGATTCGAACCCCGATTCCATGGTCCAGAGCCATGTGTCCTACCCTTGAACGACCCCCCAACATGATTATTTTCTCCGCAAATTCCAAAGCATTTACCCGGGTTTTATTATATAGATAACAAGAGAAAGATCAAGCAAAAACAGGCTTCAAGGGGGATAACAAATACTACTTTTCATCGGCAACAGGAAGGTTAAACGGAACATCAGATCTTAAACACGTTCATATGTATCGAAAAGTCGCTCATATTCTCTAAGAGCATAACGATCTGTCATTCCGGCTATGTAGTCACAGATAACCCGCTCGAGGGGTGCACCAGAATCATTCCGGCGGACATTTGGTGGTAATTGTCGTGGATCAGCTAAATACTCTGTAAAGAGACTTTCGATAAACCGGGTGGCTTTCCTAGACATTCGGATTAGTCGGTAGTGTTTATAGAAATTTTCTCGTAGGAACGCTCTAAGTTGATTATTTTTTTCTGTCATTTCAGAACTATAATTTACTACTGGTTTATCCAAAAGTCTGACATTATCGGGAGATTTTACACCATGTAGTTCTAGATTCTCATGAGTAGTTTGGACAACATCCATAATTTGTTGATTGATTAAAGTACGTATTATTTGATAAAGTTTTCTGGTTGGGTCAAGATGACTAACCTTCTCTACCTGCTCTTGTATTGATTCATCCCACACATCTAGCTCAGCTAACTGGTCCAAGTGCAGTATACCCGCACTGATTCCATCATCAAGGTCATGAGAATTATAAGCGATTTCGTCAGCAAGATTAGCTATCTGAGCTTCTATTGAGGCATATTGACCTGGTTGAAATTCATCTGAATCAAATCCATGAGGAGCATTATGCTTAGCTATCCCTTCTCGGGTTTCCCACGTTAAATTGAGACCTTGAAAAAAGGGGTATCGCCATTCTAAATAATCAATAACCCTTAGGCTTTGTTTGTTATGTTGAAATCCTCCATGCTCCTGCATTAACTGGTCAAGAGCCTCTTCCCCACAGTGTCCAAAGGGTGGATGTCCCAGGTCATGAGCTAGAGCTATTGCTGCGGCTAGATCCTGGTTAGCTCCCAGGTTCCGTGCAATTGTTTCTGATACACCAGCAGTCTCCATAGTGTGAGTCAGACGGGTCCGATAGTGATCTCCCTCGTGATAAACAAAAACCTGTGTCTTATATTCTAGCCGCCGAAATGATTTTGAATGAACAATCCGATCACGATCTCTCTGGAATGGTGTTCGCCAGGGAGCCTCTTCTTCAGAATGTCTACGTCCTCTACTTTTACAACTCATTACCGCATAAGACGCTAGACTCAACTCCTCAATTTCTTCCAGACGAGGTCGATTTACAATCATTTGGTTAGATTCCTATTACTGTAGGACTACTGGGAAATTTTATCGATTTTAAAAAATCTAAATTCGTCCAATAGCTTTTTGATATCAAGTTGAAAATATTCTTTCTGAACCCACATCAATATCCTGAACCATCGTCGAATTGAACGCAGCTTCGATCAATAGGAGTTTGATTTCTTTAGAGTTCTGATCATCCCAAAGATTTTTATGCTCCCAGGGGTCCAGCTCTAGATCGAACAATTCACCCTTTTCATGAGTATGGTACATAACCAACTTGTAACGCTCATTACGATACATCGTGGCGTAAGTTAACGGCTCTGTATCTATCGCATCATAATACTCTGAACGAACAAATGAACGATGATAACCAGCATCTGCTTGACCAGACATAATCGGTAACAAACTGTGTCCTTGAAAAGAACCTGGTATGTTTACTTTACCCAAATCAAGTATGGTTGCCGACATATCTATTAGTTCTACTAATGCATCACTTCTCAAATTAGGTATGTGTCCTGGACAAGAGAAAATTAGAGGAACACGTACTAACCCTTCATAGAAACGACAACCTTTCCATAAAAGTCCATGGTCACCTAAGCATTCTCCGTGATCACTAGTGAAAATAATAACCGTATTTTCTCGTTGTTTTGTTCGTTCCAGTTCATAAAGTATCCGTGCAAATTGATCATCAATTTGCCGAATCATAGCGTAGTAGAGTGCTTGTTGTTTTTTTCCATCAAAAACGTCTGGGTGTTTTGCTTCAGATTGAAAAAAAATCTCTCTTAAATAATTCTGGTGAACCAAATCGTCCTCTTCAAAATGGGGGCCTGGCATCTCTGATGCATCAAACATTTCGGCATAGGATCGAGGAGGGATTAATGGTTCATGAGGACTATAAGGGTTAAGAGTTAACATCCAAGGAACATCTGGGTCCCTTGGATGATTGATAAATTCAAGTGCGCATTCGCTAACCCAAGTGGTTTGGTGAAGTTCTGAGGGAACCCTATCACTACTTTTTCGTAGGGCATCAAGATCTCCACCTTTATCTCGAATCCAATCTCCATAGTGATGGCCTTCTGACCAATCATCACGAGGAGCATGACTAAAACGCCAATAACGATATCCATCATCTAGTCGAGGCTCAGTACGTTTTCCCGCACTCTGAAGATGAAATTTACCCACTAACCCACAATCATATCCACTATCAGCTAATAATTTGGAAATTAGTGGAGGTGGATTCTTAAAAGACTCATTTCCATTTCGACAATTGTGGATCCGTCCCGGATACATTCCAGTCATAAAACTTGACCGACTAGGAGTGCATATGGGGCTCTGGCAATAACTATGGGTGAAAACGGTTCCTTCATTAACTAACTTATCCAGAGTTGGAGTACTAACGTACGGATTTCCTAGAGCGCCAATTGTATCAAACCGCTGTTGGTCCGTACAATACCAAAGTATATTTGGACGTCTAGACATTTTATAATTCACCCTCTTGCCATCACAATACTAATTAGCCGGATGTGTCGTTGCCGGTTGTGTCGTTGCCGGTTGTGTCGTTGCTGGTTGTGTCGTTGCTGGTTGTGTCGTTGCTGGTTGTGTCGTTGCCGGGTTGCTATCCCCTTCCAACGAGCGGACAATCAAAATATCACCCAAGCTAGCTCCAATATCTGTTGCCGCATTACCCAAGTTAATAGCAATCTGAAGTGAGTTGTCCTCTTCATCGATACGGGCAAGCCATTCCCCTTCCTCCACATCCCCATAATTTTTAACTAGCGGCATTTTAATCGTTTTTTCATTATGAGTGACAGAAATCCAGCCATCCAAAATAAAGCCGGCATCCAACAACTGAGCACCTGTAAGTTCTGTATTGATATTAGCAAATTCTTCACTAATGCTTTTAATTTCACCTTTTATTTTAACTGTGTCAGATACTGACTCTACTCTTTTCGTTTCTTGCTTAGATTCACCACAACTTACTATTCCCCAAAAACTAATAACCATAACATAGAAAGCAAACCGCATATCTGAATCCTTTCTCCGGTCCAAAATTAGGACATTTGATTAATAAACTGATTCTTATGTCTTTATTTATAAATAATACATAAGGTGATTATATTTTAATGTCTCGTTGAGTTTGTAACAACAATATTAAAAAATAAATTTGTTCCGAGACAAACAGCAAGTGAACTATACCCGATACCCTTTTTAACAACACCTTATAATTAGTTAGTTAAACGAGTTTAGCTAGTTGTCGATGTCCAAACTCTTTTATTAATTTATCGGGCCACTTCTCAAGCGGGCGATAGGAAGGGTGTCCTGGACGATCCTCGCAAGGATTATGACGAGTATTGTAGCAGCAAATAAGACTCCAACGAGGATCGTTACTGTTATTGGGATCTGAGCGATGTAATAAATTTGCATGGA
Source organism: uncultured Gemmatimonadota bacterium (assembly GCA_964593235.1). Classification (GTDB taxonomy): domain Bacteria; phylum JAAXHH01; class JAAXHH01; order JAAXHH01; family JAAXHH01; genus JAAXHH01. The sequence goes on along the minus strand of CAZQGS010000048.1, from coordinate 105,392 downwards.
AAAATAAAGCTGTACCTGGTGACATCTCACAGTATTCAAGCTCAAGGTTTTCAAGTGCCAGTTGGACTCTTTCTGGGTCAGCACCAACTTGGGTTCCAAACCGTCCGTGTTCAATCCGTCCTAACCGATGGGAACCTCTAATAACCTGAAGGCAACCATTGCCCTTGTGTGCTCTGTCTACAGCTATATAGCAACTGATCATATCTGGATACAAGGCTTTATTATGATACCAATATCCATAGTCCTGATGCCATTCCCATGCTCCCCCAACCCGCGGTTCTTTTACCATCATTTTATAATGGTAAAGGTATACTTCGTCGTCCATCATATCCTCAAGAGTATCAACCATACGGTGCCCGTGACAAATAGCATTATAGATATCCTCACGGTCCGTATCAGAAGTTAGCCAAAGCTTGCTTTCCCTACCCTCAGTATCCTCAGCAGCACGGACCAAGGAAGCTTTTTCTTGGTCGTTCTTACCAATAGAAAGCAAAAGATCCATTTCTTCTTGGTCGTAAAGATCTTCCACAAGCAGATAGCCATCTTCTTGAAATTTTCTTTTATTTTCAATTGTAAGTTGAAACATTAGCTTCCGATCACAAAGGTTGAATATCATTAAATGGAGTAATAACTGAACTAATGTTGAAAATCTAGTTCCTGGATCGAGGTCTAGTTTCAATATGATGACTAACAGCCCTACAAACTCTAGATACCCCTTCAGCTATCAGCGATTGGTCAAGAAAACTGTAACATAGCCGAAATTGATTAACACCCCTACCATCAGAGTAAAATGAAGGTCCGGCGACATAAGCTACCTTCTCATTCTCGATTGCCCATGTGAGCATCGACGAACAATTGATACCATCAGGAACAGTTACCCATATATAAAATCCACCAGCAGGTCGGGTCCAGGACATACCAGGGGGGGCGTTAGCTACTAGACAATTTATAGCAATATTCCGCTTAGTTTGGTAAAGTGACCGAGATAGAACAACTTGAGATTCCAAAAACCCTTTCTGCCCATATTCGTAAATAATCCGCTGAGCCAAGGTGTTTGAGCATTGATCACTACCTAGCTTAGCCTGACATAGTTCTGCTATAACGTTTGATGGGGCGTTTATCCAACCTAAACGGGCTCCTGGGCCAAAAATCTTTGAGAAAGTACTTACAAATAGTACCCCTTCTGGATTCAATGACTTAAGTGACGGTGGAGGGGGCTCATCAAAATATATTTCGCCATAGGCATTGTCTTCTAAGATAGGTATGCTATACCGCTCAGCAAGTTCTACTAACCTCCTGCGCCGCTCTAAGGTCATTGTCACTCCACCTGGATTCTGAAAAGACGGCATTGTGTAGATTAATTTTGCCCTTTTACCTTGCTTTTCCAGCAGCCTTAATTGAACCTCCAACTGATCAACTAACATTCCTTTATCATCGATATCTACTGGGACAAATTCAACATCATAACATTTAAAAACTGAGAATGCTGTCAAATAAGTTGGAGCTTCCACAATCACTATATCACCTGGATTCAAGAGGGTTTTAGCTATAAGGTCCATCCCTTCAATGCCCCCTGACACAATCATTATATCATCTGGCTTAGCGTCAATCCCCTCCAGAACTTTCATTCTTTGAGCGACCAATTCTCTAAGTGGAGTATATCCTCCTGCCGGACCATACTGTAATGCCATACTCCCATGTTCATTTAAAACTAGATTTGTTATCTCCTTCAATTTTTCCATGGGGAATGTAGCTGCATCTGGCAATCCACCAGCGAAAGACAATACATCGGGACGCTCAGAAAGCTTAAGGAGTTCGATGACCGCGGTATCACCTATAAGGCTCATACGATCCGCATATGCTTCATTCCAATTCATCAAAATCCTCCTAAATTTTTCTAAAAATTTATTTTTTAGAAATAACCTTTTTGAAGACAACTAACAACTAATTAGAAATATTAAAGAACCAGACCCATCGCGTTCGGGGAAAAATAAAATTTATTTTTTAGAAAACAAGTTAAAAATTCTCTAAAGATTAGATGTATTTTGGCAAACAGATATCAATATCTAAATTCAGCTGACATCAAGTCCAACACTTGCTAGATAACATTGTGGTTCATGTTGAATAGGTAGATAACTAGTACTCATAAGGAATTCACCAACTATTTCTGGGCCCATAAATCGAAATGTTTTGATAAAAAGAGCCACCCATTGATCCAAGCGTGAATATTCTTGGCTATCCAACCAGGCTTTGAATGAACCACAATCTCTTCTAATTTGTTTAAAAACCTTTGCGTTATGAATTGTGGCATCAATTTTTGCTCGGTTCCGAATAATACCTGAATCATTAAGTAGCCGGTGGCGATCTTGGTCAGCATAAGCTGCGACAAGGTCAACATCAAATCGGTCAAAAGCGTCATTGAATGCTTCTCGCTTTTTCAAAACTGTTAACCAACTTAGACCAGCTTGGTTTATTTCTAAAACCAATCTCTCGAAAAAGTCATTATCTTTAGCTAAAGGGGCCCCATACTCTTCATCATGGTAAATTTCTAGAAGCGGGTCTTTCAGAGTCCAAGTGCACCGAATTCTATCAGTCATCTTCAATAACATTTTCTCCTGAACAATAAGGACGACGGTCAGTCCCTGTTATCCATGTTTCAGGCAAATGTCTAGTACAATTCATTAACCCAAGATGAGTCGTGGTAGGGGTAATGAAAAATTGGGTAACCGAAGTGTTAGCAAACAGGTGGATGTGATCTTTGCCCAAACCAGATAGTTTCAAGAAGGCCCCCACAAGAAAACGCATAAACATTCCGTGAGTGATTAGTAGAACCCGTTCGCTGCTGTGTGCAAAGTCTTTATATAACTCTTCACATACTCGCTCTGCTCTTGTTTGGGTAGATTGATAGTCCTCCCAGGGACGACTTTTCCACCAACCTTCTTCATCGATCCTGTTGCCAATCTGAATCCCTGGTATTTTTAATTCAATTTCTGACCGCTTCATACCTGGTCTTCCTTCGTAATTGTCTTCTCCTACTCCCGCCATTACTCCTCCCTGTTCATGTATATCAATCCATGCCTCCGTAACTTGTCCTGTTTTTCTTATGTAAGGTTCAATAGTTTCTAAAGTACGAAGGAAGGGACTAACTAAAATGCGAGTAGGTCGAAGGTGTCGGATACGATTCACTAAACATTCAGCTTGTTGATAACCAAGTGGAGATAAGGAAGGATCCTCTGTGCGTTCGTCTTCTGGCCCTGCATTATTTTCAGATTCTGCGTGCCGTATTATATATAATTCCATAGGATTATCATTTACTTTCTCACCATGACTAGGAAGCCAGGGTGGATTTAAAATTATGTAAAATATCCATGTGCCCTGGCTATTGTTATTCAGCTTTTCTTGACAGAGACTCGTTGACTAACGAATGGAAGTGATGAACTCCATTTTCCCGTTTGACAGAATATCTACCCTGACTGTATGACTCGGACTGCAACCCACGCTGTACATGTTCGCAGATAAAAATATCCTCTTCTTGTATCTCATGCCCGAAGTCAACCAAACTGTTTACATCTGTTTCTGTATCAGGTAATACATACCATTCGAAAACCGTCAGACATCGGTCGTGACCGATTGGAATCACAAGATTAGTTTGCATTTGGCCTAAGTATATATTGAGCATTAGTGATGGAAAAATCCAATAGTATTGTGTATTTTCTTGTTTAGTCCCCGTTGTTGTATATCTGCGGTTGCCTTCGTGAGGTTTTGCGTTTTTCTCCCTAATTGGGGCGTGCTGGATAGAGTAATAACGATGCGTTTCAACCTTATACTGATCGTAATCAATTTCTCTATACAGTCCGGGATGGACTACTGGTAGATGATATCCTTCTAGATAATTATCAACATACACTTTCCAATTACAATTAATCTCATAATCCCGCCGTTGAATCCATTGCATTTTTTCGATTCTGTGTTCACTCGTTCGTATTCCAATCTCACCCAAAAAACTTTCGAGTGGGGGAGCTGACTCATCCAGATTCACAAATAACAAAGGACCCCATTGGTTTACGCGAACTGGCTTGAGTCCCATCGAGCAACGGTCTAGTGCCTGAACTTCTTCAAATTCTGGTGCGTGACGTAACGTACCATCCAGATTGTAAGTCCACCCATGATAATGACATATAAACGTCTTCCTATTACCCTGGTCAAGAGCTACCGGACCTGCACGATGTTTACATACATTAAAAAATCCACGAACCACACCATCAGCCCCGCGGGCTATGACAACGGGTTCACCCGCTACATCTACTGTAAAATAATCCCCGATACGCGCTATTTGATCTACCCTGCCTACAAGTTGCCAAGTCTTACGAAAAATATGTTTATATTCTCTATCCAAAAACTTCCTGTCTGTATACCAAGAGGATGGGATTGTCCTGGCAGTTTCAATATTCTCATCAAATGAGTAATCCTGCATCCTATTAGTTTCCTTATAGTTTATAAACAGGTCCGAAAAACCCGCGAGGCTACTAGACTAATTTGTAACATTCATAATATCATTTTTAGACTCTGTGAAACTAATATTTTTGATCTAGTTATCCCTAAGATCTTCCAACTCTAGGATTTCTACTGAAGTAAAGTTTCGCTCATTCAACTGTGGCTCTATCTGAGAACGATCCCCCAAAAGTAAATAGCCAGCTTTTTGGGATTTGAGATAACGGTTGGCTACCAATCTAACCTCATCCAATGATACCAAACTAATATTTTGAACTGATTCATGAATTTCTGACATCGGTCGTCCAGATGACCAAAGGCCTCCTATGCTATCAGCTATTCGACGGAGTGATTCAAACTGCTGGGCATAACCCCGAATTCTTCCTATACGGGCTTCTTGTAATTCTTCTTTCTTTATTGGGCGCTTCCCTTCCAAACCTTCCAATTCTGATATCAAATCTACCACAACTTCACCAGTCTTATCTGATTGTACGGAACTCTGTACTTTCCAATAACCACCCACATTGAATAAACCTAGTATAGTCGATACACCGTATGTATAACCCTTTTCTTCCCTTAATTTTGAATTGAGTCGGGACTGAAAACCACCACCCCAAATAGCATCTACCAAACGAAGTGCATAATAGTTCTTGGTGTTATTGGTTGGTGCATCAACAAATTGGCAGACAACCGTTTGAGGAGAACCAGGACGATCAATTAGGTATATACTATTGTTATTTTGATTTGGTTCTGGATTAGGAATAGTTTTACTAGGTCGAACATCTCCCCGCCAATCTCCAAAGTAATCTTCTGCTAATTTCATCCCCTGATCATAAGTAATATCTCCAACAAAAACTAATGCTGATTGATCTGAACACCAATTTTCTTCGTATACTCTTGCAAGATCATATCTGGTAAGTCCTTCTACGGTGGATGGATAACCCAGTATTGGCCGTCCATATGGATGTTCTGCACCAAAAACTAAGCCGGGACAAACTTGTTGAGCTAATGCCTGAGGATGAGAGGCCTGTTGTGCCAAATGATCTAGGTGTCGATCCCTTTCTCGTTTTAGCTCGTCTTCCGGAAACAAAGGCCTGCAGACCACTTCGGCAAAAAGCGACATAGCCTGAGCCAAATTACCAGTTAATACATCTAAACCAAGACGGGCAGACTCAAAATATAATGATTTCCGAATAACTGTGCCCAACCTACTTAGCGATTCGTCAATTTCCAAAGCTCCATGACTTCGGGTTCCCTTATCTAATGTTTGTAACATAAGCTGCGATACCCCACACTTATCTGAAGGGTCCCTCACGCTGCCTGTTCGCATATTTAATGAAACAGCTACTTTAGGTAAATCATGTTGTTCTACAACTATCACCTCCATACCATTGCCAAGCCGTCCTTGGCGAATGGCTGGGGTTTTGAAGACTGTATCTCTACCCAAGGGTGGGGTTCGAGATCGATCTACTTTCTGATTAAGTGAAAAATTTTCCGAACTTGGAACAACATGTTTGGGCAAAGATTCTGGATAATAACGAAGAAGCAAGTAAGCTCGAGAAACAAGCCAACGTTTTGCTATTTCAGCTATTTGTGAACCCTTGATATTTTGTAACCGATCAAGTTCAACATGAAAATACCCTGGATCTTTTTTATAGGTATTAGATTCGTTCAATCGATCTGCTTTACCACCAAATCCACCAATACGTTCAAGACTAGAAATATATTGGTATTCCCAAACAGTACGGGCACGCTGTATCTCGTCACGAGTGGGTCCATTAGTAGCTAATTTTCCAATTTCTTCTAGGACTAATCCTTCGACCTCAAGAATGTCAATACCTGGACGAATAGTAGCAACAATACCAAAAAGTCCAGAAATCTCTTGGGCATAATTAAAAGTACTAACCTCCGTGCACAAACTTTTTTCATAAACTAACCGTTTTTCAAGCCGCGAAGAAAGACCATCGCCAAGGACTGCTGCAGCCATGTCCAAAATAGCTTCATCCTCTTCAAAACGAGATGGAGCTGGCCATATAATATGAACTCGAGCCTGGGGCACTCGATCAATGACCTCCACAATCTTCTTTTCAGCCAAAGATGGCACCCAACGGCGCTGACGTTCAATAATAGGCCCAGGTTCCATTTCTCCATAGTACCGTTCTATTAAGCTCCTCGCTTGCTGATCATCAAAATCACCAGCAATAACTAAAGACAAGTTATTAGGTGTATAATATTGCTGAAAAAACTTAGCGACATCATCTAAAGAGGCTTCCTCAATATCTTCATGACGACCAATTATTGGCCAAGAATAGGGATGCTCTGGAGGGTAAATATTTTCATTAACGAGTTCGAACCATCGGCCATAGGGTTGGTTTTCTGTTGTTTGCCGTCTTTCATTGCGAACAACTTCACGCTGATTTTCAAAATTCTCTGGCGTCAGGGCATCTGTAAGTGTGGCTACTCTATCTGATTCTAACCACAGTAGATATTCGAGATTTCCTGAAGGCACAGTTGCGAAGTAATTAGTTCGATCATAACTTGTGGTACCATTGACACCCCCTTCACGCAGATTTCCACCAGCTTGTTCTATGTATTTGAAATATCCAGCTGGAGCATTTTTGGAACCTTCAAACATAAGGTGCTCAAAGAGGTGGGCAAATCCTGTTCGGCCAGGCTGCTCAACCTTTGAACCAACATGAAACCAGTGGTTCACATGTACAACTGGCAATTTACGGTCAAGGTGTAAAATGACCTGCAAGCCATTTGGGAGGGTATACTTTTCAAAAGATATCCGTGGTAGGTTCTTCTGCCCCAAGGTTAATCCCTTTTTTAAGGAAAAACTACATCAAAGTTATATGTTGAATAACTATCGATATTTGTAAGATTTCTTAATTAGTGGAACTAAACAACTAAATTCAGATTATTATTAGACTTGTTCAAGTTTTCCTGATTTTACGGAACGGTATGCTGCATCGAGAATCATGACAGCATGCATGGCGGCCACTCCCGGCGTATAATTTTCTACCAAACGTCCAAGTACAAGATCTACGAAATTATCTGGGGGGCCCTCACAACTATATGCTCCATCACTTGGACCAACTTTATGGATTTGATCGTGCCCATCATGCCGGTGGATTGCGAGACGCGCCCGTTCGACATCGAGTAACAACATACCTTCCGATCCAAAAATTCTTATGTCAAGTTGGAACATCTGTCCTTCGGGAATATCTCCGGATCCAGATAATGCTCCAATGACTCCTCCTTCGAAACGAACCGTAAGAGCATCATAAATTTCAACTTTTGAATCAGCATTCGACATCATAGCAAATACTTCTGTCGGGACTAAACCTGTCAGCCAAGACATAAGACCTAAACTATGGGACATTTGAGCATGACCGTATCCACCATCGGCGATTACCGGGTCGGCCCAAGTTGTAGGGTCTGGTGCAAAAAGCCCTCCTCCATTAGCCTTGTAATCAAAACCTTCTCCACGTAAAAGTCCTCTTATGGGAGAAGCCATATGACATACTACTGATTCTATTTTACCTATAATATTGTTATCAAGCTGTCTTTTGGCTTCCTGTATAAATGGTTTGTGGTGCCAACCATAAGGCACAAGAAGTTGAAGGTTTTTCTCTTTGGCTATTCGGACTAAATCCTGGGCATCAGTACTATTCGTACACATTGGTTTTTCAACCATAACGTGTACTCCCTTTTCCAAAACTGCCCGAGCATGGGTAAAATGAAGCGTGTGGGGGCTAGCTATTACAACCCCATCTAATTCGACCTCATCCAACATTCTTCTATAGTCTTCTGTTCCATATGGAACGTTAAATGCATTTTGTACCTGGGATAACTCATGAGCACCTAGTCGACAGACTGCAACTAACTTTACATCCCCTTTACACTCCTCTCGCTTCTTTAGGAGCGGTAGATGATTAGCAGTTGCCCACCATCCTGTACCTATGAAGCCTATACGGGCTACATCCATCTTGGACCCTCTCATTTTTAATTAGTTCGAAAATTAGATATAAACAGAAATCTAAATTATTCAATTTCCTTACTCACGGATGCCCCGAAATACACCCCCTGTAGTTGCATCCACTATCCATATTTCACCCTGCCACATAGTAAATCCGTGAGGTTCTGGATGTTTTACATCAATCCGATCGACCTGCTCACCGGTATGGGGATTGTAAAGGAAAATAGCTCGACAGTTAGTTTCTACGCACCAGAGGTTACCATTCTCCCAAGCCAAGCCATGCGGCCGTTTCCCAGGGCCAGCGAATGAGTATAAAACGGTCCAATTCCCCGGATCTATTCTGTAGATCTTCCCGTCAGGCGGTGACGACAACCATAAATCACCATCTTTCCATTCAAGTCCATGGCCACCTGTTTCTTTTGCTCCCGGTGTGGGGTAACGTTCAAGAATTTTTCCTGTTTCTGGATCTACTTTTAGCGTTTCACAGCTATAAGTCGATGATATCCAAAGATGACTTCCACTATGGGTAATTCCACTACCTCTATCAGAATCGGTTTCAAAAGATCGTAACAGCTTCCCATCTCGAAAGCTATGGCAACTAACTTGATTAGTTCCCTGATCCAAGATCCAGAGACCTTCGGTAGTAGCCTGAAGGCCATTTGGATGAGGCCCTGGAGCATCAAAAACATGTTTTAGGGTGAGTACCATTTAATAAACTTTCTTTATTGCCTTTCCAGTGGAATATCGCAACTCCAAAATGCAACTGGTCTTCCTACCTGTCAAGATACAAAGATATTGCGCTATTCCCTTTTAGTATCCATTAGAAAAGAAGAAAAACGGTTTGACACCCCATATTATTTCAACTTTACATGCCTAGAGACTGCGGTTAGTTAATGAATAAGATCTTCCCACTGTTTAATAAAATAAAATAGGAGAAAAACATGACCAGATAGAGGGAATTGATTATCCTGGGCTCTGGAATCACCCTGGTCACAAAATTGCTACTAGACAGATGGATGGATTTGGTGGAATGCTTTCTTTGCGAATTAAAGGTACTAAAAAGGATGCATTAGGTGTAGTACATCGGGTAAAATTAATTCGGAATGCCACCAGTTTTGGTGGGCTAGAGAGCCTTATAGAACACCGCCAATCGATTGAGGGGCCTAGATCTATAACTCCACAGAATCTACTCCGCCTATCCCCTGGCCTTGAATCCGGAGAGGACATTGTTAACGATTTAATCCAGGCTCTTCAATAAAAAAACTTGAATTTTACTCAAAGGAAAACTAACTGTTAGGTTGGCAATGTCCACATGGAGAATATTTCTCTATAGCCGTTTCAAGAGATATCGCCTTGATATCCCCTTTAAGAAATCTACAACCAGTCTGGTGGAATTTGGAACCACCGTTAGTTATGTAGACAACCTTTGCAATGTCTGCCTCACTGCGATTTGATGCCCCAAAATCTCTTTTTACAACCAAATCTATTCCCCTATTAAGCATATTACCTAGCAGGACTTTGATCAAAAATTTTTTCCTGATCGATATTAAGGTCAGGATAACGGTTGTGACAACCGCGAAAAGTAGTCTTAACATTTTAGGCCTTTTATTTAGTATGAGTTTTTGTACCTCAATAGTACTTTAACCTGTACTTTATAATATATGTAATTGGGCTACTCATAGCAACCTTAGAGAATGAGTATTATAGTACTTACATAACGTACTCTAGAGTCTTGACAGAACATTTTTGAAAACTTATTATTATTCGTCTTTGACCAAACCTGATCAGAGTTGGAATTCCTCTTACTGAAGAATTCCAATTAAACTGGAGCTATCATGTCAAAAATAAGATTAGGACTAGTCGGCTGCGGAGGGATGGGGCATCGCCACCTTTATGGATTAGCTGAACTATATAAAGTTGGCCTATGTAGATTTGAACCCTCTGTCGTTTGTGATCCCCGAAGGGAAAATGCTGAATCTCTAGCTCGAAAAATAAAGGAAATCTTCGGAACCCAACCTGTCATAGTCGGAAATATCAGCGAAATAAAAGATCAAGATCTACAGGCTATAGATATATGCACAGACCCGAGACATCACCATACAATATGTGTAGAAGCAGCCTCTAAAGGCTGGGATATAATGACAGAAAAGCCAATGGGTTTGACCGTCCGAGCCTGCCAAATAATGCGGCAAGCTTCAGACGAAGCTGGCTGTATCCTGTCAGTGGCTGAGAATTACCGTCGAGATCCAATCAACAGAATGGGGAAAGCACTACTAGACGCTGGGATAATTGGTAGCCCTCGCTATATGATTCATAATACAGCGGGTGGTGAAGATAAAATGATGATTACTGTTTGGCGGCACCTCAAAAACGTGAGTGGATTGCTACTCGATGTCGGTGTCCACTTCGCAGATATAATGGAATACTATATGGGCCCCGTATCAGATATCTATGCTCAAACGCGTTTACATGAAAAGATCCGATACAATGAGATGGCTGGTCGAGATCCTGATTCTTTGCCTCGTCATTCACCTGGTGGAGTTTATGAACATTGGCAAGCTGAAATGCCGGCAGAATTTGAAGCAACCGCTGAGGATGCTGCCTATGCCACCTTGACTTTTGAGAGTGGGGCAGTATGCCAATATGTCGAAGAACACGCAACTTTTGGACAAGGTTTTTGGCATAGAGGGATTTATGGTTCGGTAGGTTCAATGGAACTTCCAGGCGACCGTTCAGGACAACCAGTGACAATTGTTCGTGATGGTAATACATTACAGGGGGAGCAATTGCTTGAGCTTATACCCGATTTTGCTCTTGATGAGGCTACCTCAGTACTTTTCGGAGGCGAACGGTTATGGAGGTATGATTTTCCATTTCCTGAAACGGATCGTAAACTGATTGCCATTGAGTATTATGATTTTGCTGAAGCAATTGATAAAAATTGCCAACCAGAAGTTGATGGTTACATGGGTATGCGATCGGTTGCGGTCTCTTATGGTATAATGGAATCTGGACAAGCTGGTCGACAGGTCTCCATGGAATCTATGATGGCAAATGATATCAACAATTACCAACAAGAAATAAACGAGAGCTTGGGGATCTGAAACGGAAATTCTATGAAACTTGGTTATTCTACTTGGGGGATGCCCCTGGTAGAAATAGATGAAGCAGTACCAATCCTTGCAGCGCAGGGATACAATGGCATTGAAATTACCGTTATTCCAGGCTATTCGACAGAACTTAGTAGTCTCAAACGGGAGGAACGTACCCATATCCGAAATCTTTTCACGGAACATGGGGTAGAAATGCCAGCTATCGCGGGACATACTAGCCTACTTGACCCGGACTTGAAACAACACACTGTCAATATGAATCGGCTTAAGGACACTGTGGAATTAGCTGCTGATTTTACTATGGGTGGCATTGTGCCTTGCCTTGATACTACTCTTGGGGGACAACCGAACGAATGGGAACTTGTATTAGACCGCCTAATGAATGAGTTGGGTTTACTAGTGGATTTTGGGGCTATTCATGGAGTAACTATCGCCTTGGAACCTCATATTGGATCTTCCTTATGTAATGTTGAGCGAACACTTTTTTTGCTAAAGGAAATTGATTCACCCTATCTTAAATTAAACTATGATATTAGCCATTTTGAAGTAGCTGGGATTCCTACTTTAGATAGTGTAACCGCATTAGCTCCCTATTCTGTGCATACTCACGTTAAAGATCAAAAAGGTGTCGCCCCAGACTTCGAGTTTCTCATTCCTGGTGAAGGTGATTTTGACTATGTGGAATATTTAAATGCAATGGCAAATACCGGCTATAACGACTATATTACTGTAGAAATTAGCATAATGGTGCAGCGTCGGGATAATTACAACCCGATCAAGGCGGCCCAACAGGCCTATCACACCCTACAAGAAGCCTTTTATAGATCGGATGTAAGATGGGAGTAGTTTTTTCTGAAATACTTTATAAATTGACCTGAGGGTTTGTAAAAACTTCGTCAAAACAAATAATTAACCGCTAACAATTGAGGAGGAGTTATCCCAATGTACGATCCTGTTTTAGTTGAACCTATGCGTAGAGAACTCACTGAACTAGGTGTTGAAGAACTGACCACAGCAGACGAAGTAAATCAACTTTTGGAAAATCATACAGGGACAGCATTAGTGGTTGTAAATTCTGTTTGCGGCTGCGCAGCAGCTCACGCGCGACCTGGAGTTGCTATGGCTCTTCAGCACTCCAAAAAACCAGACCGAATTACCACTGTATTTGCAGGAATGGACCTAGAAGCTACCAGCAGAGCAAGAGAATATTTCAGAGGATTTTTCCCTTCGTCTCCACAAATTGCTTTAATGAAAGATGGTGAAGTCGCATTTATGCTGGAACGTCATGATATCGAAGGAAGGACAGCTCTTGATGTGGCTGAACGACTGATAGAAGCCTTTAATGAGCACTGTGGGTGATCCTAAGTAGTTTTAGTTTTATTGTTATCATGTTCGTAGATAGCCTTACATATTGTGTGAATGCCACCTCGAACTTGGTAGTCTGTAATTACTGTCATGTGAATTGGTCTTACTGCAACCACGAGATCATCCAATAACCGACGAGTTACATGTTCCTGAACCATGCCAACGGTTCGGTAAGACAGCAGGTAATATTTATAAGAACGAAGCTCAAGGACCAATTTGTCAGGAACATACTTAACGGATATTTTACCAAAATCAGGTAAACCAGTCCAAGGGCATACAGCTGTAAACTCGTCGGTATCGATATCTACATCGAGGTGATCACCAATAAAACTGTACGGAAAAGTTTCCAAGACCTCTGGCTTAATTGCTTCTGAACCATCAAAGTCAGACTGCTTCTCCCGCGGTTCAATTTTCATACCTGCATAATTCTCCATGTTTTGTCTGTTTTATTTTAATTCTAACCAGTTTTTTAAATTGTTGAAGTCTAACAGTTTACATTATTTAATCATATGTGGCCTGTTCTATCAGGTGCTTCAGGATTTATACTCTCCCCCATGGGATGTGCAGCTACCGGCCGAAACGGCATTTCAGTATATGAAGAATACTTTATATCTAGCCAAGTAGTTTTAATTTCTCTATTGTCTTCATACCTACTATTCATCGCAGCATCAATAACACCTGTTGCCAAGAGCGTCCGGTCTGGAGGATACGGAGCTATACCTGTCTGAAAAAACTTCTGAATATTATGACACAAATAACCAAAGTGGGCATATGTTCCTCCCTCTACTAGATCAAAGCGAGACCAATGCACTCTACCATCAACCTGAGCTGCATACGCAAATGTCCTAATATATCCACCCAACATAAGGACCGTTGTCCTTAAACCATCGTTATGTTCTAGAAGAAAAGCAGTTGGAGCTTCTGTATTTTCTTTTATCGACCCTGCTGGTTTTTCCTTGATTGAGCCAAGAGCTGCATCCATAAGTTCTGAAGACCACCCTTTTTCATCAAAAGATTGCCACATTTTATTACCTTCTAAACATTGAACAGAAGCTATTCCGGTCTCTCCACCCTGACGCCGTTCGACCATGCACAGCAGGGCTTCCAGAGCATGAAACCCGTAGGATTCAACTCCTCCGAAACCAACAACAATTGCTTCTCCGATGTCAACACCAATATTGTACTCAACCCAAGGATTTCGCCAAGCAAGCGGGAGTGAAGAACCTGCCATTAACGGGATCTTAAGCTGTTTTACTCGATCCCAGATCCACTGCGCATCACTGTAGTCATAAGCAAAATGCTTGTCGCTAAATACTGGTACCGATCTTTTACACTCTGCAAATACCCCCGTAATCTGTTCAAAAAAGTGCCGCCTAGGATAAATTTGGCGTCCTCTCTCATTCCACGGATAATCGCCATGTTCACCAATAAGAAGCACAGCATCTATCTCCATAGTACTGCAGCCTGCGAATAAAGCTTGCCTTATACTTGGATAGACTCGGACCCCATATTTCTTAGCAAGATCAAGGCCAATATCAGTTTCAGGGATTTGGTCAATATATAGAGATACTAAATCAACTTCAGGGGTGATAAACCCCTCATCGATAGACCAACCTTTCAAAAACTTGGAGATAATAACATCAGCATGAGAGGCCGGGTAATATACAGTAGTTATAGCGGCAACCCGTAGTTGACGTCCCATATTTCTTATCTCCTTCAATCTACGAACAAGAAGGGTTGTTACTCAATTTTCCAGGGGAGATTATTCCCCAGCTTAGTTTATTTTTCTACCGTATTTCTCTATATATTCTTCTACCAAGCGATGGCATACATCGTCAGCATACTGTTCAGGTGGGGATTTCATAAAGTAGGAAGATGGACCAAGTTGAGGGCCACTAAGGCCATTATCTAAAGCTAACTTACAGCAACGTACCGCATCAATTACCACACCGGCGGAGTTGGGAGAATCCCATACTTCTAATTTAAGTTCGAGGTTTAATGGAACGCCACCAAAGGTTTCACCCTCCATACGTATATGGCACCACTTCCGATCTTCAAGCCAGGGCACATGATCACTGGGACCAACATGTATATTATCTTCGCCCATATCATAACTAAGTTGTGAGGTTACGGCGTTGGTTTTACTAATCTTCTTGGATTCAAGACGCGATCTCTCTAACATATTATAGAAGTCGGTATTACCGCCAAAGTTTAGCTGATAGGAACGTAGGACCTTAACACCCCGATCCGCAAAAAGGCGAGTTAAAACTCGATGAGTGATGGTAGCACCAACCTGAGATTTAATATCATCTCCAATTATCGGCAAACCCTCTTGCCTAAACCGGTCTGGCCAATGACCAGTACTAGCGATAAATACCGGAACGCAATTAACAAATCCACATCCAGCTTGAAGTACTTGATCAACAAACCATTTTGTCGCTTCCTCACTACCAACCGGCAGGTAACTAACTACTATGTCTGTGTTTGTATCTTTTAGAACTTCAACTACATCAACACTATCACTTTCATCTTTTCTGATAACTTCACTAAGATACTTTCCTAAACCATCATGAGTCATACTTCGTTGCACCTCAACACCCAAATTAGGGACATCGGCAAATTTCACCGTGTTGTTTGGATGAGAAAAAATAGCTTCACTTAAATCCTTCCCTACTTTCTCCGCTCCAACATCGAAAGCGGCAGTAAACTCGATATCACTAATGTGATAACCACCCAAATTAGTGTGCATTAAACCAGGTATTAATTCATCTTGAGAGGCATTACGGTAGTATTCAACACCTTGTACGAGAGATGAAGCACAGTTACCCACACCAATGATAGCGACTTTAACTTTACTGCTCATATTTTCCCCACTTTTCTTTCTTAAACGGAGCCGCGAGACGGACCCCCACCCGTAGTTTTGACATATTCACAATATATTATCCCTTAAAAAACCCTGAATTCTGTATTAATCAAATTAATAATTGCTATATTATACATAAATAATTTCTATACACCTTAATTATTTTTGTAGTAATGTCTTACCAATAGTGTTTCTATCAAAGGATCGGAGCTAAATATGAACCTCTACCATCTTCAGTATTTCCTGGCTGTTACACGAAGAAAAAGTTTTTCGCTAGCCGCTAAGGATATGCACGTCACCCAACCGACAATAAGCAATGGGGTGCGGGAATTGGAACGTACCCTTGGGGTAAGATTATTTAACCGTGGGAGTCGGCACGTTTCACTGACAATGGAAGGAAGAGCTCTAGTGAGTTATGCGGTTCGTATTCAGGATCTTACAGAGGAAGCTGAAATTCGTCTCTCTCGAGGGGATATATTCCCTGGTGAAGGTTTTACCTTTGGAGCTACAGATGCAGCTGTAACCTATTTACTGCCTGATATACTAAGAGAATACGTAGAACAGTACCCCGATCTAGAACTTTCCGTACGAGTTTCGCCATCTCATTACCTGGCAGAAGAACTTTTAAGTAACCGTTCGGAATTTGCGCTTATAACACTACCCTACTCTCACCCGAGGGTAGAGACTCTACCCGTTTATTCAGATTCTATGTCACTTGTTGTAGGTAGTAATCACTCTTTTGTGGATAAGGACAAAGTAGCTTTAAAAGATGTGGCTAAACAGCCATTGATTCTTTTTCATGAGGACTCGGTTTCACGTAGAATTGTCGACGATAAATTTGCTGAGATCGGAGTTTCTCCGCGAGTTGTTATGGAAATGCGTAGTCCGGAGGCTATGCGCAAACTAGTAGAAACAGGGGTAGGAATTTCCTTTTTACCTTCTATGACAACTCGGGAATCTGTTAGAGCTGGCACCCTGAAAGAAGTTTTGGTGGAAGGAGTAGAACTTAGTCGAGAAATTGGTGTAGCATGGAGAAATGGTCGATACTTCAGTCCCGTCGTTAGCAATCTCCTAGAGAAAATCTTCGAGAAATATGGCCAAAGCCATATTTGGTCTGAACGATCTAACCTAAACCAAAATTATGAAAAATTGAATAAATGGTGAGTCTGCTATAAGTGTTTCAGTCGTAAGTTTTTAACTCATTATTTATACGGTTCTCATGCCTTGAGTTCCTCGTCGAATTTCCTACAACGGCAAGACCACCACTGCGATCTTTTCTTGATCGCCAACGATGTAACGAGAGAAAAATTATACCAAAACCAGTTATAAACATCAGCGGAGTAATAAGATATGCCATTCGATTGAACCCATCATTAGGCGGGGATGAAAGAATTCGATCTCCATACATACCTGTGTAATGATCAATGACGTCCTGGGTGGACTGCCCCTCCGAAAGCTTTTTGAGAATATCCACTTTCATCTGTTCTGCCGTCCCCGAATAATGCTGACTAAGCGGCTGTCGCCAACAACATGGGGCTATTAACTGTTCTTCCACCTGCTTAGCAAGACGGTCTGCATTCTCAGCCACATCTCCTAGAGCCTGTGACAAAAACACCCCTGAAATTATCAGCAAAAACGTCGACCGAACACAATGTAACATAGGGAAGCTCATGATGAAAATAGAGTTAAAATATCTAAGATCTAAAATTAAACTGTACGAAAGAAACAGGAAATCTACTTAAATGTCAATTACAATTTAGACTAAATTTATATATTTTTAGATCAACTTAATCGACGAATCATTTTGGATATTTTTCAACTCATTGTTTTACTTAGGGGAGGTTCTGTTTATTTAAATTTGAGAATGATTATTTTAAAAAAGATCATCCAATTTTCCTGCAGAAGTTGTTAAGGTATACCTACATCTCAATAATAACAATTATGATATAATTCCATTGTCGTGTTTTGAAAACTGTTTTGTACAGATTTACTGGACATACGTTAATTAATATGCTTTTTTTGACCTTACTATAATTGCAAAAGTTACTTATTCACTAACAAAACTGTAGTGATAAGGTTTTAGATAACGGAGACCATGAAAATGCAGTCACGGGGCGAAGTCAATAAATCACTGCGCTCTTTTATTATTATTAGCGGGATCGGTGGCGCTTGGGGAAATATGATTGGAATGGGAACAGCTGTGTTCGCTGGTTTTGTTCTTTCCCTTGGAGCAGACGCTTCTGACATAGCCTTTTATTCTGCTATTGCTTCTATTCTTGCCCCAGTACAAATCATCGCCTCCCTTTTCAGTAAATCTATTGAAAATAAAAAAGGATGGGTTGTTTGGAATGGTATTCTAGAAACTTTGTTCCGAGGGCTCATAATAACTATCCCCTTTCTTTTTGTTGAATCTATTCACCAAAGAATGTTGCTTGTCTTTTTAGTTGTCGGTATGGTAGCCGGCTATATCTATACTCCCTTTCTTTCGAGCTGGGTTGCCGGGACGGTCCCTGAAAACATTCGAGCCCGATTTACTAGTAGACAGACCATCGTACAAAGTGTTGTAGGTGCCATAATTGGAGTAATGACTGGCCGCTTTGTTGACATGTTTCCAAATGATGAAAAAATGACAGCTTTTGTAATTGTTTTCACGGTGGGAACACTATGTGGCATTGTACAATATTTGGTTCTACAACGTACCCCATATCCTACCCAAGCAGATCCAACAGAAACCGGTAACCCTATACGGTATTTGCTACAACCATTTAAGGATCGTAATTTTAGACAACTTGTTACCTTTTTTTCATTCTGGCAATTTGCGATGGGCCTAGCTGGGCCTTTGTTTAGTGTTTTTATGCTCGACCGCTTGGGCTTTGGATATACAGCTATATCTGTATTAAGTGCTGCCGGAACACTAACCACCATCGCTGGGTATCGAATTTGGAGTGTATTGATTGATCGATTTGGTAGCAAACCTGTTCTTCAAATCCTTATCATACCAGGTGCCCTTAACGCATTTCTTTGGGGTATTTGCCAACCTGGCTCTTATATAATGGTTGGCAGTGCGATGCTCTTGTCTGGATTTATTATGGGGGGTATCAATCTTGCCATTACTCCGTTGCGTTATGCCTTGCTTCCAAAAGACAACCAAGACGAACGAGTCGCCTACATGGCGGCGTGGTCCACGACAATTAATCTTATTTATGCTGCGGGGCCGCTATTGGGGAGTATCCTGGTAGCATCAATGGCAAATGTTAATTTAAACATTGGAGGCTGGGTTTTAAGGGATATCAATATAATATTTTTCCTGAGTGGAATCTTACGGTTTTTTCCACTATTCCTACTCGGTCCCGTTAAGGATTCACGATCTATATCATCACAACAACTTTTATCAAATATGTTTCGAGGCAATCCACTTAGTTATACTTTCAACTATATCGTTTTTAATGTTGCTACTGCCGAAGATCGAAGGGCCCGTGCAGCGTTTAGATTAGGTCGATCGCGTAACCCTATGGCAATTGATAATCTTGTCCAGGCTCTTTCTGATGCCAGTTCGAAAGTACGGAAGCAAGCAGCCAGGGCACTAGGAGAAACGGGTTCAGAAACTGCGGTAGACAAATTGATTCTTGAGTTGGAAAGTCCTGCATCCGATATTCGCAGCGAAGCAGCTGAAGCTCTTGGTAAACTTAGACATACTAAAGCTGTTGACCCTCTAGTTAAAGCTCTTGACGATCAAGATCCACGAGTACAAATCAGCGCTATCTCTGGCCTGGGCCAGATTGAGGGTGAGGATGTCCAAGAACTCTTATTTTGGCATTTTTCTAACAATGTAGACCCTCTTACCTTTCCGACCTTAGTAGAAGCTCTCAGCCACCGCCAAGATTATCGTATTATAAAACCGACCTTTGATCGCCTCCAATCATTCAGTTCACCCGCTGTACGCCTGCAACTCCTTAATAACATTTGCCATACTCTAGGCGCAGGGGACCGTTTCTACACACTACTTTCCATGGAAGAAAACAAACGCTACGGGGAACTGGAAGGGATGATTAAAAGGACTGTCAGCCAATTAACTGACTCCAAAGCTGTCCCCGAAGACACAAGAAGAGGTGTAGAAAGCCTATTAAAATTGTTTATCCATGCATATGAACAGAACGATGTAGAAGCTATGATGGAACAGTCTCGAATGCTTGCTGCTCTAATTCGTGATAGTAATCCGGTCGTTGATCAAAGCCCCATTGATACGCTTTCAGTGTACCTTATTATTATGACTATAAATCATTTTGTAGAAAACAATGGCCACCAAGACCTTCCTGCGGTACAGGAGATCTTTCTAGCTGTGTGCATGAGCCGTATCGCTGCCCTAATAAATTGACAACAGTTCTTATCTTAGATTAACTAGCAACATAATCTCTCTCAATGTTTCCACTGGAATTGCTAATGGGACCACATCAGGAAAAGCTTCACCTTGGTATCGCTGGCGCTTGTGGACGTGGATTAAATTTTCGCAATGCCTGTAGATCCTTGCCACAGGTCCGAGTACATGCTATTTGTGATATTGACATTAAAAGTTTGCCCAAAACTGCAGAAATTCTAGGTGCGTCAGATATATTTGTGGACTACCAGGAAATGCTAGAAAAATCAGATTTAGATGCCGTAATCCTAACTACTCCAATGCCATTACATGCTTCTCAGGCTATTGCCGCATTAAATAAAGGAATACATGTATTTTCTGAGGTGCCAGCTGCTGTTTCAATTAAGGAATGTAAAGACATTGTAATGGCAGCCCAAAGATCCGATGCCCTTTACATGATGGGTGAAAATTATACTTACATACGAGAAAATATCTTAATCAAGGAACTGGTTAGTAAAGGGTACTTCGGCACCCTTTACTATGCAGAGGGTGAGTACTTGCATGAACTTAAAGGCTATGATGAAAATCGCCTAGCTGTTCGGAACTTACCTCCTGAACAGATATGGCGCCGATATTGGCAATCAGGAATCGATGGGATTACTTATGGCACCCACAGCCTAGGCCCTCTATTGCAATGGTTTGATGATAGGGTAGCTTACCTTACATGCCTAGGTAGTGGGCATCACTATTTTGATCATCACGGGAAGCCCTATGCTCAAGATACAAGTGTTATGCTTTGT
The DNA here is from genome assembly GCA_964593235.1 of uncultured Gemmatimonadota bacterium. Taxonomy (GTDB): domain Bacteria; phylum JAAXHH01; class JAAXHH01; order JAAXHH01; family JAAXHH01; genus JAAXHH01. Next base: position 84,424 of record CAZQGS010000048.1, on the reverse strand, counting down.
AAATTAGCGAAAGGTGGATTAATAAAAATCCGTATGGATCTGACGTCTGATAGGCCCCACGCAACAACAAATTACCAACTTCAAGGCACCCAAGGGTGTTATGAGTCCGCTCGGGGGGGACACGAAAACCATAAAATCTGGCTTCAGTCTGAAGGAGAGGATAACAAAACTTGGATTAATCTTCACGAATTGGAAAAAGAATTTTCCCCCAACTGGATCGATACCAACGCAGCCCAAAACTCAGGGCATGGTGGAAGCGACTACTACGAATTAGTAGAATTTATCGAAGCTATTGAAGGAAATTGTAGCCCTTCCATCGGAATCCACGAAGCTATGGACATGACATTGCCTGGCCTCATTAGCCAGCAATCTATCGCTGCCAATGGCAATCCATTGCCTGTCCCAGATTCACGAAGTTGGGAGTAACTTTTTCCTTTTCATTTCCTACCTTTAGTAGCATATTGTTGTTTCAAAATCACCAATTAGACATATTCTTTCTAGAAAAATTAGTAGGTGGGATTATACGAAAGGGACACAACCATGAATCCCTGCTACCTAGTTGCTAACGTCTCCGAAATTCCCAGCCCGGCTATGCTAATCTATCGAGAAAAGCTTCGAGATAATATTAAAAAAATGATAGAAATGGCTGGAGACATTGACCTACTGCGTCCACATATAAAAACCCATAAGATGAAAGCTGTAGTTGAGATGCAGCGCAATTTAGGGATAAGAAAGTTCAAGTGTGCTACTTTATTTGAAGCTCAAATACTTGGAGAAATAGGAGTAGAAGACGTCTTTATCGCATACCAAATGGTAGGTCCCAATATACCGCGTTTAGTCGATATTATGAAACGTTTCCCAAATACAACTTACCGTACTATGGTGGATAATACCAAAACGGTTGAGGAACTTTCAACCGCTGCTTCTGCAGCTGGAATAAAAATTAATCTTCTTCTGGATTTAGATCTGGGACTTCACCGCACCGGAATTTCACCTGGCCCCGAAGCCGTAAGAATTTATTCACTTATAGACCGACTAAGAGGTATAACTGCTGACGGCCTCCATTGCTACGATGGGAATAATGGCAAATTAAATATCAATGAACGAGAAAATGGATGCCAGAAGGTTTTGAATGGACTAGAATTATTTGAACAGGAATTATTTTCACTAAATTTACCGGTTTCACGGAAGATAATGGGAGGTTCCATTTCATTTCCATACTACACCCGTGCGAAAAACATAGAAACATCACCCGGAACATCTGTTTTCTGGGACTGGGGCTATAGTCAAAAATTTCCAAATCTTCCATTTAAAGCTGCAGCTTTACTTCTCAGTCGAATAATTAGCCTTCCAACGACCACACGGGCCACAATTGATTTAGGCCATAAAGCTATCGCCGCTGATCCAGCGGGACCGCGAGGTATTCTCTGGAATCTCCCAAACTCGATCCCCACTCTCCAGAATGAGGAACATTGGGTTTTCACGTGTCCTAATACAAACAATTTAACCATTGGCCAACCTATTTATGTTTTCCCCACCCACGTTTGCCCCTCAACGGCTCTGCATCGACAGGTATATGTTATTGATGGAGATGGTTATTGTAGAACGCAATGGAATGTAGATGCTCGTGACCGAGTATAACTAAATAACTTAGTTAATTATTACTCCAAAATGTCTCCCCAAGCTCTTCTCTAACAGTCAAACATTGAACCCCAAAGAGGTTACTTTTTAAAACTTTACTATTGACGAAGTGATGTAAATTCATTATCTTATGGTGTCGGTAGTGAGGTTGTTCATTGCTTACATACAATCCAAGCGTTAAGGGTCGTTACTTTTACAAACAAGGGACTTATATGTCGTTTGAGACGATCCTCATTAACCTGGACCATGGGGTGGCAACGCTCGTTATCAAAAACCCCCCTTTAAATGTGTTGAGTACTCAAGTCGGCCATGAGATCAACAAAGCTCTGGATAAAATTGAAACTGACCCGGCTATATCTGTGATAGTAATTACAGGGGATGGCAACAAAGCTTTTGCTGCGGGAGCTGATATTCGAGAATTACAAAAGCTTTCCGGAGTTGAAGCTGAAGCAATGGCTAATATTTGGGATTGTCTCTTTACTAGGATTGAAGAATTTCGCTTGCCAGTAATTGCAGCTGTAAACGGGATGGCTTTTGGTGGAGGCTGCGAGTTGGCAATGGCCTGCGATATACGTTATGCCTCGGAAAATGCGCTTTTTGGTCAACCCGAAATCAACCTAGGAATTATACCCGGATGGGGTGGAACGCAACGGTTACCGCGTTTGGTGGGTAAAGGACGGGCCCTCGAGCTGATGATGACTGGCGACACCTTCGATGTAAAAGAAGCTAAACAAATGGGACTAATCAATCAGATTGTGTCACCTCAGGAACTGATGGCCACGGTTAGGAATCTAGCAAGGCGTTTGTGTAATAAAGGTGGCTTAGCGCTAACTGCCATCAAGACCTGTGTTAACCAAGGATTAAACCAGAAAATGGAAGAGGGTCTGGCATTAGAATCACGGGAATTTGGAGTAATAAGCTCCACCGAGGATAAAATAGAAGGAATTGCAGCATTTCTTGAAAAAAGACCCGCTAATTTCAGAAAGAATTAAAAATTTTCGATAATCAGAATCATTAAACGTATCTAAAGGTACATGGCAGGAAGAGAGAGGTAAGTATGCAGATCGGATTTACTGAAGGCGAATTTATTCAAGTAACAGGAGAGTTTGAGAAAAGGGAAGCTATCGAATTCTGTGTTAAGGATTTGAATAACAAAAAAATGGAATTTGGCGTATGCGAACAGGATGGAAAATTTTTTGTTGCTCGAGTCATAGTACCAGATGAAGAGATCGATACTCGCTCAAAGATAGTAACGATGCGTAGTGATCGGGTGGATATCCATGGTAATCCGCGGGGAATTATTCGTAAAGGTACATACAACTTTGTCGAATGGTATACCGATGGTGGGGTTGTAGAGCACGAAAATGCGATCTAAGTTATTAATTAAGTCATTTCTAGGTAGCATTTAACAATAAGAATTTTTTAACTTAGCATATAGCATAGTTCATAGGTATCTAAAACAAGAAACCGAGAAAACCCAGACTGCCTTACTAAGGAAAACCATGAGAGCACACCTAACCCTCCCATGGTTTTTTTGATCATATTGAAAACCTCTTATTTGATGATACCGAAAGAATGCCTCTTGTCTCCTTTCATAAAGTAACTAAATACTATGGCGACCAATGCCTCTTAAGTGATATTGACTGGGAAATTAACCCTGGACAACATATAGGATTAATTGGTCCTAATGGCGTCGGGAAGACAACCTTTCTTAAACTTATTACAGGCGATGTTGTGGTCGATACTGGAGAGGTTACTCAACGTCATAATACTCATATTGGCTACTTGAGCCAAGAGTCCAACCTAACATCCTCAACTTCAGTTTTGGATGAAGCATTAAGTCAATTTGAACAGATCCATCAACTTGAGAAACAACTCCGCTATTCCGAAACACTTTTAGAAAAGTCGAGAGGGATTCCTACAGAAATAGAACGCCACTTGTCGCAATACGGCCAACTTGAGGAAGATTACGAAAAAGCAGGTGGATATACATATAGGCATAAAACCCTAAAAGTGCTTCATGGGCTTGGCTTTAAGGATGAAGATCTAACCCAGCAGGTTGACAAACTAAGTGGAGGAGGCAAAACCCGTCTACGCCTAGCCAAGTTGCTGCTTGGAAATGCAGATCTTTTACTACTGGATGAACCTGAAAGTCATCTTGACTTAGAGGCAACAGAGTGGTTGGAAGAATATATCGTAGATCACCCTGCAGCAGTCTTAGTTGTGTCCCACGATCGGTATTTCCTGGATCATACAGTAAAATATATTGCGGAGCTTGACAATCGGGACCTAAACACCTTCCCTGGCAACTATACACAGGCTATGGCGGTCAAAACAGATGTTCTAAAAACTCAACAAAGGGAATATGATAAGCAGCAAACCCTTATTAAGAAAAACGAAGAGTTTATCCGGCGCCATATTGCCGGTGTTAAAACTAAACAGGCCCAGGGACGTAGAAAGAATTTGAAACGACTAACTCTTATAGAAAAGCCAAGTAAAAAACCGTCTGAAATCTCACTTGGATTTACATCGATGCCACGAAGCGGAGAGAATGTGGTTATTTTAAGTGGGATCTCAAAACGCTATGGAACTCGTGACCTCTTCTCTGATATGACATTTACTCTAAATTATGGTAAAAAAATTGGAATAATTGGAGATAACGGTTGTGGCAAAACAACACTCCTACGAATGATTGTTGGCAAGGAAAAGCCTACCTCAGGAAATATAAAATTAGGCACTAAGATCAATATTGGTTACTATGACCAGGAGCTTTCAAGATTGTCACAAAAGAGCACTGTGATAGATGAACTTTATTCTGAAAAACCATCAAGTAATGAAAAATCCTTACGAAATATACTTAGCCGTTTTCTATTTCGTGGAGACGATGTTTTCAAAGAAGTTAGTTTATTGAGTGGTGGTGAAAAAGGGCGCCTAATGCTAGCAAAACTCTTTCTCAAAGAACCCAATTTTCTTGTTCTGGATGAACCAACTAACCACCTCGACATCCTTTCTCGAAATGCACTTGAAAAAGCGTTAGTTGAATATACTGGTACACTTATTGTTGCCTCTCACGACCGATATTTCCTCGAAAACATGGTAGACTCATTGCTGATATTTGAGTCAGGCGGAACCATTAGTCACTGGTCGGGAAAATATTCAGAATTCCGAACCTTCAGAAAAGAGCAACGCTTTAATAACATAAAAACCCAAGTAAAAAACCTGAAAAGGAAGCCAGCTGTCTATAATGAGAACAAAAAAGAACTGAAAAAAAATAAAAAATTGTTAGAGAAACTTGAATTATTAATTGGGGAAAAAGAAAAAGAAATAACTTTTCTTGAGGGAAATTTAAATGATGAAAAAACATTTTCAGATTACGCTAAAGTGAACTTAATTGGGAACACATATGCTCAGGCTCAACAAGAACTAAAAAAGCTCTACTTGGAGTGGGAAACTACCACTTTAAAAATAGAGGAGAATACCTGATTTGACATAAATCCTGCCGGATAACAAATTAGGTTCCTAGCAATTTGTTATCGCGGGAGTAATTCCCAAGAAAAATTAATGTGGAACATTAACATTTAATCTATGAATAGGAGGTAGTGTGTACGATGCTATAATAATAGGCGCTGGTCCAGCGGGATTAGCTGTGGCCTACGAAGCCCAAAAAGCGGGATTAAACTACTTAGTAGTCGAACGTCAATGCATCGTTCATACTATATACCAGTTTCCTACCGGCCTAGTTTTTTATTCAACCCCGGAATTAATTTCCTTAGGTGACGTACCACTAATTATACAAGGCCTGAAGCCGACACGAGAAGAAGCTCTGAATTATTATCTGAAATTTGTTGAAACTAAAAAACTTAATGTAAACACGTATGAGGAAGTCTCCTCTATTTCTGGCACCAACGGCAGCTTTACAATTTGCACCATTTCCAAACGTGATGGTCCGCAGTTTTATCATGCACGAAAAATTATAGTAGCAACAGGCGCATTTGATACCGCTAACTTGTTACATGTTCCAGGTGAGCAGTTACCTAAAGTTTTTCATCAATTTAAAGAAGCTCATCCCTATTTCGGGTGTGATGTCCTTGTTATAGGGGGTAAAAGCTCGGCTGTAGAAACAGCTTTGGCGCTCTACCGATCTGGAGCTCGAGTTACCATATCCTATCGAAATAGGAAGTTTAATGGAATAAAATACTGGGTTCTTCCCGATCTAGAAAACCGGATAAGAGAAGGAACAATTACTGCTATAATGGGGTCAAGCATTAAAGAAATTGGACAGACAGAAGTCACTTTAGAAGTTGAAGGTACTTTGAGAACTATTCCCAATGATTTTGTTTTCTCCATGACCGGGCATGGACCTGATGTATCTTTCCTTAAAGACTCTGGGATCGAAGTCAAGTCTGATAATAATGTCCCCATCCATAATCCAGATACTTTCGAATCTAGCGTGCCTGGTATCTACGTCATTGGTGTTATAACAACTGGCAATGTCAGTAGTGATATCTTTATAGAAAATAGTCGATTACATGGCACAAAGGCAATTGAACATATTCTTAGTAATATTACTTGATAAACTATTATAAAAACGTAATATTCAAAATTCTTGGATTGCATATTAAAAAACCTCAGAGGTCCAAATATGACAGAACTATCTTCCACCCCAAAACCACTTATTGGTGTAGTGATGGGTAGCAAATCTGACTGGGATACTTTACGCCACACTCAGGAAGTTCTGGACCAGTTTGATGTACCGCATGAATGTTGTATCATATCCGCCCACAGGACACCTATAAAACTGGCAGAATATGCCTCTTCCGTAGAAAATAGAGGATTGGAGGTAATCATCGCTGGTGCTGGTGGTGCAGCACATTTACCAGGTATGATGGCAGCCCAAACCCCATTACCAGTCCTTGGAGTCCCTGTAGAAAGTAAAATACTAAAGGGTATTGATTCTTTACTCTCCATTGTTCAAATGCCTCGGGGCATTCCTGTTGGAACCCTAGCTATCGGCGAGGCAGGTGCGGTTAATGCCGCCCTTCTTGCTATTGCTATATTAGCTAATTCACGCCCCAAACTGCAGAAACTGCTTAAAAAATATAGAGATAATCAAACTAACAAGGTATTGAAGGATATTATCACATGACTTGCCCTATTTTACCAGGGTCAACAATCGGAATCTTTGGCAGTGGCCAATTAGGGCGTATGATTGCTATCTCCGCTCGTCAAATGGGCTATAATATCCATACATTTTCACCGGACACTAGTTCACCTACTGGCCAATTGGCTGATCAAGAATTTGTGTCAGCCTATAATGATATCGATGCTATAAGACATTTTGCAACTAATACGGATATTATAACCTTCGAATTTGAGAATATACCTGTTAATTGCCTAAAGGCAGCATCTGAGATAACACCCGTCCATCCCCATGAAGGTGTTCTTTATACAACACAACACCGTTTGCGAGAAAAACTATTTCTTGAGAAAAATGGTTTCCCAGTTGCACCATTTAGACATATTAAAAATTGGAACCAATTAAATAATGCTATTGACGAACTAGGCATGCCCGCAGTTCTCAAAACAGCTGGTTTTGGCTATGATGGCAAGGGGCAAAGACGAATCGAAAGTAGAAAGGATTTAGCTTCTGCCTGGAAATCTATGGGAGGGCAAGAAGCTGTCTTAGAAAAATTTATCAATTTCAAACTGGAACTTTCAGTGGTGGCGGCTACTTCAATTACTGGCGAATTTGTAAATTATGGAACGATTCAAAACAAACATACTAATCATATACTAGATATTTCGAGTGCTCCTGCTGATATACCAGGTGCCGTAGAAATTTCAGCAATAAATCTTACCAGGGACGTATTCACAAAACTAGACTTTATTGGTGTTGCCTGCGTTGAATATTTTCTAGATTCAGAAGATAACCTTGTAATCAATGAAATCGCACCTAGAGTCCACAATTCAGGGCACTTTTCTTTGGATGCATGTAATACTAGTCAATTTGAACAACACGTCCGAGCGATCTGCGGACTACCTCTCGGTTCAACCGTCCAACCTCGCCCTGCAGCCATGCTAAACTTACTAGGAAATTTATGGGAAAAGCAAGAACCTGACTGGATAAATATATTGACAATACCAGAAATAAAACTACACCTTTATGGTAAGAAAGAGCCTCGGGCAGGACGTAAAATGGGCCATTTAACGGCTTTAGGTGATACCCAGAACCAAGCTATTCATCGTATTTTAGAAGCTAAGGAAAAATTGGAAAGTATTTAATATGGAAATTTTGGGATTTTGCTTTGGGATAATGGGGCTAATAGCACTTGTAAGAGTGGACAAATTAATAAAGACCCTCAAACAAAAAGGTGTTTTGGAAGAAAGCTATAAGGAAGAATAAAATCCGGAATATCTCTTTATCAGAAAGTAAACTTTATTGCCCTCTTTTCATTCTTCTTCTAGCTTCTTACGCAGCAGTTCATTAACCATCTTCGGATTGGCTTTGCCCTGGGTCAACCGCATTACCTGACCCATAAAAAAACCAAGCAGCTTAGTTTTACCAGCTTTATAATCGATAACATCTTCTGGATATTTGTTAATGATCCCCTTTACAATTTCTTCTAATTCATTGGTATCCGAGATCTGACTAAGGTTTTGTTCTTTAATTATTTCATCACAGGATTTCCCAGATTCCCCCATTAAATCAAGGATTTCTTTTCCCATCTTGCCACTTATTACGCCCTTCTTTATGTTAACAAGAAGTTGAGCTAGCGATTGAGGTGGAATTCGATTTTCTAAAACCTCTTGATCTATCCGATTTTCATTCTGAACCCGAAGTAGTTCACTTAGCATCCAGTGGCATACATTCCGAGCATCATCCTCTACATGGCGATTACACATCTCGAAATAATCAGCTTGTTTCTTATTGCTAGTTAATTGCTGGGCTATCTCTTGTGGTAACCTATAGTCATTAATAAAACGCTGGGTGCGTACTGACGGCAACTCGGGTAATTTTTCCCTAATTGCATCAACCCATTCTCGAGAAATCTCTACTTTCACCAGGTCAGGGTCTGGAAAATAACGATAGTCAGATGCTTCTTCTTTCGAACGCATGGGAAAAGTTTCACGTTCGTCATCATTCCATAGCCGGGTCTGACGAGTAACTACTTGTCCACTATCTAAAATCTCTATCTGACGCTGAATTTCAAACTCTAATGCTCGCTCCATAGAACGCATAGAATTCATATTTTTAATTTCAACAAGTTGACCAAGTGGATCACCAGGTTTTCTTATAGAAACGTTAGCATCACAACGGAGACTGCCCTCTTCCATATTTCCATCACATACCTCGACATATTGCAGAATTTGGCGCAAGTGAGAAAGGTAGGCTGAAGCTTCTGCTGGGGTTCTAATATCGGGTTCACTAACTATCTCCATGAGTGGAACCCCCGTCCGATTATAATCAATATAGCTTAAGTTAGGATCATAGCCAGGTTCGTTATGGATAGATTTACCAGCTTCTTCTTCCAAATGAATCCGATTTAGCCGGACAGATCGAAAACCGTTTTCAACTTCGATATCAACGTTACCCCCCATAGATATAGGTTCTCCGGCCCGATCATATTGCGAGATTTGGTACCCCTTGGGTAAATCAGGGTAGAAGTAGTTTTTTCTAGCAAACGCACTACTTTCTGCAACCGTTCCATTTACAGCTAGAGCCATACGAATAGTATATTCGACAGCACGTTTGTTTAAAACCGGCAGGACACCCGGTAAGCCTAAGCAAACTGGGCAGACACGGGAATTAGGATCCCCGCCAAATGCTACGGAACACCCACAAAAAATTTTTGAGTTAGTCAAAAGTTGAGCATGTACTTCTAGACCAATTACTGTTTCGTAGCTCATTTTTTTCTCTTCTTTTTAAGATTCTAATTTTTACTTTTTCCTACCATACTACAGCTCCAAATTTTGAGACCCTTTGCTATTTGATTCCTTTTTCAGATCTGTGTTGCCTCTTCAAAAGCGTACGCTGTTTGAAGTATAAGTTCCTCCCCAAAATGAGGTCCTATAATTTGGAGACCTATCGGCATCCCTTCCGGACTTAAACCACTCGGTATAGAGATAGCTGGCAGCCCAGCTAGGTTAATTGGAACGGTATAGACATCCGATAAATACATTTTAAGAGGATCGTCAGTTTTTTCCCCAATTTCGAAAGCTGGAGTGGGGGTTGTAGGCGCCACTAGTAGATCTACCTGTTCAAAAGCTTTATCAAAATCTTCTTTAATCAAAGTTCTCACCCGCTGAGCCTTATCGTAATATGCTTCGTAATAACCAGCACTAAGGACATAGGTCCCAAGCATGATACGACGTTTCACTTCGGTGCCAAAACCCTCACTACGAGTTAGTTTGTACATGTCATTCAAACGGTCATAGCCTAATTTTTCTTCTTTGGAAGCAATTCTTAACATATTTTCATTTTTTGGGTTGCTATAATCTTTACCTCGGGCTCCATACTTTACTCCATCATAGCGAGCAAGATTTGAAGAAGCTTCGGCTGTAACCAAAATATAATAGGTAGCAATCGCATATTCTGTATGAGGTAGCCGGACAGATGTTATATCAGCTCCAAGGGTTTCTAGGCGCTCTATCCCTCTAACTATTGAATCTTTAACCACAACATCAAGACCTGTTGTCAGATACTCTTCTGGTACACCAATACGGACCCCTTTTATCCCCCGCCTCAGAGACAACTGGTAGTCGGAAACTTTTTTAAGAGAACTAGTGGTATCTAATGGATCATGCCCAGCTATAACACTCAAGAGATGAGCACAGTCCTCAACGTTCCCTGCCATGGGGCCAACTTGATCTAGAGATGACCCGTATGCGATTACACCATACCTCGAAACCCGCCCATAAGTGGGTTTGAGACCAACAATACCGCAGAAAGAAGCCGGTTGCCGGATGGATCCTCCAGTATCCTCTCCCAATGCTAGCATTGCCATTTTTGATGATAGAGCAGCGGCAGAGCCACCACTTGATCCACCTGTTACTCGGGTGATGTCTAAGGGATTTCGGCAAATGTCAAAAGCTGAATTCTCGTTCGATGATCCCATGCCAAATTGGTCCATATTTGTTTTCCCGAGTATTACAGCATCAGCTTCACGAAGCCTCGTTATAACAGAAGCATCATAAGGAGGTATAAACCCTTCAAGAATCTTAGATCCGCATGTCGTTTCTAAATTTTTTGTACAAATGGCATCCTTAATAGCAACAGGAACACCTGCCAGTTCCCCGGTAGGCAAACCATTATTAATTTTCTTGTCTACAGCTCGTGCTTCTTCAATAACCAACTCTGGCTGGACTGTGATATAAGCGTTAATGGTTGAATTTTTCTCTTCAATCCGGTCCAGCATGTTTTTAGCTACTTCCTCTGCTGTAATCTCACCTGATTTGATCTGACCAGCCAATTCATGTGCTTTGATTTCGCTATAAGATTCCACTTTAAACCTCACCTGGCGAGTTTTACACCTTAGGTTTTCTATAAAAGTTTCTACTAAAATTAAAAACGAAGCCTAATACCAACGATAGTAATATGTAGCAAATCCGATACCAAGGACACTTATAACATTGACTTTAAGTGTAAAACCAAAGGTAACAGAAAATACTATAAGAGGCAGTGTTGCTGGTGGGAATTCATATAGAAATGTTTCCAAGAAAAACTTCTCAACCATACTGTTTGGTATAAAGTAGCCGAATATAATCCCTACCAATTCACCGACTAAACCTCCACAGATGGCTCCCAGAAGAATATAGAGTAAAAGTTTAGTGATGCTCCTATTTCGTGCCATCTTTAAAAATCCTTCCGTTGCAACAAAAGAGAAGATTTTACCTGCTTTCGCCTTAGATAAAATACTATATTGGATTCTCACTATCTAAAAATACAGTAAGTTTTGACTATTACTCTTCTACCGATAGTGCAATATCCTCATCATGACGTATTATATGAATACCCCAGGCTGCTATTCCAGAAAAAATGTACAGTAAAACTATTGGGAAAATGGTGACTTGAGGGTTCCAAATAAGAACCCCAAGAGCCCCACCCATAATAATTAACTTTAAAATCGACCACTTACTCTTAAATGCGAGTGATGGGAGCGTTCGGTATGAAAGAGGACTAATCATAAGTAGAGACAAGAGCAGCAGGAACCCCATGAATGGTCCTTCCATATGAAGTTCTTCCCACCGATCCCAGCAAAAAATCACATACGATGCTACGGCAATTGCTGCTACTGGAATCGGGAGTCCCATAAAATTGTCTTTTTCTTGATTTATCCGATCAACTTGACGAAATGTCATTACATTATATCGGGCTAGACGAATAGCGCCGCACATTAAAAATAATAAACATAATACCCATGTAATATCGCCAAAAGGCCTTAGTGTATAAACTAAAACCGCTGGAGCCACACCAAAAGAAATTACATCCGCAAGTGAATCGAGTTCAACACCGAATGTAGTTGCACCTTGACTGAAACGTGCAATCTTACCGTCGATACAGTCTAGCAAAGCTGCGGCGATTATTAGCCAAGGAGCTCTTCCTGGATCACCGGTTAAAGAATTAAATCCATCTATACAATAGAAGATGGCTGAAACTCCACAAAAAATGCTCCCAAGTGTGAATACGTTAGGTAAAGCAACCCGCATCCATTGTTTCATTTTAATACTCCTAGTATTGTTTCTCCGGCCCTGACCCGGTCCCCAGGTTTTACTCGAATATCCGTTCCCGTCGGTACTACCACATCTATCCTTGATCCAAACCTTATTAATCCGAACCGTTCACCAATTTCGACCTCCTCTCCCTCCTGAACATTACAGACAATACGGCGGGCTACATAACCTACTATCTGCTTGATTAGAACTTTACCTTGTTCACCCTCGATACCCAAAACCATCTGAGAGTTTTCGGAAGACGCCTCATTCTTGAAAGCAAGTCGAAATTGGCCTTCAATTCCCTTTCGTAGCCTAACTACACCAGTTATTGGTATTCGGTTTACATGTACATTAAAAATCGAAAGGAAAACACTGATCTGTACTGCTGGCCCTCCGATAAAGGATTCGTTCTGAATGTCTTCGATTGCTACGACTCTACCATCTCCACCTGAGATCACCAAACCTTCCCCTTGGGGGGGCCATCTGGTAGGATCTCTAAAAAAGAATCCTACAAACATAGCTAGTAAAGCTATAACTGTAGCTAAAAAAACCCAAATCACGCCTGGTGAGAAAAAATTAATCACCACACAAATAATACTCATACCTGCTAACGGTACAACCATTATCCAACCATCACGAACCATTAATATTTCCTCACAACTCGGCTATATCAAGAACTAAAGAAAATGAAAGGTTTTCCCGCTCGATTTCTATTTCGATGGAATCACCTACTAAGCTGCCATAGAGAGCTTCCCTTGCTTCCGGATAACTAGTGATTATTACTCCATTGATTTTTCGTATAATATCCATAGGCATAATTCCAGCCTTATCTGCTGGACTACCCGTATCAACTTCATTAACTAAAACACCTTTTCGGTTTTCAATATCCAATTCTTGTGCCACAAATTCCGTAATGTCTATAACCGAAAGTCCGGTCCATCCTCGTCTAGGATGCCCAAATTGGATTAATTCTTCAGTTACACGCTTCACCCGATCAATAGGAATAGCAAAGCCGACACCTTCTGATCCTCCACCTTCTGATAAAATAAAAGTATTAATCCCTATTACTTCTCCAAGAGTATTTACTAATGGGCCACCACTATTTCCAGGGTTAATCGTAGCATCTGTCTGTATCATATCTCGATATACGGTCCTGGAACCCTGTTCACGGCGAAAGTCTCGACCTACTGCACTGACTACTCCTAAAGCTACCGCCGGCTGCGCATCCGCTATTGCCAACCCCAGAGGATTTCCTATAGTAATCGCCCATTCCCCAGCCATAATATCATCAGACCGACCCAGAAGTGCCACCGGAAGATTCTCTCCTTGCACGCGGAGTACTGCTAAATCGGACATAACATCCACTCCGACAAGAGTACATGCTAGACTTCTTCCGTCAGTTAATACAGCTCGGATACGTCGCGCTGAAAATCCTTTAGATTGGACTACATGAGCATTTGTAACAACATATCCGGCCTTATCAATGATTACACCAGAACCTGTATTAGGTTCCTCTCGAGTATACAACCGTGGCACTACAAAGTGTCCCAAAAAAGCATTGTCAAACATCCCAGTAAAGCCTTGCCTCTGTATCTGAAATGTTGCCACAATGCTCACTACGGCTGGACCGGCCAGTTCGACCGCAGAAACGATCGAGGTTCGACGAGATTTGAATATTTCATTGTTGACCTTCATCAGCCCAGAGGTGGTTTTTTCCGATCCTAACGAATTAGGATGGGCATAGATTCCAGTCATTTCAGATCTAGCTGTCTCTTTATTCTCCTGATCTTCCGAAGAAAGAATTTTAATTATATCCGGTGTTTTAGGAAATGCTATGAACATAACCACTATACCGACCAATACTCCCAAAACGGCAACTCCAATATACCTTGATACCATCGAATTTCTTACCATCCCTACACTTTTTATGTATTGCCCAAAACCTTACATTATCAGTCTTTTATTTTTATCTCAATAATGCAGGAACACGGGAGTAATTCTATATTCTATTAAATTGCCGGGGGAATTAATCCTTCTGAACGACCTAGAGGACCATTTACCAACCCGTACTCTAGCCGCGGAAAACAACAAATAATTATATGGCTTAGTCTGCTTCAAGTCAATACATTTTTGCCTGGTAACTAAAGGTTCAGAAAGGCTTGAAACCCATCAAATATATTTTTAGATTTTACACAAATTTAACCTTATGGAAACACTAGTGAAACAATCTAACATTATATTTACATCATTCAAATTTGGTAAGTATTAATCAATTAAATTCATTTTAGGTTCGTTTTGGTAACAGAAACAGACTATCTCTCCAACCGAACCAATAATAACTAAGGAGGAGCTATAAACATGACCCCAAGTGATGCAATTTCATACGCCAAGGGAAAATGGTGCAGAAATGGTAGACTTTCGATTCATTGATGTACCTGGAAACTGGCAACATTTTTCCGCACCTACGGAATGAATTGAATTTATTGGATTGTAAAGAAATTTAAATTGATCAATTTGTCTTTTTAAAATGTTGCTACCCTGCCGTTCTTGCCCGTCTTGAATAGTGGATAAGCAAAATTATAACCGTGTGGTCGAATATCATTTAGGAGATAGTTAGAAAATGAAATCAAAACTGGAATACATCTGGCTTGACGGTTACAAACCCACTCAGAGCCTTCGCAGCAAAACGCAAGTCAGGTCGGACTTTGGAGGAACTCTCGAAGAGTGCCCAATGTGGTCATTTGACGGTTCATCAACTTTACAAGCTACTGGTGACGATTCCGATTGCTTGTTAAAACCGGTTGCTATATATCCAGACCCTGATCGAGTCAATGCTTATTTGGTTATGACTGAGGTGCTCAACGCAGATGGGACTCCTCATGAGTCTAACGGACGAGCCACTATTGACGACGATGATGAAGACTTTTGGTTCGGTTTTGAGCAAGAATATTTCCTCTGGGACACCAAAACCAATCTACCTCCTGGCTTCCCTGCTGGAGGATATCCAGGGCCACAAGGTCCATATTACTGCTCTGTAGGCGCAAACAACGCCCATGGAAGAGATTGCATTGAAGACCATCTGGATCTCTGTTTAGACGCTGGAATAAATGTCGAGGGCATTAATGCTGAAGTGGCTGCGGGGCAATGGGAATTTCAAGTCTTTGCGAAGGGAGCGAAAAAAGCGGGTGATGAAACTTGGGTGGCTCGATACCTTTTAGAACGAACCGCTGAAAAATACGGTTACGCGATAAACTGGGAGCCAAAGCCTTTAGGCAAGGAACTTGATTGGAACGGGTCTGGAATGCATGCGAATTTCTCAAACGCTGTCCTGCGTGACTCTGGGGATAAACAAGTATTTACCAAGATTTGCGAGGAATTTGGCAAAAATGTCGAGCGACACATTAGCGTGTATGGAGCAAATAATGACCAAAGACTCACTGGTGAACACGAAACACAGTCCATAGACACATTCAGCTACGGTGTGTCAGATAGGGGAGCTTCGATCAGAATTCCCGTGGGAACCGTGGAAGATGGTTGGAAGGGTCGTCTTGAGGATAGACGACCGGCTTCGAATGCCGACCCCTACAAGGTTGCAGCTACTATTATTAAGACGACAAAAGAAGGCCTGTCTTAAACTATGTCCGCCTAAAAAAGCCCGGCTTCTATCCGGGCTTTTTTATAGTTATTAAAAACTTGTTATCTTGGCAACAAAACCCCTTACAAACGAGATTATTTCCCTGTTCCCCCGACTGATACATACCAGGATCTACGGACCAGAATGGTTTTAGCTCTCCGCAGTATCGGTATCGAATCAGAAGTCCATCACCATGAAGTTGGAACAGCAGGTCAGTCAGAAATTGATATCCGTTTTAATACACTTCTGCGGATGTCTGATGATCTTCTTATGTACAAGTACATCATTAAAAATGTCGGGAAACAAGTAGGCAAAACAGTAACTTTTATGCCCAAACCTAGAATTATTTTTAAAGTTTTATATATTCGTACCTACTAACAAAGAAACAGTGTTAGGTTTCAGAAAACTAGTCAGGACCAATTTAGATGGTTATTTTTAGGATTGGAAAGAATAAATTACTATTTTAAACTAAACAATCTAGAAGAGATTAGAAAACTACTTCCAAGCTTTCTTAACACAAGATGACGTCCAATTACTAAAATCTTCTATCATGGTATAGATTGTCGGGAGTAAAATTAGAGTTAGAATCCCTGAGGTAGTAAGACCACCTGCCAAGGCTAAACTCACTGGCCCCCATTGGTTAGCACCACGATCATCCACTGGGCCAAAAATACTCGGAAAAAACATAGGAATCACCATAGGAAGCAACCCAAAAATTGTTGTTAAAGAAGTCATTAAAATGGGACGCAACCTATGTCGCCCCCCTAGAAGGAGAGCTTCAGTACGAGCCATCCCTTTTTTTCTCAAATTATTTACGTGATCAATAAGTACGATAGCATTATTTACCGCTAATCCGGCTAGAACAATTATACCAAGATAAGAGTTCATGTTCATTGTCGTTCCTGAAAGATAAAATACTATGAAGGCACCAACTAGACCACAGAGCACTGAAGTCAATATAGTGAATGGTTGGATAAAAGACTCCGAGATTGCTGCCATAATCAGGTAAATTAAAACAACAGAAAGAAGCAGAGCAAAGACAAATTCATTTTGTGACTCTTGCATCATAAAGAAATTACGCCCCATACTCCAAGAATATCCAGCTGGGAATTCAACACTATTCATCAACTCAGTTACCTGCTCATTAATTTTTTTTGTACCTCCACCAGCTATATTCCCTCCTACTTCCACCTGTGATTCTCTATCAAAACGTTGGATAGCTTCAGGTCCTTTATTGCGGGAGAATTTAGCCAAGTTTCCTGCCGGAATTATTCCACCGTCCGCTTGTTCAAAAGCCATATTTTGCAACTGCCTCATATTAGCTCGATCTTCTGCTTCTAGTTGCAAAAGAATATCTACCTCACGGTCCCCAGTCTTGTACTTTCCTCGAGCTCGGCTACTAAGGGCTGCTTGAACTGTTCGGGCAGCTTGTTGGGGTGAAATCCCATAGGTTTGTGCGAGAGCGCGGTCAACCCGGACCTGAATTTCTTCATCACCCCTCTCTAGGCTATTATCAACATCCTTGATTCCGGGAATGTTTTGCATACGACTCTCAACATCCCCAGCTAGACTTGAAAGCACTGCCATATTGTCTCCCCGTAGTTCGACATCAACTCCGCTTTGTCCTCCCCCAAAACGTCGCATTCTACCAGGTTTCCATTGGACACCTGCTATTTCAGGAAGTGCCTTAGTAATTTGAGTTTTAAGTTCGCTAGATGATTCCTGTCTTTGTTCAGGAGGTGTTAAAACAATACGTAGATTTGCGCGCCGCAAACTGCCATAGGAAGATATTGATTCAATATGATATTCTTTTTTATTGTCTAGTAATATTTTCTCTGCTTTGGCAAACACACCTTTTACGTCCTCTATGCCATAACTAGACGGCAGGTCAGCAGCAATAGTAATATCTCGGGTAGGTGCCATCGGTTGAAATTCAGTTTCTATGTTCTGGTACAACCAGTAACTACCATAAAGGATTCCTGTAAAGGAGAGAATGGTAACAAAGCGATGACGAAGATTCCAGACCAAGACAGAGCTATATAAATCAGATAAACGTTCGAAAAATACGGATGGTTTTCCGAGGGGCCGGGCAAAAAGTTTTGAGGACAACATTGGAATAAGAGTCAGAGCAATAAAAACAGCAGCAACCATAACAATACAAAACGAAATGACAAAATCCTTCATAAAAAGCATAACTTTACTTCCAGAACCTAAGAAAATAAGAGGAAGAAAAACACACAGAGTTGTCGCTGTTGCAGCAATTACGGCCATGGTTACTTCTCGGGTTCCTACTATAGCAGCAATTCGCGACGACAAATTAGACTCCTGACGATGCCGATAAATACTTTCTAATACTACTACTGCGCTATCGACCAACATACCTACAGCCAGCATTAGACCCATAAGTGATATCAAATTGATGGAAACAGTAGATCCTGCCCCTTGGCGTAAAAGATACATAAAGGTAAACGTACAGATTATAGATAGAGGGATCGAGAGACTTATTATCATAGTGCTTCTTAAGTTCCGTAGGAATAAATACAATACAATCATCGCCAGAAAGCCACCTAGTAGACCCGTATTCCGTAGATCAGCCAGCCGGTCGACTATACTTTCAGACTGGTCAAAGAAAACTAATGTTTTAAGTTTTGCAAATCTTGGTTGTTCCTTAAGGCCATCTATAACTGAGGCAGCTCGTTGAGCGACATCAACTATGTTAGCGGTAGACGTTTTGTACACTCTTATTGTAACCGCTTCAATTCCGTTTAATCTCTGGAAGCTGTCATCCTCAGGATATTCAAATTTAACCTCAGCAACATCACCCAATGACAGAGTAGTACCGGGGATAGGAAGACTAGCAACATCAGCTGCTGCTCTATATTCATTAAGTGAACGAACCGCATACTTACGTCCACCATCAGTAACCGTCCCAGCAGTCATGGTAATATTATTTTGAACTAAAACCTGACTTAGATTGAATAAATCAAGATTATGAGATTGTATTTTCTCATTATCCACATGAACTAATAGCTGTTTTTCAATCATTCCGCTTATTTCTACGTTTGCAACCCCGTCAACCCGCTGGATCTGTGGTTGAATCACTTTAGTAACAATATTATAAAATTCAGCGGGATCACCACCCCATGCTACACTAAAATTATAGACCGGCATGTCGCTTGGATTCCAGCGTCGGATACGAATACGTTCAACATCATCAGGCAGTTCTCCACGGACTTGGTCAATTCGATCTCGTACTTCCATTGCTCTTATATCCATATCTGTACCGGTTTCGAACTCTATCCGAATTCGGGCATTATCAGAGCTCGAGGTTGATTCCATACTTGTCATATTACTCAACGTCCCAAAAGCATCCTCTAGCGGTCGTGAAATAAGTCTCTCTACTTCTTCGGGGGAGGAAGACGGATACGGCACACTAACATTTAGAGATGGGTAGGACATATCTGGCAGAAACATTAAGGGCAGCTTAGTATAGGATATTAATCCAAGCGTAACTACACTAATTATAATCATAATTGTGGTCACAGGTCGGTTTACAGAAAACTCAGCTAAACTCATGAGAGATGTCCTCCTAGTCCGAAGTTACCAATTTTCCAGCAACTTTGGTAAATGTCCTGTTTAGCGTCAATAAGATTGTCTCTATCGTCATATAAATGAGAGGGACAAAAATTAATGTAACCACCGTACCAGCTATCAAACCACCAATCACAGTGATAGCCATTGGGGCCCGGAGTTCGGCACCTTCACCTACTCCAATTGCCATCGGTAATAGGCCAAGTACCGTAGTTGCTGTTGTCATCATGATCGGCAACAAACGGGTTTTGGACGCTTCAATAATTGCTTCCTGAATATCAGTTCCCGTACGACGCAACTGATTGATATAATCGACGAGTACGATAGCATTATTCACAACGATACCGGTTAACATGACAACACCAATTAAAACAACTACACTGATAGTTTGACTTGCAATTATTAGCATAGAAACCACACCAATAATAGAAAACGGAAAGGTGAACATGATAACAAAAGGGTGAACCAAAGATTCGAACTGTGATGCCATAACAAGGTAAACCAAGAAAAACGAAAGCAAGATAGCAAACTGCAAACTCGCAAATGCCACCTGCATTTCCTCGTTCTGCCCCTTGATACCTACAACAAAATCTATAGGGAGGACGAAGCCATCTATAACTTCCTGGATGTCAGCAGCCACATCCCCTAAAGAACGATCAGAGAGTCCTGCAGAAACTATAGCCACTCTCTGTTGGTTAACTCGTCTAATTTCACTGGGGCCCCGAGCAATCCTAATTTCTGCGACAGCAGACAATGGAATTGGGACTGAACCTTCTGGGTTTACTACCAACCTTCCAACCGCATCTAAACTAAGTCTCGTTTCATCTTCAGCCCATACACGAATATCAATCTTCCGATTCCTTCTTGTTAGCTCAGTAGCAATATTACCTTGGACCTTGTTCTGGACAATTTGAGTTACCGATCCTAAGTTAAGACCCAGGCTAGCTAACTTCCGCCGATCGAAAAGTATCTGCACCTCGGGGTTTCCACCTTCCATACTAGCCTTGACATCTGTAAGCCCGCGCACTTCAGAAACTTGCAAAGCTAGCTCTTCAGAAACCTCTGTTAATCTTGTTAAATTGTAACCACTTACCTCAATTTCTACCGGATTCTTAAAGCTGAAAAGTGCGGGACGCGCAAACTCTGGTGTTTCTAATCCCGGCAGAGATTCGAAATCTAACCTTAAGCTAGTAATAACTTTTTCTTCTAAATCACCTCGGATACCTGTTTTTAAACGGATATGTAACTGGCCAATATTCTCCCGTTCTTCTCCAGCATTACCTCCGGCCTGGCCCATTGCTCCAGCTAAACTGTATACTGTGCTGATTTCTGGATATTCCTGAGCGATATTTGACATATTGTTTAATACTCTCTCCGTCACTGGGAGAGGGGTTCCAACTGGAAGCCTGACATTGACGAAAAACTCTCCTTGACTCATCTGTGGAATTAGTTCAACCCCGATAGAAGGAATTACGTATAGGGAACCTACTAAGATACCTGTTCCGGTTGTTAGTGTTAGAAGGCGGTGAGTCAATGCCCAACGAAGAAATAACGGATAACCGCGCTGAATCACTGGCAAAATTTGGTCAAACATCCAACTTGGTATCCAGAGAATTACTTGCAGGGCAACTTTTACTAATAAGAAAATCCACCTGATAACAATAAAAATCCCGGTTAAAGTATAACTTAGTCCTTTGGCGATACCACTACACCCTTTACTAAGCCAAGCGCCTATTTTACCCAATAATGTTGTTGGTTTCTGGACTAATGTTGATTTCTCCCCTTCTGATTTAGATTCCTCTTTAACGCGATGGAGAAAAGCAGATATAACGGGAATCAACGTAACAGCAACTAATGTGGCAACCGTAAGTGAAAATGTTACGGCTAGGGCAAGATCCCGAAATAATTGCCCGGCTATCCCTTCTACGAAGACTATAGGAACGAACACACAGACTGTCGTGAGAGTCGCAGCTATTACAGCCGGGCCTAATTCGGAAGCCCCCAACCTTACTAACTCAGTTACTTTTCGATCTCCACCTTGTTTAATATGCCGGTCTATACCCTCAAGTACGACGATAGAATTATCCACTAGCATACCAATACCAAGAGCCAAACCTCCAAGCGACATAATATTTAGTGAGACATCAAAAGCATAGAGAAAGAAAAACGTTGTGACAATCGAGATTGGAATTGAAACTCCAATAATAAGACTACTTGAACTTCGGAGGAACAAATACAAAACTAATATGGCTAAAATTCCACCGTAAAACGCAGTTTTCAGGACTTCATCCACGGACTGTTGGATAAAAACTGATTGGTCAAAAACGATTTCTAGGTTGACCCCGGCAGTGAGTCCTCTAATTGTTTCTCCGATGTCTCCTAACCTTTCTTTTACAACACGACCTACTTGAATTGTATTTGTCCCAGCTTCCTTATAAATAGAAATTTCTATAGTATCTCTACCATTTATTCTGGCAGATAATTTACGCTCTTTGTGGCTTTTTGATACAATAGCTACATCGGAGAGCAATATTGGTACGGTGTTCACCTGCCCTACGATTATATCACCGATTTCCTCAACGGTTTGAAACTCATTTAAGATCCGGACCAGATATTCGGTTTCGCTATCCTTTATGGTCCCACCCGCAATATTGACATTTTCTTGTTCGAGACGGGTTGCAATTTGGTTGATAGGAATACCCAAGCTAGCTAGTTTAGATTCGTCTAGCTCCACATGGATTTCTTCCTCTAAACCACCACTAACTTTTACAGCAGCTACACCTTCTAAACTCTCAAGTTCCCGTTTGATTTCTTCTTCGGCCATTATACGGAGAGTTGTAAGACTTTCATCCCCAGAAAGCGCTAGGCGGACTATAGGGTCAAGGCTTGGATCAAATCTTAGTAGGATTGGCTTTTCTGCCGTCTGGGGTAGATTGAGCAAGTCTATTTTCTCACGGACATTTAAACCAGCAAAATCCATATTAGTGCCCCACTCAAATTCTAAACTAACATCTGAGCGTTCAGGGCGTGAGATAGAACTCACACGGACCACACCAGTAACAACACCTACGGCTTCCTCTATAGGTTCAGTTACCAGTTTTTCAATTTCATTCGGTGCGGCTCCAACATATTCGGTCCTTACAGTTAGAGTAGGATAGGTTATGTCAGGAAGAAGATTTATTGGTAGCCGCGAAAATGCTATAGAGCCAAAAAGCACCATTGCTGTCATTAACATGGCTATTGTAACGGGCCTGCTAATAGAAAAGCCAATAATTTTCATGAGCTAGCCTACTGTTTTTATTTTTAAAGTTATTAAACCTACGAGATAGGACCGGGTGCGAAAACTAATCAAAAAGAAAGTTTCATCTTACTCAGGCAAAGCCCTACGCCTACCACGAAATTTTTGAGATTGCTCAATTAAGAAAGACCGTTGCTTAACTTCATCATTTGCAAATTCTGGATCATCTAACATTTTCTTCTCGTAAAGTTCCTTGATTTTTGGATTCCGGAACATCCGGACTTTGATTTGATCCAGATCCATTGAGATCAGTCGATTTCCTGCAACATCTTCTGGAATCAATCTAGATTCCTTACTCGTTTTTTGAATTGAAATATTCTTTTTGTCTGTCTTATTACCTAATGGCTCCTGAATTAGTCCTGCTATTCGGACGGGGGACCCGTTTCGCAATCCCTCTTGGCCCACAGTAATGATAGAATCACCATAGGCTAAACCAGACAAAATTTCTACGTAATCTCCTTCCCCTATCCCGATTTCAAGAAGCCGTTTCTCAGCCTTCCCATTAATAAAAAGAAAGGCGTAGGAACCTTCAGCTTCTGCTACTAGTGCTTTCTTTTGAATTCTTAAAGCATCTTCATGAATTGATATTACTAGGTTCACTGTGGCAAACATACCAGGCCTAAGACTTCCACGCCTGTCCTTAATTTCCACCGTCACCTTAACTGTCCCACTCTGTGGATCTACAACAGGACTTATCCGAGCAACTTTTCCAATGTAGGTATGATCAGCCCCTTCAACATTTATCCGGACAGTCTGACCAGCATGGACTTGGCTAATATTTTTTTCAGGAACAAAAATCCTTGCTAGCAGTGGATCAATATCTGCTGTACGAAATACTACATCATTAACATTGACTAGGTTGCCTACGTCAATTAATCGTTCTGTGATAGTTCCTGCAAAAGGGCTTAGTATGGTAGCATAGTTTAGTTGAAGTTTGGCAGATTCATACTGAGTTTGAGCTACTTCATACTGATATTTAGTCTGCTCAAACTCCTGGCTACTTAGGAATTCCTTTTCACGAAGCTCCTCAGCTCGGATGAAGTTCGATTCCAAGCTTTTCATGTTAGTTTCGCGCTCCCTAACCGTCAAAACAAGAGCATCGGTGTCAAGTTGGGCAAGCGGCTGACCTTCTTTAACTAGGTCTCCCTCTTCGACAAAAATAGTCTTAACCAAACCCTGTGCACGAGAAACAACATCCACATGCCGTTCTGCATCTAGTGAAGTATAAGTTAGCAATGTTGCGGCTATATCTCCTCGTCCTGCCGTTTCTATGCCAACAGGGATCGAGGCTCCAGTACGAGCTACATTACCCATACCCGGGCGACCACCGCGTGTATTCTGTGAAGCCTTATTCTCGCTTTCATCATCTCCTCCTCCACAAGCGAGTAGCGCTGGCAACACTATAACTATCGACCACCAGATAAACTTTTCAATCCCAAAACACCCTCGCATGAACTACTCCTTCAATTAATTAAGCTCCACTCGATCTGAATAGATTCTAACCGGCAAAGTAAATATTGATATCAAGATTAGATAAAAAAATTATGTCGGGCTGATGCCTATCCCCCGTGATTTTAAAAAGATTTCAAACAAAAAAATCTCTTTATACCTGAACTGAAGATTTCGTCTACTGTTTTTTCGAAAAACCTACCTGTTAGTTGTATTGAACAAATTACATCGGGTGAATATCAATCTGTTTAAAATCTTGTTTATTAGCTCTCAAAAGATACTCAATCTTCTCCCAAAGCGCTAGGTTTTATCAGCTATTTTTTTGAAAATTAATCACGAGCTCGATTCCCGAATTGAATTAGCTTAATTTTCTTCTCTACTAATCTTGGGGAACTTACCAAAAAGAGCAATATAGATTCTTCACCGAAAAAACGTAAAATCGAAGGCTATCTTGATCTTGCGTACAAATTGATTAACCACTATATATAGTTGTGTCTACTATACCCAATTATTTGTTTATGCATAAATACCCATACACCTCGGCGGTATGGAATTTTGTTGTACTTCATAATTGACTCCCAGCTCTCTCTGGAGAATCGGAAAGAAAGGAATTTATGCAAACTATTTCCGAAGAACAGATTATTTTTTTTGATGAGCAGGGCTACCTGCTCGTAAAGGGTCTACTGAGTCCGAAAGAAGATCTTGATCCTGTCATCAAGGAATACGGAATGGTACTTGACAGTCTAGCTAGTGAACTTCACCAAAAAGGGGAAATAGTATCCGCCTATGAAGAACTTCCATTTGGCGAGCGTATAACAAAGATTTATGCTGAGAGTGGTAAAGTGCATGGTCAATATTTTGATTTCTCCCTACCTCAAGGTGGGGTAAAGAAAAATACACCCTTTTGGTGTGGTCCAGCAGTATTTCGTGTAATGACAAATCCTAATTTGTTAGATGCAGTCGAAAAATTTATTGGACCAGAAATTTATTCAAATCCAGTTGGCCATGTCAGAATTAAACCACCTGAGGCTCAGACCCCAATAAACCCAGATACAGGGAGAGTACAACTTGGCAAAACACCTTGGCACCAAGACAATGGAGTAGTTACCGAAGAAGCAGATGCGACCGATATGTTGACTGTTTGGTTTTCACTTGGAGAAGCAACGGTCGAACAAGGTTGTCTAGCAGTCATCCCTAAAAGCCATAGAGATGGTCTTCTGCACCACTGCCCTGATATATGGGGGCTTGAAATACCTGAAAAGATATGCGATAGATCAACCATGGTTCCCATTCCGACGGAACCTGGGGATGTGCTTTTTTTGCATAAACATACCTGTCATTCATCTCTACAGAACTTAAGCGATATAATTCGATGGAGCTTCGACCTCCGATACAACCCAATCGGCCAAGCAACTGGTAGAAATGCGTTTCCTGGATTTGTAGCGCGTAGCCATTTCAACCCAGGCCAAGTTCTCACTGATCCTTTGACCTGGCACCAGATGTGGGAAGAAGCCCGAGATTCCTTAGCTATTAGTGACGATCCAGCATTCAACCGGTGGAGTAAAGATCATCCGGTATGTGCCTAAAAACTTTGATTCAATTAACTTCAATGTATAAAAAAGTATAAATAGGACGAAGCATTGCTTTCTATTACCGAAAATATCCCTATTGTCCTATGTCAGGACCACAGAGCTCTTTCTAAGAAAATAGCTCAAGAAATTGTTGATTATGCTAAATACAGGGCAACCATGGGTAAATCAGCTGTACTGGGACTCTGTACAGGTTCTACTCCTATAGATTTATACGCGGAACTTATTAGTCTCCACAGAAAAGGAGAGACTTTTGCAAATGTAATTACATTTAATCTTGATGAATACTTCCCTATTTCCTATGAGTCACCACATAGCTATCACCGGTACATGTACGAAAACCTTTTCGACCATCTAGATATTCCAGATGATCAGATTTTTATTCCTAGAGGAGATTTGAAACATTGTGAGATCGAATCTTACTGTCAATGGTATGAGGAACAGATAAGTGCTGCAGGAGGAATTGGTATTCAGTTATTAGGCATCGGGTTAACGGGTCATATCGGATTTAATGAACCTGGATCACTACCTGACACCCGAACACGTTTAGTTAGACTAGATGAAATAACACGTAAAAATGCGGCTTCTGATTTCTTTGGCGAGGAGAATGTCCCCAAAGAAGCCTTGACGATGGGAGTAGGAACAATTCTTAATGCTGATCGAATTATTCTTTTGGCAACAGGCGAACACAAAGCTTCAATCATCCAGCAAGCGGTAGAAGGGGAAGTTAGTCCCTTGGTTGCAGCAAGTTACCTGCAGACCCATCCGAATACAAGTTTCTTCATCGATGCTTCAGCTTCCAGTGAATTAAAACGGGCTAAACAACCGTGGCTAAACAATCAAGAATTAACTTGGACAGATCAACTAACACAGCGAGCTATAATCTGGTTGTGCGAGCAGGTAGAAAAACCTGTCCTTCATTTACAGAAACGAGATTACAACCTTTTTGATCTCTATTCATTGGTCGATAAAACTCCGTCGGTTGACGAACTTAACAGGAAGACATTTGACGCGGTACAAGATAAAATAATTAATAGGCAAGATCTGTATGCTAACAAACGGTGTATCTGTTTTTCCCCTCACCCGGATGATGATGTTATTTCGATGGGGGGTACGTTGCTCAGGCTAGCCAAAGCTGGAAATGAAATGAATATTGCCTATATGACGAGTGGAAATATCGCTGTTTTTGATGAGGATGTTAATCGGCTTATCGATTTTGTCAGATTGACTTTTCGGGACCTAGGGTGCCCCCATAAACAATTTGAAGACATAGTAAAAACAGTTCGATCATTTCTTGAAACAAAACAGCCTGGACAAATTGACATCCCCGAAGTCCAAGCTATAAAGACCAATATTAGGCGTTCTGAAGCAATTGCAGCAGCTTCGACACTTGGTATTTCGGCTAATAAAATTCGGTTCTTAGATCTGCCGTTCTACCAAACTGGGCTGGTAAAGAAAAATCCTATAAGCAACAAAGATGTTAGTATTGTTTTAGACCTTTTGAACAAAATACAACCTGAGATAGTTTTTGTTGCTGGAGATCTTTCCGATCCACACGGTACACACCGCATGTGCAAAGAAGTGATTGACCAAGCTCTTGCTCTATATCGAAAACCGAAACCTGAAGTATGGTTGTATCGCGGAGCCTGGCAGGAATGGGAGGTAGATGAGGCAGACATTTTTATTCCACTTTCGCACGAAGATCTTCAACATAAGATTCAGGCTATCTTTCGACATGAATCTCAAAAAGACACTGCTATGTTTCCAGGAGCACATGATGATCGAGAATTCTGGGAACGTGTTCAGGATAGGAATATTCACACAGCCCGACGTCTAGATAAACTTGGATTCCCTCAGTATTATGCCATGGAAGCTTTTGTAGTAGAATAGTAACTTTGATAAATTTTGTGTAACTGCAACTTCGAAAACCTGTTGCCTTTTCCTCTAGTTTTCTATTATATTTATCTCCCTTAGAAATATTTTGTTTGAAGTACGAGATCCCTTTGGTTTGGGAATTTGTTAAAGAGATGTTTATTAATTAATCAGACCGAAGATTATCGGAGGCATATGTGCGCATAGCGGTATTTGGAACAGGTGGTGTTGGAGGCTACTTCGGAGGCCGCCTCGCAGAGGCTGGAGAAGATGTAATATTTATATCGCGCGGTCCGCATCTTAAAGCATTGCGTGAACATGGGCTCTGTGTCGAAAGTACAAAAGGGGATTTTTCACTACCTTTAGTTCAAGCTACAGATGACCCCAGGGATGTGAACGATATAGATATTATTATGCTTTGTGTAAAATGCTGGCAGGTACCTGAGGCCATAGAAGGGATTCGACCTCTTGTTGGATCTAATACCTGTATTCTCCCTATGGAAAATGGTGTAGACACACCTGGACAGCTAGCAGCTGAGTTTGGCTGGCAACATGTTATCGGCGGTGTATGTGGCATTGTCTCATTTATTGCAGAACCTGGACTTATTCGCCATATTGCTTACGAACCATTTGTAACTTTCGGTGAATGGGATAATCGACCAAGTGACCGAGTAAACAAATTAAGCCAAGCCTTCCAACGATGTAGTGGTTTAATCGTTAATACCCCACCTGATATACAAGCTGCTATGTGGTCCAAGTACATTTTAATAGCTTCGTGGAGTGGAATTGGTGCGGTTAGTAGAGTGCCTATTGGCGTCATTCGAAACCAACCTGGAACCAGAGCTCTCCTCAGGGCAACCATGGAAGAGATCAAGAATGTAGCTAGTGCTCAGAGAATCAACCTATCAGAGGATATTGTAGACAAGACCTTAGCTATTTTGGATAGTGTAGAGTATGATGGAACTGCCTCAATGCAACGAGATATGATGGAAGGGCGCTATTCGGAATTAGAAGCTCAGACAGGTGCTCTAGTACGTATGGGCAAAGAAGTTGGCGTCTTAACCCCAATCAATAACATGATTTACTACTGCCTGCGACCAATGGAGCTCAGTCATCGAGGACAGGTCTCTTTGAATGAGTAATGATAACACCAGAATTATAAATTAACGTAACCATCATACTATATTTGCACTTGCGCAACCAATCTGAGATCTGGAGCTTTTCTGTATGAAACCCTTTCGGGAACGAATAGAAGATGATAATCCTATTCTTTA
Source organism: uncultured Gemmatimonadota bacterium (assembly GCA_964593235.1). GTDB lineage: Bacteria > JAAXHH01 > JAAXHH01 > JAAXHH01 > JAAXHH01 > JAAXHH01. The sequence goes on along the minus strand of CAZQGS010000048.1, from coordinate 55,363 downwards.
CGACGGAGGCTTAGGAACTGAACTTTTTGCTCGGGGAATAGAACTAGCAAATAGTTGTTTAGCTAATGAATTATATCCACAGCTAATTATTGATATCCATTTTGACTATATTAGAGCGGGATCTGAAGCAATCGGAACTAATACCTTTGTTGCATCTTATCCCCATCTTGAGATGGCAGGCAAGAACGCTTCTGAATCTGAAAGATTAATTAGACTAGCCGTAGACCATGCCCGGGCAGCAATTGAACGTAGTGGACAAGATGTATATCTTGCTGGTTCGATAGGACCATTGCCTGGAGCAATTGAAATGGATAGCGGCGACACAGAATTTGGAATAGCTAATAAAATAGCTAAGGATGCCCACAAGAGAGTGGGGGAAACTTTAGCAGAAGCTGGTGTAGACTTCTTCTGTGTTGAAACAATGTTTTCAGCGAATGAAGCAGCTCTAATCGTCAACGAATTGAAAGATTTTGGACTTCCTATCGCTGTTAATCAAACCTACAAATACACGAAAAATAGACTGACTGGAGAAGTAATATATAAGACAGATTGGGGCCATTCGGCTGCTGATCTTTTAGAAATTCTTTCAGGGGGTAGTGATCGAAAGCAACAAAATTTACTTGAATACGTTCAAATTATAGGATTAAATTGTGGCGCAGAATCGCGACGGGATGAGCATACCGGTATGCGGTATGCTATAACCGGGATTAACCAGTTAAAACAAGCTTTAGATACTAATTTAGAAAAATCTAAACGTATGATGGCATACCCTAATGCTGGCAAGGCCCTCCTAGATGAACAACATAGGACGTACTATGCGAACTCGCCGGAAGAAATGTCTAGGGATATTGCTGAACTATTGGACGCAGGAGCCTATTTTGTTGGTGGGTGTTGTGGAACAGGTATAGAACATATTCGGGCTTTTCGTAAAGCTATAGACCAGAAAAGGATCTAGTGCCAGTATGATAAAGTATCAGGTTTTATGCTGGCGCGAAATTCCTGCTCAGGTGAGGGTTTATGGCGGGAAACGTCCAGTCTCTCGGCAAATGCCGGAATGGTTCCAGCAAGAAATAGACCGAACTGCTATGATTGAAGGACTGGTTGGGACTGATGGATATCTGCAAGAATGGCAATGGTCCTCCAAAAAAGAATGGACTGGAGAAGATCAAGATGTTACTAAAGTTGCGGATATTTTATTGAAAAAGTTGGAAAAAGACTACAAATAAGAAAGAAGGCAATCTCTCTTTATGAAAAAAATACTAGATATTGGAAAGCGAATAGAACTAGTTCCATTGGACCTATACTTCGAAAACATCTCAATTGCTTTGTATAGCCAGAAAGATGAACAGGGCTCCTTTTATTTGGTGCATACTTATAGCCAAATTCCTGGTGTGGGGAAACGAATTAATACCGTTATAAATGCTATGAAAAACCTGGGTGGTATGGAACAGGATAATATGGGAAGATTGAGATTCCCATGTAAAAATGCGCATAACTTAGCAGTCAAACGTGTATTCTTGGAAGCCTGCAAAGTAGATCCAACCGAAAAAGTTACTAAACGACCCTTAACAACTTTAGACAAAAAATCAGGTCTGCAAATAAACTTACTTAGATCGGGCAATGGAGAGTACCAAGTAACAGCGATCGGAGAAAGCCGAGAAAAGGAACGGCGAATCTCTTTTATCGCCGGAGGGCTTATGAAACTAGGAGAACTAGATGAAGTAATTGGATCTTTAGATCGAATTTTCTTCCCTTGTTCCTCAAATCATGATGAGATGATAGGGCTATTACTCCTACGGGCACCCAATGTTCGAGCCATCTTACGTGACCAGGCAACAGTTGCTGGGCGGGGAGTTTTAGCTGCACCCAGCCAACAGGATCTATAAGGACCAATAATGAAAACAGAAAGATCTATGACCAGTCGAGAACGCGTCTTAGCGGCTCTTGAGAGAGCACCTGTTGACCGAACTCCAGTTTGCAATCCAACCTCTATTGCCACGGTAGAACTTATGGACTTAGTCAATGCACCTTTTCCGAATGCAAACCGTGACCCTGAACTCATGGCGCGTCTGGCAGCAACAGGATATACGGAACTTGGATTTGATAGTATAATGCCAGTCTTTAGTATTATTCAGGAATCATCTGCATTAGGATGCAAGATTCAGTGGGAACAAAAAGACAACTGGCCTACAGTTAAGATGAGTGAACCAATATGGACTGAAGCAGATGATATAACTATTCCCTCTAATTTTTTAACACATAGTGATACTAAGTGTGTCCTTGAAGCTATTCGACTTCTTAAGAAAGAATATGGTGACGAGGTAGCAATTATTGGCAAAACGATGGGACCTTGGTCTTTAGGATACCACTGCTTCGGAGTAGAACCTTTCTTGCTTATGTCTCTTGACGATCCAGGGAAGACTCATCTTGCTCTAGATCGCATGAAGGAAGCTACTATTGAATTTGGGATTGCGCAGATTGAAGCCGGGGCTGACGCCCTTACTTTACCAGATCATGCTACTGGCGACCTGGTAAGTGGAGAGTACTACAAACGGTTCCTCCGTGACCTCCATATTGAACTTACTGAAAGACTTCCAATACCATTAATCATGCATATCTGTGGTCGAACAGTAGATCGCATGGGTTTCATCGCCGAAACAGGTTGTGCAGCATTTCACTACGATTCAAAAAATAAACCACTAGAATCAATGGAAGCTGTCGAAGGGAAAATTTCTCTTGTAGGAAATATTAATAATCCTGAAACGCTATTTGCTAGAGGTCCAGAAGAAATAACTAAAGAAGTCTTTGGGAACCTTGAGCATGGCATACACATGGTAGGGCCAGAGTGCGCTATCCCATTGCAAACATCCATAGAAAATCTAAAGGCGATACCAGCAGCTGTTAAAGATTGGCATCGGTCCGGTTCAATATAGCTTGGAAAATTAGAATGGGGAATATATGCCAGAACTTAATGATATAACTAATAGCTTCATAAAAGACGAAATTGATGAATTTATAGAACGGAATGATGAAAGGTTTCACCTCATTGAAGCTTTTTCCCAAGCTGATCCCCGCCTACAGGATATTTCAGCTGCTCTCATAGATGGCGACAATACTACAGTAGACAAACTGACAAAGGAAGCGCTCGACGTCGGTTTCGAAGCACTTGAAATAATGGATAATGGCTTGATCATTGCCATGAGTATAGTGGGGATTAAATTCAGAGAGAATTTTATCTTTGTCCCAGAAGTTCTCGCCTGTGCCCGCGCTATGAAGGCGGGGATGTCCCATATTGAGCCTATACTTTCTGCTTCAGGAATTAAACCGGTCGGAACTGTAATTATGGGGACGGTAAAAGGAGACCTCCATGACATTGGGAAAAATCTCTGCATTATGATGTTGCGTGGGGCGGGTTTTGAAGTTCATGACCTTGGGGTTGACACTTCTGAAGATGAGTTTATGGATGCCGTAGAAGAACATGGAGCTCCTCTCTTAGGAATGTCAGCACTACTTACTACAACAATGCCCAATATGGGGAAGACCATTGATACTTTTATTGACAATGATATGCGAGAGGATGTCAAGATTATGGTAGGAGGCGCATCAGTTACTCAGGAATTTTCAGATGATATGGGAGCTGATGGTACAGCAGCCGATGCTGTAGGGTGTGTAGGGCTTGCTAAAACTCTCCTTGAAGAACTCAAACGAGAACAAGGGGAATAATGATACGTTATGAATAATTCTTATTTCATTCATTTTCAGTAATCATCACCCTGATAATTTCCCATGAAGAAAATAGATAAATCGGCTTATCAAGCCCGGCTAGACCGTATAACTGAATTATTTGAGAATATGGCCACTCATGCGACCGAACAGTCTAGCTTCCGGTGTCCCTACAAAAACAGGTTTAACGAGTGTACTGCCGTATTTGGCTGCCGTAATCAGCGAAAACCCAAAAAAGAAAACGGCTTACTGTTGTGTGGTGGAGATGACAAACTAAATTATCAAAATGCTTGGGAAGAAGGTCAAAAGCCCAGTTATCATCTAGGCTGGGATCAATCGAAACAAGCAAAAAATGAGTCCAATACAACTTCGACACAAACCATGAATATCAACCAAACTGTTTTTGACCTAGCTGACTCCCTCGCTGTTAAGATCCCAACTTCCTGTTTTCGAACAGGTATCTGCCATGAGTGTATAGTAGAAATTAATCAGGGCATGGAGGGACTTGTACCTCGCACTGAATCCGAATCCTTTTTAGAAGGAGATTATCGTCTTGCTTGCCAGGCTCAGGTCATCAACCCGGATATTAATATAACTTTTACACCACTTCATCGGAAACCTAAGATTCTAACTTTGGCGAAAGAGAAAGATATAGCTCTCGAGCCGGTAGTTGAACGACATGGTGACAATGTGCTGTATGATGGAGAGGTAATAGATCAGTACCGTGGAAATTTATACGGATTAGCGATCGACCTTGGTACTACCACAGTGGTTATAAACTTTATCAACTTGGAGACAGGTCAAAGCGTCCATCTTCGCTCTTTTGAAAACCCCCAGCGATTCGGTGGAAGCAGTATTATGCACCGAATTTCCTACGATGGGAAATATGAGGGAGAGTTACGGAAAGCTATTATCAATGCAATTAATAAAGAAATCGAAGATTGGTGTAACCAAGCTGGGATTAGACGGCAGGAAATTTATGAGATCGTTGTGGCAGGAAACACCACCATGCGAGAACTTTTCTTCCGACTTAATGTTCAGAGTATCGGGCAAAAACCTTATAAGTCTCTAATCGAAAAAGAATACCTCTCTGGTGCCCGTCAGACAACATCACTAACGATCGGAACTCGACGCCTAGGGCTTCGAGCTAATCCTAAAGCTCGGGTTTATGGAGCACCCATTATTGCTAGTCATGTAGGTGGTGACGTAGCAAGTGATATGGTCGCTGTCGAATTAGCAACCCGTCCCGGAATATCAATGCTAGTAGATGTAGGCACTAACACAGAAGTAGTGGTAGCTGGGAACGGACGTATAATAACAGCCTCATGTCCGGCCGGACCGGCGTTTGAAGGAGGGGGTATTAAGTATGGTATGCCAGGCTACGAAGGTGCTATTGAATCTATAAAATGGCAAGATGGCTCTTTTAATTATAATACTATTGGCAATACTGCTCCCGTAGGAATATGTGGATCAGGCCTTATTGACCTTCTGGCCGAACTTCGCACCCATAATATGATGAGCCCCAAAGGTGTTTTCTCTGATCGAAAACAATATGAGTTATCGATTGTAAATCATGCTGGAATCTCTTTTTCTCGTCAGGATGCCAGCAACCTAGCTCAGGCCAAAGCAGCTAATTATTGTGGCCAATATATTGTGATGAGAGCCTTTGGTGTTTCTCCGAGTCAAGTAGATCAGCTCTTTCTAGCTGGTGGTTTTGCTAACTATGTGGACATTAATAATGCTATAGCAATAGGTTTCCTTCCTCCTGTCCCAGAAGAAAGAATTATCAAGGTTGGCAATGCTTCTGTGCAAGGAGCACGGGAAATACTTTTATCTCGAAGCCAACGTCAAAGTATTAATGAACTAGTCAGGAATATTGAACATATCGAGCTAGAAACTACTCCTGATTTTTTCGATATATTTGTTGAAGCATGCCAATTCAAACCGATGCCTAAGGTTTTGACCTAAACTATGAAACGAATTATTAAACCTGAAGACAGCTACGAAGTAAAACTTGAAGAGACAAATATCCCAGATCCTCAGCCTGGGGAAATAAGAATTAAAGCAGCTTGTAGTCTTATCAGTCGAGGTTCGGAGCTTGGCTTTAATGCACAAAATCCAACTGAGCAAGTAACACCAGGATATTCCATGGCTGGCACTGTTGATGCTTTGGGAACAGGGGTAAATCACCTCGAAATAGGGGATCCTGTAGTAGCTCTAGCTCCCCACGCTCAGTACGGCGTCCAATCTGCCCTCGTTAGCGATCCGCGGGAACAAACCTGGGTCATGCCAATGCCACCAAACCTTTCGTTTGATAGTGCACCATACTATCCCCTAACTGCAGGGGCAGTTAGTTGGGTAGAGATAGAAAACATCGCACCTCAAAACACTGTCGTTATTTTAGGCCAGGGACTCGTAGGAAGCCTTATCTTACAGGTTATAAAAGCAAATGGAGCAGGGAATGTTATAGCAATTGATGTCTTAGAAAACAGGTGTACATTGGCAGGTGAATTGGGTGCAGATACAGTTATTAATGGCCTTTTGCAGGATCCTGTCAAAGTGGTGAAACACCTCACCAATGGCATTGGGGCTGATATTGTTGTATATGCAGTTGGAGGGGCAGCTGGACCTGTGGCGTTTGAACAGGGTCTCGATATGCTTGCAGTTGATGGTTTAATTCACCTAATCGGACTAAATGAAGATCAACCTTTGTCCCTATCTTCAAGAAAAATACAAAGACGGAAATTACTTGGCGGTTATTACCAGACTAATGTCGGTGCAACGCAATCAAGGCGAGCAATGGAACTCCTTGTATCTGGTAAAATCCAGACCGCCCGAATGACCTCCCACTGTTTCCCATGGTATCAGGCCGCCGATGCTTTCAGTTTACTAGACCAAAAACCTGGGGAAGCCCTTGGAGTTCTTCTTGACTGGCAAAAATAGCAAGTCTGTTTAGTCTAACTTGAGCCTTGTCAAAAGATCGGTCAAATCAGTTAAAGTTTCTTTGTCAAGAGGTACATATGGTTGACGGGCATACGCCGTTTTGATTGCTCCCCTACGTTGATAAATATTCTTTCTAATTGCAAGACCGATACCTGGTTGGTTCTCAAAACGAATTAGCGGACAATATCGATAAAAAATATCGGTTGCACCGTCAATATCCCCAGACATGTAACTGGTATGTATTTCTTTCAGAATATCAGGGAAAGCAAACCCTGTCATCGTCCCCATACAACCATGTTTTAGTTCTTCAAGTAACATAACACCACCCAGGCCACCAAAAATCTCAATGTTTGGGTTAGCCATAAGTACTTGGCTAGCTTTACGGGGAGATGGCTCATCCTCTAATTTAAGGAAACGACACTGTGGGGAACGATCAGCGATTGTTGCTATAAAATTAATACTCATAGTTACACCGCTGCTAGTGGGATGATCTTGGATGACAAGAGGTACAGTAACAGCATCTGCTACTCTAAGATAGTGAGATAATAGCGCCTCATCTGTACCGGTTTTTAGTTGAGGTGGTGCCACCATTAAAGCTGAAGCCCCGAGTTCTTCAGCTCTTCGACTTAAAGCTATGCACCCATCGGTTCCTCCATGGCTTGTTCCAACACAAACTGGGATTTGGTCATTTGCTGCTTCGACTACGCTCGTAATAACCTGATCACGTTCAGAATCAATCAGTTTACTCGCCTCTCCCATTACACCTAACACGGTGATACCATCTATTTCTAAGTCTATTAGAAATCGCGTAAGGGTGGCCAAACTTGATTTGTCAACAGAACCATTTTCTTCAAAGGGGGTTGGTGCAATGGTATAAACACCTTTTAATATATTGTGAGCCATTTTGTTTCCTTTCAGCATTAATAAAATTAGTTATAAAACTCTCTTTTCATAAATTTAAGGTTTAATCCAACGACCATATCCAGGTTGACAAGTTATCTTTCCATCGTAATATACCGTTTCCCCTCGCACCATAGTACGTTGAATTTTACCTTTCATTGGCATACCATGAACAATTCGCATGGTATCTTTTGCCTTAGAAAAACAAAAACGTCGATCGAAAGTCCAACGCGCTCCCATATCCACAAAAGTAAGATCAGCATCGTAGCCAATATCAATTCTTCCTTTGCCTGGAAGTTGAAATACTTCAGCTTGCCGAGTTGACATCAACCGGATAAAATCGGTAATCGTAATCTGTCTATTATTGACGGCTGTTAGCATCATAGGGGCCATTGACTCAAGCCCCGGAAGTCCTGGTGGTATTTTAAAAATATCGTTTCCACATTTTTCGTCAGGGAGGAAAGGAGAATGATCACTACCAACAAAATCTAGTGTGCCATCATTTAGATATTTCCAAAGAGCTTCAACTTCTTCAACTGGCCGTAAGGGTGGATTACATTTCGCAAAACCCTGATGAACTGACAATACCTGATCGGTGAAGAAAAGATACTGTGGACAAGTTTCAGCTATGACATCCACTCCTTTACTTCGGCTATCCTTAATCAATTGTGCGGCTTCTGGACTAGAAAGATGGACTACTTCGACAGGACCCCCAACTGAAGCTGCTATGCTTAACATCTTAGCAACGGAGGAATCCTCTACAAATGATGGCCGGCTTTGAGCATGAGCTAATGGGTCATGTCGATTTTCGGAGATGAGCTGAATAATACGGGGTTGAACAATAGACCAATCCTCGCAGTGAAAACAATGTCGCAAACCAGTAGTTGCGGTAACCTCCATAACTTTTTGTAATAACAAATTATCAAGGCACCACAATCCGTGAAACTCAGCTTCACGATCTTCTGGAGGTGGTATCAGAAATGTCTTAAAGGCTACTGCACCAGCTGCCGCAATCTCCGGTATATGATCAATATTCTGATGTCCCGCACCTCCGTAAAGGCCAAAATCGATCACAGCTTGTGTCTGAATAGCCTCTCCCCGTTTGTACAGACCCTCTGCTGAACTAGAATTAACGTTGGAAACAGGCATTTCTAACAAGGTGGTAATTCCTCCCGCTGCCGCTGCACTCGTCCCTGACAAGGGATCTTCTCTCTCCTCATAACCTGGAGACCGGAGATGGACATGGCTGTCGATCAGACCCGGTAGGATATGCAAACCTTTTGCAGAAAGTTTACTAGAACTTTCTGGTCGGGCATCTGCTTCAAGGATATTAACAATTTGTCCTTCTCTCACTGCTATTGTAACTGAAAAAACTCCGTCTTCGGTTACAATCATTCCGTCGGTAATTAACAAATCAATGATACCGGCCATTTGGCTATTCCCAGTCAACTAATAAATAGAATTTAGGTATTACAGCCCGAGGTTAATGACTATAAGCGAAAGTTCTTATTGTTTTTATTAACAAACTATATTCTACTGCCAAAACCCGCTTAGCTAACGAGTTAGGAGTATCACAAGGTTCTATGGGTACTGCCTGTTGTTCGATTATTTCTCCTTGGTCATATTGCTCTTCAACAAAATGAACCGTCACGCCGGTAATCGTTTCACCGGCAGCTATGACCGCTTTGTGAACGTTTAGACCATACATACCTTGTCCACCATATTTAGGTAAAAGAGATGGATGAATATTAATAATACGACCTCGAAAATTTTTTATTGTTATTGGACCAACCTGCTTTAGATATCCGGCCAGAACAACCAGATCAACCTCGAAGGAATGGAGGGTTTCTAAAATCACCCGATCAAGATTATTGGGGTCTGGATGGGACTCAGAATTTAAACAAAAACCAGGGAAACCAGATTTCTTAGCCCGTTGAAGAGCTTGGGAAGATCGATTATTACTTATTAGTACAGTAGGCTTAGCTAAAATTCTCCCCTCTTCACAGGCATCGATCACAGATTGCATGGTAGAACCAAAGTGGGAAGCGAGAAACCCGATATGAAGCATCACACCAGTCCTCCAACGGTTCATTTGTTTAGATCTAGAACTAAAACCCATGAAGGTGACAAACCTACCTCATAAACCCCTAAGGGAGAAAGACCTCCTGTTTCTTGGTCTACCCGATAAGACGCGAGGCGCCCTGTCCCTTGACCAGCAGCATAAAGGAATCTCCCTTGCGGATCCAAATTGAAAGCCCGCGGTGTTTCCTCAGTCGGCACTTGACCAGTTGAAGTTAATAGTCCGCTCGCCTTGTCGATAGTAAAACAGGCAATACTATTATGACCTCGGTTGCTAGAGTATATGAATCTACCAGAAGGATGAATATGGATTTGGGCACAGGAATTTTCCCCAGAAAAATTAATCGGAAGAGTAGAAATTGTTTGTACAGCCTTAAGAGTACCCCCAACCGGATCAAAATTATACGTGGTTATGCTATTACCCTGCTCATTATCCACATAAAGAATGTCTAAGTTTGGATGGTGGCAGTAATGTCTTGGCCCCATATTTAAAGGTTGTAATACTTCAGAAGGTTCATTAGAACTTAATTCCCCTGTCTGTTCATTGAACCTGAACTGGCTGATCATGTTTGTATCAGCAACGTGGGGAACGAAAACAAATTGGTTTGAATCGTCAGTCTGTATGTAATGAGCAGCCTTACCGGTTCTCTTTCGATCGATAACCTGTTCATTAATGATATTGTTTGTACCGACTTCATGGACCCCTACGATCCCATGACCATAAGAAGCAGAAAGAAGAAAACGGCCAGTTTTATCCAAACTCATATAGGTCGTATCCCATTCGAGAGGAGTAGATCCCAGCGATTTAATTTCACCGGTCATCTGATTTAAGTTAAAAGTTTGAACAGATGGTTCACCCCGGAGTCCTGCATAAAGATATTTCTGAGATTTATCCACAACTAACGGCATTACTCCCTTTCCTGTTTTTACATCATACTTCCAATTAAGAGATCCGCTATCTTGGTCTATTTCATAAATGGCAATTTTATTTTCACCTGTAATAGATAAATACATGAACAATGACATTATTTTCTTCGCTCCCCAGATTTACGCAAAAAATTGGTTTTATATTAACTGATAAAAGAAAATGATAATCTGATGAACCTCTAATGCGGCGTCAAGCTTTCATTCTCTTAATCGAATCACCAACCATTGTACCAGGGTAATATTGTACCATAAATGGAAAAAATCATGAGAGTTATTTTAACTATATTAGATCGGAATGACTGTCAATTGGAATAGAATGATGTTGGTTTAACGATCTTATCAATGATTTACGTTGACACTCATTATCGGAAAAACCTATATTGGCCGTTTGGTAAGGTGGGGTGTCAGAGTGGTCGAATGAGACGGTCTTGAAAACCGTTGTACCTTTGCGGGTACCGTGGGTTCGAATCCCACCCCCACCGTCATTACAAGAATTTTGGAGAGGTGCGAGAGTGGCTGAATCGGATCGCCTGCTAAGCGATTGTGGGTCTAAAACCTACCGAGGGTTCGAATCCCTCCCTCTCCGTTGATTAAATGTTAATAAAAACAATGATCTTATTATGCATCTAAAATATAAACCTTGTTTGAATAATTTTTAGTAATCCTGAGTAGACATATGAAGTATGAATTGAAATGTATTGATACTTGGTCCGCTGTTAAAATTGCCTTCGTAATATGCGGTGCTGTGGGGTTTTTGTCTGGTGCTCTTTATGCTATGTTAATCACATTTATGGCAAGCTTCTTTGGAATAATGGGCATCCCTGAATTGGGTAATGTTGGCACCACAACTGGTTTAATCGCTGTTATAGCTTGGATCGTGATGCCAGTTTTCTATGCTGTTTGTGGTGCAATATTAGTAGCACTTTTCTCGTGGTTTTATAATGTTGTAGCTAGGATCATTGGTGGCATAAATCTAACCTTCGAAGCCCAACCGATTCCTAAATCTAACTCAAAAACTGATTCTTCACCCGATTCCACATTTTTAGTAAACAAAAATAACTCTGAAAATTCACCATAATCTGGCTAACACATGTCACCTCCTATCCGAGTTCGTTTTGCTCCTAGTCCCACCGGTTTGCTACATATAGGCAGTGCCCATACCGCCTTATTTAATTGGCTTTTTGCCCGTCGAGAAAATGGAAGTTTTCTGTTGCGAATCGAGGATACTGATACTGCTCGATCTCGTCAGGAATGGATTGATGGGATATTAAATTCACTTCAGTGGATGGGAATCCACTGGGATGAAGATGTAGTTTACCAGTCTAGTCGTCTAAAACAACACTTAGCCTGGGCCGAGGCATTAATTAAACAAGGAAAAGCTTATCGATGTTACTATCTTCTCGAAGAAATTGAAGAGAAGAAAAAACAAGCAATCTCCGCAGGTAATTTCTGGCGTAATGACCGGAAGTATGCTGAGATCTCCTCCTCTGAAGCTGAAAGGCTAGAGGCGGAGGGACGTCGGTCGGTAATCAGACTAAAAATACCTGAAGGAGAAACGGTATTTGAGGACCGTATTCTTGGGAAAATTGAAGTAAAAAATGAAACTATTGATGATTTTGTAATCGTCCGCTCTAATGGAACCCCTCTTTATCACCTGGCTGTAGTAGTTGATGACATGGATATGAACATATCTCATGTCATCCGTGGAATTGATCACTTAACAAATACCACCAAACATATTCAAATTTTTCAGGCTATAGGTGCCAATATACCCGAATTTGCCCACCTACCAAGTATTTTAGGGGAAGATAAAAAGAAACTTTCCAAACGTCATGGAGCTGTATCTGTTACTGAGTATCAAGATGCCGGATATCTCTCTGATACCGTAGTCAATTTTCTTTCTCTTTTGGGTTGGCAGACTGGAGATGACCAAGAATATTTTACCCGAAGCGAACTCCTGAACCGTTTTATGTTAGATCAAGTCCATAAACGAGATACGGTCTTTGATCTACAAAAATTTGAATGGTTAAATGGACAACATATCATGGCTCTGCCCAATGAAGATCTCTGGCTACTTTTGAAACCGTTTCTGATAAAGGAAAGAATTATAGAGCCCCAAGAGGAGATAGACTATAAATACGCCTACAAAGTTGTTTCATTGCTCAAAGATAGATGTCGTACTTTAGTCATTTTTGCCGAGCAAAGCAGGGTTTTCTTTTCGGACAATTTTGAGTATAATCTTAAAGGAGTAATTAAACACTGGAGCAAGGATCCTGAAAAAGTTATACAAAGATTAGAATGGCTACGAGATGAGCTTATATCTTTAAAAATATTTAATACTGATACCATAGACAGTACGATTAGAGAGCTTTCAAATCGTCATTCACTAAAACTTGCTCTGTTTATCCATCCATGCCGAATTGCTTTAACAGGGCAAACAGCCGGTCCTTCACTATTTGATTTGATTGCTGTGATAGGTAAAGAAACTTCTATTAGTCGATTAAATAATGCTATTAGGGACATACCAAAACTGACGAAACGGAAAGACATTTAATGTTACAATTTTGCGTAAACTTAACGATATTCTTTTTGTTTTGTACAACCGTTTCAGCTCAGGCAGTGCCAGATAGTCAGGATCATAGTGCCCATCAACACCATCAACACCATCAACAAACTGTTCAACCGGAGCTGGTAATAAAACCTATTGGGTTGAATACACTAAATATTCATGAAAAAAATAACGTTGTATTATCTATTAAGGATAAACAAAATAAAGCAGTTGATGTATCACGATTTGAAGTAGTACATACAGAACCGGTCCACTTACTAATTATCGAGCCTGGATTGGAAGATTACCACCATGAACATCCAGACCAAAAGTCAACTGGACAATATAACTTTAGTTTTACTCCCCACACAGCCTGCTCTTATCGCGTATGGGCTGATGTTAAATTAAAAGGTTCAAATCAACAATATATTCCTATTGATTTGGAGGGGACAAAGGAATGTAATGATCCCATTAAGAAAATTGTCAATCGGGAGACTTCTTCACAGGGGTATGATTTCAATATGGAATTCGAAGGTTATTTTGAAGTTGGGAAATCGATATCTGTGAATATTCACATCTCCAAGAATGGTCAGCCTGTTGAATACTTGGAACCTGTAATGGGAGCATTCGCTCATATGGTAGGGTTTTATGAGGATTATGAGACGATAGCTCATGTTCACCCCCTAGGACCAGAACCAACTGATGCTTCGCAACGAGGTGGGCCAATTTTGCGTTTCCATATTAAGCCTGAGCGTGAGGGCTATTTAAAGCTATTTGGCCAAGTACAGATTAACGGTAAACAGATCTTCGCTCCTTTTGGAGTGGTGGTTGCTAAGAATTAAAAAGTAGGCAGTAAGCCGGGTATCCCTCATTCTAAAAATTTAAGAATTAGTTTAATTCCGGTAATCTTTATGTATTAATCCTGATTTTCTACTAAATACTCAAGTTGGTCTGCAGGCATAGTTTTATGGTTACGTAATGTGGAGTGGTTTGCTTGCCCACCCCTAAATTTTGAGAGAGACCATCCCAAAATAACTAAAGACATCTCCAACTAGGTCAATCCTAGAATATAAAAACTATAATTCCAGAGATATTTCAATGTTTTGCTAAATTCTTAGGCATAAAATTTAATGTATGGCTTTCGTTATGTGTATACCCAGCCATGTAGCCAACAAGCAGCCAAGCACTGTGAAACCCACATACCCAGCAACTATTAACCAATTACCTTGCTCCATTAGCTGAAAAGTTTCTTTTGAGAAAGCTGAAAAGGTAGTAAACGAACCCAAAAAACCGATTAATATAAGGGGTTTATAGACCTCTTCATATTTGGGGCCCATTATGCTAAGCAGAATACCAAGTATAAAACATCCAAAGATATTTACTGCTATAGTTCCTACCGGAAAGAATAAAAATTGAACCTTTTCAATTGTTTCAGATATAAGAGCTCTACATAATGCTCCCATCGCACCACCAATAAGAATAAAAAGATATTTCATATCTAATATTGGGAAAAATTTTCTTGTTAAGAGATTGGTATAAAAAGATCTACAAGGAATATAATCAAGACCTTGATAAAATACCTTTTATTTCGATTTGCATCGTAAAAACCTACTTACAAGTACGCTAATCTGTGGAAACCTTACCTGGTTTTTTATACCACCTGTACTCAACCAATATACCTGCTATAACTATGATGGTGCAAAGTATATATGGCATTCGTAATCCGATCAATTCAGCAACAAAGCCACCTGCGAGGGGCGCTGACAACTGGCCAATCCCTATAATCATCTCGTTGCGAGCACCCTTTTCTCCTTTTTGCTTTTCTTGAAAAAATGAATAGAACTGGCTTGCGGCAAAAGCAGAACCCACCAGTAAGCCTACAGTTCCAAAAGCAATCCCCAAAATAAAAGGGGAGTCCTGCGTTGCCAGTAATATCATACCGATTATGGCCGCAAATTGGGGGATAATAAGTGGCCTAAGGCGAAATTGCCACCACAATGAATATCTTACAAGGAACATCACTATCATTTGGATAAAACGGGGGATAGCCAGAAGTAGACCAAGGAGATCGGGTTGGATTGATAAAAATTCTGCAAGCTTTGGAAACTGGTTATTTAACGTTCCCATAATAAAAAACGCTGAAAAACTTGCTGTCCATGCAATCCAACGAAACTTCTTTATCTCAAATTGAGTGTGGACCTTAGGATCGATATAATTTCTATCAGGAATAATGGCTGCACTATATCTAAAAGAGAAAATAATCACAGCCAGAATTCCCATACCTACAATAGCTGTTCCAAATAAAAATGATGGAGCTATAAGATAGAGATAACCTCCTGTTAAAGGACCAAGCATAAACCCTATTGTCCAAAATATGTTAAATGTACTTAGTGTTCTTACCAATTGAGGGCGACTTCGATTTTCCGCTAAGGTTGCCTGTAAAGAAGGCCAGAAAAGAGCTAAAAGTCCCCATCCTAAAGCAGCACCTATTAGAAGCAACCAATAGTTTGTTGCAACAAAAATTAGGCAAAAAGTTATAACCATCATACCACTGGCCATTGCCATAAGGTATTGCCGATTATACTTATCAGCTAGTTTTCCGGTGAATGTACAAGCTATAGAAAAATTGAGCATACTAGCGGTACCAATTAGACCTAACTCCAATGCTGTTGCACCCATTTCAATAGCTTTCAATGGTACAGCAAATGAAATCAGTCCCGTGCAAAAATCCATGAGAAAAGCCAAAAGGAAAAGGAAAAGGTCAGACCGTATTCTTTTCACTAAGAAAGGCTCCGTTGGGCTGTATCTCGGGAGATATAATTAGAAGCTATTAATACAACTGATACTAGAAGAAGGAGAAGGACCCCATAGGCTGCAGCACTCCCAATATTAAACTGACGAAGGTGTGACAAAATCTCTATTGCAATTGGACGATTATCGTATACATAAAGTAAAATGGAAGCTACGAATTCACCCAGAGCAGTTACGAAAGCAAGAAGTGTGCCGGCCAGGACACCAGGTCCTATGAGGGGCAAGGTAATTCGCCGAAAAGAATAAAACCATCCTGCCCCAAGATTACGAGCAGCTTCTTCAAGAGAACTATCTATTTGCCTAAAAGCTGCTGATGATGCCCGAAAAACAATAGGTAAGTGCCGAATAAAATAAGCTATTGGCAACAACCAAAAAGAGCCTACCAGTACTTGTCCAAAACTAAAAGGCGTCCCTTGACTGAAAGCCACAATTAAATTAATAGCAACCACAGTTCCTGGCAACGCCCAGGGCACCATAACTAAGGCATCTAAAATTTTTCGACCTCGGAAGGTACCCTTGACTACAACGTAAGCTACTCCAACACCAATTAATACGTCTGCACCCGTCGAAATTAAAGCCATACTCAAACTATTCCGGATCGGCTCCCAAACCTGAGGGTCCTGAAAAAGGCGGCTATAATTGTCCCCTGTAAAAATTGTTGGGAAAACTTGATACGTCCAAGTACCATCTTGAACAAACGAAAGTAGGAGTATTGTTAAATGAGGTAATAGTAGGACCACAACCATTACAATCCCTGTCGCCCCGAGGGAAAGACGTCTCCAACGACCCTGAATTTCGTTCCGGAAAACTGATATTCCTTTAGTACCCATCGTATAATGTCGGCGGCCTTCGAGAAAGCGCATCAAGAATAGGAAACCAATCGACAACGTTGAAAGAATGACTGTCTGTGTTACAGCCATAGCCATATCACCATTTAATTTTGATGTGTAAATATTTAAGCTAAGAAAACGCACTCCGCCGCCAAAAATAAACGGAGCACTGAAAGAATTCATCGAGGTCATGAATACTAGTAGTGTTGCCCCAACAAATGCTGGAATTAAAAGAGGGAATGTTATTTTACGAAAACGATACCATGATGATGCTCCAAGATTTTGGGCAGCTTCGTTAATAGCTGGATCTATATTTTTAAGTGCAGCTGCTGTAAATAAGTAAAAGAAAACGTACATTGTATAACCATGCACAAGGAGAACAGCCCACACACCATCTAACGAAAAAGGTACATGGTCTAGTCCCAGAAACTCCTGAATTAGGCGTGGAACCATCCCACTTTCACTATAAAGATACAAAAATGCTAGGACACCTACCAGAGGTGGTAGAGCAATCGGCAACATAGCTAATTTTGAAAAAAGAGCACGACCAGGGAAGTTATAATGGGTAAATATTATACCTAAGGGAACACCAATTAATGCTGAAATCAGTACACTGCCTACAGACACGAGGATACTGTTAAGTAGACCTTCAATATAGGATGGATGCTCTATATTGAAGAATTCACTGTAATTGCCTAAACCAAAAACACCGTCCCGGAAAAGACTTTCCCACAGGACCAACACACCTGGGTAAATTATATATCCGATGAGAATAAATCCCACCGGGACTAAAATAATAATGCGGCCCTGGTGAAAACTATTTCGAAGACTCATAATATATTTAATTCTATTCAACTTTTAAGAATAATTGCCTGATCACCAGGGATATGGAGCCAGACTGTTTCTCCTGGTTGAATTGAGAGTATTGATTCCTCTGTATTTTTGACTACCTGAAAAGATAATCCGTTAACATCAATAGAAAATTCGATGGAGGCACCTTTAAACTGCCTTGCGGTAACCACACCTTCAACATCGTCCTTCCCCTCAATTTGAGAAAGTTTAATAATATGGGGATGTAATGCAAGATAGACAGGATTCTTCAACACTTTGGTAGTTTCAGGTAGAGGAATATTGAGGCCGTTTGCTAGTTGGAAAAAAACATTACCTTTTTTACTTTTGGTCTGCCCTGTTAACACATTCATATTACCCATAAACTTAGCGACAAAACGATTAGCTGGAACTCGATATATTACATCTGGGCGGTCAATCTGACAACATTCCCCCTTTTCCATGACCGTAATCCTGTCAGATACAGCGAGAGCTTCCTCCTGGTCATGAGTCACATAAATAGTAGTGATACCTAACTGAGACTGCAGTTCACGAATTTGATCCCGTGTTTCTATCCGCAATTTTGCATCTAGATTAGACAACGGCTCATCAAGTAGTAACAAATCTGGCTCTATAACGATTGCTCGAGCAAGAGCTACCCGCTGCTGCTGCCCCCCCGATAATTGAGGAACAGGCCTTTGTTCTAGTCCACCTAGGCCTACCAGGATGAGTGAGTTAGTCACCCGTTCTAAGATCTCAGAGGATGAAAATTTTCGCGTTCGTAAACCAAAAGCTACATTTTCGAAGACTGTCAAATGGGGGAATAATGCGTAATTTTGGAAAACCATTCCTGTGTTCCGTTGATCGACAGGGATATTTGTAACATCCTTATCATCAAAAAACACCTTACCAGAGGACGGTGAAGTAAAGCCGGCAATCATTCGCAAGATTGTTGTTTTGCCACATCCACTAGGACCAAGAAGGCTGAAAAACTCACCATCTGCGACTTCTAAACTGATATTTCTGACTACCGGAACTTCGTCAAAACTCTTGGTAATTTGATTGAGGGTGACCTTAGCCATAGGGGTTAATAAACACAGAGTTGCTAAAGAAAAGCTATCCGCGATCCTTGATGTTGTCGTCCCAGTACTTCATCCAAAGTTGAGACCGTTGAGAAAAAATTTTCCAGTCAATGTCAAAGGGGGCCACAGAAATATTAGCCATCCACGCGGGAAGTCGATTTTTGGGAATATCACTACGAGTTGGGATTCTATAATAATCTGTGGCTTGCAATATTGTATTGTCACTATTAGTGACAAATTCGTAAAATAATCGGGCATCATCTGGATTTTTTCCGTTTGCGATTATTGCTATCCCATCAGTCAAAACTGGGGCTCCACTTTTCGGAACAACAAAATCAAAAGGGTATCCGTATCGGTCTACCTGAAGCATGATGTCGCTCATAAGCCAGATTGAGATAATCCCTTCCTTGCGGGCTAATTTCTGGAACATCATATTGGGATCAGCCGCATAGTTTTTGGTATTAGCATCGAGCCGCAATAACCAACGGTAACCTGCTTTAGGTGACATTGTTTTGTTATAGGTGCGCCAAATCATTCCGGAGAAGAAAGTCCTCATCGTACCCGAGGCGAGCGGATAACGAATGATAATTTTATTTTTCCATCTTGGTTCAAGTAATTCATCCCAGTCTCTGGGTGCTGTATCTCCTGTCAATTCGAGGTTATTGTATGTAATTACAGGAATTAACTGTGCCGTCCCATACCATCGATCTTCACTATCCCGAAACTCTGGGCGTAATGCATCTCCCCATGAAGGACGGTAAGCACTTAATAGTCCTTCATCAGCAGCTTGGATAAAATTTGTTGCAGGTGCTCCCCACCAAACGTCCCCCTGGGGATTATTTCGTTCTGAACGAACACGGTCAAGTACATCTTGTGATCCCATATCCAACCAGCGAACATCGACATCAGGGTAGGTTTTTTCGAAAAGTTTCTCGAATTCGGGAAGGATTGGCTTCCCGTGGGGCGAATATACCGTCAACACCCGTTTATCTGATCCATCAGAACTGCAGCCTAAGATCTGGGACTTAAAAAAAATAACAGTTAGTACACAAACAAAATAAGATATCAATAAATTTTTCGACAATTTTTTTCCTTAGTGAACGTATTTCCCCTGATCTAAATTCTGGAACTCCTAGATATTACCATAGCACAAGCTAAGTGTCAATAAGGGAAGAGAAAGTAGATTATGCCAACTTTATTACCTTGGCAGTGGAACTCTTTATATCTCCAGCATATATCCCTGAAAAAACTAACTTGGGAATCTCATTAACGATTTGACCCGCCCATTTGTGGCTTTCCTTATCATTAGCACAGGAAAGATATAATAAAAGTGGAACCGATTGGGGGAATGAGTCTAAATATGCCTTCGGATGACTCACAACTTTTGCAATAACTTGGGGAGTAATCAGGCTATTTAGCTCAATACCGCTGAACAAACTAACCATTTCCGGGCGGTGAACATAACGAGAATCCAAGGTAAGTCCAATTGATCTTAGGCTCACAACAATTACTCCTAATGTAGTTCCAGATGCTATTACCGGCTCATTATGACTGGGTGCCTTAAATAACCGAGTACGAGCCCCGTCTGCTTTTATCAAAGTAATATCGGGGTTACTGACCTCCCGTAGTCTTTTTAATTCTTTGGCGCTTAGTCCTTTAAATTTGTCAGGTCTAGGACGGGAACCGAGTACAGTAATATGTCGTTTTTGTTTAAGGTCACCTTTCACAAGCGTCGGCCAATCAGATAATTCAGAAGTAACATAAAGACCCCCTGTCTGGTTCGAAGTAGGAGGATGGAGGTGAGTAGTAGATGTAGTGACTACTGTCAAACCTTTTATAACTGTTTCAGCTGCAAGCTGGTACATCAATGTGGCTTTACCTCCACTACCAACGATAGCAACAATTTCTCCATCCTGCATACCAAAGGCTTCAAAAATTGGTGCCTTTGAATCATTACTAACCATCCCTCACTCCTTAGTATTTATGAATTTGGCTTTACCGGTTTTTAGAAATTTCTGTACCATAAGCATACCAATTAGGAAACCACCAATGTGGGCATACCAAGCGACACCATCACTACCAATTCCCAAAAATTGGCGGAGAAACCAGAAGCCAAGAATAATAATTGCAGGGATATGAATAATTTGAATAAAAATAAATAATAATATAAAAGTTTTTATATAGGTTCGAGGATATAGAACGAAATAGGCTCCGAGAACACCTGCAATAGCACCGCTGGCACCGATCATTGGGATAGGCGATTCTGGTTCGGATATAATATGCACAAGTGTAGCCCCTAAGCCAGTAATAATGTAAAATAAAAGAAACCTGATTGACCCCATAGCTCCTTCAACGCTGTTGCCAAATATCCATAGATATAGCAGATTCCCGCCAAGATGCATGAACCCTCCATGAACAAACATAGCTGTTAATATTGTGAGAGGAAATGGTACAAGAGCATCGGGATAGGCTAAAGAGGTCCCCGGAATCTGTATAGTATTCCGTTCAACAAAATGAGTTAGTTCCAAAGGAACAACTGAAGTTTTAAAAATAAAAAACTGCTCTCCAAGTGGACCAAGGGCAACCTGAAAAATAAAAATACCTACATTTATAACCATTAGTAGGTAAATGATGAAAGTTCCACGAGAATGTGGATTTTGAGCCTGTAGAGGTAGCAACATTGACAGATACCGGGAAGAATAAGAGCTCCGAAAAAATAGTCGGCCCTAAATGATCCCGCCTTATTTAACTGGTTGAGATTCCAACTGGTTTATTTGATCGCGGAGGGCAGCAGCTTTCTCAAATTCAAGGTTGGATGCTGCTTCATACATAGCCTGCTTTAGTTCTTCAACAACCGTACTTTGGTCCATCTTCGCAATCGTGTTTAGGATCGGCATTTCATCATTTCCAGATTTTGCATCTGCAACTGCTGTAGTTTTTATTATTTCTTCCATAGTTTTGTAGATAGTTTCAGGTTGAATACCGTGAACCTCGTTATATTCTTGCTGTAATTTCCGTCGTCGATTAGTTTCTACCATAGCCTTTCTCATGGACTCTGTTATACTATCTGCGTAAAAAATAACCTTTCCTCGTACGTTCCTAGCTGCCCGTCCAGCTGTTTGAATTAACGAACGTTCTGAACGTAAAAAACCCTCTTTGTCAGCATCTAAGATCGCAACTAAGGAAACCTCAGGAAGGTCAAGTCCCTCTCGGAGAAGATTTATACCAATAAGGACATCAAACTTACCTAATCTTAAGTCACGCAAGATCTCAACCCTTTCAATTGAGTCGATGGTCGAATGCAAATACCTTACACGAACGTTAAGCTGCTTAAGATAATCTGTTAGATCCTCAGCCATACGTTTCGTTAATGTGGTTACCAGTACCCTCTCCTGGCGCTCTGATCGATCACGGATTCGAGCTAAAAGATCATCCATTTGATTTTCTACAGGTTGAACAATAATCTCTGGATCGATCAGTCCCGTAGGGCGGATAATTTGTTCAACTACGACACCGTCACACTGTTGCAATTCATAATCTGCCGGCGTTGCTGAAACATATATGACTTGATTGACCATTGATTCAAATTCCGCGAAAGTTAGTGGACGGTTGTCTAAAGCTGACGGGAGGCGAAAACCATGTTCTACTAGGGTTGTCTTCCGTGAACGGTCCCCATTGTACATTGCTCGAAGTTGGGGGAGGGATACGTGAGACTCATCAATAACAAGTAAAAAATCTTTGGGAAAGAAGTCAAAAAGACAGAACGGTCTATCTCCAGGGGAACGTCCTGACAAATGCATTGAGTAATTTTCTATGCCCGCGCAGAATCCAATTTCCCGCATCATTTCCAAATCAAAACGTGTACGTTGATCTAATCTTTGTGCCTCAAGAAGTTTATTTTCATCATACAATTTCTTCAGTTGTTGATCTAATTCCACCTCGATAGATTTGATCGCTTTATCAAGACGGGGAGCAGTGGTTACAAAATGTCGGGCTGGGTATAGGGCTATCTGGGTTCGTTCGGTTATTATCTCACCTGTAAGAGGATTAAACTCGGATATACGATCTATTTCGCTACCAAACATCTCTATACGTAATCCTGTTTCCTGATCAGCTGGCAATATATCAAGAATATCTCCCCGAACGCGGAAGGTTCCCCGAGAAAAATCATAGTCGTTTCGCGTATAATGCATATCAATAAGTTTGCGCATAATCTTATCACGATCATAATTTTTACCAATTTCAACAAGGAGGATAAATTCCTTCCATTCATCTGGAGAACCCAAGCTGTATATCGAAGAAACTGATGCTACTATCACTACATCTCTTCGCTCTAGTAGAGCACTAGTCGCCCGGAGACGAAGTTTATCTAAATCATCATTGACAGAAGAATCTTTCTCGATGTAAGTGTCCGTCACCGGCATATATGCTTCCGGCTGATAATAGTCATAGTAACTGATGAAATATTCTACCGCATTTTTTGGGAAAAACCCCTTGAATTCTCCATAGAGTTGGGCGGCCAACGTTTTGTTTGGTGAAATAACAAGAGTTGGTTTTTGTAGTTGGCTTATGACCTGAGCCATAGTATAAGTCTTACCACTGCCTGTTATGCCCAGTAAGCATTGGTTTTTGGTGCCTATGTTGACACCCTGGACAAGCTCTGCTATAGCCTTGGGTTGGTCTCCGGCTGGCTGGTAGTCTGATACAACATTGAAGGGAGGCATAAAATAGCCTTAATTAGATACTATAACAGATTCAACTGGCTAAATGAGTACACTGATATGTATAATATACCCAGCGTAATCTGGCAATGCAAATGAGGAATAATAATAATAGGTTCGAATGTTCACCAAGTTGATATTGACTAATGTTAAGGAGCTATATTAGTCAACTGCTCTTATTCGAGAAAATCTGAGAAGGAGTTGTTATGTCTCATATTCTTTTTGATCTTAGTGACAAAGTTGCACTTGTATCCGGGGCAGCTAATGGAATGGGCCGAGCTATGTCTTTGGGATTTGCAGAGGCTGGAGCGAATCTCTTACTAGCTGATATTGATGGCGAAGGGGTAGAAAGCACTGCTAAAGAAATTGAACAACTCGGCCGTCGAGCCATTCCTATGGTATGCGACGTTTCTAATGGGGCTCAAATAAGAGCTATGTTCGCCCGTTTAGACGAGAGTTATGGCCGGATAGACATACTCGCTAATGTTGCTGGGGAAGGTGGTGACCACCGGGCTCCTCTGGATATTACTGAAGCAGCACTTATACAAACCCTCAATAATTTGATCGTTGGGCGATATGTTTGTTGTCAAGAGGGTGCAAAACGTATGATAGAAGCTGGTAGTGGGAGTATTATAAATATTGTATCGATAGCGGGGCTTTCAGCTCTTGGGCGTGGCCATATGGCTTATAGTATAGCTATGGGTGGTGTAGCTCAAATGACCCGAGAAATGAGTACCGAATGGAGTAGTAGAGGGGTTCGGGTAAATGCTATCGTCTGTGCCCAAATTATGAATAAGGGTCTTCAGAAACGTATCGATGCTGATGATAAACTATACCAAACCTACATGAGGGGTATTCCCATTGGGCGTATCGGGCAGGCCGAAGATATTAAAGGGCTTGCTATCTTTCTTGCATCTAATGCTTCCAGCTGGGTTACTGGGGCCTTGATACCACTTGATGGTGGTAATACTGCTAAGAACTCTGGAGGATCACATCCGGGGATGCCCAATGAACCAGATGAACAAACTTGATACAGTATGACTACTTACAGAAAGATGATTTATTCCTCAACTATGATTTGAAAATTCTAATGGAAGGTGTGTAACTTATTGTTATTCTTTATTAAATTTTCCACGGGATTTTTAATAATTAAGGAGTAGTGCAACATGCTTACGCCGGATCAGATTAATTATTTTAATGTATTTGGTCTACTAATTCTCAAGCAAACGCTCACTGATTTGGAAATCAAAGAGCTTAGTCACCAAGCTTATAAAATATGGGAACAGAAACTAGGCCACGAACCAGCCGAAAATGAGCATATCTCCATAGCCCCATTTCTTGAACTAAATCCTAAACTTACATCTCTTATTGAGGATGACCGTATCTACCATCCAATGATCCAACTGTTGGGTAAAGACATGATTTGGATGGGTTCAGAAGGAGTCCATGGAACCATGACTAAAACTTCATCCCATCATTGGCATGCAGACCGCCCTGGGACCCGAGAACTAAGCTTCCATCGTATAAAGATCATGATATACCTTGATCCCATGAGGAAAGAATCAGGGTCCTTGCGTGTCATCCCTGGCTCACACAGATCACCTTTCCATGAAAGTTTACTACCTTTTCAAGAAAGACACGGCCTTGTAGATCCTATCTTTTTCGGCGCTCCTGGAAACGAGGTCCCCTGTCAGGCTGTTGAAACAGACCCCGGCGATGTTGTTATCTTTAATCAAAGTCTTTACCATGCTGTATACGGTAAAACAGGCCGGCGCCGTTACATTTCACTAAAATATGCCGCTCGGCCACTCCAGGATGATCATCTTGCCTCAATAAAAGAATTTAGCCCGGATGCCTTTAAACCCCACGAGCAAATAGTTGAGTCAGATAGTCCCCGCTTACAGGCGATGACCACAGGTCTTAATGAGCTTAGGATACGAGCTGAAAACCTTTAATAAACCAATTTTTAACCATTGTATACGTTCGTTTATTGACGGCTGGAGTCCATTTCCCTATATTTTGAACACTTTTTTTGATTAAGCAATTTACATTTTGGTTTCGTTACGTTAGAGGATTCAATCATAGATGCCTGGCAATAAACTTGTCAAACGTCTATTCCCAATTAACAATATATTCTGAAGTAAGATTATGGACTTTCATTTAATAACACAAAATCAGAGGGAACAATTTAAAAAACACGGCTATCTTATTATAAAAAATGCCTTTGATAAAAAACTTATAAACAGTTTGTTGGAAGTCGGCGATCAATACATGCAGACAGCTGGTCCAATACACAACTTTTATGCTAACAGATATATCAATCTTACTCTTGATAATAACCTAATCCAGCTAGCTACCAATAATAAAATAGTTTCTCTAGTGGTCCAGCTACTCTCATACGATATACATCTTATGAAAGGCCACATTATTTATAAGTATCCACAACCAACAACTAATAAACCACTTTATCCAGATGGGGATGGACGCACCATTCGAAATTGGCACCGCGATATAAATAACTTTGATCCCAACCACCCAATAAGGGGTACAGTAGCTATACGTGTCGGATACTGCCTCACAGATTTTGCATCCCTAAATTCTGGAGTAACCATGTTTGTTCCAGGCAGTCACAAGCTACATCAACCCCTACGCTTGAAGAAAGGTTCACTTGATCCGATAGAGTTTATTGAACCTATCTTAAAGGCCGGAGATGCATATCTCTTTAGTACAAGTTTATACCATACACCAGCTGTTAACTTTACAAGTAATCCTACCAAGGTTCTCCTAATCAGTTACGCCTATCGGTGGTGGGCTCAGCAACATCCTGCCCCATCAGAAAAGGTCCTCGCAAAAATGAACCCGATAACAGCTCAGCTATTTTGCAAATCCTATGAAGGTGAGGACGTACCAATACGTTCTTGGGCGGCAGAAAACGGCCTTCCAGTGGAAGATCCTCCAATGCGCGTGTACGAGAATTAATGTCTTAGAGCCCAGTAGAAATAAATCTTAACTTCCCCGAGTTACAGCTGAACCGACTCACCAGGCGCCATTATAATACAGTGAGCTAGTTCACCGACCTTTTCTACAAATTCTGATGAATCTTGCTCAATTATAGGAAAAGTATTGAAGTGAACAGGAATTACCGTTTTTGCTCCTATCATTGCAACCGCTTCAACAGCATCATCCACACCCATGGTGTAATTATCGCCTATGGGAAGAATTACCACATCTGGCTGCTCTCTGCGCCCAATCAAGGCCATATCCCCGAATAAACCAGTGTCACCTGTATTATAAAATGTTTTACCATCGAACTGAACTATAATACCACAGGGATTACCCAGATATTGGATGGTCCCATCATCGGAGACAAATGCTGAACTGTGGGTCGCATGGGTCAATTTAACTCGTCCAAAAGGAAAATCAAACCCCCCGCCTATACCCATGTCGTGTACCGAGGCTCCCTGCTTTTCGAAATATTTGGCTAGCTCATAGGATCCAATTATTGTCGCATCACACCGTTGAGCAATAGGGAAAGCATCAGCTATATGGTCAACGTGTCCATGCGTAAGTAGAATATAATCAGCTTCTAATTGATCTGAAGTGATAGTTGCTTTGGGGTTACCTGTTATAAATGGATCAAAAACTAAGGTATGATTTTCATCGGACAGTGAAAAGCTTGCGTGACCGTGAAAAGTAAGTTTAGCCATTTTACCCCCTTTACTGGAAAAGCATGAAACTAAAATAACCAGATTAATATTTACTCAACAAACCCACAGGACAAATTTGAACTTGGCAATACGCTTTTAAATCTTACAGCACACTTCTCACGGCATCAAGAGCCGCTTCATAGTCTGGTTCTTTGCTGACTTCTTTCAGGTACTCTACATACCTAACCGTATCGGTAGTGTCGATGACAAAAACAGCCCGCGAAAGAAGCCGTAACTCCTTTATTAATGCCCCATAAGCCTTCCCCAAAGACGTATCCTTATGGTCTGACAACACTGTTACATTTGAAACGCCCGCAGCTCCACACCATCGTTTTTGTGCTGCTGGGAGATCAACACTCACTACCAAAACATCAACTGTTTTACCAAGCGCCGTAGCCGATTCGTTAAATCGCCTAATTTCTGTATCACAAACAGGAGTGTCAAGCGACAGAACAAGGCAAATAACTTTAACTTTGCCTCCATAGTTAGACAAGGAAACGGAAGTAAGATCGGTACCAAGAACAGAAAAATCTGGCGCTGGATCTCCTACCTTTAGTTCAGATCCCACTAAGGTGAGTTCATTGCCAAGCAAAGTTATTGCCCCTACCCTTTCATTTTCCATGGTTATTTCTCCCGATATTTAGAGTGATTTTTTTGAAAATACTTAATAGATCCTGCTTTAATTTAATCTGAACTAGTGATAACGATTATACAAAATAAACCTTAATTTATTATCCCCTCTCTTTTTAGCAACCATATCGCCCCATTAAAAGCTTCAGCTGTACACTCTATGTCGCCAAGAGTATGCACTGCCGAAGTAAGACCATCGACTCCCATAAAATCAATCCCGTTTAACAGCATAGCCTGTCGGAACGCATGAAGGAGAAGGTGATTATTCCGTCTATTAGCCTCATCTGTTGCAGCCGGTACAATTTTAAAACCGGAAAATGAACCATATACTCGCCAACCCTCCATATTGTTTAAGCTCAGCACCTCAGCCATTTTTGTTCGAAGCTGCTCTGCTCGCTCGTTAGCTATACTAATAGAACGGCCGTCAGCTATTTGTTCTAACATAGTAATTCCAGCAACCGCTGAAAGAGGGTTCGCGTTAAAAGTCCCGTAATGCAACATTTTTTTTTCTGTTTGCCACGTGGGATTATCACGAATTTCAAGAATCTCCATTATGTCTGCACGCCCCACGACCGCACCCCCATTTAGCCCACCCGCCATAATCTTAGCTAATGTACTCAAATCTGGCCTAATGCCGTAAACTTCCTGAGCCCCACCCGGTGCACAACGAAAACCGGTGACGACCTCATCCATGATGAAAACAACACCGTGTCTTTGGGTTAGTTCTCGTAATCCTGCAATGATACCATCTGGCATTTCTACACCACCAAAAAGGGCACCAGTTGGCTCCAAAATAAGGCAGGCAATATCCTCATCCTGTTTTAGTGTATCTGACACTCTATCAAGATTTACCTCAGGTAAACTAATAATACTATTGTATACTTCGTTAAGTACACCAGGCATCGGTTGCTTGTATCTAGGACCAACTCCATCCAGAACTTGATCATGCCAACCATGGTAATGACCTCGAAACTTAAGTACCTTTTTACGGCCTGTAAAAGTACGTGCTAAACGAATAGCCATGAGGGTTGCCTCTGTACCAGATGAAACAAATCGGACCCTGTCTACTGCCGGCATCAATCGCTTAATAATACTTGCCCACTCAATTTCTAGCTCATGGCAAGCCCCATAGTGTGTTCCTTTTTGTACCTGATCAGTTATGGCTTCCACCACTTCTGGGTAACTGTGCCCAAGTAACAATGAACCGTGCCCCATCCAGTAGTCGATAAGTTCTTTTCCCTCCACCGTCCATTTTTTTGATCCTACAGCTTTATCTATGAAAACAGGAAAGGGGTTCATAAATCTTCCATCATGAGTAACCCCGTTGGGGAACTGGTTAAGGGCTAGCTTGTATAAGTCTTCCGATTTAGTAAAAGTCTGTCGATAATTGGATTCAAGGATCTGACTAGATGTCGGTGTTGCCATGTTTTTCCTCCAGGTACAAAAATCAAACGGTCAATTATGTAGAGGATTTAATCATGAATTCTTTTGCAAGGATAAAGTGGGGCATATCATGCCTCCATTAACCGATATAATATTCGCCTCCCGGAGGGATTACAAGGCTATTTTTGCTAAATTAGTTATAGAAGAATACTGTTGACTCTTGATTCTATCTTTGTATTTATTGTTTAGTTACAGATGGTTCCTGCGTTATATTCCTCTCATCTTTCTTAATTATTTTGCCACTCTGCAAGGGATACACCCAAGTTATGTCAAACATTAAAAATGCTTCTGGGGCGACGAAAAGAGGTCGAGAGAATAGAAGATTAAGGGCTATAATTACTACAGGACTAGTGGTTTTCATGAATCTTGTCGTAAATACCCCACACGAAGTTTCCGGAGATGAAAATAACCTTGTTGAGAAAGTGCCCCAATGGCACCAACTTGATAAAGCATTAGCCCTAGCTAAGGAATCAGGTAAACATATTGTTGTCAATTTCTACACAGATTGGTGCCCCAATTGTAAAAGGATGGATGAACGAACCTACCATGATGATAATGTTCTCGAACAACTAAAAGATGGGTTCATTTCAGTAAAAATAAATGCAGAATCCTCTAAACTATTAATAATCAAAGGGCAGACCGTCACTGAAGAACAGATTGCGAATATGTTCAAAGTAGACCTTTATCCTACCACCTGGTTTTTATCACCTGATGGCCGACCTCTTATGCCTCTTCGCGGGTATTATGGACCGAAAACGTTCAAGCCCGTCTTACAATTTGTTAAAGGCAAATGGTATGAGAGTATGACTTTTGATATTTATATGAAACGAAAAGATAAAAAGTAATTTGAGGCAACCTGTATTTTTTAATGGCAGCATCATTAAATTTCTGCCGGGGCAAGGATTGACAAATAAAGTCTAATCCGTGCAGAAATTCGGACGACACTGCCATATTTTTTTGAAATCTTTCCTTTCTTTAAAAAACTTTATTAATCTGCATAGGCTAATAAGCGATGCCCTTTGTGAGAATGCCGTAATTTGTTTATAGCCTTCTGTTTAATTTGGCGAATTCGTTCCCGTGAAACTCCAAACTGCCTGCCAATTTCTTCAAGCGTATAGGATCTGTCCATATCTAGACCGAAGTAAAGATTTAAAATTTGGCTTTCACGGTCGTTGAGGGTTGTTACTGCTCTCTTAACTTCTATACGTAGGAGTTCTTCCTGTAAAAATTCATCCGGCATTTTATTATTTTGATCTTTGAGTTTATCCAGCAGTGTAAAAGCTCCTTCACCAATCGGAGCATCGAGAGAAACTGGAGTATGTGCCCATTCTGGGATTGTTAATTTTTGATTTTCATCTCCCTCTGTTGTTTCCTGTCCGAACTCTTTTTGTCGATTTCCAGTTTTTTGTTTATTACGTAACCGATCGATGCGTCGTATTTCTTCTAGTTTGTTAACCGGCAGGCGAATTAATCGCACCTGTTCAGCTAATGCATGAAGGATAGCTTGCCTAATCCACCAAACGGCATAGGAAATAAACTTAAAACCTTTACTCTCATCAAAACGACGAACGGCTTTTATGAGACCAATATTACCTTCACTAATCAAGTCTGATAAACTAAGACCTTGATTTTGATACTGTTTAGCTACTACGACTACGAAACGAAGATTAGCCTGTACCATCTTATTCACAGCTCTTTCATCACCTTCACGAATACGCTTTGCCATTTTTTTTTCTTCTTCAGAGCAAAGAGGTTCTGTCTCACTAATTTCCGAAAGATATATATCTAAAGCTTCTTTATCCTGACTAATATTCTTGTGAATACTCATTAAGTATCATCTCCCTGTTTATTCGGCCAGTAGACGAATTGGCAGAACATTCATGCCAATTTGGCACCTTAGTGACAAATTGACACCTGGGCTTATTCTCGGACTTCGTGAGCAAAAGCAACCGTATACATTACGCATTATTTCTTTAATAACAACAACTTACGTACTTTTTAGAAAAAAAATTAAATCAATAACCCCCATTGGCATGATAATTGCTATATAAAGAGTACAGTGCTGTTTTTTGTGACGGTAATCAATAATTCCTTACTTTAGAGAACGCCCGTAAGGATGATTGGGTTCCAAATAAAATATTATGAATTGATGGGTGACAGAAAAATAGTTTTGGAGAGAGGGAAAACAGGCAGACTTAATTTCTAACTTTTTAAAAAAATTTGCCAACTGGCTATTTCACAAGGGGAAAGCTTGTCTTTACCCTAAAATAAGGAGAAAAAAATGGGCAAGATTATCGGAATCGATTTGGGTACGACAAATTCATGCGTAGCCGTTGTTGAAGGTGGGGAACCAACCGTTGTTCCAAATGTTGAAGGAGACCGGACAACCGCATCGGTTGTAGGCTTTTCTAAAGAAAATGAACGCTTGGTTGGTTCGACCGCAAAACGACAGGCGGTTACGAACCCTGAGGCAACTGTCTACTCTGTTAAACGTTTTATGGGGCGGCGTTTCCAAGAAGTACCGGAAGAACGATCCCGTATGCCCTATAAAGTGGCAGAAGGTGCCAATGGCCAGGTCAGTATAAACATAGAAGATAAATCGTACTCAGCACCGGAAATTTCAGCGGCGGTACTGCAAAAAATGAAACAAACAGCTGAAGATTATCTAGGAGAATCTGTTAGTGAAGCTGTAATCACCGTGCCAGCTTATTTCAATGATAGTCAGCGGCAAGCTACTAAAGATGCTGGCCGAATTGCTGGGTTGGATGTTAAACGAATCATTAATGAGCCGACGGCAGCTTCCCTTGCCTATGGTCTTGACAAGAAAAGTAACGAAAAAATTGCAGTCTTTGATCTTGGTGGTGGTACATTTGATATCTCGATTCTTGAAATTGGTGATGGTGTTTTTGAGGTCATGGCAACTAATGGGGACACCCATCTGGGGGGTGATGATTTTGATGACACGATCGTAGATTTTTTAGCAGATGAATTTAAAAAAGAAGCGGGCATTGATCTTCGGTCTGATTCTATGGCTCTTCAACGCTTGAAAGAAGCAGCTGAGAAAGCCAAGTGTGAGCTTTCAACCGCAGGACAAACAGAAATTGCCTTACCATTTATTACGGCGGATGCTTCAGGTCCCAAACACCTTAATCGAACTCTAACACAGGCTCAGCTTGAGCAGCTTGTTGACCCACTCATTCAAAGATTAATAGCTCCGTGTCAACAAGCAATATCAGATGCTAGCTTATCAACCACAGATATTGACGAGGTTGTACTTGTTGGTGGTTCGACCCGTATGCCAAAAGTTCAGAAAATTGTCAAAGAATTGTTCGGAAAGGAACCTAACAGAGGAGTAAATCCTGACGAAGTTGTAGCTATTGGTGCTGCGATACAAGGGGCAGTACTTTCTGGAGATGTCAAAGATGTCCTCTTACTTGACGTAACACCTTTATCTCTTGGAATCGAGACTCTCGGTGGGGTATTCACTAGACTTATAGATCGGAACACGACAATTCCCAGCAAAAAGAGTCAGGTTTTTTCTACTGCGGCAGACAACCAACCTTCGGTGGAGGTTCATGTTTTACAAGGCGAAAGAGATATGGCATTATATAACCGTTCTTTGGGGAAATTTCATCTTGATGGCATCCCCCCAGCTCCTCGGGGCATGCCACAAATAGAGGTCACATTTGATATCGATGCAAATGGGATTCTCCAAGTTTCTGCTAAAGATATGGGTACCGGAAAAGAGCAACAGATCCGGATAGAGGCTTCAAGTGGCTTATCTGAAACAGAAATTGACAAAATGGTAAAAGATGCTGAAGCTCATGCTGAGGATGATTCAAAAAAGAAAGAAGAAATTGAGCATCGTAATCAAGCAGATCAACTTGTTTATTCAACTGAAAAATCAATTTCTGAACATGGTGACAAGCTATCTCCAGAAGATAAAGATGCTATCAATAATGCATTAGAGGAGCTAAAGAAATCTCTCGAAGGTAGTGATATTGCAATTATCAAAGCTGCTACAGATAAACTTACTCAGGCATCCCAAAAACTTGCGGAAATTCTTTATCAACAAGCCCAGGCGGCACAAGCATCAACTGGGCCAGCGGGTGAAGAAGGCCCTAGCGTTGAAAATATACAAAATGATCCTCAAGCTGGTGAAGACCCAAATAGAAAGAAAAAGAAAGACGATGGTGCTATAGATGCTGATTATGAGGTGGTAAATTAACTCACAAAAAAGCTCCTGACAGGAAACTTGTCAGGGGCTTTTGTTATTTACGTTATATAATACTTTAATAGACTTCATTTTTTGGATATGGCATGAAAAATGAATTTTTTTTAGGTCAGGGATTAGGTAATGATTACATCGTACTTGACCCAAATAATTTGACCTTCCCGTTAACCCCTGGCAATATTAAAAAACTCTGTGATCGAAAAACGGGAGTAGGGAGTGACGGAATTCTCACTCTCGAAAAATCCAAAAAGGCAGATTTTGGCCTAAAAATCTGGAATTCTGACGGAAGCGAAGCAGAGATTTCAGGAAATGGCCTTCGGATTTTTGCCAAATACCTCCATGCAACTACTAGAACACAAAAACATTTTTTTTCTGTCGAAACACCAGGAAGATGTGTTCAGATTGCCATTAACTTTGATGCTCAAGGGTTAGCTGTAGGGGCAAGTGTTGAGATGGGCTGTCCTACTTTCAAGCCCTCCCAATTGCCCTGTACATTGGATATCAAAGAACTGATCAATCAACGAATCAAAGTTGACGAGGATGAATTAATCTTTACGGGGGTAAGCGTCGGGAACCCACACTGCGTAATCTTTAACCCTAGGGGATACTCGTGGAATCGTAACGATCTACTGAAATTAGGGCCTAAGCTTGAGCATCATCCTATCTTCCCAGATAGAATCAATGTTCAACTAGCAGAACAATGCGATGTTCAGGTCATACGTATTCTCATATGGGAACGAGGCGTGGGAGAAACTCAATCTTCCGGATCATCCGCTTGTGCAGTAGCTTCTGCAGCTTTCCGACTAGGCCTGGTCGATGCTCCCGTGACTATTCAATCTCCTGGTGGTTGTATGAAAGTTGAAAGAGACAGGGACTTTAACTTGACTTTATCAGGACCGGTCAGTGAGGTCAAACGAGGGGTACTTAGTTCAAGGCTCTTAAGGGACCTCTAGATACTCAAGAAGCCACTACAATTTGCTTGACATGAACAGGTCTAATTTCTATATTCAATCGCTGTTGTTTTTGAAATTTTCCTCGGTAGCTCAATGGCAGAGCGGGTGGCTGTTAACCACTAGGTTGTAGGTTCGAATCCTACCCGAGGAGTTCTTCATCCCCGCAAGTATTTTCCAAATCATTAATTTTTATTTTTTTCTAAGCAAATCTAACCTTTTTATAACTCCCTGGAGAAATTATTCCAACCTAGATTATATCAAAAAAAGGAAATATAAAAACGAACCATCTATATTGCATTAAAACCAACAAGTTAATAATAATTATGGCAAATTTGTGTTTCCCATGAGATACCTATCTACTTCCCGAGCCGCGGAACGACCTTCCTGAATTGCCCATACTACTAGACTTTGTCCCCTGCGGGCATCTCCTGCAGCGAAAACACCTTTTACATTAGTTGAATATGTGCTATCCTTTGCCTTGATATTAGTCTTGGGATCTCGTTCAAGTTTGAGTTGTTCTAAAACGGTCTCTTCGGGACCCGTGAACCCCATGGCTAAAAGAACAAGGTCGGCAGGCCATTCCTGCTCTGATCCTTTAATCGGAGAAAAAGGTACTCCTTTATCGGGGGCTGCCCAATCAAGATCTATGGTTCGAATTGCCTTAATGTTACCAAAACTATCGTTAAGGAATTCTACTGTACTTGTTTTATAGCGCCTAGGGTCAGCTCCAAAAACCGCCTTAGCTTCTTTCTGCCCATAGTCCAGCTTATACACGGCAGGCCATTGGGGCCAAGGATTATCTTGTAATCGTTCTAAAGGCGGCTTGGGAATTACATCAAACTGGTGGATCGATTTGCAACCATGACGAAGGGCTGTGCCCACACAATCTGTTCCCGTATCGCCACCTCCAAGTACAATTGTGTGTCTGTCTCTAGCTGATATATAATTATTATCTGTATGTTCCGAATCTAGAAAACTTTTTGTATTACCTGTTAGAAATTCCATCGCAAAATGAATCCCATTCAAATCATGCCCAGGTATGTTTTGAAGAAAATTATTGGGTTTAGTTGCGCCTATACAGACAACCACAGCATCGAACAAATTTAATAGATTAGCAGCAGGAATATCCTTGCCAATTTCTACCCCAGTTTCAAAGATTATCCCCTCTGCTGTCATCTGATCAAGACGACGTTGAAGAATTTTCTTTTTATCTAGTTTCATGTTAGGAATACCATAAACGAGTAACCCTCCAATCCGATCTGCCCTTTCAAAAACTTTAACCGTATGCCCTGCACGATTAAGCTGAGCAGCACAAGCTAGCCCAGCTGGGCCAGAACCAATAATAGCTACTTTTTTCCCCGTACGCTTATCTGGTATTTCCGGATTTATCCAACCTTCCTCAAAGCCTCGATCGACAATCTCGCATTCGATTGATTTAATTGTAACTGGTTTACTATTAATACCTAGCACGCAAGATCCTTCACACGGTGCAGGGCAAACCCTTCCTGTAAACTCAGGAAAATTGTTAGTCTTATGAAGCTGTTGAAGGGCTTCTTGCCAGCGATTTTGATAAATGAGATCATTCCAATCAGGAATCATATTGTTCAGTGGACAGCCAGAAACACCAGGGCCCTTACCCATATTTATACCAGTATGACAAAATGGTATACCACAATCCATACACCTCGCAGCTTGCTCCTGCAAAGTTTTTACTTCGCCTGGGGTACCTATCTCGTTCCAATCATCTAACCGATCTAGAACTTCCCTGGACTCTAATTCCACCCTATCAAAATCTAAAAACCCTGTAACTTTACCCATATAAAATTGAAATTCGCTATGAATCTCTTCTCTCTTTCATAATTTGGGCAACTCTATTCGACAAAAATCACCCGTTTTTAGTTGGTTTCTACCTTTGTCCCTCGCTCTAAAATTTTGCTTAGTAGAACTTTCTTATAATCTACAGGCATCACTTTAACAAATTTTGTTCGTGTTTCGGACCAGGATCCCAAGATCTCTTTACCTCGAACACTCCCGGTATAATGCACATGCGTTTCTATCAATCGCAGTAACTCAGATAGATCCTCAGGATTAACTAGTGGTTCCAAATCGACCGACTCTCGGTTGCACAGAGTTGAAAAAACCCCGCCTTCATCCAAGACATAGGCTATTCCACCGCTCATACCCGCAGCGAAGTTTCGACCGACCGAGCCAAGTACGACAACTCTCCCTCCTGTCATATATTCACAACCATGGTCCCCAACTCCCTCAACTATAGCCTCTGCCCCGCTATTACGAACCCCAAAACGTTCACCAGCACGACCACAGAAGAATGCTTGCCCTCTAGTTGCACCGTAAAGGGCAACATTACCGGTGATCACGTTATCAGCTGCAGTAAAATTCACCTTAAATGGTGGGAACACTGATATAATCCCCCCGGATAATCCCTTCCCTGTATAATCATTCGTTTCGCCTTCTAGGGACAAGG
The DNA here is from genome assembly GCA_964593235.1 of uncultured Gemmatimonadota bacterium. Lineage (GTDB taxonomy): Bacteria > JAAXHH01 > JAAXHH01 > JAAXHH01 > JAAXHH01 > JAAXHH01. Next base: position 18,519 of record CAZQGS010000048.1, on the reverse strand, counting down.
AGATCCCCCCTGCTAGAAATGCACCAAAGCTCTGCCCTGCTGCACCCTTTAGTTTGACTTGTATGGTATTTTTTGGCAGACCCCTTTCACCATACTTCCTGGAAACTTCAGCACTTAACATAGCACCAATTGTTCGGTCCGTATTCTGAATGGAATAATTTAATTGCACCGGAGAACCTTTTTCAATAGACTCCTTGGAATCCTTGATCAAACGACGGTCAAGTTTTACCTCCAATTGGTGATCTTGAACCTCGCAACAATATCTAGCAAAATGTTCCGGAACTCTGATAGTCGTGAGCATTTTTGCAAAATCCAGTCCCTTTGCTTTCCAATGATTAATTGCCAATTTGGGTTCTATGCAATCGGACCGACCTACCATTTCGTCAACAGTCCGAAAACCAAGCATAGCCATATGTTCCCGCAACTGCTGAGCTATAAACATCATAAAATTTATAACTGCTTCAGGTTTCCCAGAAAAATTTTTTCGCAACTTTTCATCCTGAGTTGCTACCCCGACAGAACAGGTATTCAAATGGCACTTACGCAGCATAATACATCCAGTCACTACTAAAGGAGCTGTTGCAAACCCAAACTCTTCAGCACCCAACAGGCAAGCCATAGCTACATCCCGACCAGTTTTCATCTGTCCATCAGCTTGTACGACAATACGACCCCGAAGATTATTTTGTACTAGTATTTGTTGAGTTTCAGCTAGCCCCAATTCCCAGGGCACCCCCGTATGCTTCATGGATGATTCTGGAGATGCTCCAGTACCTCCATCATACCCACTGATCAACACCACGTCTGCCTTCCCTTTCGCGACCCCCGCAGCAACAGTACCAACACCAACTTCAGAAACTAACTTTACGTGAATTCGAGCTTTATCATTGGCATTTTTAAGATCGTGAATTAGCTGAGCTAGATCCTCAATTGAATAAATATCATGATGTGGTGGTGGTGAAATAAGACCTACACCTGGAGTTGAGTTTCGGACACGAGCAATGTCCTCTAAAACCTTGTGACCTGGAAGCTGCCCTCCTTCTCCGGGCTTTGCTCCCTGGGCCATTTTAATTTGCAGATCAGTTGCATTTACTAGATAGTGACTAGTCACACCAAACCGACCTGACGCTACCTGTTTTATATTACTATTACGCCAATCACCATTGCTATCCGGATCAAAACGTTCTTGATCTTCACCACCCTCGCCAGAATTACTTCTACCACCTATTCGGTTCATAGCAATTGCTAAAGTTTCGTGTGCTTCCTTACTAATAGAGCCAAAAGACATGGCACCTGTAGAAAACCGTTTAACAATTTCTTGGACTGGCTCTACCTCTTCTATCGGCACCGAATGTTGTACCTTCTTAAATTGAAAAAGCCCTCTCAATGTGCCCAGATGCTGACTTTGACTATCTATACTGTCTGTAAACTGTCGAAAAATTTGATAGTCTCCCAATCGGGTAGAATTCTGCAGTAAGGCCACTGACTGAGGATTAAATTGATGGTACTCTCCATCTGCACGCCACTTGTAGTAACCACCATCCTCAAGAAGAGGGGAATGAGGTAAAGGTCTATCGGGATAACCTTGGCTGTGATGTTTACGATATTCTATTTCGATCTCTTGTAGTCCAATTCCCTCTATTCGAGAATTGGTCCATGTAAAATATTTCTCTATAACTTTTTGTTGTATTCCAAGAGCCTCGAAAATCTGTGCTCCATGATAGGACCTAATTGTGGAAATACCCATTTTAGACATCGTTTTCAGAATACCTTTACATAGCGCCTTAATTAGGTTTTCCTGTGCTATTGTACCGTCGCAATCAATCAAACCATCCGAGGCTATCGATCTAACGGTCTCAAGTGCTAAGTAAGGATTCAGAGCAGTTGCACCATAACCAATAAGTAGACAACAATGCATTACCTCTCTGGGCTCTCCCGTTTCTACTACTATTGATGCCTGATCTCGCAATCCCTCTCGGATAAGGTGGTGATGAACAGCCGACGTTGCGAGCAAACTGGGGATCTGAATCCAATCCCGATCCATACCTCGATCGGATAGAATTAGGACAGTGACACCCTCTTCTCTTATAGAACGGGAAGCTTTGATACACAGTTCATTTACTGCAACTTCAAGAGCATCTGATAATGACGTTTTTCTAAAAAGCATGGGCAGAGTTTTGGATTTCAGGTCGTCGTAATTTAGACTCTGAATCTGGGATAATTCAGTATTAGTTAGCACGGGTCGACTTATTCGAACCTGACGACAATGCTCGGGCGTCTCAGTTAATAGATCATTCCGGGGTCCAATCGAGCTTGCTAGAGATGTAACTAATTTTTCACGAATAGCATCCAAAGGAGGATTGGTCACCTGAGCAAATAACTGTTTAAAGTAATGGAAGAGGAGTTGTGGCTTATTCGATAGAACTGCTAATGGTGTATCATTACCCATAGAGCCAATGGGTTCATCCCCTTCAGTTGCCATGGGACTTAGTAAAATTTCCAGCTCCTCATTAGTATAGCCAAAGGCTTGTTGATGTTCTCTTAGCAATTTCTTATCATAACCTGGGGTGGCAGAGGATATTGGAAGGTCTTCTAAGTTAATCATGTTATTGGAAACCCATTTACGATAAGGTTTACTAGAGCTTATCTCATATTTTATTTTCTCATCAGCAACAAGACAGCCACGTTCAGTATCAACAAGGAACAGCCGACCAGGTTCTAGTCGACCGCGATCAATTATCTTTTCTGGATCGATGTCTAAAACTCCAGCCTCCGATGCTCCTACCACAAAATCATCGTTGGTAACCACATACCGGAAAGGCCTAAGTCCGTTACGATCGAGTGTAGTGCAAATACGATTTCCATCACAGGCAGCTATGAGAGCTGGTCCGTCCCACGGCTCTAACAAACAACTCTGATACTCATAGAATGCTTTTTTATTATCTGGCATGACTTCACAGTTTTCCCATGCCTCAGGGATCATCATCATAAGTGCGTGGGGTAAAGAGCGCCCAGCAGAGACAAGGAGTTCAAGTACACTATCGAAACCTGCGCTATCACTAGCTCCCTCGTGAATGATTGGGCTTAATTTAGTTATATCGTCACCGAAAAGTGCTGAAGATAAACTGCATTCCCGTGAATGCATCCAGTTCTTATTACCCCTTATAGTATTTATTTCCCCATTATGACAAAGCATCCTATAGGGGTGAGCTAATTGCCAGGAGCCGAGAGTATTCGTACTGTACCTGGAATGGACTAGAGCTAAAGCGGTAACAATCATTTCATCGTTAAGATCATCGTAAAAAGAACCAAGTTGGTCTGCTCGAAGTAGCCCTTTATAGATAATAGTTTTACTTGAAAGGCTCACAATGTAAAAATCATCACCCGATAATTCTTGATAAATAGCACTTTCAATAACTTTTCTAATAACATAGAGTTTTCGCTCGAACTGCTCCCGATTTTCAATATTTTTACCTCTCTTAACAAAAAATTGACGAATAAATGGAGAAGTTCTTTTTGCCAATTCTCCTATTTGATTGGCATCGGTTGGCACATCACGCCAACCCATGAAAACCTGACTTTCTGCAAGAACTGTTTGCTCAACCTTCTGTTCACACCATACCCGATTTTTAGAATCCCTCGGCAGAAAAACCATTCCAATGCCATATTCTTCCACTTCTGGGAGAGAAATATTAATTAATTGGCATTCTTTTCTAAAAAAAGCATGAGGAATCTGGAACATTAATCCAGCACCATCACCTGTAGCTGGATCACAACCGCAAGCACCCCGATGCCCCAGATTCTCTAGAACCTGGATGGCATTCCTAATTATATCGTGAGATTTATAGCCATTTAGATTAGCCAAAACACCTACGCCACAGGCATCATGATCATATGAAGGATGGTATAAACCCTGAAATTTTCTCATTATTATCCAAATCCAATACCAATTAAGGCTACGAACACGTTTTAATCGTTCATAACTTTAACTCTGAAAAAACCGGATTACCGTTGCTTTAAATCGTTTAATAAGGTTATTTGGGGAAACAAGTCAGAGGACCTAATTGCATATTCACCCTTAACACTATTAATAGAGCTACCATACTAACATATTTAATCAATCGAGTAAAGTAGAAAATAGTATCGCCATTAGATAAACAAGCATTTTTCACTGGATTAAAGTTAATGGATATTCTTTCTATCACTGACCTTGAACTAGCAGGAAAAAAAGTACTAGTTCGAGTCGACTACAATGTTCCTATTAATGCCTCGGGGAAAATCACCGATGACTCCCGAATCCTAGCTTCTTTGCCGACTATACACTACATTTTAAAACGCGGTGGAAAAGCTATTTTGATTGCCCATCTTGGCAGACCTAAAGGGATTGTTGAGAAACTCCGACTAAAACCAATAGTAGAACGACTAGCAACCCTGACAAACTACCGCGTTACTTATATCCCAGAGACTATCGGCAATACTGTCCAAAATGAAATAGGAAACTTAAAGAATGGTGAATGTCTTGTATTAGAAAATGTTCGTTTCCATCCCGGCGAGATACAAAACAACATGGATTTTGCACGTCAATTAGCCAAACTTGGAGATATTTATATCAACGATGCATTTGGCACTGCCCACCGTGCTCATGCTTCTACGGAAGGGATAACATGTTTTCTGCCCGAACGTGCAGCTGGTTTTCTTATGGAGAAGGAACTTCGATATCTCTCTGATGCCATAAATTATCCCCAGAGAAACTTCGTCGTATTACTTGGGGGTGCTAAGGTTTCAGATAAAATAGCTACAACCTTACGTTTTATCGAAATTGCAGACGCATTAATTATTGGCGGTGGGATGGCCTATACTTTTCTTGCCAGCCGTGGTGAATCAATCGGAAAAAGTCTTGTAGAAAAAAGTCAGCTTAAGACAGCTGAAGCTGTTCTAAAACGGGCTGAATTCCTCAAAAAACCGATATTACTTCCTATTGACCATATTGTAGTACCACACCCTGCAAATGAATCGTTAGCCAGGGTAGTCTCGAAAATACCGGATGGATTGATGGGTGTTGACATCGGGCCAGAGACAAGAAATAGATTTTCTGAAGCTATTGGGCGAGCTAAAACTATACTGTGGAATGGCCCCATGGGGATTTTTGAAAAACCCACCTTTTTGAAAGGGACCTCAATAATAGCAAATGAAGTGGCAACCGCGACTAAGAGGGGAACAATATCAATTATTGGGGGCGGAGATACCGCCGCCGCTATAAAAATACTTGGAATTGGAGGTGATATGAGCCATATCTCTACTGGTGGAGGTGCCTCATTAGAATTATTAGAGGGGCAGAAACTTCCTGGAATTCTTGCACTAAAAAAAATCGGCAAAACACAATGAGGGCAGAAACTTTTTAAAATATTTACAAATTGTTAATGCCAACATACATTAACGTTCTTCGGAAACAGTGTAACTGTTATTACCGTATCCGGAGTAGTTAAACTAACAATGAACTTTAAGAAAAAATTTTATCAATTAGTAGATATAACCACTACCAGAGTAACTTGGAGGATATAGATGGCTCAGATAACCTCTACCACTTCTCATAGCCTCAAAGAATACCGCCTGCTCCCAAGGTTAACGCGATCAAAAGGTGGTGCTCAGAATGTTTCTCTAGAGACTAGACTCTGTCGCCTGAATGATGACTTTCTTTGTCTTCGAACTCCTTTTCTCAGTGCAGCTATGCAAGCGGTTACAAGTGTCGAACTAGCGATCGCCATGGCTCAGTTAGGTGGCATGGGGGTTTTCCCTGTAAGTCAAACGATCGAAGAACAGTGTACAAAAATTGATGCGGTAAAACGATTTAAGGCCGGTTTCCAGACCGCAATTGTCACACTGTCTCCCAAACAAACAATTAAGGAAGTCATTGCTATAATTAATGACACTGGTTATTCCACATTTCCTGTTACCCAAAATGGGGTATTTAATGGGAAATTAGTTGGGGTTATAACAGACAAAGATTTTGATGAACGTTACGACCAGGACCAGCTTGTCCAAGACCGCATGAAGCGAGATGTCCAATCGGGAACTGAAAATGACGATTTAAAAACAGCAAATACTCGTATGATCGAGTATGGCCGTGGCTTTTTACCTATTGTTTCACCCGATGGTATGTTAGTATCTGTGGTATTCAAAAAAGATCTAGATAAACATATTCGTCATCCTCACTCCACAGAAGATGGGCAAAAGCGACTGGTAGTTGGTGCTGCTGTATCCACTCATTTGGAGGATCGAGAACGTGTTAGAACATTGATTGAACACCAGGTGGATGTAATTGTCATTGACGCATCCGATGGCCACACAGAATATCAAGGAGAGATGTTAAAATGGATCAAATCTCATTATGATATTCCGGTTATAGCTGGTAATGTGGTAACAGACGAAGGATTCAATTATCTAGCTGAATGTGGTGCTGATGCTATTAAAATTGGGATGGGAATAGCATCTGGATGCACAACTCAGATGGTTAAGGCAACAGGGCGGGGACAGGCTACAGCAATTCAGGAAGTTGCTAAAGCTCGTGACCAGTGGACAATAAAGCAAGGTACATACCTTCCTCTTATTGCTGATGGAAGCATTCAAGGCCCGGCAGATATGCTTATCGCACTTTCTCTGGGAGCTGATACACTTATGATGGGTAATCTTCTAGCAAGATTTACTGAAAGCCATGGTGAATTAGTACGAAATGCGGGAGGGGACCTTGTGAAGGAATATTGGATGGAAGGAAGCAAAAAAGCATTTAATAACCGGCGTTATGCCCAACTTGCTAACACATTTTTTGAAGAAGGCATTGTTGGCCAAGTTCCCCATGCCGGGTCTGTCTACGATAAATTACCTGTCGTTATGCAGATGCTCCGATCTGGCATGGCTACCGCAGGATGTCCCAACATTGATGCACTTCATAAGGATGCAATCCTTGAACTGCAATCTTCAGTTTCTCTGCAAGACAGTGGAGTACACGACATGTCCTCTGTTCAGTCGATACAGGAAATTTAGCATAATTATTTCTGCCGGTTCAGTTCAAAAATGTTTTTCTATGGAATCCCCTTACTCCAAATTTGGACAGGTTTGCAACGGGTTTTATTTATGCAATAAGGCACAAAACCTTTTTACATAATAACTCTTAAGACAGAACTAAATCTTTAATCTATACGGATATTGTATTAGTCCTTACAGATCATCCTCAGAAGCCTGTTGAACCTCAAAATAAAGGCTCAACAAGCTAGGCCATTAGAATACAGTCAGTTTTTCAAGTTCAATATGTGAGTAATAAAATAGAAAATAATCTTTCTGGAGCCTGTCTTATGAAATTTATCCCATGCTTGGTCTTTTTATTCATTCCAATGATCCTTTTCTGTACTCCGGGTTTTATTTGGGGACAAGCCAATGATGATGCACGTTATATCGCAAAACATTATGAAAAACTAGAACGCTATATACCGATGCGTGACGGGATTCGGCTTTTCACCTCGATCTACATTCCTAAAAATAACACAAAAAAGTATCCTATCCTTTTGCAGCGCACACCATACAGCGTAGCTCCCTACGGGGGAAAATTAAAATCCCGGATAGGGCCTTCTATGCTTTTCGCAAGGGATGGATACATTATTGTCTACCAAGATGTGCGGGGGCGTATGATGTCGGAGGGCATTTTTGAAGCTGTACGGCCCCATAATTCCCCAAAGAGATCCAATATGGATATTGACGAAAGCACCGATGCTTATGATACTATTTCCTGGCTACTAACAAATATATCTAATCACAATGGACGAGTAGGAGTTTGGGGAATATCAGCTCCCGGATTCTATGCTACCCACGCTCTAATTAACGCTCACCCAGCTCTCAAAGTGGTTTCTCCCCAGGCCCCCGTTACCGATTGGTGGATTGGGGACGACAGGCATCACAACGGGGCATTTCAGCTGCAGGCTAGTTTTAGTTTTCTATCCTTTTACGGCCACCCAAGACCAAAACCTACAACAAAACGGGCCACTGGATTCAGTGATTATGGGACCGCTGATGGATACCAATGGTATCTCGACCTTGGGCCTCTTTCAAATATTAATAAAAAATATTTACTCGGTAAGAATAAGATTTGGAATGATATGATGAACCACCCTAATTATGATACATTCTGGCAATCGAGGACCCCACTTCCCCACCTAAGAGATATAACCCCTGCCGTTCTCATTGTCGGGGGATTTTTTGATGCCCAGGATCTATATGGTCCTTTAAAAACTTATGCTGCTATTGAAAAAAATAATACTGGTGTCCACAACCATCTCGTTATGGGACCCTGGTGGCATGGAGGTTGGTCAAGCGGTAGTGGCCGGAATTATCAGGATATTTATTTTGAACAACCAACAGCGACACAATACCGAGAAAAAATTGAATTCCCATTTTTTAACTATTATCTGAAGGATACGCCAAATCCTAATTTGGCCGAAGCCAATATTTTTGTTACTGGTTTGAACAAGTGGTTTCATTTTGATCAATGGCCACCAGAAAAAACGAAAGACTTATCTCTATATTTAAAACCAAATAAGAAACTATCTTTTGATTCACCCGTAGGAACAAATGATTATGCTGAATATGTTAGTGACCCGGCAAAGCCTGTACCACATACCTCCCAAATTGTTATTACCCGAGATGACAAATATCTTATTCAAGACCAACGGTTTGCAGCATCCCGCTCAGATGTTCTTGTCTTCGAGTCAGAAGTCCTTCAAGAAAACCTAACGATAACTGGTGAACTTTTTGCACACCTCTATGTTACCACTACGGGTGAAGATGCTGACTTCATTGTTAAACTAATAGATGTCTATCCTGATGTTACCAAAGATACAAAAGGGAACCCTAACAGTCCAAAAATGAGTGGTTTTCAACTCATGATTAGGGGCGAAGTTATGCGAGCACGGTACCGAAACAGTTTTACTAATCCAGAGCCTATGACCTCTGGAGAAATCACAGAAATTGTTTTTGACATGCAAGACGTCGCCCACACCTTTTTAAGAGGACACAGGGTGATGGTACAAATACAAAGCACTTGGTTTCCTATGGTGGATAGAAATCCACAAACTTGGATGCCTAGTATTTACGAAGCAGATGCAGATGACTACAAAAAAGCTACCCACAGAGTATATTTTACCAAAAAATTCCCTTCACATCTGTCCTTAAAAGTGTTGGAGTAATTTTTTCAATCCATTCTATATCAAACATAATTGAACCCATATAACGGGATCTGGAGAGGAAATACACTTTGGACCAAGTTCCGTAGCGGACCATCTGGAATGTTTGTAATGGGATCCTCCTGGGGTGATAAAGTCCCAAAGACAAAAGCTCCTAATTGATCCCGTTCAATGATATGATGTTGCCCACCACATTTAAAAAGTATGGTTCCGTTTAAAACTTCCCACTCTAGCAACAATTGCCCCAAAACATCTTTGATATAAGAATCCAAGAGTTTTAGAAGTTTTTCAGGTTGGAGCACAAGAATTGTCCCGGGAAATCCTAGAGGATTTGGTCTAATACCATAAGATCGAACCAAAGAAGCCATTTCAATATCAGATTCGGCTATTACCATCTCGACAAATTCCACCCCATAGCGATCATACAGGCTAGGTAACCCTCGCATGATTGCTGATCGCGAACCAGAAATTTCAACTAGCCTTACTCTAGAACTATCTTCTTTCTGAATACCAGCGTAGGCAACCAACTGGTTATCCTCGTAGACACCTACAACCTCACCAGCCCGATCACAAATCCATTGAGCGTTTATTACGGCTTTTAAGTCTTTATTAGATCTAATATAACGACTCGATTCTTGTGCATATAAATTAGTCATTTTAGTTAAATCATAATTTTCTACCATACGGAGCTGGGTATTACCAAAGGGTATTACCCCTCGAGGAATAGCATAGTGAGTATATCTCCCTATCTGTTTTGCACCTAGACGAGTGTAAAGGCCTCTCCCTCCTGATATAAACATTAAAAGCGTATCCTGGTTTTCAGCATGACTAACTGCCGTCTTCATTAACAAAGTGGCAAGGCCTTTTCTCCTGTATTTGGAGTTAGTGGCTACTGCTCCTATACTCATGGTTGACATTCGATAGCCACAAATTGATATATCTCGAGTTAATGTTCCAACATGAGAGACCACTATACCATTATCAACCATGACGAGCAGATTTTCAAAGTTTTTGGAATCAAAAAGAAGGGGATATTGTTGCTCCATTTTCCCATCACCATCATTTCGAAACACATTATTGATAAGTATACAAAGAGAATCAAACTCATCGGGTTCTAATCCTCGAGGTCCTTCCACTTGGCTACTCCTGTTTTGATCTAGTATAAAATAGAAAATACGGTTTCGACTGGTAATTTGACAAACAGCTAAAGCTCTATATATTCCCCTGAGATAGGACTGTCAACAGCACAATTGGGTCGTGTAGATATATAACCTGAGGAATGGAAAATCAGAAAATTGATTCTTACCCTTATTATTGTTATTGAGAGATAATTAACCCATGTATATTTCTGAAATATTCTATTCTATACAAGGTGAAGGCCTGTTCAGTGGTATTCCTTCAGTATTCATACGAACATCGGGATGTAATCTTCGCTGTCTTTGGTGTGATTCTCGCTATACTTCTTGGGAACCTGAAGGAAGTGAATATACCATTGAAGAGATAGTGGAAAAAACTATCGAATTCCCAACCCGCCACGCTGTTATTACGGGAGGGGAACCACTTCTAATGAAAGATTTGGCTGAACTTGCAGAATCTCTCCATACAAAAGGATACCATATTACTATAGAAACCGCTGGCACCTTGTATACTGACCTAAATTGTGATCTTATTTCTATCAGCCCCAAATTGTCTAATTCAACACCCTGGATAGTGGAAAACGGGAAGTATTCTCAAAACCATGAAAAATTGAGAATTAATATTCCTGTAATCAACCGGTTCTTAAGAAACTACCCTTATCAAATTAAATTTGTAGTTGATGATAAAGAAGATCTTATCGAAATAGAATTAATACTGAACGAATTAAATAATGTCGACCGCACCAGAGTTCTTCTTATGCCCCAAGGAAAGACCATCAGAGAATTAAATGAAAAGGGTGTCTGGGTAGCTGAAGCTTGCAAGGCACAAGGGTTCCGTTTTTGTCCGCGAATACATATTAATCTTTATGGTGATACCAGAGGAACCTAGCAAATAACAATTTCCCGCTTGTCTTGGAGCTCTTCTCTTCTTATTTTCGGGTTGCTATAACAGTTTGGGCAAATTCCCTTAAACAACTATTGGAGCTTTATTTAATATTAAACTTTTACAAGATAACCATTTGCAAAAGTTATTAATCAGGAGTAACCATGTCCAACTATGACAGAGATTGGGATAGTGGCGTTGTAGCTTATCCGGACCCCAATATTGATATCATAGACCCACGATTCAAACCCTACATATTACATACAGCAGCGATAGAACGACTACATACGGGCGCTCGGTGGGCTGAAGGTCCAGTGTGGATAGGAGATTACCGCTGCCTTCTATGGAGTGATATTCCTAATAACCGAATGTTACGGTGGGCCGAAGAAACTGGAAAAGTTAGCGTTTTTCGGCAACCTGCTAATAATACTAATGGAAATACAAGAGATATAGAAGGTCGACTTATCTCATGTGAACATGATACTCGGAGAGTAATTCGAACCGAACATGATGGAACAATGACTGTTTTGATCGATAGTTTCGACGGTAAACGTCTTAATGCCCCAAACGACGTAGTTGTCCATTCTGATGGGTCAATTTGGTTTACCGATCCAGGGTACGGGATACTAATGAACTACGAAGGGCACAAAGCCGAGTTTGAGAATCCGACCCGGGTGTACCGGCTCGAACCCGAGCGTGGTCGGACAACAGTAGTGGCTGATGATTTTGTAAAACCTAACGGTCTCTGTTTTTCACCTGATGAATCACGTCTTTACGTTGTAGACACTGGAGCATCTCATGATGCTGACGGCCCAGCTAATATACGTGTATTGGAATTAGCTAATGGCAAAGTCATTCGGTCTCAGATTTTTACTGACATGAAGCCAGCATCTTCTGATGGAATTCGAACAGACGAAGATGGTAACTTATGGGCAGCCTCTGGTTGGGGGGGGCCTGACACAAATGGCGTAATTTGTTTCTCCTCTGAAGGTGATAAATTAGGGATGATACATCTGCCAGAACCATGTGCTAATCTTTGTTTCGGTGGAATAAAAAGAAATCGACTTTTTATGACAGCCAGCCAATCTCTCTATGCTCTTTTTGTGGAAACTCAAGGGATACTGTAACCATGAATGACATCGATCTCTCTGAGAAAGATTCCTTGCTTATTTTTGATTTTGATGGGGTTTTGTTAAATTCTGTCGTTGAGATGTCCGTTACTGCCTACAATGCAGTTTCTGGAGAACTTGTCACCTCACCAGATAATCTTCCAGGAAACTCAGCAAAACTTTTTCTTACCAATCGATACCATGTCCAACCTGCTGGAGATGCCCTTAATCTTATGGAATGGTGTTTAGCAAATAGTACACTACCTGGAAACTCGAGATTGAAAGATTCTGAATATTGTTCTATTCGTGATGGTTCAGATGTTTCGCTTGTGGAACGGACAGAGAGTTTTTTCTCGGCAAGAAAACGTTTCGTTGATTATGACATTCATAGATGGCAATCTCTTAATTCGGTATATGAGCCAGTTTGGGAAATATTAAAAGACCGCAATACTAAAAAGCTAATAATCCTGACAAATAAAAACAGTGCTGCTACTTTTACCTTGTGCCACCATTTCAAACTTCCTGTTCTTGAGGAAAATATTTATTCTGGAGACGGTGGAATTACCAAAATTAATAATCTACTTAAGATCCACTCCCGGTTCCAGCGGTCAAAATACTCCTTCATCGACGATTCTATAGGAAATCTGGATGAACTCAATTCGTACTTTAGGACACAAGAACCTGTACTGGAACTTATGCTGGCGACTTGGGGTTATACCGGCCCTGAAGACCAACACCGAGCTCGTCAAGCTGGTTACCCTATTCTTGACCAAGGAGATCTCATTTCCCGCATACTCTCTACTAAAGACCTTGGCATTGATATGGAAAGTCCATGAACCAAACCCAAAAAGACAACCAAATTAAAGAACTAGAAATAATTAAAATGATCCCGAATCTTAGGGCCTTAGTAGTGGGTGACATTATGCTTGATGTCTATGAGTTCTGCAATACTGTTGATAGCAAACCCATAGATTCAGAAAAGTTGGGGAAACGAGCTTATAAAGCGAAAAAAACTATCAAAACCCTTGGAGGAGCCGGTAATGTGGCTGCGAACTTAGCCTCTCTTGACGTTAAAACGTCACTTATTGGACTAACCGGTCAGGATGAAAACTACTTTAAGATCTGCGAACTCGCTAATGAAAAATCTATTAAGCACGGATTGATCCAAGATGCTAATAGGCCCACTACGACTAAAACCAGACTTTATTTAGATGACGAATATCTTCTTCGGCGTGATACAGAGGTAACAAAAAAACTGGGAAGAAAAGTTTGTGCCAAACTTTTAGATGAGGTTTTTGGCTTATTACCTAGTACGGATGTAGTTGTTTTGAGTGATTATGATAAGGGGATCTTTACTGCAGAAAGTGCAAAGCCAATAATCAAGCAATGTCGATTTCTAGGCATCCCAGTGATTGTCGATTTTAAACCAGTTAACAAAGATCTATTTTATGGGGTAAATATAATTGCTCCAAATGCAACAGAGGCGGCAGAACTTATTAAAGATTTTTCTTTAAAAAAACTAAAATCAAGCTGTAAAAACCTACATGATTTACTAGGTTGCTTGAATACCGTAGTAACATTGGGAGAATATGGAATCTGTGGTATTGAATCCACTAAGTTTTTCCATATACCAGGTTACGACGTCGTACCAGCAGATAGAGCTGGGTGTGGTGATACTGTTAGGGCAGGACTTGCCATAGGCGCAGCATTGGGTATACCCCTTAGAATAGCAGCAAAAATTGCTAATGATGCCGCAACAATTATCGTTCAAAAAACTGGAACATCGGTCCTGTCCCGTGTGGAACTTCAAAGTTTCATTTTAGAGAATGAATACCAAAAACGTTGGTAACCGATTCGGTAACCTGAGAATTTTTAAGGAACAATATTACTAAGTGATGAAAACAGCAGAACTAAATGTCTTCTGAGACGTCTAAATAAAAATTATGATTAAACATAAGAAACAAAATACATATAAGAGTTTCATTCAAACAAGAATAGCGTGGAGCGAGGTAAAAAAACTTTTTATTCTCCCAATCATCTTGGTTTTGGTAGCTTGTCAAACGGGACCAACCGTGGATGGGTCTGATGAAAAATCTTTCGATACATCTATGGCCACAATCAAGGGTACGTTAGATAAAAAGGATCACGAAAAACTGGAAAAAATAATGAAAGGGTTTGAATATCTATATAGCGACAATATTATTAGTGCGCTAAATGCCTCAGCTGCTATAAAAAATCGTATCAGAACTCGTTTGGATGGCATGAATGCCACCGAAATCTTTGAAGAATGGAACGACAGAGTCGACAAAGCGATAAGAAAGTTAGAAGAGAAAAAAAATAATACAGAAACTGCGATGGAAAACCTAAAGGATGTTTTTATAAGAAGGGCAGAGTTTTACCGACAGCGAGGTCAGTCAGTTGTAAAGCTAACCGTAGAAAACAAAACAGAGCATGCGATTGGCAAGGTATATTTTAGAGGCACACTTCGTAGACGGGAAACAAGAAAATGGATTCTGGAGGATGACTTCAACTACAATATAAGGCATACGGAAGGGAAAGACTTACAGCCAGACGAGAAAGCTGTATGGAATTTCGCTTTACTTTCTCCCGCGTGGAAAAAAGTCTCCCAAAAAGCTGAAGAGTTATATTTAAGCGTTACGGTCACAAGAATAGATGGAGCCCCGGAAACTCCTATTTATGATGCTTTCACAGACCGTTTTACACGCAAAGATTCGAGAAGATTAAAAGAGTTAATCTCTCTAAAGAAATTAATTAACACTTTCAAAAATGATGAAACAAAAAACCAGAATTAGTAACTCAACTGCCTGATCCTAATTGACAATTTTATATCTTATTCTGATTATTATCCTTGGGCGGACTGGATTTTATAAATTTATCCATAGTATTAGCAAAAATTATAAACTGAGGATTATTATTACTTTCACGTAAGGCCTTAACTGCTAACCCTCCAGCCCCCTCTTCTTTAAGGGCCTTACAGTATGTTTCCATTAAAACCTCATCTAGTGGTTGCCGAGAATCGTGGTAGGCTTCAGCAAAAAAACCGAATACCATTCCCACAATACTAATCCCCACCATCATCATTAAGACACTAATTCCTTGTCCTAACGGAGTGATAGGAACTTTGTCACCATAGCCAACGGTTGTCGATGTCACTACAGCCCACCAAATACTATCACCATAGACTTTAAATACATCAGGCTGGGTTCGCCTTTCCACCTCAAAAATTATTGTTGAACTGATCATTAAGTACATTACTGTAATCAGAATGATCGGTATAATCCGTATCCTACTAGAATATAGCGATTTAGCAAATTCTGAGAGCTTTGAATTGTAACGGAACATCTTTAATAGCCTCAGAGTCCGAGCACCTCGAACCAAACCAAGTTCTTCTTGTGACAACCCAGGATAAAATCCCACCCAAAATGGTAATATACTAACCAGGTCTATCACACCCAAGGCACTAAAAATGTATTTCCTTTTGGCTGATGCGACTCTTATACGCAACAAGTATTCCAAGGTAAATATTCCGGCAATTAAACGTTCAAGCCATATGAATCCACTCCAAGCTTCTTTATCTAGACTACTAACTGTTTGGGAATACTGTAGCTCAATAAAATAAAAAATTATATTGATAGCCAAGACATATGGGCCAATACGATGTATTGCTGAAAGGAGGGAAGAAGAAAATCTAGAAATATTACACCCCCTTAAGGAATATTATAAAATGTTCCATTGGAACGTTTTTTATTTTTTGTGAAAAATAGGTTCATTTCTATACAGCAAGGCTCTCCGATTACCAATTTTTCGGATGAGCCTCACTAATTTTTTTCGAAATTTAAGATCTACGCGTACGAAGTGTTGCCAGACGCTCTTTGGACGAGGCTGCTGCAGGGAGAGCCGGTTTCTCAGCCGCTTCAAGAGCAGCTGAAATGTTAGGATCGTCAGTTATTTCTTTCTGGCCAAATGCTCCAATCTTAAGTTCTGCTGCCCGAGAAGCTGATTCTGCTTTTTCTGTCTCCTTATCCATAGCATTGAGAGCAGTATCTAAGCCTCCCATCGAACTAGTTAACCCTGAAGCCTCTCTGACTCCTTCAGCGCGTTCAAGAGCTCGTTCTTTTTTCATCTGAGCCTGTTCCATGCGGCGCTGAGCTTGTTTAAGTTGGGTTTGGGACTTCTTCAACTTTGTTGCTGCTTCATCGTAAGTCTGCCGAAGTTCCTTCGCAAAAGCTTCCGCTTCTTTATCTTCCTCACGCTCTCTCTCGATCTCGGGTTGCAAACGCTCTAATTCAGAAACTAGCTTTTCCAAACTCTCTTCCAATGTACTCTTTTGATCTTCAGCAGCCTCTGCAAGTTGGCCTTCGAGGCGCTCTGCTGCAGCCATATAACGGTCATACTGCGTCAGAAGAGCCTCAGTTTCCTCATGATCCTTCTTAACTGCCATTTCTGCTTTTCCCACTCGCTGCCCTAGTTTATCAAGCTCTTCCTCCATAAGCGATATCTGAGCTTCAGAAGCTGTTTCTGGATCGAAAGCTACCACGGCTTGAGTGAAAGATTCTAGAGCATTACCAGCCTGTTTTTTCCCAACACGGGAAAGAAATCGCCAGATCATATTTCTATCCTTTCTTGTTTCTGTATTGAATAGGGTAAAGACATATTATTTTTTATATCAAATAACACTAACTTCTTCAAGCAGAAGATCCACCCCTAAGTATAATTCGATAACTCCCTCACCAGCATTAATCAATAAAAATTCATCAATACGTTCAGGATCATCTAGATCGTGAGGATCTCCAGTAGCCACCCGAAAATAGGACATGGTTTCCTGTGACTCTTGGACCAAGTTATCATCATAGGAATTTTTGATAATTGATTCATTAACCTGAACTGGTTCTACTTGGGTATCACCATCCATCCATTCACGTATATAGGAAAATTCTTTGCCGGTACCATGAAGAACTTCCGGAGAACCTATAATACCATCTTGATTATTTAACCATCGTTGCCATTCTTTTTCTGAAGGGGGGTAAACTTCTTCATCGAGCACATAGAGTCTACATTCCACCGCTTCTCCATTCTCCGAGACCACCTGGAGAAATGCTGGAGTATTATGCAGATAGCATCGATAAGCCATTGCTCCATCACCCAGGTCAATCATGCCAATAGCCTCGATTGCCAAAGGGAATGATGGGAAATCAAACTCGATAATTCCACTAAAAGTAGATAAAGTCGCTCCCGGAATATCGACTAATCTATCAATTGCGACGCCAAGTGGAAGATTCTGATCAGCCCGTTTGGGTTTTTTCCTAAAAAAACCAACGGTTTTCTTCGCCTTTTTCCTAGCTACAGACCGAATTATATGGAAACTCATCTGGGACTTTTTACTCCTCACCCACAACTGGCTTTATATCATCTAAAGAACGCCACATTGCATCTTCAAATCGTGTCATTGGTTCGCTTCCATACGTATCAACCCATTGTTTGGACAGAATCAAGATAGCATCTACGGTTAGCGTTTCTACACTGCTATCAAAATAACCAAAAAACCAACCTTCTTGCAACTTAGGATAGGTTGCATGAGGAATTGTAGCTACCTCATAAATAGTATTGCCAAATTGATCTACTGCAGTACTGAAATAATGTTCATCTACTGCAACCATACTCAATTGATTTCCGTATTCCAACTCTGCTTCTTTCAGGAGGTCTGAATTTAGACCAGCGACAAATAACATCACGGCTCTCGGATCTTTCGAAACCTCCTTGAGAGCTTCTTCATAATTAGCAAACCTGGTCGTAAAATCACCGTATTTGGGGTCCTGAAGCACAAACCCTTCCCAAGCTCTGTGTGTCCCCGAGCCTCGGGGCCCCACATACACAACATGTCCATTTGTATCCAAATTGGAGATACCTGTGATGCCACTTTCTTCATTAACGATCAGCTGAACATACTCAGTATACAAGGTAGATTGTAGCCCCACTATCTGGTCGTCTATATCAGGGTTTTTTCGCACATAACCGTTCTAAATATCACTCTGCACAAGAATGGCTTCGACCTGATTTTTAACTAGGTTATTTAAATTATCTTCTGAGCCATTGCTTGGATGCAGAATCACATCAAAACCTGGCAGGTGTCCTTTAAGAAT
>CAZQGS010000047.1:0-34877 GCA_964593235.1 uncultured Gemmatimonadota bacterium | reverse complement strand
GTACTTCTACTTATAAACAGGCCTGGGGTGTTGGCTTGGTCGCCGAGCCATTAACACGAGTTGACCGAGATTTTAATTTAATTCCAGCGGGGGCAACTCATTGGGAGTTATCTAGTGATGGTTTAACTTGGAAGTACCAGATTAGAAAGAGGATGATTTTTGCGGATGGCCACCCCTTAACTGCTCGAGATTACGAAGCTACTTTTCGTCGGTGGGCTAATCCTCAAACGGGATTCGACTTTGAATGGTATTTTCGAGCTATCAAAAATTGGACCAAAGTTGTTGCAAGAGATCTACCTTTAGATTCTCTTGGTGTCAAAGCTCTTGATGACCATACCTTAATATTTGAGACCGAACGTCCAACTCCTTACTTACCTCTTCTTCTCGCTAAAAGCTGGGTTTCTCCCACACACTTATTTGAAAAATATGGCCCTGAATGGGCAACTCGTCCAGAAACTCATTTTGGGAGTGGCCCTTACCGACTAGCTGAATGGATAAAGGGAGACCGTATTGTTCTGAAAATTAATAAGCATTATAGAGGCCCTACGAAACCAATGCTCGAAAAAATTGTAGCAAAGTTATATAATCTTGCTGTCCCTCCGCAGTTTTTGCCTGCTTACGAGGCAGGAGAAGTTGACTATGTTCCGCTAACAAACCAGGCAGAAATAAATCGGATAAAAGCGGATCCCAAAATGAAAGCCGAACTCAATACTTATACAGATTTTGCAACATTTTATTTGATGTTGGATACTTACAACTTACCCTTTAGTGATGTACGTGTGCGGCGCGCATTTGCTCATGCTATTGATGTTCAAGCTATTGTTAAATCAGCGATGCGAGACGTGGGTCTACCAGCATCCTCCATGTTGCCACCGGGATTTCCAGGATCAAATAACAAAGAGTTAGCACCACTGCAACGTTTCGATCCAGATCTTGCTCGACGTTATCTTGCTGAAGCAGGTTATCCTGATGGACGAGGATTACCACAAGTGGATATCTGGTTACGTGGTGAAACCGCAACTAATGCAACGGCCGCTGAAGCTGTCCAAGCGATGTTGAATCAGCATCTCAATATAGAGGTGGGTGTCCGCAATGTAGAGAAAAAAGTATATCTGGATTCTATGAGCGGGAAGACACTAACTTTTGGGATGATACCTTACCAATATGATTTCATTGATGCTGGGAATCTACTAACTATTTGGCTTTCAAATGGCCGGCATCTTTGGCACAATGACAAATTTGAACTTCTTGTGCGACAGGCAAACGAATACGTTGGTAATCCTGACCGTCGTATGGAGATGTACCAGGATGCTGAAAGGATACTAGTAAGTGATGTCGGAGGAATCTTTCTTTGGTATATCCAGATCAACCAGATGTGGAAACCATATATTCGAGGAGATGCCTTAGAACCCAACAAATGGGGCTATCGGGCATGGCGGGGAGAACTCATGTCGAACCTCCAAACTAACCTTTACATAACAGAAGATATATTTAAGGATCCTTCAAAACAGCAGCAGAAAAACTTTCAATTATGGAATTGGATTACCGGTCAAGAATAATCTAAAGAAAATGTTAATGTGTTAAACACAAATTAGACAAACCCTAGTATTCGACCTGCGTCCCTGTGAATCATCGCTTCAATTGCTTCCTCTTGCAACCTGGGCAAGGCTGTTCCTTTGAGCATTTGATTAAGATTACGCAAATCTCGGAGAGAGTCATCCACTGTTGTTACAGGATAGTCAGTCCCGAATAGTAACTTCTCCCATACTCCATATTCCTGAACAAGCATAAGACTATGATAAAATTGAAAGGGCCGATAATGTAGAGCTGATATATCTGCATAGACATTGGGATGTTTACGTATAACAGCTACCGTTTCTCCTTCGTACGGATGTCCAAGATGGGCCAATATGATTTTGCAATCAGGGTGTCGGATTGCGACTGCATCCAAGTGTCGTGGTAGGGTACAGTCTATAGGTGCTTGATCCACAAAGGTAGTACCTGTATGTAATAATACAGGAAGGTCATTCTTGACTGCGTAATTCCATAAGTCATCAATTTTAGTGTCTTGCGGATAAAATCCAGCATACATTGGCATCAATTTTATACCCCTCATACCAAGGCTTTCAAAGCCTTCATACATTTCTTCTTGCCAACCCTTTTGGGTCGGGTCTAAAGACATAAAGGGAATAGTGTGGTCCGGGTAATTAGCGCAGTAAGATGCTACATAGTTATCAGGAGTCCATAATCCTGATAATTTTGCTTTCCCCCCAAAAACTACCGTTTTAATAGGTTGATCAGCTGTCAAAGAAGTAGAGAGATATTTTTTGTAGTCAGAGGTCCAATCAAGTTCATAACCTCTCATTCGAGTAGCCTGATTTCTGAAAGTATTGTCAAAATGATCAGGATATTTCATGGCATGTGTATGGACATCATATATCATATGTTTCTCCGAATTTATTTCCTATCTTCGTAGGTATAGTTTCGCAAAACGGGGGAATAGTAAGCAATAAGGGTTACTGCCACAATACACCCGATCCCTCCTGAAATTACAGAAAACGAAACTCCGGCTATTCCAGCTACTAGTCCAGCTTCAGCTTCACCAAGTCTCGGTCCACCAGAAGCAAAGAGCATATTTACAGAAGTCATACGCCCCCTTAATTCGTCCGGAGTCGATAATTGCATTAGGGTGTGTCGCAAGACCATGCTTACAGTATCAAATACTCCAGTTAATAAAAGTGCTCCAAACGTCAGCCATAAACTGGTAGATGCCCCAAAAATAATTGTTGCCATCCCATAGGCTATTACTGCCTGAAACAGCAACCGACCTGGACGTGAAATAGTAGGAAATGTAGACATAAAAATTCCACTAAGAACAGCACCAATAGCTGGGGCACCTGCAAGGAATCCATATCCTGTTTCGCCTACCCCTAGAACTTCTGTCGCGAATATCGGTAGTAACGATGTTGCAGAACCAAAAAACATCGCGGCAAAATCAAGCAACATTGCAGAACGTATGATATGAGAGGACTTTATGAACCGCACCCCGTCGAAGGCAGCCTGGAAGCTAATCTTTTCGGAAGCAGCACTGCTCTTATGAGATGACCTAATCATTAAGACTGGAATGATCATAAAAACAAATGAAAAGGTATTTATCCAATATACGGAGGCAATAGACCCAGATGCTAATATAATCCCAGCTATTCCCGGGCCAGATACAGAAGCAACGTGGGATGCTGTGATGTTTATACTCATAGCATTAGCAAGATGCTTTTTTCCCACTAATTTGGGGATCATCGCGGTTTTAGCAGGAATACCAAAACATCCAATCCCAGCGCTGATAGCTGTGAGGACGTATAGTGTGTAAGCCGAATCATAGCCCGTCCAGGTAATCCAAGCTAGCACCCCACTGATAATAGCAAGGCAACATTGAGCTATTAACAGTATCCGTCGACGATCGTAGGCATCTGTTATTACTCCTGCAAGGGGAGAAAATATTAATGATGGTATAAGTCTTATAACTGCCATAATACCAAGCGCATAGGCAGAATCTGTCAACATATACATATGCCATAAAATAGCCGTTTGTTGCATTCTTGAACCAGTAAGGGAAATAACCTGGCCAGACCAGAGTAGACGAAAATCACGGTATTGCAATGCAGGAAATCGATTTCTGAGAAGTTGGATAAACCGAGGCATACTCGACGATAATAATATAGAAAATGAAATCTGTCAAGCCGTACAATAGTTATTGCAACAATGACATTAATCTTGACACGTATTTTACAAAGTGAGTAATATTCATTATTGCATTACCTAGATCTGTTCTATTTTGAAAAGAATATTTTTTTGAATGGAGGCTGAAATGATTTATATAACTGAAGAAGACGTCAGAAGGTTATTATCTATGGATAGGGCTATTAAGAGTATTGAAAAAGCTTTCCACGAACTTGGAACAGGATCTGGTAACAACATACCTCGTTCTAGGGTACAACTTCCTAATCAGACGTTGCATGTAATGTCTGCTGGTAGTACTGAACTAAACTATACTGGCCTAAAAGCCTACACGACAACACAGTCTGGTGCTCAGTTTTTGGTAATATTGTTCCAAGGCAATTCCGGCGATCCTGTTGCGATTATTGAAGCAGATCTTCTCGGGCAGATCCGTACGGGAGCGGCTAGTGGAATAGCCACAAAGTATTTAGCAAATGAGGAAGCTACCACAGTAGGAATTATTGGGACAGGTTGGCAGGCGCGAAGCCAACTCGAAGCTGTCTCCAAGGTACGGGCAATAACTTTAGCAAAAGCATATGGACGGGATAAGAATAGGCGTGAGAAATTTTGTTTAGAAATGACTGAAAAACTGGGATTGCCCGTTAAACCGGTTGATAATCCTATGGACTGTATAACGTTTGCAGAAATTGTAATCACAATAACGAGTTCGGAATGTCCCGTTTTACAAGGGGCATGGCTTAGGCCAGGAGCTCACGTAAATGCTGCAGGCTCTAACTCTGTCCAACGCCGTGAGATTGACCTTGAGGCAGTAAAAAAGTCTAATGTTGTTGTAGTTGACTCTAAAGATCAAGCAAAGTTAGAATCTGGTGATTTACTAGAACCAATTAAACAGGGTGCACTTAGTTGGGAGAGTGTAAGTGAATTAGCAGCTGTTATCGTTGGCGATGTCCCTGGGCGAGTTAATACTACAGATATTACTCTATTTGAATCCCAGGGAATCGCTATGGAAGATGTCGCTGTAGCCTCTTTAGTTTATGAGCAAGCTAAGGTTCAAAATATTGGTCAAAAAATTGGGTGATGCCCTACTTGGTCATTTCAGCAACTCTATCCCAATAATTCTTCGCTCCTGCTCTAAGCCAATGGTCATAGACAGTAAAAAAGAATTTTACACCAATTTCAGCGTGAGCTTCGAAAGTTTCCTCACCTACTAATGAACCTGCATTTCTTCCTGATGCAACAATGCGTTCGAGTGTATTAGAAACAACAGACTTCACTTCAGGACGATACATTTGTCCTGGATATCCCATAGTTTGAGCTAGATCACCTGGGGCCACGAAGAAAACGTCAATACCATCGACCGCGAGAATCTCATCAAGGTTGTTCACTGCTTTAATTTCCTCAATAAGAATAACAACAAGAATTTCATCATTTATTTTCGAAATAAATTCAGGCGTATCGGTACCATACCCTCTACGGTTACTATACATTCCCCGCATACCGGTTGGTGCAAACCTACTAGCCCGGACCACCCGCTTAGCTTCATCAGCGGTACTGACGTGAGGCACGACTAAGCCGCTGACTCCGCAATCCAGAGTCCGTCCAATTAATCCACTCTCATTAACATGAACACGCATCACAGAAGCCATGTTCCACAAGTCACAAGCTCGGGAGACGTCTCCAATTCGATCAAAGGTGATATCCCCGTGCTCTCCCTCTATCCAAAACCCATCGAATCCAAATTGCCCCATGAAATCAATGGAATTTGCCGTGTGACTATGACCACCTACGACATGGCTAATTTCCCCTGCCTTAAGTTTTTCAAGGACCCGATTCCCTCGCATTTTTTTCTCCTTTTTAAAAATTGCCTAGTGAGGACATCAATATATGTTCCGTTACAAATATGGAAATGTCATCAATATTAACAAGACAATTATAGTAAGTTAATACTCCCTTTATCATTTTAGTTATAGACTACCATCCATCCTGAGATCCGTATTGTCAGAATATATATTGTCTTGCACTTGCATTTAGCCTAAAATGACACTTTATTTAAGTAAAACCAATATAACACACAAACTAGGGACATTTATGCCTTCTCAATCCATTCATCCGATCACATCACAAGAAAAAGCATACTGGGCCGAGACCAGAAAACAGTTTTATTTAATGGACGAAATTACCTATTTGCAAGGTGGTACAGTAGGACCTTCAGCCAAACCGATAGTTGAACAAATTAATAAGCTAATGTGCGATTATGAGGCCGATCCACTTCATCGGAGACATGGTGACCTCCTTGGCCCTTTGGTTGAGGTTTCAAGAGAAAAATTAGCTAATTTTGTTGGAACTACCCCCGACCGAATAGCCTTGGTCCTAAATACTACAATGGGAATGAATATCCCAGCGCAAGGTCTTGTTTGGGACAGCGGCTGCGAAGTTTTGCTCAGTGACCAGGAATATCCTGCTGTCCGAGCTCTTTGGGATTGGGTCGCTAAACGTGATGGCCTCAGATTAAAATATATTTCTCTACCCACTATGCCCTCTTCACCCAATGATATTGTTAAAGCTTATCAAAGAGGATTCACAGATAGGACTCAAGTTGTGATCTTTAGTCATGTTTATTTTACAACCGGTCTTGTTGCTCCTATTTCTGATCTAACACAATTAACTCATGCCCATGGAGCGGTAGCTATGGTGGATGGGGCTCACGCCGTTGGTATGGTTCCCTTAAACCTTTCTGAAGTAGGATGTGACTTTTATTCAAGTAGTTCCCACAAGTGGCTTTTGGCTCCTAAAGGGGTTGGTTTTCTTTACATGGATGCTAAGTATCAAAACCAGATCCGTCCTCTAATTATTGGCCATAATATGAAAGAAACTGATGAGGCAAGTCGGTATGATGTTAATGGCACCCGTGATCTTACTCATCATGCTTGTTTGGGAGATGCGATTGATTATCAACTTGATATTGGATGGGAGACAAGAATTAGACCGTTTTGTCTAGGTTTAGCTCGTTACATGAAAGCGCAAGCAGTTGAGCGTATAAGGGGAGCCCGGTTGACAATACCAATGGATGAATCTATGTCCGGCTTCATATCAAGTTTTTCAATCGATGGCATTGATCTACCTAAAGTTTGTCAGTACCTCTGGAGTGATTACAAAATCGAAATGGTTTCTAATCAAACGAATGGCATACCATGTTTTAGAGTATCTACTCATTTTTATAATTCTTATGATGACATAGATAAATTTATAAACGCCGTCAATGAAATCATAGCCAAATATCCTGATGTACACCTAGATAAATCAAACGTATGACCCAACCCAAATTACTATTACCTGGTCCTATCGATATATGGGAGGAAACCCTACAAGCTCTTGGACAACAGGTCATGTCTCCCTTTGGCGAGGATTTTAAACCTATCTATGAAGAGACTATCTCACTTCTGAAGCACATTTTTCAAACTGAAAATGATATAATTATTATGACAGCTCCCGGGTCTGGCGCTCTAGACGCTGGTTTAAGTAGTTTATTCCAGCCTCGGGATAAGGTAGTAGTAGTGCAAAATGGTCCCTTCGCTGACAGATTAATTGAAATACTTAATTCATTTAATTGTGATATTATTCCTGTTAAGAATGCTTGGGGAGAACCGGGTGATCCCATCAAGATGCATAGGGTACTAGAACAGAATCTAGGAGTTGCAGGTTTGGTAGTCGTTGCGAATGATACAGGTACCGGTGTTCGGAACTGCCTTCAGAGTTATTCTAGTTTAGCCCGTGAGTATAATCTACCCTTTTTTGTAGACGGAGTTTCAGCCTTGGGTGGTTATGATATTCCTATTGATGATCTTGAGATTGATGTTGCAGTAACTTCTTCAAATAAGGCTTTGGAGACGACTCCCGGGCTTGGGATATTGTCCGTAAGTCAACGAGCATGGGAAATTATTAAAAGTAAGGACCAAAATCATCGTGGATGGTATTATAATTTATCTGTTTGGAAAGAAGCTGCTGAAGGTCAAATTGAATGCCCCTATCCAACTACCCAGGCAAGTAGTCTGATTGTCTCTTTGAATGTTAGTCTAAAAAGAATTGTTTATCAGGAGACCCTTGAAGATCATTGGGCTAGGTATGCCTGGGCCCAATCAGTAGTTCGTTCAGGATTAAGTTCGTTAGGTTTTAAACCAATTGTTTCAGATGAATATGCTTCTTATACTGTGACAACTATCCAGGTGCCTCGGGATATTACTAAAGCGAGCGACCTTAGGAATTATCTGTTAAAAAACCATGGGTTTTTGGTCGCAGATGGTATCGGTAAATTCACCCAAGATAGCCTTAGAATAGGGCATATGGGAAAAGCTGGATCTGGGGAGTATATTGTACCATTTCTCTTGGGAGTGGAAGATTATTTAAGGAAAGTTAAAAACCATAAAATCAGTCCAGGATCGAGTCTAGACTGTCTTCACAAGTCTGCAAAATGGTATTAGGACCCCTCTTTTGAATAAACAGTCTCCGGTATTATTTCCGCTAAGGATTGATTGTAGGAATATTGGTCAGAATTACGGTAGTATTGGAGGAGGTCTCGAGCAAGTTTATTTAACGGATCTTTATCCTGAAATCTTTCAGGGAGTTGTTCGGTATGATAAAGGACTTTAATAAGGGAAACTAAGCGAATATTAGTCGGTGATGTTGCAAGAATGTAGCTAATATGATAACCAGAGGATCTTTTAAGTAGTCCGGCATCAACGTACGATATTAGCATTTCATCAAGTACATTTTCAGGTGCTCTCGTTTGTATCGATAGTTCTTCAAGAGTACTTCCCTTGCCGTCTTCCAAAAATCTTCGTGTGATATAGAGAAAAGCAAGAACGTTGATAAAATTTCGTAAGGCTGATCCGTGAGCTCGTTCAGATTGTTTCCACTCCATTATTCCAACATTCTGAAGGGTATAGGCTAGTACTGCACCCAAAAGTAAAATTACCCAACCTAGGTATATCCAAATTAGAAATAAAGGGAGAGCTGCAAAACCAGCAAACATAATCTCTCGAGCGCTAGCTTGGGTTGTATCTGAGATAAACTGAGCGAAGGCCCAATTGAGCCATAACCAGCCACTTCCAGAACTTATTCCTCCAGCAAGAGCTGCCCTGATAGAAACTCTAGTGTTAGGGACCGACCAAATAATAAGGGTAAAAAATAAACCGATCAAAATCAAGGAAAGCGGGGAAAAACCAGCCATTCTTTCAAAGCTGGCTAAAACGGTTATACTATTCGAGGATCCCAAGAAGGTCACAACTCCAGTAATAATTAAGGGACCAATTAGGAGTAGTGCCATATAACTAATTAGGCGTTGTCTCCAGTTTCGCATTTTTCTAACATGCCAGATATCATTGTACGATTCTTCAATATTTGCTAAGATTCCTACCACTGCAAAAAGAAGAACTATTAACCCAATATAACCTAAGGCACCGGTTTGGGCATTAGCCAAAAAATCCATTATTTTAGTTGCAATCAGATCGCCATTAGTTCCTAGAGGATGTAACCACTCTCTTAGAGTAGGTTCGAGATCTACATATAGTCCAAGTGTTTGATATAATGTAAAAACTATTGCAAGGAGGGGGACGAGCGCAAGTAAGCTTGAGTAAGTTAAGGCGGAGGCCCTGGTGAGTAACCGATCTTCCCAAAACTGGTAATATAAAAAAATTAAGGATTTAGTTATGCGTACAAGAATACCATGGATTCTAGAGAGACCTCGGGTATTAATATGCCATATTTCAGTGCCGATAAAACTACTAGCTCTCTTAAGACCATTAACAAACTTACGTGCATTAGAAGGCATATATAAATCCTCTAGAATGACTGCCCTATAATAACAAAAACTCTGTAATACAGTTCAAAAAACATCAATAACTCCTAGTATGTCGTTGGTCTCTACTGACAGTAACTTGACAGTTGAAAGGAGTTCCTTTAAGATAATACTCTGGGATATATGCATTAATGTATTAATTAGGACAAGCAAATTAGGTAATATAAACGATCTTATTAGAAAGGGATTTTTGATGGAAACGCTGCAGAACTTACTAGACCAATCATGGCAGTGGTCGGGAGTAGAACTCATCCTTACTTTTGTTATTCTTCTTAGTACGTTTGTCATTCGGTGGGTTATAAAGTACCTAATGGAAAGAGTAGCGGCACGTCTAGCCCGAATTACAACGACGCAAGTTGATGACATGTTGGTCGAGGCAATTAAGAAACCGATCGAATGGGTCATTCTTATTTTGGGTCTTTATCTAGCCATCTATACATTACATCCCCCAGATTTCCTTATGGGTATTTTGAAAACTGGATTCTGGGTTCCATTTTCTGTTCTAACGGCTTGGATGATTTTTAGATGTGTTAATGTGTTTACATTGCTTCTAAAAAACTGGGCGCAAAAAACAGATACAACTCTAGATGATCATCTTATTCCACTTGTAGAACGATCAATACAGATAATGGTTTGGATATTAGCTGCTCTTATGATCCTTCAGAATTTGGGTTATTCGGTATCGGGTTTATTGGCTGGGATGGGGATAGGTGGTCTGGCGATTGCTCTAGCAGCTCAAAAAACCTTAGCAGATGTCTTTGGGTCTATTATGTTACTGATCGATCGACCTTTTGTTGCTGGTGATTGGATTGTCTCACCAGATCGAGAGATTGAGGGAGTTGTAGAAAGTGTTGGTTTTCGTAGTACTCGAATTAGGACATTTGAACAGACCCTAATTGCCATCCCCAATAATCGACTGGCTGAATTCGTAATTGACAATATATCCTCACGTCCTCATCGACGTGTTTGGCTCAAGGTTGGGCTCACATTCGATACGCCCTCTGAGTCAATGCGGGAAGCTGTGATGCAGATCGAAAGATTACTTCGCAATCATCCCGACGTGAGTCAGGAGTCAACTTTATTGGTCCGTTTTAATGAAATCACAGATGAATCTCTGGAGATCATGGTTTACTATTTTACCGCAACAACTGTTTGGGCAGATTACTTACGAATCAGGGAAGATATTAATCTTCGAGTTATAGAAGTAATAGAATCACTAGGCCTCCGTCTTGCCTTTCCTACGAGAACAGTGCATGTTGCTAATGGCTTCTTAAAGGGCGATGAGAAATGACAACTCCTAGATTGCGATACTATTTAACCATTTTTTGTCAACCTCAATGCCAAAGCCTGGTGCATCAGAAGGAATCAAAACTCCTTTTTTGATGACGGACGTCCCGGGTAGTTCAACCATGTTTTTAAGGGGGACCCCTGGTGGCGAAACCCCTGCAGATCGTTCTCCCCAACGAGCCGCCGGCATAGAGTATACAAGGTGTTGGCCATATGGATCGTTCATCCCCCCATGTGGAGCTACAGACAGACCAGCAGCCTCAGCAATATGGCATATTCGAATTGCAGCCGACATACCTCCGCACCACTTAATATCAGGTTGAAAAATATCTACCAATCGGTTTTCTGCTGCAAACATGAAAGATTCAGCAAGGTACCAGTGTTCCCCACTAGCAAGGCTAAGAGTTGGTTGCCTTTCTCGAACTGCTGCCATGCCTCTTAAATCTTGCGGTAACAGGTAATCTTCTAACCAAGTTAACTGGTAAGGTTTAAGTATTTCGGTAAGACGCATAACATAATCCACATCCAACGCCATCCAACAATCAAGCATCAACTCGATATTGTTTCCGATTAATTTTCTGGTCTGGGCGATCATGTTTTCAGTTCTGTTCAAACCCTCGATTCCATCAGAAGGGCCGTATAGAAGAGGAAGTTTTACAGCTTTGAAACCTAACTCAAGGTACCACTCAATATCAAAACCTGTGGCATAACAAACAATATGATCTTTTTGAGGGCCTCCAATTAATTCATAAACAGGTCTTCCAAGAAGTTTTCCTTTCAGGTCCCAAAGTGCAAGATCTACCGCACTAATAGCAAAACTAGTTAGGCCCTGGTTCCCATAGGAAGCACTTGATCGAATCATAATATCATAACATTTTTCTGTTGCCATAACAGGCAATCCAGTCAATAGTTCCCTAAAATGGTCATTAATAATAGGGACAACAGGAGTATTATGTTGTGTCAATCCCAGTCCGAAAGTGCCATCTGAACATTCGATGACACATACCACAGCCTTCCACTTTGGGCTAGCTAAAGACCGATTTCCTTGGTATTCTGTATATCTATCCATCGGTCCACATGGTTGGCGGTTTTTCCGGTTTAGGGGTACCTGGTCTTGCTTTTTTAGTTTTGATAAGTCCACGCTAAAAGCCTGGATGTTTTTAATTTTCATCTCTTACCTTGAGGCCAATCATCAGATCTTAATTTTCTAACCTGACCCTAAAAGGATACCTGTACATTTAATATTTCGATTAGAAACAAAGTTTGTCAGATATGTTTACCATAACTTTTCCGATCTAAAAAGAACTTATTTTACTTAGGTATCTTTCTTTACAATTTCCTTAATATGGTTATAATGGGCCGTTTCAATTAGTTCAAGTGTTTCGGGAGAAAGAATAGCCATTATCTCATCTGGGAATGGTATAGGAAGCCCTGCATGTTGGGGTTTGTAACGTAAGACTAGAATACGGCGCATTCGATCAAGGGGGCGCCATTCTAAAATACCATGAGTCATCAGTTCAGAAGTTATAATAATATCTCCAGCCTTGGGAGTTATATTGACTATCCCGGGTGGGAGTTCTTCCACATCATGGAATAGACCATCATTAAACAGGGTGTCAGGCCGAGGGAAACACGCTTTATGGGATCCGGGGACGACAATTAGCCCACCATCTCCTGGCAAGACATCATCCAGATATGGGAATACTATAATGTCGTCGCAATAGATTTTGCCGTGATTGGTCTCGTACCGGGTACTTTCCCAACCAAACCCTTCTCTTGCGCAGTGAAGGCCTCCGGCTGCGGGTTCTCCTGGATGGTCTACTTGGAGGGTACCACTGATAAGGCGGGGTTTATCATTAGTTAGTTCTCGAATTATAGGCCATACCGCCGGGTGTCGAGTCAAGTATTCCAGTGATTTGTCAAAAGCAAAACCGTGTAAATGTCTCTTTCCATCAATGGCAAAACCCGGAGGGAGTTTTTCAGAGGGGCTA
Organism: uncultured Gemmatimonadota bacterium; assembly: GCA_964593235.1. Taxonomy (GTDB): domain Bacteria; phylum JAAXHH01; class JAAXHH01; order JAAXHH01; family JAAXHH01; genus JAAXHH01. Next base: position 22,010 of record CAZQGS010000047.1, on the reverse strand, counting down.
TTAATATAACGAGCCGACGCATGTTGACATGCCTCAAGTTCATTTTTTGATAAAGCATTGGGAATGTGGAGGTAACCAAATAAATCAAAAAGGTATCTTTGTTCTAAAGTCATCATAATGACCTTCCTTTAGCTTATACCTGAAAATCTGCAAGAAGTTTTTCTAGTCTTTGGATAAAGGTTCCTCGAGCTGAATCAGGTATTTTATGAATCCGGGAAACAACAGAACTAATATTTAAGGGAGATCGATCTGGCCTATGAGGTGGTTCAAAGATTGTGACATCAGATGCAGCATAACCAGGAAAGCCAGTCATACTTGGAACAGCATAGATCTGGTTTCTAAAATATGATAGATCCTTATTTTCCTCGAAAACACGACAGGCGTCTCGTATACAACGAGGAAGGTGTGTGGGACTGGAAATAACTACTATTCGGTCAATATTTTGTTTAAGGAAAAATCTCCCGGCATTTTCTAATTCTTCGATTGTATTACTTGAAATTCTATCAAGGTGCAAGATAGATTCAATTTGGTTTTTATATTTTAGAGCTGAATTAGAATTTTTTAGTTTAGGAAAAAATTTTTTAAACAGAGGAAAATCGATAAGAGCATCAAATCGATTTCGCATCATAAGAGCACCGGCCTCCGATTCCTTAATTCCCTCCCTCTCTGATGCACCAGACCCGAAGATCAATGCCTCAGCTTTTTCTGAAAGTGCTACAAAGATCCCCATTGGAATTCGCCCCATCTGGTCTTTGGAGGAACCCCATGTCACTGACTCCCAGAGGCTAGCATTCAAATTATAGCCGTGTACAAGGACCCCTGTTTTTTGATCCCTGTGTTCCGGAATATGGAGAACTCGATTTTGTTTAGCCATAATTAGATCTCATTACCCAGTAAATGGAGTACAACGGGATGCGAAGTGTTTAAGAGCTCCACTTTTAACGACTATAGCCTCAGGACGGAGGATAATCGAATAGCTATTTAAAAGTGCAATCAGATCTAATAGGGATCGATATCCTGAAATACCTGACATGTCGATGTATATTTTTGTGAATTTCTGGTCAAGGTCTAGAGCAGCTCTTACGTCAAAGGCATCCAAAATTTCAAATTGAATCCCTGGATTTCGTTCTCTAGCTCTCTCAATAACCTTAGGACTGACATCTGTGCCAATAACAGTTCTTGCGTGTTGGGCTATAATTTTTGTGGTGGTACCCCATTCACAGCCAATTTCTAAAACTATATCGGAAGAGGTGACCCAAAACGGGATACTTGCCCTATATTCTTTAACCCCCCTAGTTCCTACAAATTGTGTGCCCGATTTAAATTGCCTGTCATTACCCATGGAGGTCTCATCTTTTAGAGAATCAGAGTTGGTTATCTTTATCAGTCGAACCCGAAGTGTCAAATAATTAAAGATATAAGTTTTTTAATTCCAAAACAGTTAAAGGTATAACAATTTTTTAAGAGTATTATCCCTTCCCGAAATCTGAGCCAATTTTTATAATTAAATAAGAGAATAAATTAAGCTAAGGGAATCAGCCCGATTCGGGGAATTTCGAAAGGTGTTTTTCGGTTAAACCCGATCGCCCTAGTGACTCCCAGCATCTGATGGGAGATTTCCCTAAGATTTTTAGAAGTTCAGACCTGAGGTCATGAATGGGGGGTAATAAATTACTCTGTGGTTTATTATAGTTTGCCAAACGGGTTAGTGCATCCATAGCAAATCCCACACAAATTATATTTTTGTCGTGTTCAATAATATTTTTCAGTGTATGAATTAAAGAATCTAAGGAAGGTCCTATTAAATTAGCCCCATGGGAGGAAAGAATTACCACTGACCACAGACAATTTTCTCGTACGGATGATCGTACTGGCTCAAATCGTTTAATTCCCATATCAATTCCGTTCCCCTCGCAGACATCACATTGGTCTGTGGGGCGGACAAATTTTATGCTTCGTTTTTGTTCTAGGTCCATGCTTAGTCGATTTTCTTCTTGATCGAGGGAGATAATAAGAGCTTTGATGCAGTCTGAAATCATAGCAAGATTAGTCCCCTTTTTTACAGCTCGACGCCCCAAACAGCCAAGCGTACCTCCGGCAACTGCCCTAACATACACAGATGGATCATGGTTTAAGAGAGATACTATAGCATTAATAACCTTTTTATTTAAGGGTGCGATTTCTCCAAGCCCGTAAACTCCAGCTTTTCTTACCCATTTTACAGGTGACTTGGTAGCTTTCAAAAAAACATTAGTAGCATCTTTTCCTACGGCCACCAGGCCGTAGGTTGCTGCCCGGCGAACACTTTCTCGGTGGCTGTATAGCGCTTTCTCAAGAAACTTAATTGCTAAAGAATTATCCCCAATAGAGGCAAATTTGTATGCTGCTCCAATTCGTAATGGCTCTGCACTGTCATTATAAGCGTTTATCTGACCTTCCAGTTTAGTCAGCATCTCATGCCGAGTTGAGGGGGTTAACCTCTTATTCTCTGGTTTTGGTGGAGGAGGACTTCCAGTTAGCATCCAGCAATGGTGATAGCGCCAGATAATTGTTACATCATCTTTTGCTTCGCTTAGGTCAATATTTGTTAATGAGTCCATGCCAAGATTACGCCAGTTCAATTCAACAAGATCATTATCTGCTAGGTTTTCTGGTTCTGTAGTCCTGTAGATCCAGAAACGCCACATGAATCTTGGATTGTTTTCCCAAAGACGCCAATCGTCACGTCGGTGATTCCCTCGGTGGAAAGTATTATGGGAATAAAGTAATATACTTCCAGCTCGGAGAGGAGCAGCTTCAAACGGTTGTACTAGTGGCCATCCAGTAGTAGTAACAGCTTCTCTCATTCGACGATCATGGGTAGTGTCTTGATTGACTATATCTTCCGGGTTATATTCAGAATCTGGACCACTAACAGGTCTACCCTCCATTCCACTCAATTGATAATCGAAATCGAGGTGATCTGCACCAGCAAAATTATCGTTATTCTCTTCATGATTAAAGGTCCAATATTGAGAGTAGGGAATCGTAGCCGTTGGCCCCATGACTTCGGAGACATCTTGAGGATAGTAAAGCATCTCAATTTGGATAGCTTGATGGTGTCTTTGTTTGCGGGCATTATACGGTCCGTTATCATCCTTGTGCCAATGCTGATCTCTCGATCCACTTAGAAAGGAAGCATTATGCGTAAATGGCACGATAGCCCAGTTTTTTCCAACAATTTTGTCACATGCATCTACTAGTCCCGGAGCATTTATAACTTTCAAAACATCAGGGATGCTAGCAGGTGTAACAGCTTTCCTAGATTTATGAACTGCTTTCTCTTGCTCGTAGATCTGACTATGCGTTTCTTGAGGGATTCCAAGGTGTTCAGGAGGTAGAGCAACTATGCCACGAGACGCGAAATCCCTGACGATGTTCTCAGGTTTAGTGTAGGGCAGATTATTATAGTGTTCGCTGCTCAATTTCGGCGCACTCTCATTAGTACGTTTGGGATTTAATGCGACAAAATAGGTAAATCACGGGATTGTTGCCAAATACTCTTAAGTTACGATATCCACACGTATTAATGCCGAGGGACAGAGTCGAACTGTCGACACATGGATTTTCAGTCCACTGCTCTACCACCTGAGCTACCTCGGCAGCCTTACATAATAAAACCAGTGCATGTTAGCAGTAGATCTGATAAAAGTCAATATAAATAAACGGTTATTTTGTCGGAATCAAATTAGATTAGGTAGTGTGGTTAATTTAATAAAAATTTGTTATTTATCCTCAACCGTACTATCATCAAAATCAAGCATAAAGTCAATGTAATCAAGCTCACGATCAATTTTCTGCCTTTTGCTAACTATCGTGTTATTAGCGAGATAGTGTGCAAGTTGCCTAAATTGTTTACGGACCCTAATAAGTCGATTTCTGAGATATGGTTCATTAGGTTTATCGCCCGGCATAGCGATAATTTTCTCATATAGTTGATTTATCCGAGTATCTGTGTTAATCAGGGGAGAACGGACCTCGTCAATATAATCTTGGTTATGGCATTCACCACAGGCGGCACTCATTGATATCAGATCCATGCTAACTACACTGACATCATGGCTATTGTGACAAGTGACACATCCAGGCTCGAATTCGTTTGCTTCAAATAGTTCTCCATGGGCACTTTCATAAAAACTCGCTAGTGATTCCGGGTGACACCGCCCACAGTCCTCAGGAATAGATTCGGGAAGTGGTGCATCCTTGAATCCGTTCTGCTCTCCCATTGCCACTGTTAATATTGTACTTGTAGGATCTCCCCCGTGGCAGGTGTCACAAAAAACTCCTCGCCAGGCATGAATACTTCCTTGCCATTCCTTTACTTGTTTAGCTAGAGGTTCCCCTAGTCTTTGATGACAAAGAGCGCAATTATCAGTCATATTTACATTTAGTTTGCGCCAGCTAGTTACTGGAGATTCGGGATTGCGTTGTCCATGGACAACATGGTCGTTGTTAGTTGATATGATGATCAAAACTATTGCAATCCGTATAAAACAGGATGATAGAGACATAGTTTTTATTTTGACATCCTCAAGCAGTTAGGTTAAAGATTAGAACAGAAAAAATTATAGTGCAATCAAACAGTTTTTAACCTTCCACTTTGCTATATTAACCATATTTGGTTTTCTTATCAAGAACTAACCCTAAGGTGCTATTTTCGGAATCGGATAAATTACTTTACAGGGAGCCACAAGAAATTACCTTAGGATAAGTAATCACATTGGGGAGAAGAGATCTTAATAAAATTAAATTTGAGGAATAATTATATGAAATTAGTTCAATTTTATGAACCTGGTCAAGAATCCGGAGTGGGAGTTGTTAAAGAAGATCATATAATTGATTTAACTGAAATTATGCCAGAGGTGGAAACAGTTAACGAGCTAATGCACATAGCAAATGTTGCCCGTTTACCGATGTCGGAGCTTGTTGATAGGGTACTGCAGAAATTCGAAGGGCAGTTAGCTGGTTTTACGTATGAATCCCTAGATGTGATGCCAGATGTGGGCAATCCCCACTTAATGGTGCCACTTTTTTCTCCGGAAATCTGGGGCTTCGGAGTCACATATAAACGGAGTGCTGAATTTCGGGACACAGATGCTCAGCAGACTATTTATGATCAGGTATATAATTCTGATCGACCAGAATCGTTTTTTAAAGCTACAGCTTCCCGATGTTCCGGACCGAATGCGCCAATATGTATTCGAGGAGATTCAAAATTTACCGCTACTGAGCCAGAATTGGCATATATTTTGGGCGATGAAGGAGAAATTGTCGGCTACACATTGTGTAATGATGTTTCTGCATGGGATATCGAAAAAGAAAATCCTTTGTATCTGAACCAATCAAAAATCTACCAAGGATGCTGTGCCCTTGGTCCGATATTGGTAACAGCCGACTCGATTCCAGACCCATATAATATAGACTTACATTGTCAGATTATTAGAGAGGATAATGTAATCTTTGAAGGGGAAGCAAACACTTCTCAGTTAGCCCGAAGTTTTGACGAATTAAACGAATATCTATACCGAGATAATCTAATTCCAGCGGGAACTGTTGTCTCAACAGGGACCGGTATAATTGTTCCTAATAACTTAGGATTAAAAGATGGGGATACGGTGGTGATTTCTTCACCACAAATCGGTGTTCTGTCTAATCCAGTCCAACAGTTGTAGTCACAGTCTCCTTGAGGCTGGAGCTTTAGTAAAAAGATAATTCAAGAGTTTAAAATAGGTATTATATTTACTGTTCTCAATTTGAAGGCTTTCAAAAGGCGTCGGGTTACTTCAAGATAATTTTTGGAAAGGTAAATCAGGTTATTAGACAATGATAAATTATCAAATCGCTGTAATTGCTGGAGACGGGGTAGGCCCCGAGGTCATAGATGAAGGTATCAGAATTCTTAAAACATTTGAGAATCCCACATTTAGTTTTACGAGTTTCGACTGGGGTTCGGATCGCTATAAAAGAACCGGGAAATTTATTCCTGAGGGAGGCCTTGATGAACTGGCCTCTTTTGATGCAATCTATTTTGGAGCAGTGGGTGACCAAGAAGTTAAAGATCATATAACGTTAAACAACTTAATTCTTCCCATACGAAGACGATTCGATCAGTACGCCTGCGTTCGACCAGCATTCTTATACGATGGTGTTCGATCTCCTTTGATTGCTCAGGAACCAGGTGAAATAGATTTAGTTGTAATTCGAGAAAATACTGAAGGGGAATATGCAGATATAGGTGGTAGGATTTATCAACAAACAAATCAGGAAGTAGCTATCCAAACCTCAGTTTTCACGCGACATGGTACAGAGCGGATTATCCGATATGCTTTTGAGGAAGCACGGCGCCGAAATGGAAGGCGGAAAGTTACTTCCATCACAAAATCGAATGCTCAGGGGTATGGTATGGTATTTTGGGATGAAGTATTTAATAGTTTAAAAACCCAATATTTGGATATAGAAACTGAATCCTTGCTGATTGATGCTGCTGCCATGGATTTTGTTCGACGTCCTCAGGACTTTGATGTCGTCGTCGCTTCAAATTTATTCGGAGATATTCTGACCGATATATCAGCAATATGTGTAGGGAGTATGGGTTTGGCTCCTAGTGCTAATTTAGATCCTAGCCGGTTACATCCCTCTATGTTTGAGCCGGTCCATGGTTCGGCGTTCGAACTTGTCGGAAAAGGACAAGCAAATCCGCTAGCAACAATTTTAGCTGGCGCTATGTTGGTTGAGTTTTTGGGGCATACCGAGCTCGGAATCGAAATAAGAAAAGCCGTCTCAGATAATTTGAGAGAGGCGCAAGTACGGACCCCTGACCTTGGTGGTTTGTCAACTACCAAAGAAGTGGGAGATGATATAGTAAGTCGTTTAAAAACAACATAGCATTTTTGCTGGTAGATTGCTTTAATTGATGCTTAGATCCTTCTTATAAAAGTTCAAGATTTATCATAATTTCTCTCAATTTATTTTTCTGACTAGAAGTTAGTGGTTGGCCTGGTGGACGAGCCGCCCCACAATTTATGCTGAGACGTTCGCTCAGGGCAGCTTTAGCGACAGAATGAAATTCACCACCACACTCGGCCAGGTTAGCCCAAAATTGACTAGCTTTATCTTGTGCTAACTCCATTCCTTTTATATCTCCATTTTTGTATGTTTTCCAAATATTTACCCAATATTCTGGAGCTATAATGGGAGGCCCATCGACACATCCAGTCGCCCCAATTGTCAAGGCTGGAAGCATTAATTGATGGTTTCCTATCAAACAGTCTAAGCCCATCTTGTTAAACACTCTGACGTTAGGAAATATCTTGGAGGAATGTTTAAGGCCATGTAATTGAGGAACTTGATCTTGAATCTTTTTCATTAATTCTGGTGTAATCTCTACCCCAGTTGCTTCGGGTAGATTATAGACAAACAAAGGGAGATCTGCAGCAGCTGCCACTACTCGATAATGTTCAACAATACCTTGGTCCGCTTGTTTATAGAAAAAAGGTGGTACACAACAAATAGCCTCGACGCCAGCTCGAGCTGCATTTTCAGCAAGCAGTGCAGCTCGATCCGTGGTTGCTGCACCCACATGCATAATATTTTTAACCCGCCCTTGAGATTGCTCTGCGACAGCAACAGCAATTCGCATATTTTCCTCATCGCTAAGTAGGATACTTTCTCCTGTCCCTCCAGCGACCCAAAACCCATGAACCCCAGCCTGGATATTAAACTCTATAATCTGACGAAAGGCATCTTCGTTAAAACTTCCCTGATCGGTCATGGGTGTTATTACAGCAGGTAAAATACCCTCAAAGACTGCCATGTAACTTTTCCTTTCAAACTATTTTATTTTGGAATTGCATTCTAAAGTAGAATAGGCTTCTTAATAAGTATTTGACCTAAGTTATCTAAAAGGTCAAAAAAAGGAAGTGTTAATTTAACAGTAGATAGTTCCACAAATCGCTTGACATCATCTAAACAAAGAACTGTCTTAATAAAGATTTATTAGACTTAGAACTTCTCGAGAACAATTTTTTATATAAACCGTTTAATTAATTTTTACCTTGAGATTAAGTAGTCTATCCCATGAATAAACAGAATAGATTAGTAAACGAATACGATAAATTTTTAGATTGTGTTCATTGTGGTCTTTGCTTGCCGGCCTGCCCCACATATTCAGAATTAGGGGTTGAAATGGATTCACCTCGTGGCCGGATTCACCTTATGCGAGCTTATGCAGACGGGCGTATAGACCTAACTGAAAATTTTGTGGAACACATTAATAAATGCCTAGACTGTCGTGCTTGTGAAACAGCATGCCCTGCTGGAGTCCATTATGGAAGTTTAGTGGAAGCAGCTCGAGCAGAAATTGTTGAAAAACGTCCACCCGTTTTTCTCAAACGATTGTTTCGAGATCTTTTATTTAAAAGATTCTTACCATCCAAGATTGCTCTTTCTTTTTTGTTTTTGCCTTTACATTTGTATCAGAAATTAGGCCTACAGAAATTCTTTCGATTTTTACGATTACCCAAGATATTACCCGCTAAGCTCCAAACAATGGAAACTCTGATACCTACGCTGCCAAGTTTTTTCCTGAAAAGAAAGCTTAAATCACATATGCCCGCTAGAGGAAAACCAAAATACAGAGTTGCACTGTTAACAGGGTGCGTAATGAACGAAATATTTACGCACATCAATGTTGCTACAGCCCGTGTCCTTAATGAAAGTGGGTGTGATGTGTTGATTCCCCCGAATCAAACATGTTGTGGTGCTTTGCAGGTTCATGGTGGGGAAAGATTAACAGCCGAAAAACTAGCCCGTCAAAATATAAACACGTTTGATGAATTAGAGGTTGATGCTATTATCATCAACTCAGCTGGGTGCGGAGCCCAATTGAAAGAATATGCGGAGCTCCTAGCTAATGACCCTGTTTATAAAGAGCGTGCTAAGGAATTTACTACTAAAGTCAAAGATGTGCATGAATTCCTTGCTAATATATTGATTGAACCAGATTTGGGTGTCATTAATTCAAGAATAGCGTATCATGATGCTTGCCATCTAGCTCACGGGCAAGGGGTTCGTGAACAACCGCGAGAACTAATGAATCTGATTCCCGGCATTGAGCTAGTTGAGTTACAGGAATCAGAATGGTGCTGTGGGAGTGCAGGAATTTATAATATTACCCAACCAGAAATGGCTGATAAATTACTTAAGCGGAAAATAGAGCATGTAAAAAATGCTGATCCGGATGTGATTGCAACAGGTAATCCCGGTTGTATCCTGCAGATGCAATTAGGCCTACGTCAAGTAGGTAAAGATGTTGAAGTCGTCCATCCTATTGAAATTCTTGATCGTGCCTACCAGCTGAGAGCTAACGAAATAGCAGATAACAAAAAATAGAATAACTAAGAAATGGTAGAGAAGGCATTACTCAATTAATCCGAGGTAGTGAGGGCAGAAATATATGCTAATTGTTGTAATCTTTGAAAAGGTTTGAATATAGGTTGACTAACTATAGAAACATTAGTAAAAGTTGTTTGCCTCCGTGGCTAATTTAAGGTGTGGTTAAGGTTAATCTTACAATCTTTGGCTCTTCTTTGTTATCCACGCTATTAGACAAATCCTTAGTCCACGATACGATAGGATTAATTATGTAGGTTAGCCCATTAAACTGAAAGACAGGTTATTAATAAAATTTACAATAAGTAATTTTCACAAAAATCTAGGACGCGAAACGGAAAAATTTATGGATATCGATTTAAAAATTGGACAGGTTGGATCGGAAGTAAATTCTACCATAATTATCGGGTTGTTTAAAGATACAGACCTAGATAATCCAGGCTATTCGTTTTTGACCTCAGAATTAAGGGAGTATCTTAAGGGAATTCTTGCCTTGGATGATTTTAAGGCTGGTAATGACGAAGTGGTAACACTCTATCCACAAGGTTTATTACCAATCAGCCGTATTATCCTCATAGGTCTTGGAGAGTCAGAAACATTGAATACAGAAGTAATACGATGCGCCTCTGGGTTGGCAATTAAGGAGGTCATAAAGAACGGTATTATGGAAGTATGGGCAGCAATACCTGGGACTGGTCTCAGTTGTATTGAACCCCAAGACTATGCTCAAGCTTCTATAGAAGGAATGTTATTAGGTGGTTATAGTTATGAATTGTATAAGACGACTTCGGAAGTTAAATCTAAACTAAAAAGAATAACCTTGGTGAGTGGAGAGAAATTACATTCAGATGGAATTCTAAAGGGTCTTCAGCTTGGTCAGATAACAGCTGAAGGGACGATGACAGCTCGAGATCTGTCCAACGCGCCAGGAAATGGAATGCCTCCCCAAATGCTAGCAGCAGTTGCTCGTAAAATGGCTGCTGGAAATGGTTTAAAATGTAAGATCTTAGCCCGAGGTGAAATAGAGAAGGAAGGTATGGGCGCCTTAATAGCCGTGAATGCGGGCAGTGCTGAACCACCACGATTTATTATATTAGAATATGGAGATGACCTTGATCGAGGTGATGCTATAGTAATAGTAGGAAAGGGGATTACTTTTGATAGTGGTGGTATTTCTATAAAGCCAAGTGGTGGTATGGAAGAAATGAAACATGATATGTCAGGTGCGGCTGCTGTGATCGGAGCTATGCAAGCGATAAGCCAATTAAAACCGTCAATCCGTGTTGTGGGTCTAATTCCGGCGACTGAAAATCTCCCAGATGGAAAAGCCCTAAAACCTGGTGATATAATTACGGCTTTGGCAGGGAAAACGATAGAAGTTATAAATACCGATGCAGAAGGACGCCTTGTCCTGGCAGATGCCTTAGGGTATGCGAAGAGGTATGAACCGGCAGCAGTAATTGATTTAGCTACCCTAACAGGAGCATGCGTAATTGCATTAGGGAATATGGCATCAGGTATGATGGGGAATAATAAGCCACTGCAGGATCGGGTCCAAAAAGCTAGCGAAGTTGCTGGCGAACGTGTGTGGCCACTCCCAATATGGAAGGAGCATCACGATCAGATCAAGAGTAATGTCGCAGATGTAAAAAATACTGGAGGCCGATGGGGTGGTGCTCTTACGGCAGGTGCATTTTTAGAAAAGTTTGTTAGCTATCCGTGGGTTCACCTTGATATCGCCGGTACGGCCTATACTGAATCAAAGCAGGCATATTGTCCGATTGGTGCTACTGGGGTTGGGGTTCGGCTGCTGGTAGAATTAATACGTAGGTGGGAGAAATAGCTATGCGGCTTGTTCAATTATCTGATACTCATATTGTCCCTCAAAATCGTCAACCTATTCATCGACATGATACTCTAGAACGACTTGGTGGTGCTATAGATGCAGTTAACGAGTTGAAGCCTCTACCGGACCTTATAGTTTTTACTGGGGATCAGGTTAATGATGAACTTGATGATTCTTACTACGCATTTAAAGAGGCAATTTCTGATCTCAAGGTTCAGTGTTGCTTCAGTCTTGGCAACCATGACTCTAGAGCTGGATTCTGTAAAATTATGCTAGAGACAGTAGGACCGAACGTAGACCGCTATTACTATTCCCTTGATATTAAGGGACGACGTTTTTTAGTCCTAGATACATTAGATGAAGGTATGGTGTCGGGGAAACTAGATGATAGCCAGTTAGACTGGTTGGAAAAACAGCTAGATATTGAACTTCCGGTAACCATTTGTATGCATCATCCACCGATACCAGTTGGGGTTCCGTGGATGGATAAATTGATCTTACAGGATAGTGATCGATTTATTAATATATGTAAATCACATGTTTCCCCAGGCCTGATCCTATGTGGTCACGTTCACCATTCTTTTCAGATGCGACTAAACAATATGACGGTATTGACTGCCCCCAGTGTAGGAATGCAGTTTCGAAAAACACCTCTAATAAATCCTGATGGTACTCGTAATATTGTCAAAGATGCCCCTGGTGCATTCCGCATTATTGATTTTGAGGGGTATGACTGGAAAACAGAGGTTCGTGATATAGCCGTTAAATCCTAATTATATGAGTCCCAGATATGTTAGTCGAATATCTTAGAGAGATACAGCGCCTTCACGGATATCTACCAGAAACCGAATTGAAGGCCCTTTCTGAACGAGAAAGCATCCCGCTATACCTAATTCATAGTGTTGCTAGTTTTTATTCAACTTTTAAATTTAAACCTCCTCCCAAAGCAACTTTCAAGATCTGTACAGATCTTTCCTGTCATCTTCATGGTGCCTGTGATATTTTAGAAACTCTGGAGGAGACCGCCAATTTAGCTGGTTTAGTCGATTGGGAGATCCTTGAACAATCTTGTCTGGGACAATGTGATGGAGCACCGGCTATCTCGGTTAATAACCAGATTTACAGAAATATTTCAGTAGAAAACCTTGGTGACTTTGCTGAGTCTTTAATATCTAATCATCAATTACCTCATAGACCAATCAACCGAGATGTAAATAAGGGTGTAATTGACCCCTATAATCCTCCACTCAAAAACTATAGTTTGAATCAATGGGCTTCGGGAACGGATCCAGATTGGTTTGTAAATGTGATCAAAGAGAGTGGGTTGTTCGGTATGGGAGGAGCAGGTTTCCCTACAGGGTTAAAGTGGGAGTTAGTTAGAAAAACTCAGGCAGCAACAAAATATGTTATTTGTAATGCAGATGAGAGTGAACCTGGGACATTTAAGGACCGGGAGATATTACGACATTATTCTCATCTTATTATTGAGGGAATGATATTGGGTGGACTGGTAATTGGGGCGACTCAAGGCTACATCTTTTTACGACATGAATATCAACAAGAACGAGAGATACTTCTTCAGACCATAAAAACTTACTATTCCGAAGGATATTTGGGAGATCGTATATTAGATACAGATTCTTCATTCCACCTGAATATTTTTGATAGCCCAGGTGGATATATCTGTGGTGAGGAGACGGCTTTGTTGGAAGCTATAGAAGGTAAACGAGCCGAACCTCGTAATAAACCACCGTTTCCCGGGACTGATGGTTTACATGGCTGCCCAACACTGATCAATAATGTAGAAACATTTGCATGGATCCCAAGTATAATAAAAAGAGGTGGACAATGGTTCAAATCCCATGGTGTAAACAATAGGCAGGGCCTAAAATATATTGCGCTCAGCGGCCATATCGAAAAACCGGGTGTTTATGAGATTCCCCTGGGAATAAGAATAATTGATCTGATACAAGAGTATGGTGGTGGTGTTTCAGGGGGGCGTCAATTAAAAGCTTTCTCTCCGGGGGGAATTTCTTCTGGTTTTCTTCCAGCCAAAATGTCCGATATTTCAGTTGATTTGAAATCTCTTTCAGAAGTAGGAAGTATGCTAGGCTCGGGAGGAATTATAGTCATTGCTGAGGGTACGGATATGGTAGACCTAGTCAGAAATACACTAAGGTTTTTTAGGAACGAATCTTGTGGAAAATGTGTCCCTTGTAGGGTGGGGACGGATTATCTTGTTCAAGCTTCCAATAAGATACTTGAGAGTAATTTTTCGTCCGACATGTTAAACTCAGTGAAAGATATTTCCGAAACCATGGAACTAACTTCTATCTGTGGTCTGGGACAGGCAGCCCCCAAACCACTTTTATCTGCAATAGAATATTTCCCAGATGAATTTGAAAAATATGGGGTAAATATTTACCCTGACTTCCCTTCTGATGTGGGGGCACCCGATGCCTAATGAAATGGTAACCTTGTCTATTGACAATCGCCAAGTTCAGGCAAAAGAAAACACTACAATTTGGCAGGCAGCACGATCTGTCGGGATTGAAATTCCCACGCTTTGCCACGATGAAAAACTAGAGCCAGTGGCTGTATGTCGCGTATGTGTAGTGGAAGTAGAAAATAACCGAACCCTCCCAGCTGCCTGCATTAGGAAAGTGGAAAAGGGGATGTCGGTGCGAACCAATTCTAGCCGTGTACGGAGAGCTCGACGGACTCTTGTTGAATTGTTAGAATCAGGCCAACCAGGAATCAAAAACCGCTCAAAAGCGTTAGAAAATGATGAACTTTTTAATTTAGGAAACCAGCTTGAAATAAAACAAAATCGGTTTACTAGTTTATCAAAATCCACGCAGATTAAAAAAGACTTGTCTTCTCCTGTAATCTCTGTAGATCATAATGCTTGCATCCTTTGTGATCGGTGCATTAGAGCTTGCAATGATATTCAAGTCAATGATGTTATTGGGCGAGCTGGGAAAGGCTGTAATACCAAAATTGTATTTGATAATGATCTTCCCATGGGTAGCTCTTCCTGTGTTTCTTGTGGTGAATGTGTTGCAGCTTGTCCGACCAGTGCTTTGACCGATGCCTTACTAGAGGCAAATCCAGACACGTTAAGGAAAAGTAAATCAGGAGGTAAAAAGAAAAATAGACCTGTTGTTTTGGAACGCCCAGGGGAGAATTTATCCAAAGAAATTGACTCAGTTTGTCCATATTGTGGAGTAGGTTGCGGAATTTCCTACCATGTTAACAATAATCAAATTATAAAAGTTACGGGGCGGGATAATAGCCATACTCAAGGACGGTTGTGTGTTAAAGGAAGATATGGATACGACTATACTTCTCATCTTCAGAGACTTAAGAAACCATTAATTAGAAAAGAAAGATCTTATCCTAAAAGCCCGTTATCTGCAGATTTTAAAACTTACCAAGAATTTAGAGCATCTCTTCGTTCATCTGAGTGGACTGAGCGTATTTATGATGTCTATAGGGAAGCTGAATGGGATGAAGTTTTAGAAATGTCAGCTCGACGCTTTATGGAAATCAAAAAAGAGTATGGATCTGCAGCTTTAGCTGGTTTTGGTTCGGCCAAAGTGACAAATGAGGAAGCTTACCTTTTCCAAAAGCTAATTCGTGTAGTTTTTGGGACAAATAATGTTGATCATTGTACTCGTCTCTGTCATGCCTCCTCAGTGGTTGCTTTGACGGAAGGAATCGGTAGTGGAGCAGTTTCTAATACTTTTCAAGAATGTTTGGATACTGATGTTATCTTTTTAATTGGTTCTAATACCGAAGACAATCATCCTGTTGCTGCATCGTTTATGAAACAAGCTGTTAATCAGGGAGTGAAATTGATTGTTCTGGATCCCAGGCGGCCTACTATTGCTGACCATTCTACCCATTATGTTCGATTTAAACCAGGGACTGATGTTGCATTACTAAACGGTTTAATGCATGTAATTATTCGAGATAATCTTCAAAACAAAAAATTTATTGCAGATCGAACAGAAGGATTTGAAGATCTAGCTTCAAACTTAGTACAGTATACACCTGATTTTACATCAAAAATCACCGGAGTTTCTGCCTCTGTTATAGTCAATGTGGCTCGTGCGTATGGATGTGCCCAACGGGCTATGATTTTTTGGGGAATGGGTATTAGTCAGCATGTTAACGGAACAGATAATGCCCGGGCATTAATTTCACTTTGTCTTATGACTGGTAATATTGGCCGGAATGGTACAGGATTACATCCACTTCGAGGTCAGAACAATGTACAAGGCGCCTCCGATGTGGGATTAATACCCAAATATTATCCGGGGTATCAAGAAGTTGAAGATCCAAAAGTTCGGAAGCATTTCGAAAATGCATGGGGAGCCAAACTTGATCCTAAATCAGGTTTGACAGTTGTAGAAATTATGCAAGCAGCTCTTAGCGGGCAAATAAAAGGAATGTTTATGATGGGAGAGAATCCCTTCCTGTCAGATCCAAATACTAACAAAGTTAGAAAGGCGCTTCAGAATCTTTCGTTTTTAGTAGTGCAAGATATCTTCTTAACAGAGACAGCGGAATTTGCAGATGTAGTCCTCCCTGGATCGACATCAGCGGAAAAAACCGGGTCTTATATTAATACTAACCGGATGGTGCAATTAGGACAACAGGCTGTCCGGCCTCCGGGAGAGGCTCGCTTAGATGGAGAGATTTTGATTGATTTAGCTAACCAGATGATAGATCTTCAAAATGATGGTGAAAACCAACCATGGTTTTATAATAATCCAGAAGAAATTTGGGAGGAAATTGTAGCCAATACTCCTATTCTCAAGGGAATTACGTACGATTCTTTACAAAAAGATGCTTACATCTGGCCAGAGGGAGAAAAGGTTCTTTTTAAGGAGAAATTTCCTCTTGGTCGGGGTAAATTTAAAGCTGTAAAGTTTGCCCAACCTCATGAGCTTCCTGACGAAATTTATCCCTTCGTATTAAATACTGGTCGTATACTTCAACATTGGCATACTGGAACAATGACTCGTCGATCAGAGGCACTTGATAAAATTGCCCCGGAACCATTCGTTGAGATGACAAAGAGGGATCTTTCTCATCTCAATATACGTGAAGGTGATCAGGTGGTTGTATCCTCCCGTCGTGGTGAGATTACTTTAAAAACTAAAATGTCAACCAGTGTCACCAATGGCAGTGTTTTTATTCCATTTCATTTTAAAGAAGCAGCAGTAAATTTGCTGACCAGCGATCTTATCGATCCAGATGGTAAAATTCCGGAATTTAAATACACAGCAGTCGCTATAAAAAAGGTAATTTAGGATACTAAGTTTTCCTACTGTCATTTACACTCAACCCCAAAGCCTTGCCCCACTAGTTGCTGTGATCATTTTGCTTGCCACGCTATTCTTGGAGCCAGGGTTTTAAGTCAAAAGAATTTCTAGCAATTATAGTTTGATAGATCTTAGCATTCTAAGGGATTCTTGAGGTAAATTAAGTTGTTATGTTTTATAGCACTCAGTAACTGTGTAGTTTATTGGTTCAAAATGACCTATTTGTGCCAGTCACAATATACCCAGCATAAGTGGTCCCTTGAGAGGATATTAGAATTATAAAATGTTTAGGGGAAAATTTTTCTTTCCAGAGTTTTTGGAAGAAGTCTATCAATAAGTCATATAGTGTGGAAATATATCAAGTTATTTTTGCTCTCAGGGAACTTATCCATGGTTAAGTCATTTTCATATCAGATTTGTGTGGATAATTTTGAAGTAGTTGTCAATCAGAAACCCATCCGGCATGTCTATCTTAGGGTCGATTCTCAGGCGGGTCCAGTAAAAGTTTCAGCACCTATTAATTTTGACAAAGAATTGATAAGAAGATTCGTTGTAAAAAAAAGATTGTGGATTCGAGAACAGCAGAAAAAATATTCACGTCAAGAAAAAGATTTGGGTTACCAATATGTTTCAGGAGAATATCATTATGTAGACGGATTGAGTGTTCAGCTCATTATTATTGGAATTGAAGGAAGACCATTTATAAAACTACTTGATCCACCGTTATTAGAAATGCATGTCAATTTAACTATGTCCCAAAAACAAAAAAGAAATCTTCTGGGTCAGTGGTATCGTGAACGTCTAACAGCTCAAATACCCAAATTGATATCTAAGTGGGAACCTATAATGAGAGTTAAGGTTTCTGAATGGCGGATCCGGAAAATGAAAACACGGTGGGGGAGTTGTAATTTTCAACGAAAAAGAATATGGTTGAATTTAGAATTAGCTCGATGGCCACTGGCATGCCTGGAATACGTAGTAGTTCATGAAATGACTCACTTGATCGAACCAACTCACAATCAAAGATTTTGGGGGATATTAGATAAGGTTATGCCGGAATGGAAAACTATTGACAAAAGATTAAATCAACCCTTGCAATAGATAGATCTGCAGGGAAAAAGGTAGAACAGTTTTGAATAACACTATTAAGATAATTGCTAAAATTTTCTTGTGTATCAACCGTTAAAAGCCTATTTTTTGACCCGTATGCTAGAATATTTTGCCCTCGTATAGGTGCCGGTCCTAGCTTAAGAAAATTCCTTAATATGGTCCGGTTTAAAAGTAACTCAGTTAATTGAGTTTTAATAAACAGTGAGCTATTAGATGTTTAAACCGTTTGATGGAAAGATGGAATACCCCCAGATGGAAGAACGGATTCTAACTTGGTGGGAAGACCATAAAATTTTTGATAAGTTAAGAAATCAATTAGCTGATTCCCCGACTTGGTCTTTTATAGATGGTCCAATTACAGCTAATAATGCGATGGGAGTCCATCATGCCTGGGGTAGGACCTATAAGGATATGTATTGTCGGTATAAGGCAATGCAGGGGTTTAACCAGCGTTGGCAAAATGGATTCGATTGTCAAGGGCTATGGGTGGAAGTTGAAGTTGAGCGGGCGTTAGGTTTCGATTCTAAACGAGATATTGAAACGTTTGGGCTAGCAGAATTTTCTCGAGCTTGTCGTGCTCGTGTAGACCAATATGCAGAAAGGATTACGAATCAATCCATTCGAATGGGACACTGGATGCAGTGGTACCAAAAAGATGGACGTCCCGCATCTTATTTCACCATGGATGACAATAATATAGAGCACATATGGCATTTTCTTAAGGTTTGCAATACTAAAGAATGGCTTTACCGGGGATACCGTTCTATGCCCTGGTGTTGGAGGTGTGGTACTAGTCTTAGTCAGCATGAGTTAGTAGATTCTTACCAAGAACAAATTGATCCTTCATGTTTTTTCAAGTGTCAAGTTGAGCAGCGACCCAACGAATTTTTTCTTGTATGGACTACTACTCCGTGGACTTTGACTGCAAATACCGCTTTGGCACTTCATCCTGAAGCAGAATATGTTAAAGTTAAGTTCGAAGGTAGTTACTACTATTTAATGAAGGCCCTTATCGAAACCGTTTTACCCAAGGAAGCTGAAATAATAGAAACTTTCAAAGGAGAGAAGCTCATCGGGTTGTCATACCAAGGGCCTCTTGAAAATTTGCCAGCGCAGCAAAAGATCAACCGAAAAACCGTTGCTTGGGATATGGTAACTGATGAGGAAGGCACGGGTATTGTTCATATTGCTCCAGGATGTGGAGCAGATGATTACCAACTTGGATTAGATATAGGGTTAGATTTAATTGTCCCAATAGATGAAAATGGTTATTTCACGAGTGATATGGGCTCGCTCTCAGAAACTCATGTTAGAGACTCAGCCCAGAATGTTCACGAAGAACTATTATCTCGGAATGTTTTGTTTCGATGGGAGGAATATGAACACAGGTATCCCTTTTGCTGGCGTTGCAAAACTCCCTTGGTCTTTCGGTTGGCTGATGAATGGTTCATTGCTGCGGAAGAGATAAGAAAACCAATGAAAAAGGCTGCTGAAAAAGTTCAATGGGTTCCGGAATACAGTGGACTATTAATGCAGGATTGGCTAGATAACATGGGAGATTGGTGTATATCCCGTCGAAGGTTCTGGGGGCTTCCTTTACCATTCTATCCTTGTACAAACTGTGATCATTTTAATGTCATTGGTAGTACAGTTGAATTGCAGCAACGGGCAGTTGATCCAGAGTTGGTTAAAAACCTCCCAGAACTTCATCGACCATGGATTGATGAGATACAAATTGTTTGCGAAAAATGTGGAGAAAATGTTAGCAGAGTCGAAGAAGTGGGAGATTGTTGGTTAGATGCAGGGATTGTTCCATTTTCCACACTAGATTATCTTCCTGAACACCGGATGATTAACGGTACAATCAGATCTCTAAGGGGCCCAGAAGGGGAAAAAGACCAATTAACCATAAACACCAATACTAATAGTACTTGGGAAACTTGGGCTCCTGCCGACTGGATAACAGAAATGCGTGAGCAAATTAGATTGTGGTTTTACTCTCAGTTGTTTATGTCAGTAACTCTTTATGATCGTTCCCCTTTTAAGGCAGTACTAACCTTTGAAGAGATGCGAGATGAGAATGGAACCCCTTTTAGTAAGAGTGGAGATAATACGATTGCTGTTGAGGATGCAACGGCACGGATGGGGGCTGATGTGATGAGGTGGCAGTATGCGGGGGCACCACTTAACATGGTTTTTCGTTTCGGTTATGGCCCAGCAGATGAAGTAACTCGTAAGATGTTAAGATTGTGGAACGTATATGCGTTCTTCGTAACCTATGCTAATTTACCAGATTGTCCGGTTATTCACGTAACTGCGCCTATTGCTGGGCGCAGCGAACTTGATAAGTGGGTACTTGCCCGTCTCCAAGATCTGATCAGTCATTGTAACGATCGAATGGATAATTTTGATTCGGCATCTTTGGTTAGGGAAATGGAGCGTTTTATTGATGTTCTTTCTACTTGGTATGTTCGTAGAAGTAGAAGGCGATTTTGGAAGAGTGGAGACGATACGGATAAACAGTCCGCAATCCAAACACTTTATGAAGTGTTGGTAACACTAAGTAAATTAATAGCACCAATACTACCATTTTCAGCAGAAGAACTATATCAGAGTCTAGTTCCACCTGTCGATTCTTCTGCACCTGAAAGCGTCCATCTTTGTCGATATCCAGTAGTTTCGGAAGATAAAGTCAATCAACAACTATTAGAGGATATGCAAGATTTGATGCAGGTTGTGGAATTGGGCAGATCGGCGCGTAATGAAGCCCGAATGAAAGTCCGCCAACCAGCATTACGGCTGCTGGTAAAGCCGGCAAACAAACGACAAGGTGACACTATTACTCGGCTTGAGAACCAGATTCTGGAAGAACTAAACGTAAAAGAGTTAGATATAGTGAGCGATGAAAAGGTTTTCCATAATTATTTGGTAAAACCAGATTTTTCAAAATGGGGTCCTCGATTTGGTAAGCAATTAAAATTGGTTCAGCAGGCACTTGAGGCGACAACAGTTAAAGATGGGGAAATGTTAGGTAACAAAGTAGCTCTTGGAGAGAGCCTTACTTTAGATGTTGAAGGTGATCAGATCACTATTCCTCCGGATGAGCTAATACTTGAAAAAATCGATGCAGAAGGCTTAACGGTCATTTCTAACTTTGGTTGTACAGTAGCAATTGATACGCAGGTAACTCAGGAGTTATTTCTTGAGGGTTTGATGCGAGATTTTATTCGTCACGTCCAAAACTTACGTAAAGAAGTAGATTTCAATGTCAATGATCGGATTTCTCTTTATTTTGAAGCTGATGGGGAGCTAGCAGAGGCAATAAAAACCCATGTTGATTATATTAGTACAGAAACTCTTTCTACAGTGGTAGAAAATGAACCCATACCACCAGATATCCATGCTGAAGAAATCAAATTGGGTGGTTATATAGCTCGCATTGGGGTTGCAAAATAATCCTTGGTTAAGAAATATTTTTAAAATAGGGAGTTTCTCATCGCCTCAGGGCTGAATAAGGCACCAAAAAATAACGTAATACGTCGGACTAAAATTATTTGTACTGTGGGCCCATCGATTAATTCACCGGAAATGATCGGGAGGGTTTTAGAGGCCGGAGTAGACGTTTTTCGGCTCAATTTTTCACATGGGAGTTTAGACGACCACCGTCGTTGTATCAATTGGATTCGGTCTTCGGAAATTAAAGTAGGAAAATCGGTTGCTATCCTTCAAGACTTGCCCGGCCCCAAAATTCGTATTGGCAAATTTAAAAAAGGAAATATACGCTTAGAAGCTGGGGATTTTTTTACCCTAACGACTGACCCAGTTTTAGGAGATTGTAAAAAGGTATCCGTTAATTATCCAAACCTGCCAGATGAAGTAAGCCCTTCCCAACGCCTATTGTTAGCTGATGGATTGATTGAATTAATAATTGAAAATATTAAATCTTCCAATATTGTTTGTAGGGTAGTTTTGGGGGGTATTTTATCCGACCATAAAGGAGTAACAGTACCTCGAGGAGCCTCCGGGATTCCGGCTTTTACGGAAGAAGACCAGGAATTTCTCCTAGAAGGCCTCAAGATGGGTATTGATATGGCAGCTCTTTCTTTTGTTCGAAATAGTGGAGATTTAAAGGCTGCCCAGAAATTATTACTTGAAAGAAATGTGAAACTTCCACTAATGGCAAAAATTGAGAAGCCTGATGCAATTGATGCAATAGATGGTATTCTCTCGGTAGTTGACGCTCTTATGCTAGCTCGTGGAGATCTCGGAGTCGAAATTCCATACCAAAATGT
>CAZQGS010000046.1:0-47772 GCA_964593235.1 uncultured Gemmatimonadota bacterium | reverse complement strand
GGCCCAACACCACTATATTCCATCTCTCAGGTCCTATTTTACTTTCTCTGCTAACCGAACCCGTGACTGGGTTAGTAGATACTATTTTTATTAAAAAACTTGGAGCAGATTCCCTAGCTGCACTTGGTGTAGGAACCGTAGCTCTTTCTGGTTTATTTTGGATTTTTAATTTTCTTGGTATCAGTTCACAAACAGAAATTGGACAGGCGGAAGGCAATAATGACCGATTAAGATCGGTTTCTATGAGTACCTTAGCTCTTACGATGAGTTTAGTATTCGGTCTAATTATTACAATAGTAGGAATTCCATTAACCCCATATCTGTCTAAGTTGTTAGGTGCATCAGGTGATGTCTATTATGGGACGATCGATTACATGACCTGGCGTTGGATCGGTGCTCCAGCAATATTGATTACTTTGACAGCCAGTGGGGTTCTGCGGGGTCTCCAGGATATGCGATCACCTCTTTGGATTGCACTGGGGATTAACTGTATTAACATTATTTTAGACCCCATATTAATTTTTGGCCTTGGTCCAATACCTCCATTAGGCATCACTGGAGCAGCCATTGCTAGTGTTATTGCTTACTGGGCTGGAGCAGTTTGGGCAGTTTGGATTGTCAAAACTAAGCTAGGGTGGTCTTTCAAATTTAATTTTAATGCAATAGTACGCTTAATGAGAATAGGTAGTGATCTCTTTTTTAGAACTGGGGCTCTGAACATTTTTATTATTTTAACAACCCGTGAGGCTACTCTGGGCGGCCCTGATATGGGAGCTGCCCATCAGGCCATAAGACAGGTCTGGATGCTTACTACATTTGTATTAGATTCATTTGCTATTGCTGGACAGAGTTTGGTTGCTTACTTTATGGGGGCTAATCTCATCAAACCAGCGCGAAAAGTAGCACGAGTAGTCTGTTTGTGGAGTGCCGTGTCAGGTTGTTTGCTAGCCTTAATATTAGGATTAACTAGTGAACTTATAGTCAATTATTTAGTACCTAAAACGGCAAAAATGTTTTTTAATTCAGCCTGGATTTTTGTTCTAATAATACAACCCGTTAATGCTATCGCATTTGCAACCGATGGGTTACATTGGGGTTCAGGAGATTATAGGTATTTGAGAAATTCAGTTATTCTTTCTAGCACTCTTGGAACAGTCATGTTGTTCATTGGACCACAGACCCT
This sequence comes from uncultured Gemmatimonadota bacterium, assembly GCA_964593235.1. Lineage (GTDB taxonomy): Bacteria > JAAXHH01 > JAAXHH01 > JAAXHH01 > JAAXHH01 > JAAXHH01. Next base: position 46,589 of record CAZQGS010000046.1, on the reverse strand, counting down.
TACCTGGATTTGGATTACGACAGGTATTTGGACGAATGCCCGGGCCACTCTAGGAATATTACGAATTTGGCCTGGAATAGGGAATAGCCCGTTCAGCAAGAAACTACAGAAAAAGTCGAGCTAAAGTAATATAAGAAATTTGATACATAAAAGATGTTCATATATGGGGGGCGAAATTTCTTTGCTATCAATAAAGAACTTATACATTTTGACTCTGGTCATAATAATTTAATATTGTGTGCCTATTAAAACTTTAATGCCAATTTATTCTGTCAGAAAGGAATTCACATGCGTCACAGTAAGGTCCTCTCTAAGCTTGGTTCCTCCAGATTTGTACGCATGGCAGCCCTTGGACACTATCTGCCATTTTTTATTCGTTACGCAGCCCAATTTCGTTATGATGGTATTTGGTTTGATCTGGAACATCGGGCTATGGACTCTCGCGAAGTTCAGAGTATACTAGCTTTATGTCATCAATACGATATTGATTGTATGATACGCCCACCGAGTCTAGAAAGAACTAAACTTTATCGTTATCTCGAAGATGGAGCAACCGGGTTTATGATTCCTTTTATGTCAACTCCGGAAATAGCTCAACATGTTGTTGATTGTACGAAATATCCTCCCTTAGGGAATAGAGGTATTGATGGCGCAGGATTAGATGCAGATTTTGGCATCGAGGCTTGGAAAGAAAATTCGACATTTTTAGATGATTCAAACAAGGAAACATTTATAGTTGGTCAAATCGAAACAGTAGAAGCATTAAGGAATATTGATGCTATTGCTGAAGTGGAGGGAATCGATGTCCTTTTTATCGGCCCAGCAGATCTAACACGACGCCTAGAAGTCAGTACTGATGTCAATTGGACCTTAGATGATGCAATAGTTTTTGTTTCAGAGGCAGCTAAGCGAAATAAAAAAGCTTGGGGAATTACTGCGGGGACGCCCGAAATGGTTACCCATTATCAGAGTCTTGGTGCGAGTGTTGTGCCTTGGGGTGGTGATTTTAGCTTGATGAATATTCTCAAGGAGTGTAGCCAGGATTTAGATAAAATATCTGGTGCTTAATTTGAGAATTAAGCCCTAACCCTTTAATTATAATTAGGTTCGATCTAGTTAGTCGATGTTAAAATGAAATAGAGTGGATATAATAATGAACGACGAGACAAAATCAATGACTATAATGAAGGACTCTTTTCTCACCAATGAGGAAAAGTGGCATTTCGAATTGCAGGGATATTTGGTCTTGGATAATATTATTCCAGAAAGTGACTTAAAAGAAATGCGGTCAATTCTAAATAATTGGTTAACTGTCGAAGAGCATAATCTCCCGCCTCCATTAAAAAGAGGTAACCAGGACTCCAACAAGACCCATATACGTCATATTCACTATGGCCATAAGATTTTTCAAAAGCTTAATATGAACCCCGAGATTATTCGTATCGTAGCTGGCTTGACATGGCGGAATCCTCGTTTATTTCATTGTGTTTTTACCCAAATGGTTACAGGACCAGAACAGTATGGATTTCATCGGGATGATGATGGAATTAAGTTTACGCCTGGTTTCAGGAATCCAAACAATGATTTTCAGGTGGCAGATGGTGAGATATTCTGTAGTCATCTAGCTACCTGGGTAGCTCTATCAGATATTCCACCTGGAACGGGGTTGTGCTTCGTCCCAGGCAGCCATAAATCAACTATTGCTGAGCCGAAGACATTAGTTGCCGAACATAACCCACCGGTATCTATCACTATCCCAATGAAAGCTGGGGATGCGATAATATTTTCAACGCGACTTCTTCATAATGCGAGTCCATGGACAGAGGACTATCCTCGTCTAAATATTCTGCAGAGATACGTTTTCGGTTGGTTTTTTGACTTGCCTCACCTATACCCAATAGAGGAATACAGGAATAAATTATCTAATGAAATGTACGAACTAGAAAAAATGATGCGGGAAGAGAAACTAGTAGTTCAAAAGGTTCACAAAACCCTAATTAGGTAGTTCTAGTGTTTCGAGCCGTAATCTAAGGAATTCAATACTAAACCTAGATCAATTACTATCAGCTGTGGGGATTGTTATAGTTAGAGCTGCAATATGGAGTCAAAAAAAGCTTAAGGCATAGACTGTATATATCATTCCTTTAATTCGGTCTTTTCAGAAGGCTAATGCATCCGGGGAAAGCTATTCCAATCCAGCATTAAAAATCTTAAGTTTTACGCTTTCCAGTAAATTTCCTTATATTCCGCAGTCCATTTTTTTATTCTTTTATAAGGCAACGAATAGTAATAGTATAAACCTAAATAGTGCGAAACGTATTAATTATTGGGACGTTTTCTTGAAAGATAAAATGTGGTAATTGGGAAAAATAAATAAATAAGGAATGTTAGGATTCTAAACTACTCGAGCCTTCCTTTTTAATATCTCGTATAGCACCATAAGGAAGTCCTGTTATTTCTACCATTTCGTTCGCCCTACGAACAGTTTCAGCCACCTCAAGACTAAGATCTTCGGGGTAATATAATTTTCCCATTCGGACAGTAAGGGTTGGTGTTATCATTTTACTACCGTTCTCTTGGTTACCATGAGCATCGATAAACTTATAATTTCCATCTTCAATACTAAAAACGGAGATATCAGCAATACTGCCAGTTTTTAGGGTTCCAATCTCATCGGAACGGTTTAATATTTTTGCTGGATTAAAGGTTGTTTGTCGAACTATTTCTTCGAAATTGAGTCCCATGTTTAAAAGTTTTGAAGCTGTTTCAGGAAGACTATATACTGGGGAATTTAGACTATAAACATGCAAATCCGTGCTAATAACATCTGACAAAAATCCAAGTTTAATTGCCTTTTTAGCGATTCCATAATGAAAACTACCAGCTCCATGGCCAAGATCAAAATAAATACCTCGTTTCCGAGCATTGTATACTTCCGGAATAACTAGCCCTTCGTTGTTTAGGATATGATCACCCTTGCCCTGATAACAATGAGTAACTATGTCTCCAGGACGTAATAATTCTAGAATACTTGGGAGACCGACTCCTTTGTCAATATGTACCATTACTCGAGTCTTAACCATCTCTGCTGCCTCAATCGCCAGTTTTAGTGGTTCCACCCCGTGCGGCCCAACCTGAAATACACCCTGCCTAACTTTAACCCCAACACAATGATCGGGCCACATCGAGATTACCCGAGCCGTATGCTCTGGATCTGCATTTTTGATGTCTTCCATTTCACCACGCATAGAATTTAATAGTCCGATACTGCTTATATGAACGAAAGTGAGAACTTCAGTACGGGATGCTTCAATAATATAATCAAGAAACCCGCGTAAATTTGTCCATCCAGGGCTTCCAGCATCAACGATAGTAGTGACCCCGGTAGATAGGCAGAGTGCATCAGCCTTTATGCCAAACGTCGTAGCCCCTGCGTATACATGGGCATGTAAATCTATCCACCCAGGGGTAACGTATTTGCCAGATATGTTAATTATCTTTTTTGATTCGGCCTCTATATGATCACATACGGTTATTATTTTTCCATCAATCACCCCCACATCTCCAATACTATTTTTTTGTTGAGAGGGATCAATAATAGTACCGCCCGCTAGAATTAGGTCATACAGCATTAATGTCTCCTTACGGCACTGATACAGACTGTTGTTAATCTCTGTGGCAAAAATTAATTATCGGTGTGTTCCTAAGAAATAACTAAGCCCTATTACCAGCTACTATGATTTCTGGTTTAATTTTTTTAAATGGGCTGTCTTTTGATGACTGACAATAGGTAGCTCCGTAGTGATATTGGAGTGCTCTACGTCGACGTTCAGTCGTATTGGGGGGTGTATAATGATAAGTTTCCCCATGAAAAATTAAAGCATCTCCTGTTTTCATAACACAGGGAACAACATTTTTCATTTGGGGTAACGTGGAGAGGCCATATTCATCACTTGAGCCCGTATGTTTTCGGATCCCGTCGACATGCGAGCCCGGGATAAGATGCATGCAGCCATTATCAATATCTGCGTCATCCAGAGCTATCCAAAATCCAAAAACATGATTAGGATCTAAACGGAAATAAGCATTATCCTGATGCCATACTTTTCGACCACCGAATTTGGGAGGTTTCATCAAAAGCATACTTTGAAATAATGCAACATCAGGCCCCAAAAGTTCGGTTGCAATCTTAACCATTTTAGAATGAAAGGCAAGAGAGTGAAACAACTTATTATGTAGTGTCATTCGAAATAACTTACGAACTCCCAATTCTACGTTATCAGGTTTAATCCTGCCTTTCTGTACCGCTGGCTCTATCTGGACAAGTTCTTCTGAAACGTCTGGATAGCTTGCAACAATTTTAGTTATTTCCTGTCTGATCTTCTGGACTTGGCCCTCTTCAAAAAATTCCCGGATAATAAAATAGCCATTTTGATCAAAATTAACCACCTGATCACCAGTTAAAATGGTTTCAGTCGTCATTTTTTAATCCTTCCAGTTAAAAACAACCCCCATCATATCTTTTTCGCGGCGAAAAATCATTTCGTATGCTTCATTAATCTGAGAATAATGCATTCGGTGAGTTATAAGGCGCTTGGGTTCCAATTTATTTTCACGCATTAGATCAAGTGTGAAGCGACACATCGAGGTCCAATCTCTTCTATCCCCGCGATCGGAAGGATAAGGATAACTTGTCTGTCCATTAATAGCAATTAACGAAATTCCTTTAAAATAGAACCATTCCATATCCAGTGGGTTAAAGTCTAGGGGAGGTTCTCCTCGACCTGGGAGAGCTACGATGCCAATCCTGCCATTATTACGCACTAATTGGCAGGATGTCCGTAAAGCTGGCCATGGATTAGCTGTTAAAATAACAAGATCAATCCCTTCACCATGAGTTACTTTATCTAATTTTTCATTAAGATAAGGGTCGTTATACATGAAAGCATCTTCAGCTCCCATGCGTTTAGCCATTTCCATACGTACTGGACTGTTTGCTATCCCAAATACTCTTGCTCCTAGGCATGGTCCAAGTCCTATTGCTCCCAACCCTAGTACACCTAATCCAACTACAGCTACATTTTCACCTGGTTGAAACTGTGATTTGTAATAACATTGGGCACTTAAGGTGTAGAGGTGCCCGTAAACGGCATCTTCATCATCAACTCCGTCAGGTACTTTTACAAGGCCAACATTATCTTGAGTAATAAATTCAGATTGGTGCCATTGTCTTGAAATTACACGATCACCGACAGAAAACTCTTTGACATCAGCGCCGACACCCCGAACGATACCAAGATTACTATCGCCAACCTGACGAGGGAAGTCGGGAGCTCCAGGTACTTGCTCAGCTCCTTCATAGTTTCCACGATCTGTACCTATCTTAAGGGCAGAAATAACAGTTTCTATCCAGACGTCATGAGAGGAGAGATTATTTGTTTGTAAAGGATGATCTTCAATCCGAAGATCTCTGGGGCCATGTAACATTGCAATTTTCATAAAACCACCTTTTGTCAGAAACTATGATCAAGCTGAAAGGGCTGATAAACATTGGTCATACACTTCAAATCTTTCACCCTCTATTTCCTCAGGATCAACAAATTTTAGCCAAAGTGCAGCTCCTGGTTTTGTAGAGTTTAAAGATCTGTGGCTTGCAATTACTGATGGATTTAACCCATGCCAAACAATGTTACCGTCTTGCATATAGATAAATTCGCCCCTATACTGATCGACAATTTTCTTTTGTTTGTCACGGTAGTAGAGACCTTGTTCGCAAGCGGTACGTCGTAATTTGTGTATTATTTCAGGCTCTTCCGTGATGTCACAATCAAAATGAGCTACTGGAGCTGGGATGTCACTCTGAAAATCAATTTGGCTAAGATCTACTGTTCCGAACCCTCGTTGGGCAGCTACTAACAAGTGATTACGGTCTCGTCTGAATGGAGGAGTTGGCCAATCTGCTTCAGGATTATGTCCCATTAAATAGGCACCGCAGGAATCAGTCGCAGTTATCTGATCACCAGCAATAAGCACATTGCCTACTCTTCCCTCCCCTCCCCATTCGCGGCCTTTCTGTCCGACCAGTCCATCAATAATATTAAGACAGGGATTCGTAATCATAGCCAGATCAGGAAGGACATAAGATAACCTTATAGCATGATGATAATATGTCCGGACACGGCCAGCTGGTGGTACAATCGGAGGTAGCCCAAAAAGGTTTTTCATACAAAGGGTAATGCCCATAAAGGAGTGGTTTTTCATTTTTGATACAGAGATTACTTCATCAGCATCTTGAAAAACTTTATTAAGTATATATTGGTCAAACATATTTCCGCCCCCCGGGACTTCATATACGGCCCAGGGAGGACGATTGGAATCGACATAGGTGACATCAAATTCCTTAAGGTGGCTAGCATAATTAAAATCTTCAGGAGTAAGCTTGTTATCTGCATATGGATTGGTATCTGTTGCAAAAATTTTCTGGTCATTGTGTTCACGGAGTAATTGTAGGAAAGCTCGACACACGGTATCGTCAACAAGTTCCTGTCGGCGTCCTTGAAATTTAACAATCTTATCTACCGGTTTCATCATATTCAGCTTGATAACTATCTTTCGGGCTTTTTCAATGCGTTTCCATGATTTAGTAAGGGGTGCGGTAATCTGTTTTAATGTTTCATAAATATAATTATAGTCTGCTTTATGATCGCATTGAGCTGCCCGAACGGTGTAATCTTTTTTTGACATGGAACAATCTCCGGATGAATAACGACTCCTTAAATAAAATTTAAACAATACTGAAATATATAACCAGATGAAGTAGTCACAAGATGAAATGATTGAGATTAAAAGTAAAGAATACAAGTTACGGAATCAAAAATATATAATATATTTGTATATTTCAGCCTGTTTTATCATATTGACAGCGGTCAACGTAGCTATTGGAAAATGATAATTCCTTGTTAAATCTATTCAATAAGAGAAAAGCGAACTAAAACGTGAACTTTCTTCGAAAATTAGCAGATTTTATTGATTCAATAAATGAAGGTGTCGGTAATATAGTTTCTTGGTTCACTTCCCTATTAGTACTGATTGTTTGTCTGGATGTATTTACTCGATACTTTCTCAGGATGAGTAGCGTAGCAGTTCAGGAGCTAGAATGGCATTTCTTTGCAATGATTTTTCTACTAGCTTCTGCGTGGGCCCTGAAACATAACAAACATGTTCGAGTTGATGTACTTTACATGAATTTTAGCCCGCGGAAAAAAGCCTTAGCAAATTTAATTGGTAGTCTATTGTTTTTACTTCCTTTCACCATAATTGCTATTTGGAGTTCTCAGAATTTTGTAGCTAATTCGTTCAGGATAGGAGAAGTCTCCCCAGATCCAGGAGGGTTGCCGGCTCGTTACATCCTTAAGGCAATGATCCCAATCGGATTTACATTAATATTTTTACAAGGGTTTGCAATGGCTATTCGCTCTCTTGACGAGTTCATTAAAAGTTTTAAAACTGATAGTAACAATAGTGAAGGTGCCCCTGTCAAAACTATTAGTAACAGGAAGGAGGGTACCGTATGATAGAAGCCATGCCTCTTATCCTGTTTCTAGTCTTGTTTGTTCTACTTTTGATGGGGTTCCCAGTCGCGTTTACGCTCGGTGGCGTGTCCATACTTCTGGGACTTATGACGTTCGGAAGCGATTTTTTTAACCTTTTACCCCTACGTATTTGGGGGGTTATGACCAATTATGTCCTTCTTGCAGTCCCATTGTTTGTTTATATGGGAGTGATGCTAGAAAAATCTGGCTTAGCAGAAGATATGCTCGAAACAATGGCTCTTCTCTTTGGTCGGCTACGAGGAGGACTAGCAGTCGCAGTAGTGGTTGTAGGGGCGTTACTAGGCGCGTCAACCGGGATTGTGGGGGCAACAGTTGTAACCATGGGTTTATTGAGTCTCCCGACAATGCTTAGGCGAGGTTATAGCCCAAGTGTTGCAACAGGAACGATTGCAGCTTCAGGAACTCTTGGGCAAATTATTCCTCCTAGTGTCGTTCTTGTTTTGCTTGGGAGTATTTTGAACGTTTCAGTCGGTGATATGTTTATTGGGGCGGTGATACCCGGTATGATTCTCGTGGGGCTCTACCTTGTTTGGATCTATGTTGTTGCTAAGATAAAACCCCAAGAAACACCTGCCATGCCAATCGAAGAACTAAAAGCATTTAGGAAAGATGGAATGCTAAAAAAAATTGTACGCGCATTTCTTCTTCCTTTGGGTTTAATGACAGTGGTCCTAGGATCCATTTTTGCCGGAGTGACTTCACCTACTGAGGCTGCTGCTGTTGGAGCTCTGGGAGCAACCTTACTTACTGTTTTTCAAAGAAAATTTTCATATGAAACATTAAAAGCGGTTATGAAAGATTGCACACATATTACATGTATGGTTTTTTTTGTTTTAGTTGGTGCAGAAGCTTTCGGGTTAGTTTTTCGGGGGATGAAAGGTGATGCATACATGACCCGCCTAATAATGGACGCTAACTTGAGTATATACGCTTTTATGGCTCTTGTTTTAGTTATGATATTTATTGCAGGGTTTTTCATTGATTTTATCCAAATAACATACATTATCGTCCCCGTAGTTACTCCCATTTTTGTAGCCTTTGGTGTGGATCTACTATGGCTTGGTATCCTAATCGCTGTGAACCTACAAACATCATTTCTTACTCCCCCTTTTGGTTTTTCTCTTTTTTATTTGAAAGGTGTAGCCCCTCCTGAAGTCAAAACGGGGGATATCTATAGAGGGATTCTACCATTTATTGTTATCCAACTAATCTGCCTCGGGCTACTGGTGTACTCCCCAAGTCTCGTTACATGGTTACCAAGCTTGCGATAACCTCTAGGATGCCTAGAGAGGTTAGTTTAGGAAGGTTTTTGGGGGATAGTATCTTCAAAAAACTAGTTAATAACCAATAGCACATCCATCTTTACGAGGTTCTGAGGCGCCATGCAGTATACCTGTTTCTGGATCTATACGAATTGCCTGGTACCCACCATAACCATGGGCGGATCGGATTATATGGTGACCTCGATTCTCTAATTGTTTGCATGTGTCGGTTGTTATTTTCTGTTCTAGGTTTACTGTCCCTCCACCAATATCCATTGGGCTTCCAGTTGGTTCAGCTGAACCAAGATGTTGAAATCTCGGAGCATCACCGGCCTCCTGGACATCCATCCCAAAATCTATCATATTACATAGAACCTGGGCATGCCCTTGAGGTTGCATTGCCCCACCCATTAGGCCAAAAGTAAGTAATGGCTGATTATTTTTGGTGACCATTGCTGGTATTATAGTATGAAACGGTCTTTTGTGAGGAACTAGAGCATTGCGATGAGTTGGATCAAGAGAGAAAAGTTGACCTCTATTCTGGATCGGAAACCCCAAGTTTTTTGGGACAATACCTGATCCGAAACCCCGAAATATACTTTGAATTAACGATACAACATTACGGTTTTCATCAACAACTGTCATATAAGCAGTATCTCCGTGCTCCAGAATTGGATCTCCAGCTACCATATGAGAAGCTGCCCGATTTAAATCAATTCGGTCCCGTTGCGTATTAGCATATGATTTGGACAATAGCCCTTCCACCGGAATATCAACAAATGATGGATCAGCATAGAAAACGGCACGGTCTGCATATGCTAACTTCTTTGCTTCAATTTGGAGGTGTAGTGTATTAGCAGTTTGACAACCAGATTCGGCAAGATCAAATCCTTCCAAGATATTTAACATCTGTAGAGCAGCGATTCCTTGACCGTTCGGAGGTAGTTCCCAGACGGTATGCCCACGATAGTCTACTGAGACCGGATCGTCGAAAGTAGATATATGATCTTTAAAATCATCAATATTAAATAGACCGCCAATTTCTCGAGAACATTTAATAATATTATTAGCAATATCACCGCAGTAGAAGGCATCACGTCCCCCGTCACATAAAAGACGATAGGAACGAGCTAGGTCAATATTTTTAAAGACTGTGCCTGGCGCGGGAGCATTGCCTTGGGGTAGGTATACTCGAATAGATTCAGGCCATGGCTGTAATAACGGTATAGAGCTTGCCCAATCTCGAGCTATAATATCTGATACTGGAAATCCTTCCTCGGCATAATCGATTGCAGGAGCTAATACCTGCTTAAGAGACATTGTTCCAAAACGCTCTAATAGGCATACCCATCCATCAACACATCCAGGTACCGACCAATTTAAAGGTCCTGTTTCAGGGACATAATCATAACCGTTTCGAGTGTAGTAATCTATGGTCGCTCCATAAGGGGCTCGCCCGCTCCCGTTAAGTCCGACCAAAGAGGATTCTTTTGCCATTTTGATGATAGCAAATAAATCTCCGCCGATGCCACAGGACATAGGTTCAACAACTCCAAGAACCGCATTAACAGCGATAGCAGCATCTACAGCATTTCCTCCTTGTTTTAAAATATCAATTCCCGCTTGTGAGGCAAGTGGTTGACTTGTTGCAACCATCCCCCTAGGGGCCATGACGACTGAGCGTCGTGAGTCACGATACTCGTATGGATCATATTTCATGTTTTATGGTTTCCTTTTTTATCATTTGTAGGAATCTAGTAAAGGAACTGAAGTCTGGCAGAATATTGAAACTGGTCCCCTTATTTTCGAGGTTAATTTTACAGGAGAAAAATTTGGATAAGGAGCTCTAAAAAAACAGGTCAACAAACAACAGGAGTAATGTACTTAAACTCCATTTGATATTTGTGATATCAATAGGCTTCCATATAAAGTGATTTAATTTCCTCCGTAGAAGGAATTCTTGGGTTGTTCTGTGGACTTCCTGATTCAAGAGCCTGTTCAGTCATTTTGTTTAATGACTCGAGCAATTCTTTCTTTGAGACCCCTAAGTCTTTTAGGCTAGGGATTTGGACAAGGTTGTTTAGTGCTTCTAGTCCATCGATGAGAAGTTGACAACACTTATTCGCATCATCTCCTTCCTTTGCCCATCCAAGTGTCCTTGCCAGGAGCGAATAACGCTTGGGGGCAGCATCTATGCTGAAAGAAGTAATAGTTGGCAGCAAAATTGAATTGCTTAATCCATGGGGGATATGAAAAAGTGCTCCTAGGGGCCTACTCATACCGTGAACAAGCCCAACAGAACTATTAGAAAAAGCCATTCCACCCAATGAAGCAGCTTCCATCATTCCTTTCCGAGCTTCATGGTCATTGGGTTTTTGCCAAGCCTTAACAAGGTGTTTACCAACCAATGCGACGCATGTAAGTGCCAATGCATCTGTTATATTAGAAGCCTTCCGTGAAACATATGCCTCGATCCCATGCGTCAATGTGTCCACTCCTACATGTGCGGTTAGGGGTTTAGGCATCGAAAGGGTTAGAGTATAATCAACGATTGCAACTTTGGGTAACAGGTGAGGGTCAAGTAACATCATTTTTACTTCCCGTTCCGTATCGGTAATTACCGTGACTCGAGTCATTTCGCTTCCTGTTCCGGCTGTGGTAGGAACAGCTAGTAGTGGCAACCCAGCGTAAGGTATTTGATTGTAACCAGCATACCTTGATATGGGCCCTTTGTTCGTGGCCATTATTGAGATACCTTTACCGGCATCCAGGCAACTCCCACCTCCCACAGCGATTATCCCATCGCATCTATTTTCACGGAGTATTTGAAGTCCTTCTTTGATATTTATATCTGTGGGTTCCGGGGTTACTTTGTCATAAAGATAAGTTTTAAGGCCCTGACTATCACATTGTCTTTTTATAGATTGAGCTATACCGTTTTCTACCATGTAAGGATCGGTAACCACCAATCCTTTTTTTATCCCGGAGCGGATTGCCTGTGTGCCTATTTGGTTAAAAGCGCCGCCGCCGGATATAATAATAGACGGTATATTGATCTGCACACAATCGTTTATTTTTGCAAGCTGATCTTGCAAGTTAAATCTTCCTTTTCTTTATCTCCCTGCCCAAAGAAACCGGTTGAGTATGGAAAAGATTTAGATCGAGATACGCTACTGCCCTGGCAAATACCTCGCGGGTTCGAAGTGTTAGGGATGGCAGAGTTAAATTGTTTTCTACACAAAAACCGATGGCTGCAAGGCCTATAGAATCGGCTAGATAGAGCGCCCTTTCGCAATGAAATTCCTGAGAAACAACAATTGCTCTGTCAATTTTATATACTGTTTTAGCTCGAAAAATAGAATCCAGAGTTCGTATCCCGGCATAATCGAGTACTATGTTTTTTGCAGGAATTCCACGGTTGATTAGATCACGCTGCATTGTTGTAGGTTCGTCGTAGTAGGTTGAGGAAGCATCACCACTTACCAGTATTAAACCAATTTTCCCAGACGCAAAAAGATGGGATGCTGCATCAATACGAGCCTGGTAATATTTGTTAATATTTCCCTTAGCAAACTTGCTAGTGCCTAATACGATCGCTATCGGGTAGTCTGGTATGTCTTGGATTGAATAATAAATGCGAGATGATGTCTGCCAGCTAATTCTGCGGTCATTTATGATAAGTCCCAAGATCACAATTGCTACAACAATAGCTAGACTTTTGCTCACGAAACAAAATATTTGGAAAGAGGTTTTATCCTTCATGGGATTTTCAAGTATAAAGGGTCATTCTTATTTGGAGTTGTAGTGATCACATTGAACATCCTAAATTACAATTTTGTACTAGTCAAGTTGTTATCTCTTGTTCCATAGAACCATTAAAAGTTATTTAATTAATTTTTAAGATATATTATTTACGTTATTATAGTAATATGTTACCATTGATACCATACCTATCGACGGGTGAGTGTAATGAAGGAGGAGGGAGGCTAGATTAATGGCGTTAGTAGTATTATTATTGTTTAATTTAGTATATTCCTCAGCTCCCGGTCCTTATAAACAGAAAAATATGACTGAGGCTAGGCCAGTAATGAAAATTCTTTTTTACGGTGATAGTCTTACCGCAGGGTATGGGATTGATCCGGAGAAAGCATTTCCAGAGATAATTCAAAGTAAAATTAACCAATTAGGGTGGCCATTTCAGGTGGTTAATGGAGGGGTTAGTGGTGAAACATCTTCAGGAGGATTAAGCCGAATAGATTGGGTTTTGAAAAATAGGGTCGATGTTTTTATCCTTGAATTGGGAGGGAATGACGGTTTGCGCGGTATAGATCCTAAAGTCACCAAAAACAATCTTAGGGGCATTATTCAGCGAGTAAAAGAAAATAATCCAAAAACAAAGATTATCCTAGCAGGCATGCAAGCTCCTCCAAATCTAGGGAATGATTTTACCTTAGCATTTAAAGAAATTTATCTGGATCTTGCGAAAGCAGAGAGTATCGATCTAATTCCATTTATACTTGAAAATGTTGGTGGTATCCCGCAATTAAATCTTCCGGATGGAATTCATCCAACCCCAGAAGGTCATATTATTATGGCGAATAATATATGGAAAACTCTCAGACCTATTTTAGAGGACCTAAAAAACTAAGATACTATAATTCACCACGGAGAACTTGCAATGGTGGTTGTCTGTAGATGCTCCGACTAGCGAGTACTCCTACAGCTAAAGTGATTAAAGATATTCCACCAATTACTATAGTTGTGGCAAGAAATGCCGGGTGGAATGTCATATTAAAAACAAATGTTGCCAAAACCCAGGTGGAGCAGAATGCTAGTGTGACACCTGTGCATGAACTAATAACTCCTAGAAATAAATACTCAATTACTGTTATTGTTAGAACTTTTCTCTTTGAGGCGCCAAGAGTTTTTAGCAATACACTTTCCTGCGTCCGCTGGAAATGGCTATTGGTAACGACTCCCACGAGAACAATTATCCCAGTGAATATGCTAAAAAGAGCCATAAACTGAACAATAAAAGATACCTTTTCGGTGATACTATTTAATGTGTTAAGTATGAGAGTTAGATCAATCATTGAGACATTAGGAAAACCCTTAAGAGCTTCTTGTTGAAAAAGGGCTAAAACCTGTGTGTCATCAATTCGGGTAGCGATTACGTGAAATTGAGGTGCTTTTTCTAAAACCCCTTCGGGGAAAACAATGAAAAAATTTGGCTGTACGCGCTGCCAATCAACCTTTCTTAGGCTTCCTACCTTAGTTTTTATAGGAATACCTTGCACATCAAAGGTGATTTCGTCACCAATACTTACTCCAAGACGATCTGCTATCCCCTGTTCTAGGGATACAGATACTATTTCCTTAGATTGGTAAACAGTCTGTGGAAATAATCCTTGGAGCAGTGTTTCGGTGTTTTCAAGGTGATCCCGATAAGTAGATCGGTATTCCCGTCGAAGGGCCCATCGAAAGTTAATTGAGTTAGAATTAGTTAGCAGGTCAGTTGTTTTTTGTCCTTTCAAACTTAAGATACGCATGCTAACAACTGGGGTTTGCTGGATTATTGGTAAATCTTCTTTCTCAAGCAATTTTGTAATACCGTCGAGTTGGTGAGATTGAATATCAAAAAGAACTAGATTAGACCGTCTATCAGCTCCAACTTGACTTATATGGCCGATCAGAGAAAACTGAACAAGATAAAGGGTGGTGATTAGAAATGCTCCCAACCCGAGTGCAACAACCATCATAAAAGTTTGATTGTTTGGCCGAAATAGGTTTGCAAACCCCTGACGCCAAACGTAAGGCCATGTATTTGATAATATATAGCGAGTCCCAATTATAAGGATTTTCGCAACTACCCATAACAAAAAAAATGCACCAATTAAGCCAGTCGTGAAACCCAGGCCTTGTTGCCATGAACCAGTTTGGTTAACAGCGAAAAGACTAATACTAGTTACCAGTAAACCAGCCAAACTAAGGCGTAGGGTGTCAGTATGGAAAGGGGTAGAAGATTCGATAGATGAACGTAAGGTAACTAACGGGGTTATTTCCCGAATAGCTAGCAGAGGAATAAGAGAAAATAAAAGTGCTAAAAGTAAACTGAGCCCTAGCCCGTAGATGATGGGCAGATAGGTAAATTCGGGTGTTAGTTCAAATGGAATAAAATCCTGAACAACTAAGGGCAAGATACTAGTGATTAAATATCCCAGAGCTGCACCAACTAAGGATCCGATCGTTCCAATAGAGATAACTTGAATTAGATATATAAAAAAGGTGTGTGACTGTTTAGCTCCAAGACAACGTAAGATAGCTATAGTTTCTTTCTTTCGTCTTATGTACGTATGGATACCACTAGCAACTCCGATGCTCCCCAAAACTAAGGCAATAAAACTACTAAGGTTTAGAAATCGATAGAGATTACCAAGTGATCTTTCTAAACGAGCTTTTCGATCATTAACTGTGACCAAGTTCATTCCGTATTTGAGTGCTGCATCAGTATGTATTCCTTTTAACTTTTCTACATCTAGAGAATTTTCAAACTTGAAGAAAGCTCGAAAGGTAGCTCGACTACCGGGTCTAATAAGTTCGGTTGACGGGAGATCAGCCAAGGGTATATAGACTTTGGGGCCGATGGAATTCATGGCTACTGTTTCACCCGGAATAGTGATTAACCTCCCCCCGATCTCAAACGTTTTCATCCCTATTCTTATCGAGTCACCCACCTCGGATTTAAATTGAGCTAACAGAGCATTGTCGACCAGCACTGTTCCATTTATTTGAAAATCTGTGGCAGCACTAGGAGGTTCAGTTATAAATTCACCGTAGTATGGGAATTGACCTTTAAGGGCCCGAACTTGGACTAATCGTGATAAGGTTTGAGAAGATAATTTGTTATTAAAGAAGGTTATCATTGATGCAAAACTAACTTGGCGGGATTGGTTCCCCCCCAGATTTTTTAAAAAGAGTTCTGCAGAATCATTCATTGGCCGAGCACTGTTAATTTCTAAGTCAGCTCCCAGTAAGACTTTTGATTCATTATTAATAGCATTTCGCATGGTATCACCCAGGTTCCAAATTGATACCATAGAAGCAGTACCTAGGATAATAGACGAAACATAAAGAAGAAGCCGCCATCGAAATGTTCGAGTATCCCGCCAAGCCATCGTAAATAACCAGTTAAGATTTGTTCGGGTATTAATTACTTTTCTCATAATTTTTAGGGCCGAGCCTCTAGATTAGGGATGTGCTTTGAGTTCGTTATAGTATTAGGGAAATAATCCTCAGCAATTTGACCGCTATCTAAGCGGATTACCCGTTGCAATCTGTTCGCTAGTTCTAGATCGTGGGTAACGGTTATTAGAGTTGTTCCGGATTCCTCGTTTAGTTCCAGGAGTAGCCTTTCTATCTTGGTACTAGTTTCAGTGTCAAGATTGCCCGTAGGTTCGTCAACAAATAAAACTGAGGGAGTATTGATAAATGCTCTTGCCAGAGCAACTCTTTGTTGCTCTCCTCCTGATAGTTGGATGGGATAGTGATCTGCTCGGTTTGAAAGTCCTACTCGTCCCAATAATTCATGGGCCCTGTCATAACTATTTCTATCTCCTCGAATCTCAGCTGGAACCACAATATTTTCGATTGAAGTGAGAGTAGGAATAAGTTGAAAGTTTTGGAAGACAAAGCCCACATGGCGATTCCTAATTTTAGCTCTTTCATCTTCATCAAGATTATTTAGTTGGATTCCTTGAAGTAAGACAGATCCCGAGGTTACGTTGTCAAGGCCGGCGCACAGTCCAAGAAGGGTTGTTTTACCACTACCAGATGGACCGATAATAGCTACTGATTCTCCAGAAGATATTTCGAACGTGATATCTTTTAATACATTCAATGGTGTACCAGCTGTGGCATATGTTTTACATACGTTTTTTACCGTTAGGATCTTAGTTACTGTCATGATGCTTTTGGTCCTCATTAAATAGGGTATTTAATTAGTTTTTGACGGTCTACCTAATATTCTTAAGAGACGGTCCGGGTAATCGGTTATAATTCCATCAAAACCAACTTCGGAATAACGTCTTAGGTCTTCTTCACTATTGATCGTCCAGATATAAATAGCAATTTGATGGGCCTGGACCCTAGAAACGAATTTAGGAGTAGCAAGAGGCAAGCTAGAAACCGAGGGGGGTACCATCATAGCGTCGCCGCCAGGAGAATACAAAAACTCAATACCCAAAATATGAAGTATCCAGAAAAGAAAAACTTCTCCTACTGTCGATGTTGTAGCAAATTGGGGATTATGGGTTCGGATATATTTAACATTGTCGGTATTAAACGAAGCTATAACAATTTCAGTAGAAGTGGTATTCTGGCTTATCATTCTTGAAAATTCGGACCGTATCGTCTCAGTAGCCGGCTTTAATTCTATAATCATTTGGATTTCGGAGAATTCGGCTAAAACTTCATCAAGCGATGGGACAGTTAATCCTTTTCCTCTATATGGATATGTCTCCCCATTATCTTGGGTCCAGTAATAGCCAGCATCAAGTCTACACAATTCTTCCCAAGTCATCTCATCTATCCTACCAGAACCATTTGTTGTTCGTTCAACTGTCGAATCATGAAAGACAACAAGTTTGCCATCAGCTGTAGCATGAACATCAAATTCTAAGGCATCGGCTCCAATTTTAATAGAGTTTCTAAAAGCTAATAGAGTGTTTTCAGGCCATAAACCGGCCCCTCCTCGGTGGGCTATCACAAGATATGGTTTGAGTTTGGGAGAGGAAACCAAAGGATTAACTTGTCTTAAAATTAAATTAACCCCCCAAAGTATTAACCAAATAGCTGAACAAACAAAAACAAATTTAATTAACCAGTTTATCTTTAATCTAATCATCTAAGACCTATTGTTAACTATTTGTTTAAAACTAAATCTTGAAGAATAAGTCCAAATTTTTTTGGCATGACTACTTTCATCACGGATTATCTTTTAGAGTATAATCACAAATTTTCTGAGTGTATTCTATTAGAATCACTTACCTTCTTTCGGCAAGGAGTTGTCATAAGCTTACCTAGCTAGAATAACAATCTTTGTTTGTTAGATCTAGTGAAACCGAGTCTTTCTTTTAGAATTTCTTCTAGGAAATCAACTGAGTTCACGGTGATAACTTGTTCTACTTCTAACCGGCAGGGTTGGTAAATATATAAAGCTCTGAGGTTCCCTGCTAAATCTCTATTGAGTTTATTGATTAAGTTTAGGGCTCAAACTTATTTCAAAATTATGGGTATATAATACTTTAGATAAAGCTAGTAACTATAAATAATAAGGGTGATTATGTTAATTCTATCATTGCTTTTACCACTCCAGCATTAGGGCTCAGCCAACTTGGGAAATCAGTGATCATTTTTGAGGGCGTAGCTGTATGGGTAATCCAAGACGATGTGTTGATTTCTCCTGCTTCGATATGGTTGATCACTTTTTGGAGATCAACGGTACGGGAATTTCGGCTACTAAGCAGGGTCATTTCTCGACGGTGGAAATCTGGTCCATCGAATGATATTTTAGATCCTGTTATTCCAACATAAATTAGCCGACCCCCATTAGAAACATAATTGTGAGCCTTAATCATAGACTCATAATGACCCGTGGCATCGAATACTGCTGTGGGTAAGTTGCCATTTAACACTTGATGTAGTTTTGATTCGACTTGGTGATTATCGTTTATTATTTCAAAAAGATCATAGTGTTTTTTGCAGAAATTTATCCGATCAGGATTAATCTCTAGTAGAATGACTCGGACCCCGGCTAACAGAGCAAATGTTAGTATAGAAAGACCAATAGGACCAGCACCAATCAACAAAATTGTTTCATCTTTTTTGAGAACCGCCCGATCTACCGCGTGGGCACCAATACCCAGTGTTTCAACTAGGGCTAATTGTTCTAAAGTTAGGATATCAGACCGGAGAAGTTTTTCCTCTGGTAGGATGAGGTAATCTTGCATTCCACCGTCAATATGAACACCTAGAACATCAAGATTGGAACAACAGTTGGTTTTGCCCATCTCACAAGGGATACAATTCCCACATGACATGTAAGGAACAACCGCACACTGGTTACCTGGTTGGATGGTGTTAACATTTGTACCGGTCGCAACAACTTTGACTCCTAATTCATGTCCTAAGATACGGGGGTATTCAAAAAATGGCTGGCTTCCTTCAAAGGCATGAAGATCTGTTCCGCAGATCCCAATTCTTGAAGGCTGCACTAAAACCTCGTTTGGGTTTAGTTCTCCAGGGTCCGGAGTTTTTCTTAAAACGAATTGACCGGGTTTCTCCAGTAATATAGTTGGCATTTATAGCTCACTATTGGTTGTGATGATACTCGATAAAAGTGGTGGTTGACGTTTAAATTTTTTCAAATAGGCATAGAAAGTAGGTCTAAGCCTTATTTGGACCTTGGTTTCGTGTTCTACCGCAATGCTAGTAAGTAAGTGATCTAAATATGGATTACGGAATCTTTCAATACAGTTTTCAGCAAAAGATAAAACATCTTTTGTTTCATCGGGTAATGCTGGAACTAATTCCTGAAATATCAACTCGCGTAACCACGGTCCTATTTCTGGATGTTCAACTGCCTCTCTCACGGTTTTTATTCCGATAGGTAGGGCTCTAGCTACAAGTGCAGTATGGGCTCCATTTAGTACTCTCATTTTGCGCAATGCATAAGATCTGACATCGTGTGTCCGAATTAAGGCGGGATGTTGGATCAAGGCTTGTGGGCCCTTGTTATCTTCAATCGCCCAAAAAGCAAAGGGTTCAGTCAGAGTTATTAGCCGATCATCCTGTCTTGGATTATTGTAACTTGTTGGTGGGTCAATAGTAATCCGGTCCACTAATGTATTTAGCCAGCTTACCCCATAATCCAGCCACTCCAAAAAACCATCTGTTAGATTAAAACGTTTTGCCAAAGTTTTTACTATAACCTTCAAGGTTTTGGCATTGTCATCAATTAGTTCACATGGAATAATGGTTATTGGAGCTCCTCCATTTTCAAACCGATCCCAAAGCACCCGGGTAAGTTTAGCCGGGAAAGAGCGTGGTGGGGTTGCGTTCAACCACTCTGAATCTGGAACATTATACCCAATTTCGGATGTATTTGAGATAATGTATTCTGTTGATGGATTGCGACCTACTGCTAAAACTGAGTCCCAATCATCTTGGGCGCTTAAAGCTCTGGAAACACTACTTACCTGAATTAATTTGTCAACTTCGGCTTCTTTGAATATTCCTCTCACGTGGACATGGTAGAGGCAATTCTGCTGAGTAAATATCTTTACTCTTTTATTACCTGTTGATTGTACGATGACAACCTTACCTATATTTTCTCCTGCAAGTCTCGATTCATGGATAAAAAGATCCACGAAAGCTCGAAGAAACCGACCGCTACCAAATTGCAAAATTGATTCATTCAATATTAGTTTCCTTTTTCTTTGCATCGTTCCAAAGGTCATTTAACTCTTTGATAGTTGTCTGTTCCCATGATTTTCCTTTTAATTTCAAACTAGATTCCATGTAACGGAAACGCTCCATAAACTTTTTGTTGCTTCTACGCAATGCATCTTCCGGAGAGATTTGGATATGCCGAGACAAATTCACAATAGTAAATAAAAGATCTCCTAACTCCTCCTCAATTTTGCTATTATCTTCTTCTTTCAGTGCTTCACCTAGCTCATCTAACTCTTCGTATATCTTGGCAAACACTTCCTTTATTTCTTTCCAATCAAAATTAATTTGAGCAACCTTTTCTTGTATCCGGTAACTTTGTAGAAGAGCAGGCATCGCTTGGGGAACGCTATCAAGTATAGACTTTTGAGATTTCCTTTTTTTCTCCTTCTGTTTAATCTTTTCCCAATTGATTAAAACTTCGTCAGCATTAGACACCTTTGTATCCCCAAAGACATGGGGATGTCTACGGACTAGTTTTTTGCAGATAGCATGCGAAATATCTTCAATGTCAAAACGGTTTTCTTCGGAGGCAATTTGAGCGTGAAAGATGATTTGAAGCAGTAGATCTCCAAGTTCTTCACAGAGATCTTCATCATCTCTACGCTCAAGCGCTTCCAGGACTTCATAAGTCTCTTCAACCAAATAAGGTCGAAGCGTTTGATGGGTTTGTTTTTGATCCCAAGGACATCCATTTTCTGACCTAAGCCTGGCCATTATCCTGACCAAGCTTCTAAAATGAGACATAAACCCTCTCCAATTCAACCTCTAAAAGATATCGTTAATATTTTTTGACACCGGGTTGCTGCCGGGTTGGCCTATACAAAATATCGGTTCTAATCTACAACACTATAACAGGTTCGGCAAGTATGGTCTTTTGAAATAGTCAAGGCGTTGAATTGACTTTCATGATTGGGTTTACGCCTATTTGTTAGGGGAATAAAACTATTGACGGGAGGTCTTATAAAATCTAAATTGTCGTGGCCTTGAGTAAATGTTTCCTATGTCCCACATAATTCGTTGGTTGTGTGGGGAGACGGAGGTTATAGAAAGGCATGGATGGCATGGCAACAGAGCATGTCCTCGTACTGAATCAAAATTATGAGCCTTTAAGTGTATGTACTACGAAACGGGCTGTGATACTGGTTTATCTGGGTAAGGCGGAAATACTCGGCAAGTATTCTCAACCGATTAGAACGGTGTTTACGATGCTTGACCGACCTAGTATTGTTCGGCTGGTTAATTTTGTTCGAATACCGAGTAGCAGTGTGATGCTTACGCGGAAAAATATATTAAAAAGAGATAGGCATACTTGCCAATATTGCAATTCGTCTCGGGGGCCATTGACAGTTGACCATGTTTTACCGAGATATCATGGGGGATCGAACAGCTGGGAAAATATGGTTTGTGCATGCCAAAGGTGTAATAATAAAAAAGGAGATCACCTTCCTGAAGAAGTAGATATGGTTTTGCAACGTAAGCCTAAGGCTCCCCATAGAATAAATTTTATTCGTGATTTTATAGGCATTCATCACCATTCATGGCGCCCATATTTATTTATCAAGAATCAGTAAATGGCAGGTTTTATGAATTACCAGGTTAAATTAGAACATTTTGAAGGTCCATTAGATTTACTTTTGTTTTTGATTAAAGAACATGAAGTAGATATTTATGACATACCTATATCATTGGTAACCCAACAATACTTGCAGTATTTAGAGATGCTAAAATTACTCGATCTGGAAGTTGGTAGTGAGTACCTTTTGATGGCGGCTACCCTTGTTCGGATCAAGTCAAAAATGCTACTTCCTAGACGAACAGAAGAAGAAGACGAAGAAGCAGTGGATCCTCGTGAAGAACTTGTTCAACGCTTGCTTGAATATCGGCAATTTAAGGGTGCAGCAGGTGTCTTAAATGAATATGAAGACAGCAATGCAGATGTTTTCTATCATCCTGGTTTAGAGAGTTGGGATAATAGTATGGATGGGGTAGAGACATTAGATACTCGATTGGCAGGGAATCTTAATCTGTGGGATCTACTTCAGGCTTTCAAGCTTACTTTGGAGCGTGACACTGAAGAAATTGATAGGACCGTGGAAAGGGAGTCCATATCTATTGAAGATCGAATGGATGATGTTTTAGGGCAATTGAAGAAGAAAAAATCTCTCTTCTTTACCGAGTTGTTTAAGAAAGATCTATCAAGACCATTTTTAATTGTAACTTTTCTAGCTTTGTTAGAGTTAATTCGCCAAAATAGAGTTCTATTTGAACAAACTGATTCTCTCGGAGAAATATGGCTTACGATGTCAGATGAGGGAAATTAATTAGATGCAAAACAAATTAATTCTCGACCAGGCCCAGGTTTCAGAATATAGGGCGATAACAGAGGCCGTATTGCTTGCTAGTGATACTCCACTAAGCCTAAAGGAACTGGCTCGAATTTTAGATGATGTTGAAGAGGAAGCGATAAGAGAGTGTATCGAAGAATTAAATAACATCTATAAAAATGGTGGCCACGGTTTTGAAATTCGGTATGTGGCTAATGGATTTCAGTTCAGTAGTAAGGTGGAATATGCCCAATGGATCAAAAGATTATACCGGGGTAGGATTCCAACACGTTTAACTCAAGCTGCTATGGAATGCTTGGCTATCGTAGCCTATAAGCAGCCAATAAGCAGAACCGAAGTGGAAGCAATAAGGGGTGTCAATGTTGATGGAGTTCTGAGGACCCTTCTCGATCGTAATTTGATCCGAATCGCAGGAAGAGGGGAAGGAGTAGGGCGTCCAATTTTGTATGCTACGACCAGCGATTTCCTCAGGTATTTTGGCCTTAATCAACTTTCAGATCTTCCTAAATTAGACGAACTAACCGATTTGTTAAGGGATCATAATATAGAGTTAGAAGAAGGGGAAGAAATTGTAGAAAAAGCTTTATTCCCTGAACTAAAAGCTATCGATGGTCAAGCAGGTGCAAAAATAGGTTCAAATGATGAGACTTAATAGGTACCTGGCAAAAGCGGGTATCGCTTCTAGGAGACATAGTGAATCCATTATTCTATCTGGACGGGTAAAATTAAATGGTGAAAAAGTTATTTCTTTAGCAACGCAGGTACGACCCAATATTGATACGGTAACTGTTGATAATCAGCGAATGATAATCTCTGCTGTGGACCAATGGTATTTGTTAAATAAGCCAGTGGGATTCTTGTCTACTCTCTATGATCCATTCAACAGGCCAACAGTTGCAAATTTAATCACGGATATACCAGATCGAGTTTTTCCTGTAGGTCGATTAGACAAAGATACGGAGGGGTTGTTGTTGTTTAGTACTGACGGAAACCTGAGCTACAGAATTACTCATCCCAGTTTCCACTTTGAAAAAGAATATCATGTGCTTGTGAAGGGAAAACCAACCGATAATGCTTTAAGAAGGCTACGGGAAGGGATAACTATTGAAGGAAGGCGTACGGCCAAGGCAAGGGTAGCTATTCGCAGGTTTTCTAAGCCAGGAGCATGGTTGTCGATAGTGCTCCATGAGGGCCGTAAACGACAGATTAGAAAGATGTGTGAAAGGGTTGGGCATCCAGTAATTCGCCTTGTGCGAGTTCGGTTAGGGGCTTTAGAAGATAGTAAACTCTCTTCTGGTAAATGGCGGCCGCTAACTCTAGAAGAGATTTGCGGACTACAACCCAAAGACTAGATACGCTTTTGAAGAACGTGTTAGTGGGGCGGATGGTTAGCCTATTAAGCTGTCCGTATTTTTATTCATCAAGGAGGAGTACCATGTCAGAGGAAACCCCGAAGATCTCAGAGATTAAAGACTCTGAGGCATCTTCTTCACCCGTCGAAAAAGCGGAGACGGCTAAAGATGTATCCGCGGAAAGCGATGTTAAAGTTGAAATGGCCGAAGAGGTAGAAGGTGGTAGTACTAAGCTGCCCTACAGGTTGCCAAAATGGGTTGATGAGGAAGATTTAAGCGAAAAAGAACGCGAAGAATATGAACAAATGTTCGAGATGTACGATGAAACATTGAAGGATATTGTAGAAGGAGAAATAGTATCAGGACAGGTTATTGCGATTGAAAATGGGGAAGTAATTATAGATGTGGGATTCAAATCGGAAGGGGCAATCCCTCTTACTGAATTTACGAACCCAGAAGAAATCGAAGTCGGTCAGGATATGGAGGTTTTTCTAGAAGATATTGAAGCCCAAGAAGGTCAACTTGTCTTATCAAAACAAAAAGCAGATTTTATGAAAGTTTGGGATAAGATCAAAGAAGCCCATGAAGAAGGGGTTGTCGTAGAGGGACAAATTTTACGGCGAATCAAAGGTGGGCTTGTTGTTGATCTTTTTGGAGTCGATGCATTTCTACCTGGGTCCCAGGTAGCCTTGAAGCAGACCCCCAATTTAGATCAGTTTCTTGGTGAAAAATTACCGTTTAAGATTATAAAATTGAATAAAAGTAGACGAAATATTGTGGTGTCTCGCCGTGTCGTGCTGGAGGTCGAGAAAGAAGTTCAGAAAAAGGCTATCATTACTGATCTAGATCGTGGTCAAGTCCGACAGGGTGTCGTAAAAAACATTACAGATTTTGGGGCTTTTGTGGACTTAGGTGGTATTGATGGTTTACTCCACATTACGGATATTTCATGGGGACGAATTGGACATCCTTCCGAATTAGTAAGTATTGGAAGTGAGATAACAGTTGCTATTTTGGAGTTTGATAAAGAGCGGGAACGAATATCCCTTGGGCTCAAACAACTGGAACCGTATCCATGGGCAAATGTTGACGAGAAATATCCTGTTGGTGCCAAGGTGACGGGTAGGGTCGTAAGTATTACAGACTACGGAGCTTTTATAGAGTTAGAGCGAGGAGTCGAAGGGCTAATCCATATTTCGGAAATGTCCTGGACAAAACATGTGACTCATCCCTCGAAAATTGTAACTGTCCAAGAGAATATAGATGTAGTCGTTCTCAAAGTAGATCAACAGAACGAAAAGATTTCTCTCGGTATGAAGCAGACTCAACCAGATCCATGGCAATCACTTAGTGAGAGGTATAATGTAGGAACCGTCGTTAAGGGGCGTGTCCGTAATATAACAGCTTTTGGTGCATTCGTTGAAATTGAAGAAGGTATTGATGGGCTTGTCCATATATCCGACATGTCCTGGACCAGACGGATTAAACACCCTAGTGAAATTGTAAAGAAGG
Source organism: uncultured Gemmatimonadota bacterium (assembly GCA_964593235.1). Classification (GTDB taxonomy): domain Bacteria; phylum JAAXHH01; class JAAXHH01; order JAAXHH01; family JAAXHH01; genus JAAXHH01. Next base: position 20,994 of record CAZQGS010000046.1, on the reverse strand, counting down.
GTGAAGAGCTGGATGTTATTGTTCTTAATATCGATCCAGAGGCCCGCCGGGTGTCTCTTGGGATCAAGCAGGTAACTGAGGATCCGTGGTTATCATTAACGGAAGTTTATCCAGTAAATACTGAAACCAAGGGAGTTATAATTCGACTTCTTGACCGCGGTGTGGTTGTTGAACTTTCACATGAAGTGGAAGGTTTTGTTCCGATTTCACAATTAAATCATCCAGATATTGCCAGTCCTGGAGATGCCTTTAAGGAAGGGGAGGAAATTCCGTTAAGGGTTATTGAATTTGATGGAAAAAATCGGAGAATAGTGCTTAGTGTGAAAGCTTTTTTCCGTGATAGGGAACGAGCTGAAATTGATGAATACCTTAGCAGTCATCCTGTTTCGGCAACGGTAATTGGAGACGTCGTTTCCGTTAATGAAGTTGAAGAAGAACATTCCCAAAATGAGGAAGCAGCGGAATCAGGCACCAATGAGGAAGCAGCGGAATCAGGCAGCGATGAGGAAGCAGCGGAAAAGGTCAAAAAAGATAATTGAGAACCTAAAAATGGGAGATAAAGTAACAGTCAATACTAGTTTGAAAACAACAGAGAGGGCCGTATCTAATCAGACGGTAGCCTTGCATACATTAGGTTGCCGTCTGAATCAATATGAAACTGAGGCAATAAGAGAACAGTTTGTATCCTTTGGATTCCGAGTGGTTTCCTTTACCGATCATGCAGATGTTTATGTGATAAATACTTGTACGGTTACAAACCAAGCGGATGCTAGAGCCCGACAATTTATTCGAAAGGCCATCCGACGTAACCAAGAAGCTATTATTGTGGCTACCGGTTGTTATGCGCAAACTCTCCCCCAAGAGCTGCTAGATATAAAGGGCATTAATATTGTCCTAGGTAATGTTGAAAAAGGTGATTTGGTTGGTCATGTTTTAAAGTACAAAAAAGGTGATGGCCCAATATCCAAGGTCACTCGGAGGGCGGAAATTACCCAATTTGATCACCGCCTCGATGTAATGAGCTTTGAAAATAGAACCCGTGCTATTTTAAAAATACAAGATGGATGTGATCAATTTTGTTCTTTTTGCATAATACCTTGGGCACGGGGGAAACATCGCAGTCTTTCCTCAGAAGCTGTGGTCGCTCAGGCTAAACACCTTACAAAAAGTGGATACTCTGAGATTGTATTAACCGGAGTGCACCTTGGGGACTACGGGGTGGACTTGAATTCCTCACACTCACTGACCTCCATAATTAAAACCCTATTAGAAGAAACTACTGTGACTCGGTTACGATTAAGTTCAATCTGGCCGACAGCAGTGGATGGCAAATTACTTAATCTTTTCGAGAAATATTCGCCTAGGCTATGTCGTTATTTACACCTCGCAATACAACATGCTGATGATGGTCTTCTCAAACTTATGGGTAGGACTTATACCTCCGATGAAGTCAAGATAATTATAGAACAAATTATTTCGATTGTACCTGATATCTGTATTGGGGCGGATATTATGGTGGGTTTTCCCGGAGAAACAGAAACCAAATTTAATAATTTGTATAATTGGCTGGATGAGTTACCTTTCGCCTATTTTCATGTTTTTACCTATTCTAAACGAAACCACACCCGTGCTGCTCGTATGGATGAGCAAATTCCTTCTGACGTAGCCAAAGCACGGAGCCATTTACTTCGGGAATTAAGTGATATTAAATCAAAAGTTTTTAATCAACGATTTAATGGCAGAGTGTTGCCAGTGTTGATCGAGGAGGGTAGCACGGGGAAGTCTCTGATTGGAACAACCGATCACGGCCTCAAGATAAAGTTTGACGGACCTACAGAAGAAATTAATACTTTTGTTGATTTAGAGCTAATCTCAACCGATGAGAATGGAGGTTTAGGTAGAGTCAACACATTATCGTAAACTGATAGGGCTATAAAGAATATTTAAATCACGCGCCAGTAGCTCAGCTGGATAGAGCAACGGCCTCCGGAGCCGTAGGTCAGAGGTTCGAATCCTCTCTGGCGTATTATGTTAGGAGAATTGGTTCTTACCACCCCTCTAATTCTCTTTATCACCAAGATAAAGTTCATTCTTGAGTAAATAACTTACAGTAGAAGCGTACCATCGAGTATCTCTAGATACCGATGAGGCCCGTTTTGTTGGGACTTCTAGTTTGTTTAGCTCATCAGCAATTTTACGGAGGCTCCAGCCTGCTTCACGCCAGACTTTTACCTGCCGAATTATTTCTTGTTCTTGAGAGTTTAGAATAAGTTGGTTTCCTGAAAGATCATAACCGAAGGGTGTTGCGCCATAAACAAAGCGGTGTGTTTTTTTTAATCGAATTGAAGTTTTGGTTCGCTCCGCAGGGAGGTCTCGAGCCATATCTGCTAGAACAGTAAGGGTGCCCATTGCTATTTTACCTGATTCTTGGTCTGTTCGAATCGTAGCTGAGTCAACATCTAAGACATGACAAACAATCCCTTTGCTAGACCAATCCTTAAGATACCTTGACATTTCAGAAGCTGACCTAAATAAACGGTCGAGGCGCCATATTACAACATGCTGGATACTTTTTGAATCGATTGTGTTAGAAAGATCACCGCCACCAAGTCTATCTTCAAAAGGAATAAAAGCTTCAACTCGGGCATCTAGAATTACTAGCATAATATCCAACTCGTATTTGTTGCAGTAATTCCTAAGTTTTTTTTCTTGATCTGCCCTTCGGAATGGAGGTTTCTTAGTTTCCAAAGGGCCAACTCTAATGTAACAAATAGCTTTGTTCATAGAATAATTTACTTTCATTATAAGAAAGACTAAGTAGGCACTAATAAAAATACGTTAGTAGTATAGCTTGATTCAAGGGTTTTTTGTTCATTTCATAATCCCCAAATCAGAATCTGCAGAGTCCGAAGAATTAACTACGAGAGAAGAACATTAAAAATACTAGTATTGCTAATAACTGTTACCTTGTTGTAAATATATACTTACCAATGTTAATCTAGTTACTCCCGTATCTAATCCTAATCTAAGAACATCTTTGACAATAGAGTTTTTGTAATATGAAAAAATCACAAGACTAAACAAGACTATACAAGACTATTGGAATATAGTATTTTTGCTTGCTTAATTAACATACAAGCATATATTGTGATTGTGCTGCATGAAGTGGGCGAAGTAGTGTCCGCTTTTTTTTGTGCAATTTTAAAAAAACTGAAGTTGAGCAATGGAAATTGACCGCGACTTGATAATTGATAGGGTGTCTTTTCTTGTCACTCCTCTGATAGAGGAAGCTGGTTTTGAATTGGTTGATCTTGAGCTAGTAGGAAGGCAGAATAATTACAGTTTAAGATTCCTGATTGATAAACCAGGCGGGGTAGCACTTAAAGATTGTGTAGCTATTAATCATGAAGTATCTAACCTTTTGGATGTAGAAGATCCTATTCCGTCACGGTATACGTTAGAAGTATCTTCGCCAGGGTTGGATCGCCCATTTAAGAAAACGAGAGATTATCAACGAGCTATTGGTAAACCTGTAAAAATCATTTTTGTTAATGATTTTGATCAAACAAAATCGTTGATAGGGCATCTGGTTGGTATTGAGGATGGTATTGTTAAAATATCAAATCACAAAGAAGATTATAACATTCGACTTGAATGTATTAAAAAGGCTCAGTTAGATCTTGGTTAGAAAGTAAGTAGTTCGAAGAGGGAGTTTCAGGAAATGAATTATGAGGTAATTGAAGCACTAGGACAAATAATTCGGGAAAAGAATATTCCCCGAGAATTGGTGTGGGATACGATTAAAAGTGGCCTCGTGGCTGCAGTAAAGAAACGATATGGTACGGGAGATGATAATGTTAGAATCCATATTGATGAGACGTTGGGTACTATCGAAATGGCGGCTATTTGGAATGTAGTGGGAGAAGTCGAGGATACAGAAACAGAAATTGATCTAGAAGCTGCTTTAGCACTCAAACCTGATACTCAGGTAGGTGACCAAATAGAACAACCACTTTTAATTGAAGAGTTTGGAAGGAATGCAATTCAAGCAGTCAAGCAGGTTGTGGTTCAACGTGTCCGGGATGCTGAGAGGGAAAATATTTTTGAAATATATAAAGATCGGGTTAACGAAATTGTAATAGGCTCGGTTCAACAGGTAGACCGAGGGAATATCGTTGTCAAGATCGAACAAACTGAAGCTCTTCTTCCATGGCGTGAGCAGATTAGAAGAGAACGATATAGGCAGGGCGAATCAATTCGTGCGATCATTTTAGACGTACAAAATGCTTTAAAGGGCCCACAGGTTATTCTGTCACGAACCTCCGAAGTCTTTTTAGAAATTCTATTTCGTATGGAAGTTCCTGAAATTCATGAAGGGATTGTGGAAATCAAAGCGTCTGCTAGAGAACCTGGTGATAGGTCTAAAATAGCAGTATTATCGCATGATGATCGAGTTGATGCAGTCGGAGCTTGTGTAGGAATGAAGGGGACCCGTGTTCAAGCAGTGGTCCGGGAACTTAACAATGAACGAATTGATATCGTTCCCTGGAGTAATGATGCTTCTGCATTTGTTACCCAAGCGTTACGACCAGCTGAAGTCTACCAAGTTCAAATTCTTGACATTGAGAAAAAGGATATGCGAGTGGTCGTTGAAGATGATCAACTTTCTTTGGCTATTGGTAAGGCTGGACAAAATGCCCGTCTTGCTGTGAAGTTGACCGGGTGGAATATAGATTTAATCAAGCGTTCTGATCTTGAGAAACAACTGATTTCGGAAACCTTTGGTGAATTACAACCAGAAACTGATCCTGAAGGATCTATTGCTGAAATCAGTGGGATTTCGGGTGCTCTCTGTAAAAAGTTAGAAGACGCAGGATATACAACCGTTGAGGCATTACAACAGGTTACCCTCCAAGATCTTTGTGAAATTCCGGGAGTTGGTGCGGTAACTGCTGAAAAAATTATTGTTGCAATTGATGGTTTATAATAAGGGGGAATGGTTGTTTTGAAGACTAGCAATAATCTTTCCCTTACTGGACTTTTGGGTCTTGCGGTAAGAGCAGGCCGAGTAAGAAGTGGCGCTGAGGCTGTAAAAGAATCAATCAGAGGAGGCAAATCTCGGTTGGTAATACTAGCAATGGATGCCTCAGAAGGTACTAAACGTTCATTCAAAAACATGGCAGATCTAAGCGGGGTTCCTGTTCTCGAATGCCACACGCGTTTAGAATTGGGAGTTTGTCTTAATCGAGCACCAAGAGCGGTGCTATCAATCTTGGACAGACATTTTGCGAGTGGGATGTTAAAAAAAGCACTCCGTTAAAGCCTATAAAAAGATAATTAGGAAGCGATATTGCAATGGCGAAGAAGAGAATTCACGAAGTAGCAAAACAGTATAATATCTCAAGCAATGCTCTTGTTGAGATGCTCCGAGATCTTAATCATACGGTTAAGAGCCATATGAGTGTAATGGATGATAAAATGGTTCTTGACGTTAACCAACGTTTTGAAAAAGAAAAATCAGCGGCTAAAGAGGATCAAGATCGGAAGAAAAAAATGGCATCGTCGGATAGTGCTATTAAGGAACCAAGTATAAAAAAAGGTCGAGTCGCTCCTGGGAAATCAAAAAACGCTCTTAGCAGTAAAAAGCAGGTCGAAAATCAAACAACTGAAAAACAGAGCAAAGTAGAAAAAGAATTAAAAGAAAATGAACAATCAAAAGAAAAAAATGAATCTGAAAAACAGGTTCGTCGACGTCGTTCTAAGAAGAAAAAGAGAGCAAAAGTTGATCAAAAAGAAGTCGAAGCTAGTGTGCGGCGAACTATTGCTCAAATGGAAAATACTCGCTCACGGCGCCGGCGCCGGCGGGATGTTAGTGAGGAAGAACGGTCTGAAGAAGAAACAGCTAATATTATTCGCGTACCAGAATTTATATCTGCAGGGGAATTAGCCGAACATCTCTCTACTAGTCCCACCGAATTAGTTACAAAATGTCTAGAACTTGGGCTGTTAGTTACGATCAATCAGCGTTTGGATATGGATACAGTAATGACTGTGGCAGCTGAATACGGTTATGATGTTGAAGAACAATCTGATTATGGGCTTGAGTATATCGAAGAAGAGGAAGAAGAGGAGGATGAGAGTCTTTTAACATCCCGTACCCCCGTTGTCACTATTATGGGGCATGTTGATCATGGAAAAACATCTTTATTAGTTTATATCAGGTAAAGTAATGTAATTGCCGGAGAGGCTGGTGGGATTACTCAGCATATAGGAGCCTATGAAGTAGAACTCGAAAATGGCGGAATTACCTTCTTAGATACCCCGGGCCATGAGGCATTTTCTGCGATGCGGGCTCGAGGGACACAGGTGACAGATATTGTTATACTTGTTGTTGCAGCTGATGAGGAAGTAATGCCGCAGACAATAGAAGCTATTGACCATGCCAAGGCAGCCGAAGTGCCAATAATTATTGCTTTGAATAAAATGGATCTCGAAAATGCCCGCCCTGATCGTATTCGAGAGCAATTAAGCCATCATGGTCTCTTGGTAGAGGACTGGGGAGGAGATATCATTGCGTGCGAAGTGTCGGCTATTACCGGTTATGGTGTAGATAATATTCTTGAAATGGTTCTACTCCAATCTGAGATGCTAGATCTTAAAGCTAACCCGTCCCGAAGAGCTCTAGGGGTTGTTGTAGAAGCAGAACTGGATAGAGGACGAGGAACCTTAGCTACTGTTTTGATTCAACAAGGTACTTTAAGAGTGGGTGAGCCCTTTGTTGCGGGCCAATTTAGTGGAAGGGTCAGGGCCTTGTTGAACGAACGTGGTAGCAAAATCCATGAGGCGGGTCCATCAACCCCCGTCCAAATTATGGGCTTTTCAGGGATGCCTCAAGTTGGGGATGCTTTTGCTGTTGTAGAAAATGAGGCTTTGGCAAAAGAAATTGGATCCCGACGACGTCAAATGCGTAAAGAACATGAATTCCGCAGTACTAGACCAATCACTCTAGAAGATGTATTCGATCAAATTAAGGAAGGTGAAATACGAGAACTACCTGTAATTATTAAAGCTGATGTCGGTGGTTCTGTAGAGGCTCTGAGTGACTCTCTGTTACGATTGGAAAACGACGAAGTTAAAATCAGAATTATTCACACTGGAATCGGAGCGATCAATGAGTCTGATGTCCTTCTAGCAGCAGCGTCAAATGCTATCATTCTTGGATTCCATGTTCGCCCTAATCCCGCAGCCAGAGCCTTGTCCGAACGGGAAAAAGTCGACATAAGGTTGTACGATATAATTTATCGAGTTATTCAAGATGTGAGAGATGCTCTTGAGGGAATGTTGAAACCTGACATTGAAGAAAGTGTGGTTGGTTTGGTAGAAGTGAGAGAAATTTTTAAAGCTCCCCGGGTTGGAACAATTGCAGGATGTCATGTGCAATCAGGAACCGTAACTCGTAATGGTAACGCGCGATTGATTCGAGAAGGGGTTGTTATTTACGAAAGTACAGTAGGATCTTTACGTAGATTTAAAGAGGATGTCCGGGAGGTTCAGTCAGGGTTTGAGTGTGGAATGAGCATTGAAGGTTTTCAGGATATTAAACAGGGTGATACAGTTGAAATTTATGAGAAACGGGAAATAGCTCGACAACTTGAAACTCGTTAATTTAATTATGATAGTTGGCTGTAAAATTGAGCTTTTTTTGCCACAATCCCGTTCGTTAAAGGCTAAAAGGCAGGTCTTAAAATCACTTAAAGATCGGATACGAAACAGATTTAATGTTTCGATTGCAGAGGTCGATCATCAGGACCTTGGGCAACGGGGAACATTTAGATCACTCGTTCGATTGGTATTAGGAGATTTTGATGGGACACCATCGATCAGCGAGGGTTGCAGATCTTATTAAAAAAGAAGTCAGTGAGATTATTCAACACGAACTTAAAGATCCTAGGATTGGATTTGTAACAGTGACATTAGTGGACGTATCTATCGACCTAAGGCATGCTCAGGTCTACTTTAGTGTTCTCGGGACCAAATTAGACCAGGAAAAAAGTCTTAAAAGCCTTCAAAAAGCTACTGGATTTATAAGGACGAAACTAGGTCCTAGGATAAAATTAAGACATATTCCCGAACTTTTATTCCGTTATGATGAGTCTTTTGACTATGCACAAAGAATTTCGAATGTTATAAATAGTCTTGAAATTAAAGATAGCGAAAATAATGAAATTGAAAGCTCGTTTAAAAGAAGGGAACAAGAAGGTTGACCGCATTCCTCCGGACGGTGGAAGAGGCAGAACAGGCTTACCCTAGGTCGGTAATAGCAGTTGGGAATTTTGATGGGGTTCATCGGGGCCATGAGGTAATTATTGAAAGGGTGGTTGAACGGGCAATTAAGTTGGGTACTTCCGGGATGGTTGTAACATTTGATCCTCATCCGCAACAATATTTGGGAAGAAAACCTCCGTTGTCGGTTTTGACTCCCATAGAAAGGAAATTAGAACTTTTATCTAAGTACGATTTAGATGCTGTTCTCATAATTTCATTCACCCAAAGGTTTGCCAAGATTACAGCAGAGGAATTTGTTAAGTTAACTTACGTTCGTAAGTTAGAAATACAGGAAATTGTAGTTGGCTACAGCCATAAATTTGGGGAAAAAGGAAAAGGAGATCAGCTATTACTAAAACGGTTGGGCAATCGTTACGGTTTTCTGACCCATATTGTTGATCCCATTGAGCGTGATGGGGTACTTGTAAATAGTAGCCGGATTCGGAATCTTCTCAATTCTGGTGAAATAATTGCAGCCAGAAACTTACTAGGGCATCCGTATACCATCAGTGGTACAGTCGTTCCTGGGGATGGCCAAGGTAGTAAAATGTCTTACCCCACAGCCAATCTAGAATTAAATGATCCTAATTGGTTGAAACCAAAACGAGGGGTTTACGCTGTTCGTGTCAATCTAGGTCAGAAAGTACTAAATGGAGTAATGAATATTGGTATACGTCCGACATTTAAAAAAGAAATAGAGCAGTGTGAAGTACATATTATGAATTTTGAAGGGGATATTTACGGCCGTATAATTCATGTTGAGGTAGTTGACCGAATTAGGGATGAAATTAAGTTTTCATCTGTTGATAAACTTAAACTACAAATCTTAAAAGATGTAGAAACTAGTTATAATATTTTAAAAGTGTGATCGGCAGGAAAACATAAATTGCTTGAGCGATCACCATCACTCCAATTTTAAGGAGATTGTTTAGTGAGTATAGAGAAAAAACAGAAGCAACAGATTCTTAGTGACCATGGTCGACATAGTCAAGATACTGGCTCACCCGAGGCACAGATTGCTCTTTTAACAGCTAGAATTACTGAACTGACCGAACATTTTAAACTTCATAAGAAAGATAACCATTCACTCCGTGGCTTGCTCAAAATTGTTGGTCAACGGAGACGTTTACTTTCGTATCTTCGAAAAAATAACAGTGAAGGTTATCGGACTTTAATTAAAGAACTAGGAATTAGGGGTTAGCTTTCCCAAAGGATAGCCCATTTAAATTACAGAAGTGTCTTAAGGAGAAGGAATTGGTATTATGGTTAATCGTGTAGAGTGTGAACTAGCTGGCAGAACTTTGATATTGGAAACTGGAAAAGTCGCCAAACAAGCTGATTCATCAGTATGGGTTCAGTATGGTGAGACAGTTATTCTCGCCAATTTGGTTTCAGAAAATAGGTATGTTGAGGGCCGAGATTTTTTACCTTTAATGGTGGATTATCGTGAAAGAATGTATGCTGCTGGGCGCATTCCCGGGGCTCGATTTAGGAGGGAAGGCCCCCCTTCCGAAAAGGAGATCCTGAGTGGCCGTCAGGTTGATCACGCAATAAGGCCTTTGTTCCCCAAAGACTATTTTTATGAAACTCAAGTGTCTATTATAGTGATTTCCAGTGATTCAGAAAACAATCACGATATTCTTGGGGTTATTGGCGCTGCAGCGGCCTTACACATCTCAGATGTTCCTTTCAAGGCACCGTTAGCAGCAATCCGAATGGGCAGAGTTAATGGCGAGCTAATTGTTAATCCGACCTATAGTGATCTAGATGAAAGTGATCTGGATTTTGTTGTAACAGGAACCCCCGATCATATCATGTCATTAGAAGGTAGTGCAGACGAGATCTTAGAAGATGATTTAACAGAAGCAATAATGATTAGTCACCAAAATATTAAAACTGTGATTGAAAAAATCGAAGAGTTACGGCAAATGGTTGGGGTGGTTGATAAACGTAGTTATGAATCTCCCAAAACTGATACTGTTCTGGCTGACCGAGTCAGGGAAATTACTCTTCCATTAATTAAAGAAGGTAATCGAACTCAGGAAAAGAAAGCTAGGGGAGAGTTTTTTGCCCAAGCAGCTGACCTTGCGGTCGAAAAACTTAGCGAGGATTACCCGGAAAGTGAAAACATCGTCCGTGACTTGGTAAGAGATGTACAAAGTGCTGATATGCATGATATGATCAAGAATGAAAATGTTCGTGTGGATGGCCGGGGAATGGATGATATACGTCCGATCTGGTCGGAAGTTTCGGTGTTACCGAGAACCCATGGTTCCGCGATCTTTACTCGGGGAGAAACACAGAGCCTGACCGTTACCACATTAGGTTCTAAGCAAGATGAAATGAAACAAGATGATCTTGAAGGGGATTCGGTGAAATCGTTTATGTTACATTATAATTTCCCTCCGTATAGCACGGGTGAAGCTAGAATGTCAAGAGGACCTCGACCTCGTGATATCGGTCATGGTTCACTGGCTGAGCATGCGATTGCGCCAGTAATCCCATCCGAAGATGTATTTCCATATACAATACGGATTGTATCTGAGATATTAGAATCCAATAGTTCTTCTTCTATGGCTACCGTCTGTGGTGCCACTATGTCTCTAATGGATGCTGGTGTGCCCATCAAAAGTCCTGTCGCAGGAGTAAATATAGGATTAATCCCTGATGATCCTAAGCCTCAATATTTGGTCGATATTCAAGGTGTTGAAGATCACCTAGGTGGGATGGATTTTAAGGTTGCTGGAACAAGGGAGGGTATAACTTCGGTCCAACTTGATGTGAAGGTTATGGCAGTTAACGAAGAAATCATACGAGAGTCTTTTGCTAGAGCAAGAAAAGCACGGTTATTTATTTTGGATAAAATGGCAGAGACTATATCAGAAACACGCACTGAATTGTCAGAGCATGCACCGCGGATTTTGACAGTTCAGGTTAAACAAGAACAGATTGGTATGGTGATTGGACCAGGAGGAAAAGTAATTCGTGGTATTCAAGAAGAAACAGGAGCTCAGGTTAATATAGATAATGATGGAATAATTACTATAGCTTCTGTCGATGCAGCAGCTGGTAATCAAGCAAAACAAATCATTGAAAGTATGACCGAAGAACCTGAGGTTGGTAAAGTATATAAAGGTACTGTAAAGCGGATTGTTGATTTTGGTGCTTTCGTAGAAATCCTTCCTGGGAAAGATGGATTAGTGCATATCTCCGAGTGGGAAAATCACCGAACAAATTCAATGCGTGAGGTAACTAATGAAGGCGACGAGGTGACCGTTAAGATAATTAATATTGACGACCAAGGGAAAGTAAAACTTAGCCGTAAACAAGTCCTTTCTGAAGAAAATTAAACGGAGCGAAAAACCGCTTAGGTTCCTACCATAAGAACTCCCCTTTTATTTGTTTAATGGACTTCTTTATTATGGAAGGAATATTTGGAAACACTATCTCCATTGAGAGAAACAACAGACTGTTATCAAAGAACTGTCTTGCCAAACGGCATCCGAATAGTATCGGAGTACATGCCTTATATTCGCTCTATTACTATTGGAGTATGGGTTCTATCAGGAACACGTTTTGAACCTATTGATAAATCCGGAATCGCGCATTTTGTTGAACATGCCTTATTTAAAGGTACAGAAAACAGGACAGCCTATCAAATAGCCCAAAGTATAGAGAGTCTAGGAGGTTATCTAAACGCGTTCACTGGGCGGGAACTAAATTGTTTTTTTGCCAGAGTAATGGATAATAACCTCAGCGCTGCAGTTGAAGTGCTTGGGGATATACTTCAGTATTCTCGATTTGATTCCCAGGAAATTGAAAAAGAAAAAATGGTTGTTATTGAGGAAATTCATGCACTTGAAGACAGCCCTGAAGAGTTGTGTGGTGAGTTATATTCAAGTTTGATATGGAACTCTCATCCATTGGGTAAGCCTATCCTAGGCAGCCCTGCATCTATATCAGCATTTGAACAGAAGGATCTTGTAGAATATTTAAGGCAACGCTATACTAACCAAAATATTTTTGTAACAGTAGCAGGACATGTAAACCATGATGAGCTAGTGGAGCTTGTTCGAAACCAATATAATTTTCCCCCCCAAAACACAAATAAAAATTTGGATCTTATACCAACAACTTCTTCTGGGAATAAACGGAAATGGGTTCAGAGTAGAGATATTTCCCAGGTTCATCTGTGTTTAGGCGGCCTATCTGTACCCTGCACGAGTACCTCGAAATATACATTGTTTTTATTGAATGGAATTCTCGGAGGTGGGATGACCTCCCGTTTGTTTCAGAAAGTTCGGGAGGAGGCTGGACTAGCATATTCTATTTTTTCAGACGTCGATTTATATCTAGATTCTGGCCAATTATGTATCAGTGCGGGAGTAGATCCTGCCGATCCTCAACACACAATCGACCTGATTCTTCAAGAATGTCGTATGCTCCAAAAAAATGGGATCACCAAAGATGAACTTAAAGATATAAGGTCCCAATTGACTGGTAGTTTGTATTTATCGATAGAAGAAACAGGTAGTGTGATGAATCGCCTTGCTAGAATGGAAATATATGAAAACAGTTATTGTAGCATCTCAGATACAATAAAAAGATTACAAAATGTAACAATAGATGATATTATAGAATTAGCTGAGAAGCTGTTTGCTGATGATAATATTTACTTAACTGCTGTTGGTCCTATATCCGAGGGCGATCTTTCCCTATGACTGATAATAATATTATTATAAAAATTGTGCCGGTCAATCCGCAAATTAATCACCCAATGCCTTCGCAAATGACCAACGGAGCATCAGGTTATGACCTGTTTGCATGTTTGCCGGAACCTGTAGTGATTCTTCCTAAAAAAGGAGAATTAATAGGTATCGGTTATGCTTTATCGTTGCCGATGGGCTACGAAGGGCAGATTCGACCAAGAAGTGGCCTTGCATTAAAACATTCAGTTAGTGTCCTAAATAGTCCAGGAACTATTGATTCCGATTACCGTGGTGAAATAAAAGTTCTTCTGTTCAATTTTGGTGAAGATCTTTTTACGGTGCATAATCAGGATAGGGTTGCCCAACTAGTAATAAATGCTGTTCCTTCTGTGGTATTTAAGAAAGTAGATTCACTCGACGAAACCGACCGAGGAGTAGGAGGCTACGGACATACTGGGCGTTAGCTTATTAATTGGTTCAGCTACGAAAATGATTAGACTTTTAGAATAAAACCCTTATCAATCTCAAATTTAAATTGCTACTAGAATAGTTTTTAACTATCAGCATCTGCTCATGATTAAAATTAACGATATTCAGATTAATGTCCACAATATGCGGACTCGTATGCCATTCAAATTTGGTATCTCTACTATGACTGTAGTACCTCACCTAGTGCTTACAGTAGATTTGGAAGACAATAACATCACAGGTAGAGGTTATTCTGCGGACCACCTCCCACCCAAATGGTTCACAAAGGATAGCGAAACAAGTTTTGAAGATGATGTGTCGGATATGATTAAGGTAGTCCGTTATGCTTGTAAGACAGCAAAAACAATAGGTAACGCTCCTGATGTATTTGCATTTTGGAGGGAATTATATTCTGCACAGAAATGGTGGGGAACCTCGGAGGCTATTCCCCCTTTACTCTGGGGATTAGGTGTAAGTCTAGTAGAACGGGCAGTTATAGAGGCAGTATGCCGTATTAGAGGAATTAATTTTGGTGATGCTTTGCGGTCAAATCTATTAGGCCTCGAATTAGGTTTTTTTGATAATAAAATGAAAGATATTGTCCCCCACGTATTCTTGCCTAAAAAACCTCTATTGGAAACAAAAATAAGACACACTATTGGTTTGGGTGACCCTTTAAAAAAGGAAGATATAGACCAAGAAGAATTATGTAATGACGGGTTACCACAATCCTTAGATGAAATCATCGATACTTATGGCATATATTATTTCAAGATTAAATTATTCGGAGACGAACACCAAGATTTTAACCGATTAAAAACAATAGCGCAGATATTAACCCAGAAATTAAAATTTTTTCGTTTTACTCTTGATGGGAATGAAAATTTTCCTAATATGGCTTGTTTCCGTAGTTTTTGGCAGCGGTTATGGGCCGATAAATTTTTAAGAACTTTTCTTAGTAGTTTAATCTGCATTGAACAGCCTATTCATCGTGCAACTGCGCTGTCGGATGATATAGCCTTCCATTTACAAGATTGGCATGGTGCTCCTCAATTTATTATTGATGAATCGGATGGCCAAGTAGGAGATTTTACGACTGCTATAAACTTAGGTTATTCTGGCACAAGTTTCAAAAACTGCAAGGGTATATTCAAGGGAGTATTTAATTTGGGTTATATTAAATACCTCTCAGAAACGAACTCAAGTTCAAAATATTTAATGACTAGTGAGGATTTATCTAATATTGGCCCGATTGCTTTAATGCAGGATTTAGCGGTCATAGGGACCCTCGGTATTAACCACACCGAACGAAATGGTCACCATTATTTTAAAGGTTTATCCGGCTGGTCTGACGAGGTACAGAAACAGGTTTTAGGATCCCACCCAGACCTATTTTGCGAACATAAAAAAGGGTTCCCTTGTTTACAGATCCAGGAGGGATCGATTAGTTTAAAAAGTGTTAATGAAGCTCCATTAGGAACAAAATCCCAAATAGATACATCGAAATTAGAACCTATTGATTTTTGGAATTACGGTTCTCTTAAAGATGTTCCAGTTTATTGATCAAAAATTATGGATAAATAAATCTGTATTATGGTTTCGTACTTATCTATATTGTTTTGTACAAAAACAACGCCGTACACAACTCCCCTCATCTGTACAGAAGCTAAAATTTTTCAAAAAGTGAAAAAAAGTAAAAAAAATAAGAACCTACATCTTAGGACCCCCAAAACTCGTTAAGAGAAAAATAAGATTTACATAATAACTATTATACGAAGTTACAAGTTTGAAAAATTTTAACTAAAATAAATATACAAACCGGGGTATATTTGTACTTGGGGTGATTAATATACAAATCAAGGGTTATTTGTACACTTGAAAAGAGGGGGTACAAATATGGGTTATTTTGTACGTTTGAAAAGAAGCTGTACAAATATGGGTTATTTTGTACATTGGTTGGGTATTTTAAAAATTAAAAAATTATCGAATTATCTCGCCATTTAGAAATTTCCTGATCGTCGGCATTGATCAACTGTTTAAGGATCAAATTGGTATGTTGCCCTAGAGCTGGAGCCGGGCTTTCGATATGTGGGGGAGTTTCCGATAAATTTAAAGGAGAGCTAGCGATTCTTAAAGGACCAGCTATAGGATGAAGTATCTCGGTAATCATTTTCCTAGCTTTAACCTGAGGATCTTCCATAACTTCTTTAATATTTTGTATTGGTCCAGCTGGAATATTGGCCTCACTAAGTCGTTTTAACCATATTTCTGTACTTTCGGTTTTAAACCTTTTAGCTAATATAGCGTCAAGTTCTTGGTGATTTAATGTTCGTAAATTATTATCTTTAAAACGGTCGTCATTGATTAAAATCTCAAGGTTTAAAACCTGGCAAAGTTTTTTCCAAAGATTATTGTTGCCGGCCGCGATCATAATCCAACCATTCTTGGTTTGAAGAGCTTGAAAAGGTGTAATTGATGGATGTCGGGCTCCCAATGGACTCGGAATTATACCGGTCATATCATACCTTGCAATTGCATTTTCTAATAGTGCTATTTGGCAATCCATCATACTAATATCGACTAATTGACCTTTACCTGTTTGATTTCTTGTTAATAATGCGACAAGAATTCCAATACAAGAATAAAGAGCAGCTGCTATATCTCCGATTGAAACCCCAACACGAACTGGTGGACGGTCGGGTTCTCCTGTTATGCTTACGATACCCCCCATCCCCTGAATTATCATATCATAAGCACCCTTTTCTGAATAAGGACCAGTTTGACCGAATCCGGAGCAGGCAGCATAGATCAATTTTGGGAATTTCTGGTGTAAAGAGTCATAGTCTAATCCCAATTTTTTCATTACGCCTGGCCGAAAATTTTCAATTAGAATATCAGAGGTTTTAATTAAATTTAGTAATATTTCTTTGCCTATAGGGTCCTTTAGATTAATGACAATACTTTTCTTTCCTCTATTTACGTTTTCAAAATAACCGCTAATACCATCTTTGAGAGGACCAAAATTACGAGCCTCATCCCCTTCAAATGGTTCTACTTTTACTACTTCGGCTCCTAGATCAGCAAATGTCATTGTTGCAAAAGGCCCAGCAAGAACACGGGTAAGATCTATAATGCGGATGTTTTTTAGTGCAGTCATAAATATTTCTTAGGGGGGACGTCAATCATTACTAAGGATCTGACAACCAGAGTTGTCAAAAGAAAGTATTTTAAACTTAGCGCAGATTTCATTTTTGGCAAATTCCATAATCATCGCCTCACCGATTTGTTGAAAATTTTTAGTAGCAAGTGCAATAACCGTTGGACCTGCTCCACTAAGTGCAGTTCCATGAGCTCCAGCATCCTGAGCCTTATTTATGACCTCCATAAGGCCAGGAATTAGTTTTTCTCGGTAAGGCTGGTGAATACGGTCGGACATAGCTTGGTCTAGTAGATTATAATTTTCGGAGAGGAAGCTTCCTACCAGTAATCCTACGTTACACATATTATATACTGCATCTTCCATAGGAATAAGCTTTGGTAAAACACTACGTGCAACTTTAGTATCAAGAGGGAAATCAGGAATTGCTACAATTCCCTTAAGAGCAGTTGAAACAGGAAAGGTTTGGTAAATTATTTTACCAGATCTTTCACTACTGACGGAAAATCCACCTAATAACGATGGCACTACGTTGTCTGGATGTCCCTCGAGTTCTGAACAGATCCTAAGAAGTTGATCTGTTCCCAATGGTCTTCCCGCGAGCTCATTTGCTGCTACAGCACCAGTTACTATTGCAACTCCACTGCTTCCCAAGCCTCTGGAGACGGGAATCTCATGGTTCATGTGAACTAGGAGGCCTTTTGGATTGAACCCGACGGTTTTAAAAACTGACTGCGCAGCGATTATACTTAGATTATTCTCATTGGTAGGTATCCGACCGGAGCCTTCTCCAACTAATTCTATTTTCAGCCCTGTTTCAGTTTCCCTAAACTCTACGGTATTGTATAATTCAAGGGCCATACCTGCACAATCATAACCTGACCCCAAATTTCCCGTTGTAGCAGGTGCTCGGACGCGTACCGAAGCCATCAGTATGATCCACCAGCAATAGCTGGAACAATAGAAATACGATCTCCAGTTTGCACCTCAGTATCAATTCCTTCTAGAAAGCGGATATCTTCCTCATTAATATATATATTAATAAACCGCTTAACCGTTCCTGATTCGTCACAGAGTCTATCACGAATACCAGGATACCGTGCATCCATATTAGATATTATAGATTCTATACTTTTACCATCAATCTCTATTTCGGATTGATTTTCTGTCAATTTACGCAATGGTGTGGGGATACGAACTGTAACAGACATTAAATTAACCCTCCTCTAATCCGGTTGCCCATCAAAATATTCACGAATACTTAGATATCGTTCGCCAGTATCACAAAGGATAGTTACTATCTGTCCTTTTCCCATTTCTTTTGCTATTTTTAAACTAGCGCAGACATTAGCTCCGGCCGATATTCCTACAAGCAAGCCCTCGTCAAGACCTATTCTACGGGCCATATTATATGCTTCATCATCATCAATTAACACCACTTCATCAATAATTGATGTATCTAAAATATCTGGAATAAATCCAGCACCAGTTCCCTGAATAGCATGCACAAGACTTTCTATAGGTTTCTTTGATATAACCGGCGAAACTGAAGGTTCAACCGCAATTACCCTGATTTCTTGGTTTTTGTTTTTTAAAAATTGGCCAACACCAGAAATTGTTCCTCCTGTACCAACTGCGGCGACAAAAGTAGTTATTTGTCCTTTGGTTGCTTTCCATATTTCTTCGGCAGTTGTTTCTCTATGTATATCCACATTAGAAAGATTTTTAAATTGTTGGGGCATGAAGTAATCCGGGTTTTCCTCAATTATTTCTTCTGCTTTTTTTACCGCTCCTCCCATCCCTAATATACCGGGAGTAAGGACCAATTCAGCGCCATATGAGCTTAAAAGTATTCGCCTTTCTGAAGTCATATTATCCGGCATTACTAATATTACGTTATAGCCCTTTACGGCTGCAACCATACTCAACCCTAATCCGGTATTGCCACTGGTCGGTTCTACAATTGTTCCTCCCTTTTGTAGCAAACCGCTATCTTCAGCATCTAGGATCATCCTTAATCCTACTCGGTCTTTGACACTACCACCGGGATTAACTGACTCTAGCTTGCCAAGAAGGTCAATATTAGAATATGGGTTTATCCGGCTTAGACGAACTAATGGCGTTTGTCCGATCAGATCTAGAGCACTATCGTAAATTTGGTCTTGATGATTCATAAGATTTGTTTTAGTTAGATATAATACATTGAGAGTTTTTTTTGAGATCGTTTAGAAATTTCTGCAAAAGTAATGTTGTCCATAATTGTAGTTAATTTAATCTGCACTTCACTCCAGATATCTTTAAGAACATATTTCCCAGTCTGCTGTTTTGAGATTTCTTCGTCGTTGGATAGGCTCTCTACTGAAATTAATTCACCATCCATTGCTCGGATAACATCGCCTAAAGAGATTTCCTCTGGTGGTTTGGAAAGGGAATACCCTCCTGACGCTCCTCGTTTGCTGCGTACTAGTCCCGAACGTTGTAATTGCAACAAGATTTGAACTAGGTATTTTTCCGGGATAGATTGTTGGTTTGCTATGTCATTAATATGGATAACATCGGTTTTATTATAATAATTCGTTAGTTCAAGAACAGCCCTACAAGCATATTCTGCTTTGGCAGACACTCGCATAGAGGCTCCTTGGTAAAAACCTAGTTTACTATTTTAGTAAAGATTATAAAGGGAGTAGTTCAAGGAGTCAAGAAAATTACGAATTTAATTTTTTAAGAAAAATATTGGGTATGATCTTCCAAAAATTGACTAGAATCGATTTGTTTCATCCGAAGATCTTTAGGAGAGGCCTTTCCCATTGCTTCCTTAGGAGCTAATCCCACTAGTTCACTATCTAACACTTCTACATTAAAAGATTGTGAAAGTGTTGTAACAGCTCTAAAAGCTTCAACCATATTGGTTTTTTTATAATTGGTAAGATTCATAGAGATCTGAACTTGCTGTCTTTGAGGAAGAAAGAGGCCAAGAGCTCGGACCCCTGGTAATCCATTGTTTTTTTCCCTAATTCTATTAGCTATTTTGCGACCTATTTTAATATCAGTAGTTCCTAAATTAATATTAAAAGCTACAAGAACATCACGGACACCAATCGCTACTGCTCCTGCCGATAGATGTATCTTATTGGTTCCTTCGTCTGGGTAAAAGTAACTATCATATGCTATATTCTTTTTAAGGCTCTCAAACCCTCCTTTGCGGATTTTAGGAAGCTCCTTACGTTTAGGTCGTAGAGCAGCATAATCATAGAAATATACTGGGATTTTTAGGTCCCTATAAATTACTTTTCCTAATCGATGAGCCATATTAACACAAGCCCTTATGGAATACCCCCATAACGGTACTATAGGAATAATATCGGTTGCACCAATCCGTGGATGCACTCCTGTTTGTTCCCTAAGATCGATGAGCTCTTGGGCTTTTCGGCACCCCTCATAAGCACCATTTGATACGGCTTCTGCCCCACCCATAAACGTAATTACAGAACGGTTATGATCTGAATCCATTTGAATATTAGCCACATGGACTCCAGTATGATTTTTTATACTGGTTTTTATTGCCTTAACAATTTGGGGATCTTTTCCTTCACTAAAATTAGGTATGCATTGTATAAGAGGTTTCATTACAGGATACCAAATTTGTTGAATGCATCAGTTGCAGACATCCCATTTTCTAGAGCTTTTTTTACATCTTTTTCTTCTGACGCTTTCTCAAACGCAGCTTTAAGGACTTTCTCCTCTACTATTTGCGGAATCGCAACAACCCCATCAAAATCCCCGATTATTAAATCTCCTGGAGATATTTTTACTCCACCACATTCAATAGGGGTATTATAAGCTATAACATCACTACGTCCTTTTGAATCGTAAGGAGCAATGCCTCTAACAAAAACTGGAAAATTCATTTTAGTAATTGGCATTGTGTCTCTTGTAAAACCATCTATTATGGCACCACATGCGCCTCGAGCTACCGCAGCTGTACTTAGGAGTTCTCCCCACAAACTACTTCTTTCTGTTCCGTTTGTTTGGGCAACAAGAACATCCCCTGGTTTTAGAGCGTCTACTGCCTCTAATTCTAGTTTATATGGTTCGTTAGGTGTTTCGTATACATCTACAGATAAAACAGTTAAAGCTCTTCCAATTACCACTGCTTCTGGGTAGAGTGGACGAATATCATGCCGGAGTATCTGATCTCGAAAACCAAAAGTATCTAGGGCATCGGCAATTACTGCTGAGAAAAGATATTGTCTTATCTTTTGATAAAGTTCGGTTATCAAAAATCACTCTCCTTAAATAAATATTTCACAACCTGGTAAAATTATAAACAATATT
>CAZQGS010000045.1:0-66551 GCA_964593235.1 uncultured Gemmatimonadota bacterium | reverse complement strand
GAGTAATTTGAATTTGATTTTATCAATATTGACTGTTAAGATGGGGCGCTAAGCGAAGTTCGTATAAGTGAATTATGTGGCGCTGGTGGAGAACTAGGAGTACCTGTTAATTTACTGATTAAAAATACACGGCAAAGTTATCTTATTGGTAACTTTTTAGACTTGGGGCCAGCTGGTATATTCGTCAGTGAGTTTGAAAAAAAATCTAGTGTTCGGGAAGGCGTGAGTTCTTTTTACTATCCTCAAATTGGTATAAGGAGTTGGGGGGGGAGGACAAGATATAGAATTGATGAGAAATCAGACCGTGTTGAATATGCATCCTGGTGGAATAAAACAGGAGTACTATGGATACAATTAGAGTCAATTAATGCGGTGCTCAACTGTCGAAAATTAGCTATTGATGGGGTTGATGTGGTTACTTTCGGTCCCAAAGATCTAATGTTTGATATAGAAAGTTATCAATATCCCCCATTTTTAACTCTTGAAGACTGCGTGAGGTACGTTGTACGTGAGATGCAAGATACATCTGTCGCGGTAAGTTTAGCCTTGCAAGATTCATCTGAACAGTCTAAATACCGTGATCTAGGATTAACTATTTTACAGACTCCAATGGTTGTCTGATGTTTAGGAAGTTTCAATTTCTTATAATTTTCTTTTTTATCCAAATGCTAGCAATTTTGAAAGGAAGCTAAATGAATCAGCCACCAGAAGAATATATTAATGTCGGCGAGATAGCTCTTCTTAATTTTACGATACAATGTTTTGAAAAGGTAGGATTGTCATCCCATCATGCAAATCTTCTCAGCCGTTTATTAGTTAATTCTGATCTCCGAGGGGTTAGAAGCCATGGCGTTCAAGCTGCATCCGGATACACACGTTCTTTTGCAGAGGGAAATATTAATCCTAAGCCAGATGTGAGAGTTATAGCTGAAACTCCAACATCGGTGACGGTTGATGGGGATGGAAGTCTGGGGTATTGGCCCATGGTAGAAGCTACCGAACAAGCTATCAAGAAAGCTCAAGATATTGGTTTAGGCATGGGACTTGTTCGGCATATTGGACATTACGGATCTGCAGGTCACTACAGCCGAATGTGTATGGATTCAGGATGTATCGGATTCTCAGTTCAGGGTTATCGAAATATGGGTAATGCTCATGATCATCCCCAAAAACCCCAAATTGGTTATTTTGGTAATCCCCCATTATGTTTTGGGATCCCGGCTGGAAATGAAAGCCCGGTTGTTCAGGATGTTGCTACTCGAATTTTAGCTGATTACCAGAAATCACCTGAGTTTGATGATTTGTTAAGTAGGATTCCAGCAGCATTTTTTAAAAGTATAGGTTATGGAGCAGTTGCTACATTACTTGGATGTGCCCTTCCTGGAGCAGCACTTCCTGAGGCGGATAATATTCATAAGAAATGGCCAGGAGCCAACCATGGTGGTATGGTATTGGCGATAAATATTGGGACGGTAATACCAGAAAACGAGTTTTATAATGAAGTAGATCGTTTTGTAACAGATGTGAGAGAATCATACGAGCCAATCCCCGGTTATTCTGAGGCACTTCTACCGGGAGCAATTGAAGAGCAAAGAAAAAAACATCATGAAGAAGCAGGAATTCGATTTGGAATTAACGAACAAAATTCAGTAATAGAAATGAGTAAGCGTTTAGATATAAAACTACCCTGGTAAGAATAACTTCCAATAGGATCCCTGATGGCACATATGGAGCTCGGTTGCCTATACAAGAGGGCCTCCTAAAAGGTCATCGCTAGTCAAGTGTAGATATTGGGTTCCTTGTGGGATATCCCTAGTCAAATGACCTTTAATTAGGTGTCAGGATGTTAGGTCGGACATAAAACCCCCAGCCCAATATTCCTGTGTTTAATACCCCTCAGGATCTTTTTGGACTTTTTATTTCTGCTAGATAATCTAATAAAATTAGAATTACAACTAGTGTCTTAGAAGAACTAGGTTAGTCCGTCATTTGTGATCCTAACTAGCCCTTGGGTTAGTCTGTCTAGATCATTGTCAGTATTAAAAACGTGAGTTGATACCCTGGTGCTTTCAGGAGAAAATTCATCAAGAGGGGAGACTAATACTTTTTCTCTATCCCGAAGGCTCTCAGTCAATTTTTCGGAATTAATTCCGGGTATATGGAAGGTAACAATTCCCGAAGAATCCTTGTACGCCGTGGGTGTTTCAATTGAAACACCTGGGATCTTTTGTAGTTCTTTCTTCATCAGATCTGTGTAGGTTTCAATGCCATTAAATATCCTTTCCCATCCTAATTCTTTCCATATATCTAATGCTTTGCCAAAACCAACTTGGTCAGGTACACTTCGGGTTGCGAATTCGAATCTTTTAGCTTCATCAAGTAAATCCATACTACCATCATGGTCAAAGCTCTTCTGTGAATGAGATCCAATCCAACTGGGTTTAAGCCATTCTATGCGATCATTTCTTATAAAAAGCCCACCGGTGCCCTGCGGAGCCATAGTATATTTATGGCCGCAAAAACTATAAAAATCGCAGTTAAGTTCTCGCACGTCAATAGGAATTGCTCCAAAGGATTGGGCTCCGTCATAAAGAACAGGTACCTGCTTTTTATGAGCTAAATCGCAGATTGCTCGCCCTGGCAACCTAAGTCCTGTCCGTCTTGATACATTACTAAGACTTACAAGCCGAGTCCGATTATCTATCAACTTATCAATTTCTTCGAGTGTTTTGGTATGATCATTGTATAAGGGAGCGTATCGTAGTTCAACATTATATCTGTTGGTCAGATTGTACCAAGTCAACCGATTTCCTGGATGTTCATGGGTACTCAGTAATACATTGTCTCCTGGTTGCCAATCAATACCATTTGCTACAATATTTATTCCTATTGTGGTATTTTCTGTCAGAACAATCTCTTCTCGGGAAGCATTAATAGTGGAAGCGACTTTGCCTCGAGTTTCGTGTGAAAGTTCCTGGATTTTATCCGAAACAAAGGGTAGTGCCGGTCCCCGGCTTTGAAATCGTAACCACCGAATAACTTCATCGATTGTAGGATTAAGTTTAGGGGAAAAACCACTAGTCTGGAAATAGGCAAAACCATCCATATCTGGCATCATAGACTGAACATCAGATGTAAGAGACATAAACTTTCCTTAACCAAAAAGGGTTTCAGGGTTATTAATATATATAGAAACCCCACGTGTTTTTGTTGATTCAAAATAAATTGAAAGTAATTGTTTTCTTGTCGAGATATGGTATTAGCAATATCTCTTAATGTCAACCGATTTGAACTTGACAGGTAAGACGAATAGGCACTAGTTGGCTAGACTAGTTATATTTATAACATTCTTAAAGAAGAACAGACCAATTGTTTGTTATTTAGCTTGAGGTAATTAATTTTAAATATTTAATCTAATGTGATTCAAGACAAGGAATTAGAATTGCTAACCCAAGGCAATTAAATTTCAAGATATATTAAACCAACTGCATTAGATATCCAATTAGAACAAAAGCGATAGAGATAAATATGTCTTTTGACGTTATCGGTTTGGGATGTGCTTGCTTAGATTTTCTAGGGGTAGTGCCAACAAAACCAGAGATGGACGATCAAGTTTGGATGGTTGACTCTATTCAGCAGGGTGGTGGGAAAGCAGCGACCGCTCTGGTAACTCTTGCGAAACTGGGGGTTTCGACAGCATTCTTAGGTAAAATTGGTAACGACCCAGTAGGGCAACTAATTAAAAACGAGTTCGATGAATATGGTGTTTATTCCAGTCATATGATTATGGACCCGAGTGTTAATTCGCTCATGAGTATGATATTGGTAGATCAGTCCTCCGGGAAGAGAACTATTTTGTCTGACCGACGATCAACGTCTGCATTTCTGCCGTTGGATATCCCTGAAGGGCTTATTGAAAGTACTAAGTTTTTGCATCTAGATGGAACCTCCCGTTCCGCTGCTATTACAGCTGCGAACTTAGCTCGAAAATCTGGAGTTGTGGTTGTTTTGGATGCAGATATTCTAGTTTGCGATGACGATATCGAAAAATTAGTTAGTTTGACAGATATTCTTATAGCATCAAAAAGCTTTGCTACTCAATTTACGGGATTGAAAGATCCTTTTGGAGCAGCAAAATTAATATCAAGCTATGGAACTGCAGTGACCGTTATTACCCAAGGAGAAGCAGGTAGTGTCGGGGTATACGGAGAGCATGTTTTTCTTACTCCAAGTTTTGAAGTAGACGTAGTAGATACTACGGGAGCGGGGGATGTCTATCACGGTGCTTTTATCTATGGTTTGCTTAACAAATGGAGTTTTGAAAAATCAGCAGAGTTTGCATCAGCGGTTGCGGCTATAAGTTGTACTAAACTGGGTGGGCGAAAAGGAATTCCAGGAGTTTTAGAAACTAAGTTGTTTTTGCAAAAAAGAAAGGCCAGATACTTTACAGGCGGGGAGAATTAAAACAAAATCAATTAATGAATAAGTTTTCCAAGATAAACTTTCATAATCAGATCATTCTAACTTACTTTAAAGAGGAGTTAAATTATGACTAATCATGTTTCAATCAAAATAGATACTCCATCAGATCCTCCTCAGTGGGCTCTTTTACAACGGGCGCTTCTCCAATTTCAAACACAGGCTTTTGAACAGTTTTATGAAAAGTATTTCGATGATCAAGGTTTTCTGGAATGTGTTCCGAGGTGGGGTGCTCTTGATGGTCCCGATGATGCTATTGAAAACCTGGCTAATTGGCCAATAATTTATCTATTAGGAGGTGGAGACAGCATTCTTGATATGTCCAAAAGTGCTCAAGATGGACATATTAAACAGTATACTGAAGCTAAAACGGTCGAAGTGCCTTTCACTCAAGACGGAATGTATTATAAAGAGTTTCCTGTCCATAGTGATTGGGCTCATCACGCTGAAGGCTTAGTAGTATTTAACTTGCTTGGGCTCTGCGATCCAAAGGATGAAAATCACATCCGAAGAGCTAAACGCTTTGCCGGATTTTATATGGACGAGGACCCCCAGGCAAAAAACTATGATCCTGATCTTCGGTTAATAAGAAGTATGTTCAATGGTAGTCGAGGTCCAATACTCCGAAAAACCACAGCCCTTGACTGGGCTGGGGATCGGTTAGAGGACGGTCGGTTTGATCTTCTCCATGGTCAAGAGACCTACGCTGAAATGTACGAAAGGTTTGAAACTTATAATGATGTTGCTGGAGACCACCCATTAAATTTGACCTGTACTGGATTGGCATTTAATGCTTATGTTTTGACGGGAGAGAAAAAATATAGAGATTGGATTCTTGAATATGCTGATGCTTGGATCGAACGAACCTACTCCAATGGTGGTGTCATTCCCTCAAATGTTGGTTTAGATGGAGTAATCGGAAGTGCTTGCGAGGGTAAATGGTGGGGAGGTGTCTACGGCTGGGATCACACGATTCGTGCCCGTCGTCACGGTCGGATGGATAGTTTCACCCTTAATGCAGTCAGCCATGCAGTAGATGGGTTTGGTAATGCACTATTACTTTCAGGAGATCAGAAGTACGTTGATGTTTGGCGGACAGTACTAGAAAAAGTTAATTCAAACCATAAAACAATAGATGGCATTACCATGTATCCTCATATGCATGGAGATGATGGTTGGTATGATTACCACCCTGAGCCTTATAATAAAGGCGCGATCGAAGTTTACGACTGGTCCATGAATTCAGATGACCGTGCTCTTTCTGGGGACAACCCTTGGTTGAAATTTTTGGAAGGAAATAATCCTTCTTTTCCAGTTGAAGCCCTGCTGCAGGATCTTACTCAGGTAAGAGAACAAGTGGAGAAGATTCGGAACGATATTTCAACTCCAGATACAAGACTTTCTGATAATCCAAATCCTCACAACCCTGCCCGGGTCGAAAATTTGGTAAATATGATCACGGGGGGAACCAAACCCGGTTATGCCCGACCTATGCATTGTAGGTTATGGTATTACGATGCGGATCGAGGACGTCCGGGGCTTCCTGAAGATGTTGCTGCTTTGATTCATCGGATTGACTCAAAAGGGCTTGATGTGCAACTTGTGAATATTAACCCTGGGCAACCGAGAAATGTAATTATTCAAGGAGGTGCCTATGGAGAACATCAAGTACTTGAATTAACCTATAATAATCAAAAGATATCGGTAGATAATTCCGATTTTGTGGTCCAACTAGAACCCGGATGTGGGGCACGGTTAACCCTAGACCTTAAGCGCTATGTGAACTTGCCAACAGCACGTTTCCCGTGGGACCGGAATTGATAGACAATATAGGATTAATCAGCTCCTAGGCTTCTATAGGAAATTGAAACCGTTGAAAAACTACTAGTGAAATAATAGAAGTGAGGAAATTAATTTGGAAAATTCTTCTGGGTATGTTGAAGCTAATGATGGTGTCCATCTCTATTATGAAGTTTATGGTCATGGCAGGCCTATTATACTAATTCATGGGGGTGGTTTGAGTATGGTATGGTGGAACAAGCAACTGCAAAGTCTGAGTAAAGACTACCGTGTTTTCGCTCTCGATACCCGTGGGAACGGAAAGTCAGGAAAAACACCCTGGGGACATCGTACGGCGCGATATGCTATGGATATTCGGCAGGTATTGGAATCGCTGGAACTTTTTGATGTTACCCTTGTTGGGTGGTCCATAGGAGCCCGAACGGTTTTGTCATATATAGAGTTATTTCGTGACTACCGATTAAGAGGTGTTGTTTTAGTAGATGAATGTCCAAATGTAGAAGTCCATAAACCAGCTGAAATTAACCCCCAACCTCCCCCTGATGACCTAGTTGAACGTAAACGCTGGGAGCTCAGAGAGATGTTTGTTAATTCTGATGTGTCAGACCAAGAAATCGATGTTCTGCTAGCCGGTAGTGAGAGGAATATAGAGTCGCAAGGCGTTACACTAGGTCCTGATTATCAGGCTCAGGATTGGCGACCTATGCTACCTTCTATTAATCTTCCTGTTCTAATTACCACGGGAGGAAAGAGTGGAGCTTACCCCGGATGTTTGTATATGGCTAAACATATCCCTGGTGCAAATCTAGAGGTTTTTGAAAAAAGTGGCCATGTGTTATTTTACGAGGAGCCGGAAAGGTTTAATGCTGTTATTAATAAATTTGTTGAGTCATTATATTGATGAAACCCATAAATAAAAATATTTACGTCATTTGATCAGGATCTACTTGACTTTTATTTTCGGGAATAAAACGCCATACTAAGTACCCCATGATTAACATGCCTATGCCTCCTATAACTGAACTAAAAAAATATCCCATTTTGGTATAGATAATACCGGACGCTGCGCTGCAAATCCCCATTGTTAACTGGCCAATAGCTATAGCCAAGCTCATCATTGAACCTCGTTGATTTGCTGGGACAATCTCAGAAAGTAGGGTTTGAAATGGTCCCATGCGGGCCGACACCAGAAGCATAATGGTAAAAAATAACAAGTAAGCTATCCAAAATTCTGTAATAAGAGTTGTCGTCAAAGACATAAGAAAAAATAGTCCGATACAGGAACCTATTATAAGACCCTTTCGCCCGATTCGATCAGAAAAACGGCCGGCCCATGGCCCTACTATGACACTAGCGATCCCAGAGACCACAAATAGGGAGGCTAGTGCATTTCCTGTGGGATTAAACATTTCTTTAATCCAAACAATTAAGTAGATAACGTAAAATGTGATGCCTAAAAACATCATAGCATAGGCACCAATGGCGGCACTAGTATGAGGAGTGATAAAGAACGTTTTATACTGGCTTGTAACCGATTTAAGAGAGGGTAATGATAATTGGATTAGAGGTTGTCTGCTGGTTAGGATCCATGTCAAAATAAATGAAAAACTCATTGGAGCAGCAAAAAAAATAAATGGAGCGGCAAAGTCATACCGGTGGGCGAGGAGCGTGCCGATCGGAATACCCATGATTTGCCCAACAGCGATCGCAGTCATCACTAAACTATTTGCCCAACCTCTTTTTGCAGCCGGAAAGTGATCAGCAATATAAGCTGGCGCTACGCCACTTAGAATACCAGCCGCTATGCCTGAAAAACCCCTGACGATAAATAGGGATCTGTAGTCAGTTACGAAATGGTGAAGAACTAAAATTAGACACATAGTGCCCGTACCAATTAAAAGAATCCATCTCCTTCCGATTACGTCAGAAATAGGGCCGGTAATTAATGCGAAGATAGCAAGCATAATTGAATAGACGGCAATTAAGGTTCCCAAGTACTCTGCTGGGACGCCTAGATTTGCTTGAATGTTTGGCAGAATGGAAGACATGATCATTGTTTGACTACTTGCAGCAAACATCATAAGCCAAAGAGCTACTAGTAGCCCCAAATCAGAAAATTTTCTTGATTTCATTTCTTGAACCTGTGACAAGCTTATAAGTTTATAGGAAATACTCAGTAGCCCCACCCTTTGGACTATAATACTTTTTGAGATAGTTGGGGGGTGCCTTGCCTACATAGTTAAACCTTAACAGACTGATAAATTAATTAGACACATTAGTACCGTTTGTGGCTCTAGGGCGTGAAGATATTCTGAATAGCTATCGATTAACATAGTGCGCAGAGATTGAGCAAGCACTGCCTGTAATATATGAAACTTATCGTAAACAGAGAGACCTTTTTAACAGATCCTCTTGCAAGTGTATTATGGGGTCATTAATGGTAAGATTTCGTTTGCCATTTTCTGATGATTTCATAAAGAGTACATCATCATTTGCCGATGTACATTTCACTGTAAACGGTGTTGTTTTCCCAGAATGGATAGAAGCCGTTTCTATCCTGTTTGAGGCCTTTAAGCCATGGTTTACGCAATTGAAACCCCTGTCCGTGCCACAAAAACGCCCCGCCTACATCCGCGACCAGAATCCCTTCGGCTTCATCATATAGCTGTAACCGTTTCTCCTGGTCCGTCTCACCTCTGGCCCTATCAATCAATTTATCGAAACGGGCGTTGGCCCAGTCGTGCCGTGTAAATCCTCTGGGTTGTGAGCGCCAGGGTACACCGAGCATACTCTGCGGATCCGGAAAATCCGCACCGTATCCGACAACTCCCATGGGAATTTTCCATTCGTGCATCAGCGAATTAAACGTGTTTGTTTGTGTATTACGGATCTGAACCCGGATACCCAGAATATCATGCAATTGCTGTTGAATTACCTGTGCTGCCTGACCACCCTGGGAAGCAGTTGACATATCTCGTAACCACATTTCCATTACGGGGAAACCCTGTCCTTCTTGAAATCCGGCTTCCGTTAACAATCGTCGTGCCTTCTCCGGATTATGTTGCTGAAAATTTTGATATTTACCTTCCACAACTCCGGTAAACCTGGGTGGGCGCATAGTATAGGCCGGCAATACAGTCCCTTTAAACAATATATCGGCAATGGTTCTTTTATCGATAGCTAGGGCTATTGCCATTCTAACCCGAGCATCGTTGAAAGGCGGTTCCTGCGTTCGAAAGAATAGATAGGTTGTCGTCAAACCGTTGTAACGCCAAAGCTGTTTGCTTAATACCTGGTCTCGTTTAATCCGGTCAATATCTGCCGGACTACCAACCCCTATCAGGTCAATCTCATTGTTTTCATATGGAAGGATGCCTATGCCACCAGAGGCGCTACCGGTGCCAGCCATGCCGGAAAAGAGTCGTACAATTTGTCTCAGATAGGCGGGGTTATTGCCGTTATAGTATGGATTGAGTCGGAATGCCATGTATTTACCCTGAACCCACTCGTCCAGCCGAAACGCTGAATTACTCACGCAGTATCCTGCATCGGTCCAACGGGAGCCATATTTCTCCACCTGCCAGTGTGGCACAGGCGATGAAGCTGTATACGAGGTAACAAACGGGAAGTAGGCACAGGGTTCCTCTGTCTCGATCACCAGAGTCAGATCATCCACTGCCCTGACGCCTAATATATCCGGATCATTAGTTTTTCCCTGATTAAAAGCCCTGGCGCCTTTAATATCATAATAAAAGAAGGCATACACATTACCACTGTCAGGATGGAGTAGGCGTTTGTAGGTATATTCGAAGTCATGGGCGGTAACCGGTGTTCCGTCGCTCCAGCGGGCGCCCGGATGTAGGTAGAACGTCCAGATTCTACCGTCGGATGAGTTCTCCCAACGATCTGCAGCACCCGGGATCAGACTGTTATTTTCATCGAGCATACAAAGTCGTTCAAACAGAAAGGCACTGCCCAACGATTCGTAGAGGGCAACACTTACATCTAGACTGGATGGCTCGCCGGAAAAATAACGGTATACCTGTCTTTCAGGCGACAATGCATCGGATGGAAGAGGTCTTGCAACAACTTCTTCTTCCGGAATAAGAGCAACTTGTGGAACAGATGATTGGTCAGAGGTTCCATCATTGTTACAAGCAGAGATCAGAAGAATGTAGACAAAACCAGCAACACCTAATAACATATTACAGACTATCGAGAATTGTCTCATGATCTTCCTTTGCATATGTTTTTAGACGATTATTGCGCAATGTACACCAGTGGTATTTGGTGTCAAGCAGGATTCTTGAGATGGTTTTTAAGATGGAAGAGATATACCAGGTGCTGTCTTTATATGTTCCTTGTGAGATACCAATTAGCACTATACTTTCTGATGTTCCCTGGTCTTATCCATACCCGTATCAGCACGGGGTTTTGTGGTATACATGAAACAGTTAAGCCATAAATAGGACTATAAAACAGGAGATCTCATGTCGATTGACGATAAACTTCATTTTTTGACTAATGATTATCAATCACCAGACGGTCGTAATTTTACCTCTGATGCCATTCATGCCGGTTATCACGGCAGTTCATCTGCTGTACCGATCTACCAGGGCAATACCAATATCC
Organism: uncultured Gemmatimonadota bacterium; assembly: GCA_964593235.1. Taxonomy (GTDB): domain Bacteria; phylum JAAXHH01; class JAAXHH01; order JAAXHH01; family JAAXHH01; genus JAAXHH01. The sequence continues at coordinate 55,640 of CAZQGS010000045.1, read as the reverse complement.
GGGACGGCTATGAAGGGACCAATGCGTACGGACGCGGTTTGGAGAAAGCAGGCGGGCCGAGCAGTGGTGCCGTAGAGGAGTTGGTCAAGCATCTGGAAGGAGGAGAATGGGCCATGACCACCTCGTGCGGTATGGCGGCTATGAGCCAGATTTTTTTCGGACTGCTCAAACAGGGCGAACGTATCATAGGACATCGGTGTCTATACGCAGGCGCCAATATGTGGCTCGATGAAGATCTGCCTGATCAATGGGGCATCGATACGGTACGAGTGGATCTGCGTAATCTGGATGCACTGAGGGAGGCGTTGAAGCGGCCGACCCGTATGGTGTATTTCGAGCCGTATGCCAATGCCTCAATGGATTTTATCGATGTGAAAGCTGTTATCGATCTGGCACACGAAGCCGGGGCATTGGCCGTTGTGGACAATACGTTTCTTACCCCTTATCTATTGCAACCACTCCACTACGGCGCAGATGTGGTAATGCATGCCATGACAAAATATATGGCCGGTCACGGTGATGCTCTGGCCGGGGTGATTGTGGGACGGAACGAAAAGATTCGTGAGCAAATTCATCGGATGCGTATCCTGATGGGTGGGGTGCTCGCACCTATGAACGCTTTTCTCGTAAACCGCGGCTTAAAGACGTTGGCCTTCAGGATGGAACGACATTGCACGAATGCCCAGAAGATTGCTGAGTTTCTTAAAACGCATCCACGTATTAACGAAGTCCGATACCTGGGATTGCCATCGCATCCTGATCATAAAACCGGTTTAAAATATCTCCGAGGTTTCAGTGGTATGCTTGGTTTTTGCCCAACACCCGCTGTGGATCAGAAAGCATTGGGAAAAGCCCTAAACATGTGCAAACCTTGGTTCAGTCTTGGCGATGTGGAAACCCTGGTCCTTGGGGACAGTGGCCCGGGTAATCCGAAACAGGGTATTCCACCTAACTACACACGCGTGTCTGTGGGATTGGAAGATCCGGATGATATTATTCAGGATCTGGATCAAGCGTTGAATAACTCGTAGATAAGCTTTCTTGATTTGGGTAAGGCAACTTGCAGATTTGGAAGAGGCTAAGAATTTCAAGAAATAAGTTGATTTAAAGAGAACTTTATGAGCTGTCCAGATAGTACCACGCAATGCTATGTAATGCGTTATCTGTGCTTTGATTTTGCTACGGAGAGGGTTTTTAGGGGCAAAAAATCGGGTCACGCGATTTGGTGTAACCCTTGTCTCCCAAGGAATGCCGAAGGAGAGATTCGAACTCTCACGGGCGTAAGCCCACTGCGCCCTGAACACAGCGTGTCTACCAGTTTCACCACTTCGGCGGCATATACTGTTTGTCTTATAAATGAGGAGGTAATATATTTTGGTAACTGTTTGTTGTCAAGCTGGCCTTCTATAGCTAGGTCCTTACCTTTCTGATAAGAGAAGTTAATGACTAGGTCAACATCTCGTAAAAAATTTCAGAAAAATAATCCTCAAGAGGGGATCAAAATAGTTGTTACGAATCGGAAAGCTCGATACGACTATCATATCCTGGATACATGGGAAGCTGGAATAGTTTTGGTAGGTACCGAAGTCAAGTCCTTGAGGCAAGGAAAGATTAATCTTACCGACAGTTTTGCTGTTGTGGAAGATGGAGAACTGTTTTTGTATAATGTTCATATTGCACTATATGATCAGGGAAGTCACTTCAATCACGAACCCACCCGAAGGCGTAAACTATTACTTCATCGTTCTGAAATAAATAGATTGATTGGGCGTGTTGTAGAAAAAGGACTTACTCTAATCCCATTGAAAGTATATTTCAGTCGTGGTCGGGCCAAGGTGGAACTAGCTTTGGTTAAGGGAAAGCGGGAATATGATCGGAGAAGGACAATTGCAGATCGGGATGCCCGTAGAGATATGGAACGCACATTGAAGGGACGTCTGTGATGGATAAACTATTAGCGATAGAAGGTAAATTACTCCGCATCCTTGGGTTAGCATGGGGGATTTCATTTATTGGCATGATCTTAATTTTTGCAATAGTAAGATTATTTTCGGTAACTATCGATGCATTAAATAATTTTCCATTCTTTTGGTACCATTGGGTTATACTCATTTTGGTCATTGGATTAATGGCATATTCAGAGGGATACAAAGGTTTTCAGAAAAGTTTTTCGCCAAGAGTTGCAGCTAGAGCTCGATACCTTTACATGCATCCCCAGCCGATAATGCTGTTATTAGCGCCGCTGTTCCTTGTTGGTTATATTAATATTAACCCTGGTCGACAGAGGAATATTTTCTTATTGACCTTGGGAATTTTTATCCTCATTTTTCTGGTTCGTTTTCTAGCACAACCCTGGCGAGGAATAGTAGATGCTGGGGTCGTTATTGGCCTAACGTGGGGTCTTGTATCATTAGTTTTCTACTGTTGTAAAGTTATGGGTTCTCAGCCGTTCGAATATTCTGCTGAGGTTCCCGAACCAAAAACAAAAAATTAATGAAAAAATACTTATTACCTCTTCTTTTCCTCTTCAGTTATTACGGCTGTGAGTCGGATCACAACCAAAATGTGTTAACCCAAGCAGCTAACTCTAGCACAAATTTTGGTGATTATTGGTACCGAGGCCTTGCTGAAATTACCAGTTACACACTTCAGCAAAGTCGTTATGGGGAAGTTCATAATGGAGAAGCGGTTCTTATATTTGTTACCGAAGATTTTTCAGGGCAGAAACAAGTTAAATTAGATGACCCAGAAAAAGCAGGGAAAGATGCGATTAAGGTTCTCAAAATGAACGCACTTCGCAAATTTAACACTGGGGTTTACCCATATACTGTTATGACGTCAACCTTTTCTCCCTTGGATCAAGAACGTTATCCAAGGCCTCTCAAAATCACAACGTCCGTTCAAGAATGGTGTGGCCACGCATTTGTCCAAATGAATTATCTAGATGATCAATATCGGGTTCAGCAGTATTCATATTTTGAAACTGAAGGAGATCGTATTTCATACATCAATAGTGCCATTTCAGAAGATGAGATTTGGGCAACTATACGTTTAAATCCTGACGATTTACCAACAGGCGAAATAACTATCATCCCTGGAACTCTCTATCAGCGATTTGCTCATATACCATGGAAATCGGTACAAGCTACAGCGTTGTTAATGCCTGTTCTAATGAGAGACGACCTTATGGAATATAAACTTGTCTACCACCCAGGGCTTAATAGGATTCTGAGCATTCAATTCAAACGTAAATTTCCTTATGAAATAGAATCTTGGAAAGAGATTGAAATTGATGATAATGACAAGGAATTGACAACAGTCGGGACTCTAAACAAAAGAATAATGCTCGACTATTGGACTAAAAATAGTCGCCTGGATATAAAACTTCGAAACGAATTAGGATTAAAAGACTAACTTTATTATCTACCTAATATGACTAAATTTAATAATTGGAAAGATAACGGGGTCAAAGTAATTTCTGGCGATAAACTTGACCATAATACACCTCAAACCCCAGGAATGTCAAGATCTGCGGCAATTACTAACGCCACCACCGGGGCTAGTAAACTTTGGGCAGGAAAGGTAATTATTCAACCGGACGCAAAAACAGGTGCCCATCATCACGGTGATTTGGAGAGCATAATTTATGTTGTTCGTGGCCGGGCTCGGATGCGCTGGGGAGATCAACTTGAATATATAATAGAAGCCGGTCCTGGTGATTTTATCTATGTTCCTCCTTATGTTCCCCACCAGGAAATTAATGCCAGCCCTGATCACGATTTGGAATGTGTTCTCTGTAGAAGTGGGATGGAGCCAATTGTCGTTAATCTCGAAATTAAACCGGTAGAAAAACCGAAAGATGTTTTTTGGATCGACCCCATTCATTCTGCTCCAGAAGAATAATTACCTACTAGCTTTCGTGGTATACTGCTTCCCTAAGACCTCTAATATAGCCTACAGCATAGAGACGACAGAGAGATGAATAGCCTGGATGGTCATTTTCTTCTCCTGATAAGGTTGGAACATGATCAGGTCGAAGGACACCATTAAACCCGATTTCTTTGTATGCCTGCAAGCAGGCATACATATCAGTTGGTCCATCATCATGAAAGGTTTCAATATAATTCTCGACATGACCACGCACGTCTCTAAAATGGACAAAAAATATCTTATTTTGGAAGCCAAAATGTCGAATTGCCGTTGGCTGGTCCTCTGTCATGAGACCAAAATTCCCCTGGCAGAAAGTTATTCCATTCATTGGGCTCGACACCATGTCAAGAAGAGTTTGATAATTTTCTAGAGATCTCATTATACGGCCGATGCCTCGGAGAGGTGATAGGGGAGGGTCATCAGGGTGCATTGCCATTTTCACGCCATACTGTTCGGCAACTGGGGTTACTCTCTCAAGAAATTCATGCAATGTTTCCCATAACCTACTCTCAGGTACTTCTCCAACTTGGGTTAAAGGAGCCTGGTCCATCATCGTATGGTTATAGCCTGTCACCATCGCCCCACCTCTTGAGGGAATAGTAGACGAGGTTCTGGTCCAGTTTAAAACAGCCATCCAGTTATAACACCAGGTTTTTATCCCGACGCGGCCCATATTTTCAATAAAAGTAAAGATATTATCAAATTCTTTTTCCTTACCATCAATACCAAGTTTGATACAGTTCATGGGGGGGGCACTTTCGATTACCGAAATTTCCAAGCCAGCATCATTAAACGCGTTACGCATACGTAGCATAGGCATGTAATCCCAGCCATTTTCATTTGCTTCACTGGGCGCTAATCCAGTAACCGCGTGATCGACACCGATTTGCTTTACTTGGTCCCAGAGAATGTTTCGACTATTACCAAGAATTTCTGCAATCTGGATCATGAAGTATTACCTCCCCATTTAACTGTTTGAATCATAAAATGGTATTAAGAAAGTTATTTGACAGGTCTTTTAATATTTTCTTCCCAGGTTATATAGGCTCAAAAAGGAATACATCTAAATTCTTGTTCGGACAGGATTTTTTAGGGTCCTTTCGTATAGGTCGGCCCACTCTTGTGATCCATCATCATGGACAATTTCTAGGTAGACACCGTCCTCATGAGCTGGGCCATTGCCCTGTATGAAATACCCATAGGCTTTGCTAAGTGGGGATATATGTAAGCGGGCGCTGTTGGGATAGACCACGGAGCAAATAATACGAGGTGTAGGTTTATCAAAAAGCTTATTTTTCTTTTTTAATTTTTGGATAGTTTCATCTGGTACTTTCCATCTTTCTACAGCGTCCTCATCAACAGTAACTCCTAGTCCGGGGGCCTCAGGGACACGATGAAACCCTCCGACTATTTCAATAGGTTTTGTTAATAAATTATGACTATAGAGGTTTGTGCAGGTAATTGCTGGCCAGGTAGCATGGCTTAATACCGCACCTAGGTGTGCTGCCCATGTTGTAGTGAGACCATTGCCAACTAATTGGAGCCAGAAAGGAGAGTTCATTTCTGCGCTCAATTGTGCTTGGCGCATTACTTCTGATTTTCCTGCACAGATTACGAAACCATCACAGATCTCTTCTCTTAGTGATGTTATAAAGGGTGGCGAACCAAAATGCATCGCAATGGGCCGAGGTATGACCTGTCTCAATTGACGGTTCCCTAATATATCAGTCTGAGGAATTGGTGTCTCAAACATAGCTACATTTTGATATTCTGAAAGTTTTTGCATTATAGGCATAGCTGCGGCGGAATTCTGCATGGTAGCATTAGCATCAAGATCTAACTGGAAGGAACTTGGAATTCCGGTGGTTATGGCATCAAGTTGAGCGAAGATATCCCACCAGGGTCTCTGCTTAATCTTGAAGCTAGTATAGCCTAGAGCGACAGCATCTACTGCTTCAGCAAGCCAGTCTCCTGGGGATGCATCGATCGACCACCAGGAAATAGGAGACCAATCTCTTACTTTATTCCCAAGCAATCTATAGCACGGAACCCCAAGGGCTTTGCCGACGATATCAAACATAGCCATTTGCAGACCAGCTCCGAGTGAATCATCGTTCATGACATCAGCTGGGCTTTTTCCGAGTACCTTTTGAACAGCTTCATCGGTTACTCGAGCCCAAGTGTAGTGCACAACTGTTTCTCCCCAACCGACTAACCCCGTATCTGTAGTGGCTTTACATAATTCTATAATTGACCAGTTGTAGACCTCACGCTCAGTAATTCTGGCTTGTCGTTCAGTAAAAGGAACGTCAACAATTATCCGAGTTACATCAACTACTTTCATTTTATAAGATCCCCTTGTTACACAGCAGGTTGTTTATGGAAATGGACGTAGTTATTAAGTTAGAGAAACATACAGGCAATTAAAAATAACATGATTAAAGGAATAATCCCTGTCCCGACGTTAGATCCTATTGGTTGAAGTAAAATTTCAGGAACCGCAATTTCAAATCCAAAAAGAAGAGGTATGGTTTTCGCCATATCTTCATTTAACCCTAATGAAATAGAAATACCAAAGTATAGAGTACCAAGCAATGCTGGTAGCAAAATAATATGGCCAATATGTCTTAAAGGAGTTTTCGTAGATAGGTCCACAGGATTCATAATATCTTGATAAAGCAGTCCCCATTGCTTAACTCGTTGATAGAGTATTGGTAGTAGCAACGGGCCTAAAATTCCGGCTGTTATGAAATTATTAATGGAAATAAGAGGAGCAAGTACATGGAAAGGTACCAAACCAAGCAGGTCTAATCCCCATGCTACTATTACTCCACAAGATACGCTTGCAAGAAGGGTTACATAAAGGTAACGCACTAACATCGCCGGAGACCATTTATCGGGTTCTTTTGTAGAAATGATATGCCAGATCTTGTATGGTATGTAGCCGAAAAAGAAATTACCAACCATACCGAAGTAGCTGCCTAAACCGTAAGTCCCCCCCATTAGGTCACCAATAAGATTGCCAATTGCTGCACCCCAAGCTCCTGCTGGGCCGAACATTAGCGAACAGATAACAGGAAAAACATTAGCGGGTCTTAGTTCTGTAATGCCAGGAATAATAGGAAGGAGTTTGAATGGGATTAGAGCGGCTGCATACATAGCTGCCGTTAGTGCTACCAGAACAACCATTCTGGTATATTTCCACATCGTTATGGCTTCTCGCACGGTACCTCTTTAGGGGTTTTGTTCCATGCGATTTATTTCATCGCGCAGGCGGGCAGCATCTTCGTATCGTTCTTCATCAATAGCTTCCTGCAGTTCTTGACGGGCTGCCTCAAGGGGTGTTCGTGGCTCGGGAATTGATTCTACCGCTTCCAATACATCTTCCGATGGAATATGTGTAGCAGGCACTTTTCCTTCTTCCATTTCTAATGTATCAATAGCTGCTATAATCTTATCTTCTCCCTCGATATCCTTGGTTTTCGGCATTTGTTTACCAGCCTCTCGCATTACATCTTCTGTCACATATATCGGAACACTTGCTCGGAGTGCCAAAGCTATTGCGTCAGTAGGCCTTGAGTCAATAGCGACATCTTGGCCATCAACTTCTACATGGATCTCTGCAATATAGAACTGCTGTTCACGAAGCTCAGAAATCAGAATATATTTTATTTCAGCATCAAAATGTTCGAAGACCGATTTAAGCAAATCATGCGTCATTGGACGTGGAGGTGTTTCTTCGTTGGCATCAATATGGCTTTTGATCGCAAAAGCTTCAGCTAGCCCAATCAAAAGGATTAAAACCATTTCTTCCTGTTCGTCGGTCAACCAAAGAACTGGCGTCGAGTGCAGAGGATAAGGAGGACCAACATCGTATACTTTGAGACGGATCATAAATATAATTTCCCTACCTAACCCTAGCGTATTTAATGCTGGTTTAGATATCTTACTTACAACTAATTTTATGACTGTATAGTGTTGACTAAAAGCGGACTAGTCTAATTTAATTGTCATTATATTTTATTGGTAATCTGTAATACATGACATAAAGAAAGTAAAATGATTTAATGTTCTAGGTCAAGCCAAAATAAGAGATGGTCATATTTTTGAAATCGTAACCTAAATGGTCAAGCCTTCCTATAGATAAAAGTTAGTTTTCAGAAGCTTTAAATAATCATTAAACTAACAAACCTCAGATTTATTAACAAAATTTAAGACCCTCGTTAACTAACTTGATTATCCCCTATGTTTTCAAAATATTAAAGCCCCATTTATTTTCAGAAACTTTGTAAGCCACTATAGGCACGGTTATAGTTGTCTCATTGCCTATTTGTTAATTAATTTATATATTTCTTGCCATTGAACTGTCGATAAGTTACAGAGTTTTTTGAAAGGTTCCCCTAATTTCCGTGATCTGAGAGGAGTTTGGGAATGAATTTAAATCCTTTTGTCTATGAGAAAATAAGCCAACTAAAATAGGAGTAAAAATGAATCTCGATCGGTTTTCGCTAAAGGGACAGGTGGCCATCGTGACAGGCGCTGGAACTGGGATCGGTAAGGGTATAGCTATTGCGATGGCTGAGTCAGGTGCCCGTGTTATTTTGGCCGGGCGGAGGCGGATTAGACTTGATGAAACAGCAAAAAAGATTTGTCAATTGGGTGGGGAAACTCTTGTCGTAGAAACAGATATTACAACAGACGATGGCCGAAGAACTCTTGTGGAGAAGGCCTTGAATACATGGCAACAGATAGATATTCTGGTCAACAACGCGGGGATGAATGTTAGAACTCCTCCAGAGGATTATAGAGAAGAAGATTGGGACAATGTAGTTAATACTAATTTAAAAGGAACTTTTTTCCTCACTCAATTGGTAGCGAAAAATATGATCAAAAATAAATATGGAAAGATTATAAATATAGCTTCGCTGGCAACAATAACTGGTATCCCTCACATCCCTGCCTACACAGCAGCAAAAGGTGGCTTGGGATCTTTAACCTATCAACTTGCAATTGACTGGGCTCAATATCATATAAATGTTAATTCTATTTGTCCCGGATATATCAGGACACCTTTAACCCAAGCGGTGGAAGAAAGTGAAAGAGGTGCCTATATACTAAGCCGTGTTCCTGCTGGACGTTGGGGTGAGCCTGAGGATATTGCTGGTACTGCTGTTTTTCTAGCATCCCCTGCTGCTAATTTTCTTACGGGCCAGCTTATAGTAGTAGATGGAGGTTGGATGGCCGGGGGATAACCCTATTTTACTGAGGTTGCCCCTCGCAACAGTTGCTTCTCTGTTTGAGCGGTAGGTTGGCTAGAGAGTTTTGGTACTGTGATAAAACCTGTTGCAATCAACGTTAATACTGCAACAACAGCAGCGCCCAAAAAGACATATTGATAACCATATATTACCCATACTAGACCCCCAACTGTTGGAATAGACATTGATATTGCGTGGTCGATTGTGACTCCCAACGAGAGAGTCATTGTAAGGTCGTCTTTTTTGGCTGCTATCTTACTTGCGTATGTCGTTCGGGCGATACCAACATTGAACAAGACTAGATCGATAATAAAGCTAGCATAAATAACATAAATTGACCAATTTCCTAATCCGATTTCTTGAGCAAATCCATAGCCAATACATATCCCTACGAGTAAAACAGCATCTGCCATGAGGATTAGGCGTTCACCAAACCGGTCGATCAATTTGCCTAGTTGAGGTGAAAAAAACATGCCTATTACCGATGAGAGAAGATGTAGCCATGCTATTGTAGATAAAGGTTCTCCAAATATTTTTATTAGGACCCATGGTGCAAAAGTAATGAAAATCTGTTTTCGGGCCCCAAATAAAATGTTCAGTAGGTAGAACAAAGTGTATCTTTTTCGAATAACAAAAGTAGGACGACTACGGGTTGTTTTTCTGGATGGTGCCATCGCGAGGTAACATAATCCCCCTCCCATTGCAACCAATGCTGCTAAAGTAAATATTGGTAGATATTCTAAAGAGGTTTCTCCCAAACCCAGCCAAAGCAATAATCCTCCCAAAATCGCTGCACCAGTTCGAATTCCCCCTAAACGACCTAGCATTGTAGCACCTTTATCTTTTTGAGATAATTGAAGTGCCATTTGCTGTGTTACTGGCATCTGGAGATGCATACCAATACTCCAGATCACCATCGATGTAAGCATTAAATTGTATTGATCTCCGATCAATCCAAGGCCAGCTAGTCCAATAGCCATGAGAAACATTGCAAGAACTGCCACCTTAAGTTCAGACCAAAAGAAGAGTAAACCAGTAAAAGCAGCAACTAGAAAACCCGGTAATTCCCGGGGAAATTCAAGTTCACCGCGGCTTATTGCATCCATATTGTATGTATCACTCAGGAAATTATTAAAGCTTATTTCTGCAAGGCCCATAGAGAGCCCCACTCCTATTGTTCCAAGCACAAACAATAATAATTGCTTATCACCTGACTTGATCCATGAAATCAAATAAAAGCTCCTGTCTATGATAGCCGAAGTTTTTTCAAAGTGTCCCGTATTTCTGCCGCTTGTTCAAAATTTTCATTCTCAACAGCTACTGTTAATTCAACTCGTAATTTTTCTTCTTGAGATTTGGGATTAGATTTTTTTAATTTTTCAGCCATTTCTCTTAGTGTTATTATCTCTTGGCTTTCCTTCAAAAGATCTTCCCGGTCATAGGAACGAAAGAAATTTGTGATTTCTTTAATGCCTTCTTCTATATAATCAAGGGCTTTATTTTTATTTTCTTTAGCAATAAGGCTTCTAGCTCTTGTACGGTGCATAATAACGAAGGGCCGATACTGCTCAAAAGAAAGTTGATCAGTCTCATTCTCAGCAAATTGTTTAACCAGGTCCATTATCTCCAAGTTATGCTCAGCATCTCGAAAGGCTTCGGTATAAGCTTCCAATTCGAACATACAGATACGTCTATAATAATACTGTAGAGATTCTTTTTGTAATTTTATACAATCATTTCGGGAAAGCATATTTTGAGTATCGGGACCTTCTTGGTCCTCAAGCTTTTCCCGAAAGTAATTCAAAAAGGAAGATTTTCCATAGGGTTTTTGCCCGTCTGGCCGTCCTGACCATTCCATCTGTAGGATTCCAAGATCAACTCGCATTTGTATCCGTGTCTGACCATCTACTCCCACTATCTTACGGACACTAAGCTCGTCAGGTCCTGTATAACCCCATTCATCAAGGATTTGACTGATGTCTGGATTCATCTTATGCACTCCATATTATTTAGTGAGGTGGCGCCAAAAGATTAAAGTGCTCCACCTAAAACGGCTACTAGGGTTAATAACCCGAGGGACCAACAGTAATATGAGAATTTTGATAGATTACCAGTAACAACTATTCGTAGTAGAATAGTTAATGCAAAATATCCAGTTATAGCGGCAACTATAGTCCCAGCTATTAATGACAACCAGTGGTAAGGAAGTATCCCCTGGTTTTCTATTAATTTACCAATCACTACTCCAGCAATTGTCGGAATTGATAATAAGAAAGAGTAACGAGCTGCTAGTTTTCGGTCAAGTCCCATTAGTAGAGCGATAGAAATAGTAGTACCCGATCTAGAAATCCCGGGTACCAAGGCCAAAGCTTGGGCAACTCCAATAATCAAGGCTTTGATCCAGCTAATTTTGGTTGGACTTTGTGTTGATGTTGGCATTGAGAATTGGGAGAGCCAGAGTATACATCCAGTAACAAGAAATCCACAGCCAATGTATACTGGAGCAGCAAATAGCTCTTCAAGCTCATGTTTCCAGCCAAGACCCAAAATTATCGAAGGAATCATACTGATTCCAAGTAATACTAGAAGGAGTAGAGATTCGTAATTTGTCTGGGAGTTTTTAGCCAGGTCTTGAAAGACACCTATCAATAGTTTATGAATATCAGATCGGAATACAATCAAAATTGCCAATAGGGTACCGAGATGAACCATTACATCAAACAGTACTGGATTTGTTTGAAGCCCCATCAACTGTTGATAAACAGCTAGGTGCCCAGAGCTACTAACCGGAAGGAATTCCGTTACCCCTTGCAAAAACCCCAAAATAAGTGCGTGATATAACTGAATACAGTTTACCTCCTCCGTCGCGCCCTTAATCTATCCAGATTGCCGTCTAGGTCGGCGTGAGTATTTCTTTCGGCCAGATTGGTTATGTGTACGCTTACTGACACTGACTGGGGGCTTTTCGGTGGTCGGTCCTCTAGTTTCTTGTCTCCTATGAAAACACGACTTAGCAGATTGCCAGAATAAAAGAAAGGGTAGTAATGGTAATGCCGCGTAAGCCAGAACAGGTGCTTTCATTAGCCATAACCTTATTAGAACAAAAACTAATAAGGTGCCCAATAGACTTAACCATCCAAGAGTAATAGTTGATTCGGGTCCATGTAAATACCAGCCCAGCATACAGAAACATAAAGCTGTAAACAGTATGGTACCAAATGTTGGTAGAAAAAGATTTATTCCTCCGATTACCTGGGCAGGGCTTCGCCACTTCAAGCCTTCTACTATCAGAGGGAACCCGTTATTCCAAGTTTGACCCAATCTAGCCCACACTTGACTAAACATTGAGGTGGTATCGGGAAAAGATGTGGTGCGGTCATAAACCCAAGTGTTTTCTGTATACTGAACCATTACATTATTACGGAGTAATTGGGTAAGGAACGCCTGAATGGTATCCTGGCGGTAGAGGCGGCTAACCCCGGATGTCTCAACAAGTCTACGAGAGATACATAGGCCTGTCCTATGAATACCAGAACCAAGTTGGTATTTCAACGGCCAACAAGTTAGCCAATTAGGTTTAAGTGCATATAGGATCGCTCGCTTAACTGTATTCCAAGCCCATTTCTTCCCTGAGATACTGTACCCTGGTTGAATCGCTAGAGCTCCCTTAGATAATTGGTCACTCATTACCTGCAAAAAGTTCGGCATTATCCTAGATTGTGCATCTAGGATAATGTAGCCATCATAACGATCTTTCAACAATAAACGTTCCAAAATGTTCTGAATTGCGTCGTCACTGTTATGCCAAGTTTGTCTCCCCTGACGATATATTATAGCGTTTTTTTCCCGTGCGATGGAGAGTGTCTTGTCAGAACAGTTTAATGGAGCTATGATAATATCGAACATCTTACGAGGATATTTTATTCTTCGGAGATGCTCTAGTGTTCTGCTTAGAGAGTCATCGTCATTAGCCACAGGAACTATTATAGCAAATACATGTCTCGGGAAGATTAGCGGTGCTTTCCCCAGTCGAGGTCTTCGGCTTAGGATACTTAACCAAAAACCATATAATATAATGCTCAGACACTTGGCTAGAACAAAAGACGACAAAAGAGTCATCAAGTACATCAGGTATAAAGCCTCCTCAAAAGATTAATCTAACTTAAGGAATTAATTCAACGGTTTAAGTATTGATTCTCATAATAATTTTGATAATTTGAGCTTTTTTTAATTTCTTGCCACCATTGTTTATGATCAATATACCACTGGGTAGTAATTTCAAGCATGGTTTGGAAATCATATCTAGGACGCCATCCCAAAGATTTAATTGCACTACAATCTAGTGCATACCGAAGATCGTGTCCACTCCGGTCACGGACAAACTTACGTAAATTTTTCGGCCTATCAAGAAGATTAAGAACAGCATCAGCCAAATCGGTCCCACTTACCTCATAGTTGGTCCCAACATTATAGGCATTTCCGACCTGGCCAGAACGGAGCACTAGATCAATCGCTGAGCAATGATCTTCTACATATACGTAGCTACGGACCGCACTACCATCCCCATAGATTGGAAGTGGTTGGTTTTCCAGAGCCTGGGTAATAAAAATAGGCAAAACCTTTTCTGGATATTGGTATGGCCCGATGGTATTACCTCCTCGCGTCGTTAAAACAGGGAGTTCATAAGTAGTGAAGTATGATTGGACCAGAAGATCAGCTGCAGCTTTACTTGCAGCATAAGGGCTTCGGGGCATAAATGGGTCACTTTCTATAGATAGGCCATCAGGGACATGCCCGTAAACTTCGTCAGTGGAAACCTGAAGAAAGCGTTTAATTCCCAGATCTTTAGCTGCTTCAAGCAGAATATATACTCCATTGTAATTTGTTGTTATAAAAGAGGACGGATCAAGAATTGAACGATCGACATGTGATTCTGCTGCAAAATTTATGACAGCATCTACTTTACTCATTAGTTCTTTTACTAGTGTTCTATTACAGATATCCCCTTGAACAAACTGAAGTCTCCCTGAGTTTATAATCCCATCAAGGTTTGATAGATTTGCCGCATAAGAAAGGACGTCAAGGACGATAATATTGGAGCAAGGATAGTGGTTCAATAAGTACCTAACAAAATTACTACCGATAAATCCGGCTCCGCCGGTAACGAGCAAGGCGTCCATTAAAAGCTTGATCCCTTGAGAGTGTTCTTACCATTTAGTCGTTATAATACCATAGTCATATTTTAAAACGTTATAAACTGTTTCTTGCTATGTTCTGACCCCTCAGGTTATACATATCTGGCTCATTAAATATTGACTGCAGTCTGGGGGATTATATGGTAGGTGCTATAGAGAGGTTGATTCCGCAGGAGTCTCTTTTACAAAAGAAACCCCTGTTTTGTACTTATTCTACGCAGCAAAATCAAACCCATATGAAAAAAATTCCTCCCCAAAACTTTATATATCTGTAGAGAATATGTCAAGGTATTTGGAGATGTTATCTAGTGGGTAAAACGGATACCCCTAAGTTAATTCTGTTCGTATTTGATATTATCGATAGTAGGAATTAAAATAACTATGTAGTTTAAATATTTACCCGGAACTAGGGCACAATATAAATGGACCATTCATGGAAGGGACTAGAAATGTTACTTAAAAATAAGACAATCATCATAACTGGTTCTGCAATGGGGATAGGCAGAGCTGCTGCTTTGCGGTGTGCTGAGGCAGGAGGAAAAGTGGTAATAGCTGATATAGATAAAATCGGACTCAAGGAAACCGAGGCTGCTATTCAATCTAAAAACGGACAAGTTGTTTCATTAGAAATCGATATTTCCGACGCTAATCAAGTGGAAGAGTTAATGGTAAACACCTTTAAAACCTTTGGACAGATTGATGGCCTTATTAATTGCGCTGGAGTTCTTGAAGGTGCTTATGTTCCAATAGATGAACTTAAGGAATCTACCTGGAACCGGGTTATGGATGTAAATCTCAAAGGCTCATTTCTAGCTTCCAAATATGTTTCAGCAATTATGAAGAAACAGGGAAAGGGAGTTATTATTCTTTTATCATCCGGAGCTGGAGTTAAGGGTGGTAGTTCTTCTATAGCTTATGGAACTAGTAAAGGTGGAGTTCACGGTTTGGCAATGGTCTTAGAAAGCCAACTAACTAGCTTTGGAATACGAGTACATGCTATCTGTCCAGGCGGCATTTCAACTCCAATGAAACTGAAAAATATTGCTGACGGCGCTGAGGCCGAAGGAAAGTCAGTTGATGAAGCATTAATGCTAGCATCAGAAAATCTTGGGAGTCCAGAGGGGGTTGGGGATATTTTAGCTTTTCTTATTTCTGATCAAGCAGCTCACTTACGGCAGACAATATTTACACGTTAAATTTAATCACAACCAGCCATTTCAGTGGAAAAGCAGTATCTTACTTCGTGGTTATATATTTCGCCTGGACGGAGGATCACGTTGGGCCATTCTGGAGTGTTAAATTGATTTATTGAGTTAGGAAATTTCTGTGTTTCCAGGCAGAACCCATGGAATTTATCGTAGATGGCACCATTTTTCCCAGAAATATTGGTAGTCAGGAAATTACCGGTGTAAAACTGGACACCAGGCTGATTGGTCTTAACTTCCATATTAAGTCCAGAATTCTTGGAACTAACCCGGGCTGCCAGTTTAATATATTCTCCAGTATCATTAATGACATAGTTATGATCATAGCCTCCTGGATCCTCGGGGCCACAACTAGGGATTGATGTCAAATTCTGTCCCATTTTTCGAGGTTTGGTAAAATCAAAAGGTGTCCCTATTACACCAAGTATTTCGCCTGTTGGTATACGATATCGATCAACAGGAGTATAACCATTACCCAAAATAGTAAGTTCGTGATCAATGACTGAACCTGCCTGATGGCCATTAAGGTTCCAATAAGTGTGATTTGATAAATTAAGGAGAGTTGCCTTATCTGATCGTCCCTCCATTGTTATCCGTAACTCGTTGTTATTATTTAAGGTAAAGGTTAACTTGGTTTCAACAGTTCCTGGATATCCTTCATCACCATCTGCACTGGTATGAGTTAACTCAATATACGCACAGTTGGAATTCTGTCCAAAGTTTGAGGTCTCCCAAAATTTCTTATCGAAACCTTTAGGACCTCCATGAATATGATTAGATCCAGCGCTATCATTAGTTTTCAATTGATATAATTCTCCGTCTAATTCGAACTGCCCTTTAGCTATTCTGTTCGCACACCTTCCGATGGTAGCTCCAAAAAACGGGTCTTCTGTCAAGTATCCTTCTAAGGTGTCAAAACCTAATACTACATCTATAACTTTACCATTTGAGTCTGGAATATTTAACGATTGGAGTCTTCCTCCGTAGTTGAGTATTTTTGCAGTTGCTCCAGATCCACCATGTAAAGTATATAAATAGGCAGTGTGTGAACCAAACTTCCCCCACCTAGTTTCTTCTACGACTCCCATATTTCATTCCTTTTTCTTGTCTGCCAATGATAATTTGCGTTCACAAACTTTGATTTGAATTCTGTCAGGCAGGGTTTCCTTATTTTGATTTTCCCGCGGCGTCAACAGGCCAACAAATGAAGTTTCCGGAGTTTAAAATAACATATTCCGGGGCTAAATTAGCTACAGGGCAACTATGGACAGGAATAATTCTTATTTTTGAGCCTATAGAGAGATCATAGTCACTACGGGCTATCATACTATGTTCTTCAGAAACTTTTGACACTATTAGCTGTTTTTTAGCATCCAGGAAATGTTTTATGGGATAAGCAAGTCCAAAACCCTGGTTACCGATCATACCGTGAACACCAGTATCAGAAGTAAGAGTTTTTGAACCAGCATCAGTAATAAAGTAGTCATCATTTTTACTGATTACTGTTGCTAAGACCGTTAATGATATGTCCGAAAGTCTAGCTACTCCAACTCGAACTGGAAGTAGATCCAGAAAAACGTAGTTTCCTGGCCTTATTTCGGTTATACCCTCAAAACTTTTAGCAGCCAGAACAGCTGGAGTAGCCCCCACAGATACTTCAGGTACAGGGAACCCACCTTTTCTCAAATAGTCACGAACGTCTAACATAGTTAGACGTTCGTTTTCCGCAATGTTTCTGGCATCCTCTAAAGAATTCGATCCATAGACATGTCCAGAATGTGAGAGGATTCCACAAAAAGCCAGGTAACTATGAGTATGAATCATTTCTACTAGGGGGCGTAATTGCCTATCATTTGGTAGAAGACCACATCGGTGTAGCCCAACATCAATTTTCAAAAAAATACCTATCTTCTGCTTTTTCCGGGTTGCGCTATTAGCAGCTATTCGAATTCCTTCTTCAGAGTCTACGATAACACGTATTGGGTTTATATCTTTCGTAACTCCATCAAGTAATCGATCCCATTTTGAAGGAGTAATTATAGGCCGTGCAATTGTAATAGATTTAAAATTCTCCTTAAGAAATACTAACGCCTCATCTACTGTAGCCACAGTTATTCCTATCGCTCCGATATCGATTTGTCTTTGGGCAATTTCTACTGATTTGTGAGTTTTTATATGAGGGCGTAGAGCTACCTGGTTAGAATCTGCTAGTCCCTGCATCAAACGTATGTTGCGCAGTAGTTTTTGTTTATCAACACATATAGCAGGTGTTTCTAATTCATTAAGGATAATTTCTGAGAACATAAGACATACCGGTTATAAGATGGGATGAACTGGATTCGCTTCTATAAAAATTAAAAATAAAAAAGCTAAGCAGGGTATATATTACTAGGAAATCGTTATCCTCTAAAGTAAAGAAGATAATTTTCCAGCTTGACATAAAGGACTATTGAACCCAAATAAAATAAAAGTTCTCTTAAAGAATAGAAATTATTTAATCCATAAGAATGATATAATTTAATCAAATAGAAATACAAGTAATTTAAAGGAAAATGACAGTGTTCCACTCACATCCTCTTTTAGAAAAGATTGTTTTAGCAGAACAAAAAATTAGATCGTTTGTGCTTCAAACTCCATTGCATCATTCGGTTCCATTATCTGAGATTACAGGGGCGGAAGTTCATTTAAAAATGGAAAGTGAGCAGTATACAAATTCATTTAAAATACGTGGAGCCCTAAACAAAATTTTTTCGCTTAGTAAGGAAGATCGTTCCAAAGGTGTTATCACATCTTCTACCGGAAATCATGCTCAGGGTGTTGCTATGAGTTGTATGATAGCTCAGTGTTCTGGAACAATCTACTTACCTAAAGGAGTTAATTCTTCTAAAGTCGAGGCTATACAACGTTATCCCGTTGAAATTGTTTTCGGTCAAGGCAATGCATTAGAGACGGAGCTACAAGCCCAAAATGAGGCAATTGTCCAAGGACGGCCGTGGATATCTCCATACAATGATTCAGATATCATTGCTGGGCAGGGTACTATCGGAGTCGAATTGAAGAGACAGTTAGCTAATATAAATAATGTATTAATTACTGTGGGAGGTGGAGGACTAATTAGTGGTATAGGCCTTTACATGAAAGCTCATTTTCCTGATATTAATATCATTGGATGCCAGCCAACGGGTTCTGCGGCGATGTATCAGTGTATCAGAGCAGGGCGAATCTTGAATGTGGATCATAATGAAACTCTTTCTGATGGCTCGGCGGGAGATGTTGAACCAGGATCAATAACCTTTCCAATATGTCAGGACTTTGTTGATGACTATATCTTGGTGACAGAAGAAGAGATCAAAAAAGCTATACAATTTATGATTGAGAAACATCATAAAATTGTTGAAGGTGCAGCAGCAGTTTCTGTAGCTGGACTGTTGAAACAAAAAGAAGAATTTAAGGCGAGTAAGACGGTTGTGATTATCTGCGGTGCTAATATTTCTTCGTCAGCGCTAACAAAAGTATTGATCTCAAAATAGATCAAAAACATGGAAAAAACTATGACACATTCAGGCCCTAATATATTGTTTATTATGTCGGATGATCATGCATCACACGCGATTAGTGCATATGGTAGTAGAATAAATACCACTCCCCATATAGATAGAGTGGCTAAGGAGGGCATGCGATTTGATAACTGTTTTTGTACTAACTCGATCTGTACACCTAGTCGCGCTTCTATTCTTACAGGTACATACAACCATATAAATGGTGTGACTACTTTATCGACTCATTTAGATAGAAATTTGTTGAATTATCCTAAGATACTTCAACAGAAAGAATACCAGACAGCGGTGATTGGTAAGTGGCATCTCGGGCACGGTGAAAATTACGATCCCTCTGGATTCGATTATTGGAATATTCTACCGGGTCAGGGTCTCTATCATGATCCTGAAATGATTGAAATGGGAGTAAAGACTAAAACCTCAGGATACGTAACAGATTTAATAACTGATTATTCTCTTCAATGGCTTAGCAAACGTGATAGAAACCGCCCGTTTTGCCTCATGGTCCATCATAAAGCTCCCCACAGGCCTTGGGAACCGGATGAAAAACATGCTAGTATGTATGAATCCAATAATATTCCTGAACCGGATACTTTTAATGACAATTATGCTAATCGGGCTAATGCGGCACTAAATGCAAGGATGCGGGTTGATCGTGACCTGAATAGTGAGGATCTTAAAAAACAAATTCCAGAAAATCTTTCTCCGGCAGCTGAGAAAAGTTGGAAATACCAAAGATATATAAAAGACTATCTTCGTTGTATAGCATCGATCGATGACAATGTTGGCCGTTTATTAGATTATATAGATGAAGAGGGAATTAGGGATAATACACTCGTAGTTTATACCTCTGATCAGGGTTTTTTCTTGGGAGATCATGGTTGGTATGATAAGCGATTTATGTATGAGGAATCTCTCCGTATGCCTCTACTTATTAGGTATCCTAAGGAGATTATACCTGGTACGGATAATCAAGATATTGTCCTTAATGTCGATTTTCCAGCTACATTTTTGGATTGTGCTGAAATAGAGGTCCCAAGTTCTTTTCAAGGTAATTCATTTCGATCACTTATGAAGGGTAATACTCCTAGTGATTGGCAGCAATCAATGTACTATCGGTATTGGATGCATGGGGCTCACCATAATGTTCCGGCTCATTATGGTGTAAGGACACTTCGTTATAAATTAATATATTACTATGGAGACCCACTTGGCCAGGAAGGCACGGTGGGTTCTAGAACCTATCCTGAATGGGAGTTATTTGATTTGGAACAGGATCCAAATGAGATGGTTAACGTTTACTCCAACCCCAGCTATAAACTTGTAGTAAAATCAATGCAAAAGGAACTACAAAGACTTCAAAGAGAGTTAGGGGATAAACCTTACAATGGTGAGACGAATCTAAGTTCTTAGAAATAGAATAAAGATAAGAATATCACTCATCAAACCTAGATTAAGCCTTGGAATTCAGCTCATTTTTAGGTGGCTGGAAATGTACAGCGGCGATAGCTTCCCGAACAATATCCACATTTTCCGTAAAGAGAATTCCAAGTTGGGTTAAAGTACGGTCCATTCGAGTGTTCTTATCATGAATAGGAAACACAGGCAGGTTCTGTAGTCTTGATTTCATCTCTTCAACCATCTCTCCTGCCATAACAACAAGGTCAGAATCTCTCAGCAATGAGAGCTTGTCCTCACTGAACTCATCCACTCGTACATTCATTTCATTCAAAAAAGTACGGAGCACCTGACTGACCTCTCCGTTGGAGACAGCCAGTACTACTCTTTTATAACGATCTGGAGATAATGAAACATTTTCTGATCGTAAATCTGCTAAATATTCAGTATGTTCTTTAAACCAACGTTTGAGGATAGAATAGCCGTTAAATCGGAGTAGCCCATTACGCAATTGCCTAGTCGCTTCTCGTTTATTGAATTTAAGTACGTTAAATGCAGCACTCCCAAGTTTGGATAATATACGATGAGGGGCATACATCCCTTTCATTCCATCCATAACCGTATTTACTAATTCATAACGGGTCATATTAGGGTGGGGATGGTTAGAATGATGACCATCATAATGGCTCCAGTCGTGACTTAAGTATTCTCCACCTTGTAAATCATAACGGATAGTATCTTCAGAACCCGGCAGATAAGTAAGGATCATGCACTGTGATGTTGCAAGATCTTTCTTTTTTGCAAAATCAAATTGATGTTTGATCGTTTCTGCTCTGTCAGAATCAGCTCCAGCAATGAACATGGCGTGCAGATCAATGCCATGGCTGTGAATTGAGTCAATAGCATTCTCTACATCGGTAGCTGTTTCTTTCTTTCCATACAACTCTAAGGCTGTTTCATCGATTGATTCAAAGCCAACCATTACACGATCGCATCCAGCTTCTCGCATCTTTTTCATTAACTCAGGTTGTTTGGAAATTTCATGCCGCATCTGCGCTGCCCACGGGATAGTGAGTTTTCTATCAATCATTCCCTGCATAATTGCCATAGTTCGGTCGACAGGCACATTAAAGATATCATCAGCGAAGAAAAGATAACTAAAGTTAGGAACATCCTTTTGATAAGTTTCGATCATGTCAAGTACACGTTCAACTGAATGTCCACGAAGTTTGTGGCCGTTTAGTTTCGTCACTGTGCAAAAACTACAATCCCAAGGACAACCTCGTTGTGTCTGTATGGACATTATATCTAACCGCCCAGACGGCACTAGATTAAAATCTGGGATAGGTAAGATATCTAAATCATCCGTTTTAGGACGCTCAGGGTTATGAATCGAGTTGCCATTTTCCAACCAGGAAAGGTTAGCAATACTTCGATGGTCGGAACCCGTTTCAAGGCATTGAACTAGTTCTACAAGAGCTTCTTCGGCTTCTCCACGTATCACAAAATTACAGTGTTGTAAGGCTTCATCCGGAACAAATGTAGGATGGGTTCCACCCATTATAATAATCTTTTCCGGATAAACATTTCTAATAAAGTCAGCATATTGGTACGAGCCTGGTGCAGTAGAGGTCAAGGTGGATATACAGATCAAATCAGCTTCCTCAAATTCATTGGTATCAATTTCCTCGACTTCCTCCAGCATTACCCTAACCCCATACCCTAGGTTCTTCATGATTGTTGCAAGAACCACACAACCTATCCGTGGTATATACGCATCTGAGTAAACGTGGAGGTGAGAAGACTTTGGTTCTAAGAAGAGGATGTGTTTAATTTTATTCCGCATTTCTAACTCCTAGTTAGGCACACTAAAGACAGATCAAAAATTTAAAAAACTAACGCATAGATTGAATAAAACGGTCAAACAAGTAATCCGCGTCATGAGGACCAGGGGATGCTTCTGGATGATACTGTACTGAGAATACTGGGTATTTTCGGTGACTGATCCCTTCCAATGTCTGGTCATTCAGGTTTATATGTGTTAATTCAACCTGTGACTCATCTAATGTTAGAGGGTCTATAGCAAAACCATGGTTCTGAGCAGTAATTTCCACCTTGCCAGATTTACACTGTTGTACCGGCTGATTAGCGCCACGATGTCCAAATTTTAACTTAAAACTTTTTGCTCCTAAAGCCATTCCGAGTAATTGGTGCCCAATACAAATCCCAAATATCGGTTTCTTTTCAATCAGAACTTTTAACTCTTTGATAGCGTATTGTACTGCTTCTGGATCTCCCGGTCCATTCGATAACATTATGCCATCGGGATTTAACTGTAAGACTTGATCTGCTGTAGAGTGGGCAGGCAAAACAATTACGTTACAGCCCCGGTGAACTAGGCTTCGGAGTATATTATGCTTCACCCCATAATCCATAACAACCACCCGATAAATCCCAGCTGATTCGAAAACACTCCATACCTTTTCCGGATCGTTATTAGGAATGTCAACAGGAATCTTACTATCGGCTTCCCAACGATAGGGATGTTTAGTTGTTACTTCTTTAACTAGATCAATCCCAACAAGCCCAGAAGCTTCTTTCGCTTGAGTTACAAGGGAGATCGCGTTTGAATTTCCGGTTTGGATAACCCCTCGCATTACCCCCCGGGCCCTCAGGCGTCGGGTTAAGGCTCTAGTATCAATGCCAGTTATTCCTATTACTCCATTTTTTTTCAGAAACTGCTCAAGATTACCAGTCGATCGCCAATTATTCGGATACGGTTGGTGTTCTCGGACTACGAAACCCTCGACGTGAGTCTGAGTAGATTCAAAATCATCGGAGTTTACTCCGTAGTTCCCAATTAATGGGTAGGTCATTGACACAATCTGACCTTTATATGACGGGTCCGTTAATACCTCTTGGTATCCAATCATGCTGGTGTTAAAAACGACTTCCCCAACCTTTTGGCCAGTTGCGCCAAAGGCCGTACCTCGGTAGACTGTACCGTCTTCCAGGGCCAGCCACGCCTCCATACTTACTCCTTATTTAGATACCATTTGGCTTTTCCCAAACGTCGAGAACACAATACCTAAGCCTAGGCTTAGTGTCAAGTAAAATCGGTTTTACAAATATGAAATTTTGTATTTATAAGTTTTTATAATTCCTACGCTATTATCGGTATTTATTTAGGTTTTACACAAGTATAACTTCGATATATATTGTGGGGTGACAATGGGGGAATGAATGATTTTTCTTAACTCTTGGATTCTTTTAGGGCTTTCTGCAATACTAGTACCTCTGTTTGTACACCTATTTCACCGACAACGAGTTTTGACCGTTAATTTTAGTTCTGTTAGTTTTATCAGAGGGCAAAATCTTCAACATTCTCGAATATTCAGACTTCGAGAGCTTCTGCTCCTTATGATTAGAATGCTTATTGTACTGCTTTTAGTTGTGGCATTCTCTAGGCCGGTCATTGAAGGTTTCATGGGGCATATTCTAGGGAACGAACTTCGATCGCAGGCTATCTTCGCTATCTTATTGGATGATTCTTATAGTATGGGAGCAGGAGAAATTTTAGAACAAACTCCATTCTTTAAAGCTAAAATCGAAGCTGAGAAAATTTTAGACACTATGCAGGAAGGTGATAAGGGTTTTATTATTCTCACTTCTAGGAAACCTAAGATACTCCCAGCCGTTCCCTCTAATGCTATTGATCTAAGAAATATTTTGGATAATATAACGGTGTCTCAAAACGTGGGTCAGATTGGAGAAGCATTGCATATTGCCAGAAAGAAACTAGGCAGTATTATCTCTTCGGATAAACAGATATATATTTTGTCTGATTTGCAGAAAAATGAGTGGGAAGAAATAGATAGATATAGTGCTGTAGATCCATTAGATAAATTTTTTCAATACAATATTACTAAAATCAAACATATTGATGTTAATAATGCTAGTATTGATGAGTTGGTGGTAAGCGAAGGGATACTTTTTGGAAATCAACCAGAACAATTTGTGGCGACCTATACCAACCATTCTAGTTACCCTATAGTTGCTAGGTCAGTAGATTTAGTGGTCAATGGTGAAAGAAGGGGGAGTCGTAAAATTTATGCTGACCCAGATGAAAGTAGCACGGTGGAATTTAATATCCAAATTAATAAACCAGGAATTTATAATGGGTATGTAGAGATTGCTGAAGATGATATTTCGGCAGATAATCGACGTTACTTCACAATGTCTATTCCAGAAACATATGAAGTCACATTGGTAGGTCACCCTATTTCAACCTATTTTGTTAAACAGGCACTTACTCCCTCAGGAGGGGTGATGACTCCTGTTAAAACGCAAATAAAACCAATAGCTGTTTTAAATAGCGATCTATCCGATATGGGGGTTTTAATTGTGGATGGTGGAGCTAGTTTAACCCCGGCTAAGTTTTCTAGTTTGAAGCGCTATATTGCTTCTGGCGGTGGGTTAATAATTTTTCTTGGATCCAATTTGATGAATACGGATAGTGGGAAAAATTTCTTTGAGGATGTCTTTGACAGTTCGATCAGAGGTATAAAAGGTTCTCCGGGGCAACGAAAAGATTTTGAGCGGCTAGTCCAAGCAGACTATGAGCATTCTATTTTTCATTTTTCGGAGCAATCTAAGGAAGTTATCTCATTTAACCCAGTACATATTTACACATCCTATATTATCGATACAGACAGCCATTCTCAGATTATAGCAAAATTTACTGATGGGACACCAGCAATTATAGAGGCTCAATATGGTAGCGGTCGCGCTTTACTTGTAGCGACAGATATACACCCTAACTGGAGTAACTTTGCGGTAAAAAGTATGTTCGTTCCATTTATGCACAGGAGTGTTCGTTATCTCCATCCATTAGGCTTAATGTCAGGGGGAAGTTATCTTCTCGGTGATTCACCGATTCAATCGGTAGTCTTCACAAACAAATCTAATGAATTGGCCTTGGAATATCCGTCAGGCTTTTCTGAACGAGTCCAACCTAGAGTTACTCCAAGTGGTAATATCGTGCAGTTAACAAATCTGGCAATACCAGGAATCTACAAACTTCGAAACGAAAATCTTACTCTTAGAACATTTGCTGTTAATAGGGGTACTCAAGAGTCGGACTTAGAAACTTTGTCTTTGGACCATGCTTTAAATTTGGTGCGTAATACAATGACAATTAGTGCGTCAAGTGAGAAATCTTCAGTGATAATTGATGGAGAAATCAGGGAAATTGTTTCTGACAGTTATGAGATCTGGAAATTAATAATTTTTTTAGTGTTAGTACTTCTCCTGGTAGAATACTGGATATCTGGCTTTCAGGTTCGTCCCAACAATAATGAGATTTCAGTTACTGGTTAGATGGGACTAAATAAGAGTTTGATTTGGTATAACAAACCCTCAATTAAATTAGAAATTTTATTACAATGCATGAAATAACACGAAAAATAAGAGAACGTACTCTCCTCGTCGGAATGGCACCTTCTAAAGCCCTGATGGGTGCTATAATGGAATCACTCGAAGAGCTAGCTCTTTTGGCAGATACGGCTGGAGCGGAGATTATAGATAAGGTTATTCAAATTCGACATTCGATGCACCCAGCATCTTATATTGGCACAGGAAAAGCCAAGGCAATTGCTGAGCAATGCAAGGCTGAGGAAATAGACCTAGTAATTTTTGATGATGATCTCTCGCCAGCTCAAGTTAAAAATCTTGACCAAATTATCGACCGGAGGATTTTAGACAGAAGTGGCTTAATTCTAGACATATTTGCTTTGCGGGCTAAGTCAATGCAAGCCAAATTGCAGGTGGAATTAGCTCAATTGCAATATATGATGCCTCGTCTCACGAGACAGTGGGATCATTTGTCACGACAAGAAGGCGGTGTTGCAGGAGGTTCAGGGGGAGCTATCGGAGTCCGAGGCCCAGGCGAAACACAGCTTGAGATTGATCGAAGGCTTATTAGAGGCCGAATAAATCACCTGCGGCGTAAATTGGGACAAGTAGTAGAATCCTATACAAGACAGCGGAAACGTAGAAATGATATGTTTTGCATCGCTTTGGTGGGATATACAAACGCTGGAAAATCTACAATATTTAATTCATTTACTAATGCAGGAACTTTGATTGAAGACCGACTTTTCGCTACGTTAGATGCTACTACTCGAGTTATTAAGGTGACCCCCAATCAGCCAGTTTTACTTTCCGATACGGTTGGTTTTATTCGTAAACTACCCCATCACTTAATAGCATCCTTCAAAAGTACTTTAGCAGAAATATACGATGCAGATTTACTCGTTCATGTTGTGGATGGAAGCCATCATAATCTAACAGAACATCTCGAAACTGTTAACCAGGTGCTAGACGAATTGGGTGTTTCTGAACTTCCAATCCTGCTGGTATTAAATAAGGCTGATCAATTAGAAAACCGAGATGAATTAGATTTAATTAGGTTGTCATACCGAGACTCTATTGCCATATCAGCTTTTAACCCTGAAGATATTGAACGTCTCCGGGTTAGGTTGCTGGAGCTAGTAGATCAACAGCGTATTGAAGTAGATTTATTAATCCCTTATGAGAATGGTTATGCGCTATCTGCTGCATATGAAGCAGGAGATGTACTTCATAGGGAAGATGAAGCAGATGGGATTCATTTAACTCTGCGAACAATGCATTCTATGGCTGGTCGTTTGCGTAAAATACTTAACAACTAGATGGGCTTTTACTGGCTCAATTATCCATGTATAGATAACCACTAATACTGAGGTTTATCATCAATATCGGTGTTGGTAGGAGGAGCCATGGTAGGTCCTGGAAATCCTCGAGGATCAGTGTGGAAAACCTCATCAATTAGGAGGAGTTCTTGTCGCCAACGGGGATTGTACAGTTCCCCTCTCGCAGATGAATGAAGCAATTCGTATCTACCAATACCTCGCCGATCACCAAAGACGAAAAAATGGCGTCCTCCATCACTCGTTCGGTTAGGATCTCCATCAACCCCTTCCGTATAGTACCAGATTTGGTAGGATTTCATTATATTGTCACTGTCGTGTCGTTCAATTTCTTCTGGCTGTCCATACCGGACGAATATGGATCCACGGTCACTCTCTACCCCACCTAGTTGGTAGTCCGCATATGAGAAACGTTCATTAAAAATAATCATCGATTCATTTTCCGGTGTTTCCGGTGTTGGATCACGCATACGCCAGAATGCTATTAAAAATTTTGTTTTTCCCCCTAAATCCAGATTGTCATACAGTTCTTTTTCACGTTTAGTCGCTATAACAGAAAGCATTCGCCGCCCTCGTTTCGCTTGTTTTTCTGTTAATACAGTAACTGGTGGAGCTGGCGGAGGTGGTTGGACAATTTCAAAAATTGCAGAGTCATTAGTTTCAAGACCAGAGATGAGATCTTTTATTTTCACGTTTACAGTATAAATATCTTCAGGGAAACTCATATAGTCTAGTGCAATTATATCGAAGCCATCAGTACCGGAAACTTTCCGGTCTCGTTTAGCAGGGAGTGGAACAGTCATACCACTTGCATGACTTGTCACCGATGGATAGATATCGTATTTCGCCGTCCCTGTCCGATCAGAGTCAAGGGAAAGGTTGTATATTTCGAAGTAGAGATATAAGGTGCGGGGTTTGTAACTATCAATTTCTTGTGAAGTATCCCATTTCTCAAAAATCCGGAAAGCATTTGGTAAAATTAACAACCCGTTTTTAGTAAACCGATTTTCTTCTTTCGCCTTCTGTATTAGTGTTGAAAATTGAATATTACTTATGTCTAGGTTCGGTGTGTTAAAATCTTTAGCGACAAACGGTTTTATTGCCTCCCCAACTCTCTTAGAACTCAGATCTGTTACGGTAACTGTAGCTTGGTAAGAACCGGCAGGAACTCCTGCAGCTATTTGTTCTAATATCACCCTCTCTTCACCTCTACGAGTAACAACAACAGGTCTATCGGTTTGATATTCTCGTTTATGTGTAGCTTGAAAAATAATATTTTCTTCTTCGTCTGATATTATGAGCTCAATTGAGAACGTCGCGACATAAATTCTATTATCTTTTTCTTCAAGAGTAAATTCGCTGGGGCGACAAAGTAAGTAGAACTCTAAGTAGGTCTGATTTTCGGTTCCTCGGAAACTGCCGACATCCACCGCAAAATCAATTTCACCAGTACTATTAGCTGGTACTAAGGAAGATTCACTCAAGATACTGGCAGAATCCGCGTCATGGGATGTTGATAATGAATCTTGTATGGATTGGGCAAGGATGTGGGATGGGCCAGTAAGAAGAACAAAGCAAAGTATATAAGAATAAACTCGCATCAATTTCAGTTATCTCCCGTCTTTAGATCTGATTGGGATACATAAAATAAAAATAAGATTTTGGTAACATATTTTTCTTCAAACCAATAATAATTGACTTGCGATTCACAAAAGTAGATTTATGATATTCCAAGTGGGCATAAACAGTTTAAAAAATGAAGCGTTCTGTAATTTAAAGTCTGGTGCGTAATTGAGCAACCTAATTTTATGATCGGCCAGGTTAGGTTTAGTGGGTCTTAACATATATTGGAGAAGCGAATGTTAAAGCTTTGGTCAGATCGAACTATCCCGCCCTTGATTAGAGCGGAGTACAGAAACAATCTCAATGTTCTAGGGTCAGCAGAAGAATCCCCAGAAGCTCCCTTGGAAACTTTGCCAGGCGCTAATGCAATTATTGCCGGGGCCCGGCGGACGTATGATGGAAGTTTTCTAAAAAAATGTCCCGACCTTAAAGTTATTTGTAGGACGGGTATAGGAATAGATAACATAGTGGTATCTGATGCCACTGAAAGGGGTATTGCTGTTTGTAATACTCCGGAAGGACCATCGGTATCAACAGCGGAAACAGCGATTGCGCTCATTCTTGTAGTGGTAAAAAATTTAAAACAAGTTTCCAAAGGGTTTATAGAAAACCCTAGTAAAGATTTCTTGCCGAGTTATCAGGGTATGGAGATTTACAAAAAAACTCTTGGACTAATTGGCCTAGGTCGAATTGGCAGTCGAGTAGCTCGGGTGGCATCAGCAATGGGTATGAGGGTTATAGCTTACGATCCTTATATTGAGGATTCTCAATCAGCCGAATTGGGTATAGAAAGAAAAGAATGCATCGAAGATGTACTTTCACCCTCGGATGTAGTGTCTATCCATACACCATTAACTCAAGAAACAAAACATCTTATGAATAGTGAACGTTTTTTGCAAATGAAAAGAGGAGCTTACTTTATTAATGTAGCCCGAGGAGCATTAGTAGATGAAAAAGCCCTCTATCTAGCCTTGGATAAGGGACATCTAGCCGGAGCAGGGTTAGATGTTTTTGATCCCGAGCCTCCCTCTCCAGATAATCCATTGTTAAATCGAGAGGATGTTTTTGTTACGCCACATATAGCCGGAGTCACGGTTGCCAGTAGGGAGCGGATGTGGCGTATGGCGATTTCAACATGTCTTCAAGTCTGGGAGAAAAAGAGACCAGATTCAATTATAAATCCAGAGGTCTTGTTTATTTAGATATCTGGACATCTGCAGCTCTTGGAGCATCAAGGCCGTTGTTCATCCTCATCAGTTCTTTTTGTCGATCGGTCAGTAGGTCGAACCATTTTGTTGGGAATCTATCATGAGGATCAAATTGGAATCTTAGGAGGCCCTTTCTATAGTGACCAAAAAGAGCATGTCTATTGCCATCACTATTATTGGCTCCGCCGCCATGCCAGCACTGTCCGTTAAAAATAAGGACTGAACCAGCGGGTATGTTGGGCTGAACATAATACTTCACGTCAATGTTTTCAGGGGGAAGAGAGAGACCACTTTTGTGGGTACCAGGAACAACTCTAGTGCCACCGTTAATCTTGGAAAAATCGTCTAATAACCATACAGTATTCATCATTACCGGAGAAATCATATTAAGCATTTCAAGAGGGATATCACTATGAAAACCCTGATGGCTATCTCCGGGCCTTACAATACGGCTATTCAGACTACCCAGAATCAAAGATGGTTCAAGATAATATTCCAGAATAGGTAAGATGCGGGGGTGATCAATAACTGGGAAGAAAATAGGATCAAGAGTAGGAAGGTTACTTATGTGCCTGCATGGGCCATTGCCTGTACGTTCTTCGCCAATTTCTTCATTTAATCGTATCAACACAGCACGCATAGAATCTATCTCGGATTGATCTATAACCTTATCCAAGATAGTAAAACCATAAATATCTAATTCGAAGATCGCATTTTCAAATTCGTTCATAAGCTATTACCCTTATTTGACCTTTTAAAGTAGATTATTCAATTAACTTTTATCTACTTTTTTATTACCAATGGACAATTCAGATCTTATTAGATATTCATAGCTTTTTTCTACAGCTGTTACCATATCAGTCGCACAACTATCTAACTCAACAATATGCCATTGGGTACTGTTCTCTCCGGCTGAGATTACCTTAGGCAGATCAACCAATCCTTCCCCGAGAGCAGTCATATCTGTATCCTTCAAACACGGACCATCCTTAAGATGAATTAATGGTGCTCGATTTCCCAATCTTTTTAGCACTTCAGCAGGATCGCAACCGCCAACCTGTACCCAGTAGACATCCACTTCAAAAACCACCTCAGGAGATAAATGTTCAAGAAGAATATCAGTCGCGATTCTTCCAGCTACCGTTAAGTATTCCCACCAATGATTATGTATACCAAAAGTAAGGCCATGAGGTGCTATAGCTGCTGAAGCTTCATTGAAATGTTCGGCTGTCCGTTTAATATTATCGACAGAGCTGTGATCTTCTATTCCTAGTCCTGAAACAACATGTTTAGTTCCTAGCAATCCTGCCGTATCAATAACATAGGAGGTCTTATCCCCTATGGGGAGGGGTAAATGGGCACTCGGGACTTCAAGGTTTAGCGAACTGAAAAGTTGGCCGGCTTCTTTAGCTGATGTCCCTGGAAAACCTGCCGGCTCGACACCAACATAACCAATTTCCGCGGTAAGGTTAACAACGTGTTCAAAATCTTGGGCAGCTAATTCTCTTAGGGTATAGAGTTGCAGAGCTACTGGTGGAGGCATGTTATGGCACCTTTATATCGGTTAAAAAGACTTTGAGAGAATCGAGGTTCCTCGGATTAAGATTTATCATTTATGCTTGCACAGGAAAATATACCAAAGGTAACTTATCTGGGCAAGAGAATCATCATCATAAATCGTATATTACGCTACCTTCCTGATATGTAAGGATGTTATCTCCTTTAATTAACATGCGGAGTATACTTTTTTCCTGGCAAATATTCTCTAAACTAGCTTTATCAAACCAACCCAAATCGTGAGATTCATCACTTATCTTTAATGGTTCTTCTGTAGCAGCTATCATGAGATATCGGATATCATAATGCTTGTGGGAGGGAATATTCCCCCTAGCTCCAATTGTATGGATGTCAATATCGAGCGGTACTAAACCTGCTGGATCACAGTAAAGCCCAAATCTCGTTAATCCGGATTCTTCCCTAGCCTCACGGAGGGCAACTAAATGAGGTTCACAGCATCCATCAGAATGTCCTCCTAATTGTAACCAACGATCGAAGATTCTATGTTTAGTCATTAGATATTTTCTGTGATCGGGTGAGACAATCCAGGCGGAACCCGTAATGTGAGCAGGTAGACAAGTTCGTTCGAAACAATCAGGATATTTCTCTATCAAAATCCGAAATTTTTCAACTTTTTCAAGTTCATCAGGATATAAATCCACATAATGGTATAGGAGCTTAATAAGATGTTGTCGGAACAAAATTTTACCTCATTTTGACTTTTCTACGGGATCTTACAAATAATAAGGGATATTTAATTTATCAGCTAGTTTAGTTAGAGAGTAGATATGTTTGTCATCAAAAAGAATTCCGTTTTTCTGAAATCTGCCTCTCGGTCTTCTATCCCTCCAGGTAAAACAGTTCGATCTATGCCAGGAAAGGCTCCATGATATGCATATCACTTCGTAATTTCGAGACCATTTTAATATACTTATGCCCCTTACCGATTAACGCAGGATTAATTAAAATCCCAGTAAAATACTATGAGAGGTTTCATAAATTGTTTTTTTACTATCTATTGTACATCAATTTTGGCTAAGTCATCATAACACTACTAATTTGCTGACCTAACCACTTATCCTTTGTACCTAATCCTAAAAAAATTACATTTGATTACTTAGATCCACACCTATAGTATAACCATTACTTTTGGTCAATATTAATCAATTAAAATTTGAATCTTCGGGTCTTATGGGTATGTATACACTAATAACTCAAAAATTGCTTCAGACAGGTGAACATCTCGATATTGCGGTTGTTAATCCACTTGACGATAAGTACCAAAACCTAGTAAGGCCAGTCATCAGCCACAAAAGTGCGAATGATCAGTGGCATCTCGACCAAGTTTTTGCCAACCGTATCAAATTACTCCAGACCAGATTCTATCTTGGTCTTATCAATGATTCAACCGTCTCCAATATTATGGTTAGTGAAAATAACAGAGCCGGTATTGTTAGCCATGTGTATACGGTGCCGGAGAATCGAAAAAAGGGAATAGCACGCTTAGTTATGAACGAGGTGATAGAAGATTTTAAATCTCGATCGGGTAGGTTCTTGACTTTATCAACCGGTTACGATACTCACCCGTATTACCTATATCATAGCTTTGGTTTTCGAAGTGTATTACCAAAATCTGGCCATATGAAATTTATTATGGAGAAACAAGATGAGGTTGCGTGGTTTAAGTCTAGCAGCGCCCGTGTAGTTAAAGCTGACTGGGGACATTGGCCAGCACTCAACGTTCTATGTGCTCAGGTTACTGGTTCTCCTATTCGAAATATTGCATTGGGTCACCTGGGCCCCCGAATGTTTGAAGGTGCTTATATGAGTCTAATGAAGAATCTTCAGCAAAATCAGAACTACCAGGCTTATCTTTTAATTAATGACTGGGACGCGGTAGTAGGTTATGGTACACTGATCCCTGATATTCGTTGGGGAAAACAGCCCGACTTATTAGATTTTTTTGTACACCCTGCTTATTCTAGCTACATCCCATGCCTTGTCCAGGCATTTTCTTTGCCTCCAGAGCGGAAAATTCAGTGTTATGTAGTTTCCAACAATAGCCTAGCAAAAAAACTTTTAAGGAAATTAGAGTTCCAAAATGAGGCAAAATTAAAGAAACAGCTATTTTCAAAAAATCAAAGTATTGATATCGAGATATTTACTCGATTTATGCAGTAAACAATTTCTTTCTTTCAAAGGTTTTTATTATTGGGAATGACAGAAATAGAAAAAAACTTTGATACATACAGAACCTAAGGCTGATCAAACAATTTGTTCAAGTGAGGCTAGGTGATTCAACATTTTATCGTGGATATTGCCAAACCCACCGTTGCTCATAAACACAATCTTATTTCCTTTTTTTACATTCTTACCAAGGTATGAAACGATCAAATCGATACTTGGTATTGCTCGGGCTTTGACCCCCCGATCTAGAAGCTCTAAAACTAATTCTTCCACTGAGAAACGGTTTTCAAACGGAGCTTTTTCCAACTTGAATGCTGGTGCTATAATAACAAAATCTGCGTGATCAAAAGCAGCAATATACGCCTCCTGAAAGATTCGGCGGATTGATGTAGCTGTTCGGGGTTCGAAGACCGCCCAAATTTTTTCCTTAGGAAAGGCTTGATCCAAGGCTTCTAATGTTGAATTCACCGCCGTAGGGTGATGGGCGAAATCATCATAAACTGTGATATCATTCACCTCTCCTTTTATCTCCAGGCGGCGTCTAACCCCGGTAAAACTCCCTAGACTATCAACTATTTTATCCCAATCAATTCCATAGTGCCGAGCTACTGCCACAACAGCTAGGGTGTTTTTTACATTATGGATGCCCAGAAGCCGGATAGAAAGTCTACACCGTAAGATTCCACACTCATAGAGATCAAAAGAAGTTCCCATCGAGTTAACAGTAATATTATCTGCCGACCATTTAGCTTGCGGAGCTTCCCCTATTAACTCGACCGGACAGAATGCATTGGACGCGAGCTCAAGAAAATTTTTGTCATCCAGAGGCCCAGTTAGAAACCCGTTCAATGGGATAGTGTTGACTAATCTCTTGAATGAAAGAACTATTTCCTCCAGAGAATTATAAATATCTGCATGATCATATTCAATATTGTTAATGACTACAGTATCAGGTAGGTAATGAAGAAATTTAGCTCGTTTATCAAAAAAGGCACTATCATATTCGTCTCCCTCTAGAATAAAGAAATCTCCCGAACCTAGCTGCGTACCAGATTTCATTCCGATGGGTATCCCACCTATAATATAGCTGGGTTTTAGCTCGGCTTGGGTAAAAACCCAGGCTAACATGGAGGTAGTTGTGGTTTTACCATGAGTCCCAGCCACAACAATTGATTTATGTTCCCATAAAAAGAAATTTTTTATCGCCTCTGGCAAGGATACATATCTGATTTTCTGTTCCAAAACTGCTTCGGCTTCGGGATTGCCTCGTGATACAGCATTGCCTATTATTACCAGGTCGGGTTTAGGTTCTAAGTTGGATGCCTGGAATTTGCTAAAAATAGGTATCTGGTGGTCTTGAAGCATTGTACTGATGGGTGGGTATATATTTTCATCGCTTCCAGTAATCCGATGTCCCTTTTCTTTAAGCATTAAGGCAAAGGGACCCATAGCAGTGCCGCATATAGCAATCATATGGATATGGAGGGATGGAGACGTGGTCAGAGTGTTTTTAGTCATAGTTTTTGGAAAGCTGTTTGATTTTACGTCTAACCGAACCATTGTTAAAATGGTCTGGAAAGGAAATTAGTATTGTTTCATATGAATTCATAGCTTGGGATATATCGCCAATCTTAGTTTCGAAAGTTTCTGCTATCTGCCAATGGACTCTAAATAAATGTGAACTTTTTGGGTGTGACTGGATCAAGTTTCTAAATGCCGCAACGGCTTGGTAAGGTTTATCCAGACGTAGAAGGATCAAACCAATATTGCGTAAAACTGTATCACGGATCACACTTCCAGGATATTCTTGGATATAACGTTTACAGGCATCCAGAGCTTCATTATCCCTAAATTGAGATTGGAGTAAAACGGAACTGATATATTCCTCGATTGAATCTTCTTTACTTAATTTAATTTCATCTAGCAATAATATCCATTCTAGTGCGTCATTGGCATACACACTGGCTGTCTTCTGATCGGCTAGTTCATAAAAATGATTAAGTGCATCATCTATTCGCCCCTGATAGAGTGCAATTTCTCCCAAATGTAGTTTTGCCAAAACCTTGTTTTCGGAGTTTGTAGATTTAGAGTTAAGAATTTGGTTAAAGTATTTGTTCGCCCCATCTAACCTTCCAATGGTTATCAACCCTTTTGCTGCACCTAAAATAGCATTTTCTTTTAACTCTGAATCCGTAGACTTGGTTAAGAGAGATTGGTATAGGTCTAGCGCTTTTAGTGGGTTATGTAGCGTATTAAGATAAAGCCCGGCAAGATTAATTTTTGCGGTGTCGTGATATCTACTTTCTGGATAATGATCCAAGATGTCTTGATAGCTAGCTAAAGCCTTACTATTGTTTCCTTTTTCTTGATAAATTTCTGCAAGTCTAATCATTATTCCTGGTTTAATAGAATTGTTTACTCGAGTTTGAATTAGGTCTAGATACACCTGCATAGCTTCCTCCAGGTATCCCTCCTGTTTTGCTCTTTTTGCAAATTGAATAAGGTGTTTGCCACTAGAATTATCAAGTTGGTTTGCTCTATGATATTGTGTTAAGGCTTTTGCCGGTCTTTTATTTCGGAGATAAAAATCTCCGAAAAGATCATACACAACCTGACTATTCTGGTATTCAGATACAGAATTTATTAAAGACTGTTCTACAAGTGATTGAGTACTGAATTCAACCAGTTGATCCAGACGATCACTTACTAGATTAAAACGGGAAGGGTTAAGCACTAACCACCGGACATATTCTTCTGTACCCCTAGTTATGTCTAGGGTCTTTGTATAGAGTCCAGCTAGTTGAATCGAAAAAGCATCAGGTTTAGCTATTCTTTGTCGGGCAGCTAGATAAAACTGGGCAGCTTTTTCATACCACTTCCATTTGGTGTATAACGATCCAATCTGATGAACAACACTTTCATTTTGGGGAGAACGAATAATTAAGGTTTGAATAGTTTCTTCAGCTTTTTCAAATTGACCTGTTAGGTAGAAAGCGTCTGCTAGTTTCCGGTGTAAACTGATATTATTGGGTAACCTCTGCAAATGGTGTTTCAATAAAAAGATTGCTTCGTCGTACTTTTCGGTGTCCAAGTAGAGGCGGATCAAGCTATTTATTACTGATAGGTCGTTAGGCGCTTCTTTTGAGGTTTTTTCTAGGAGCCCTATAGCTTGGCTATATTTGTGGAGTCTAGCGAGTGAATTAGCCTCCTTCAGCTTTTTGTTAATTTCTAAAGCTCTGTTAGTCTGACCTTGTGCAGTTAAGCAGAAACATAGAAGAAAAAGGTTTAATATTAGGATTTTAGTATTAATTATTGATACTAGATAAGATAAAATCATTATTGGTTTAGTTGTTTATCGGGTTGTCTGCTAATGCCCGAAAATAGGCTCGAATAAGCTCCTCATATTCCCGAGGATAGTTTCCCTGCTCAATCTCACGATAGATGTCTTGCCCGATTGTATGATTGATTCGGACCAGTTCGTCAGGAAGAGGGCTGGGTGTGAATGTTCCTAAAAATTCCCCTGGTTTTGCTATTCGCTTTTCTTCACGGTTCTGACGTCGAATCGCTCGAGAGGCGTCTAATAATCTGGATAAAATCTTTTGTTGACGTTGAGCTAATCTTGAATTGATGTGATTTTCTTGTAATTCCTTGACAGTTTTGGCCATCTCTTTTTCTATTTGGTCTAATCTTCCCAAGATCTGCCCTTTATAGTCTCCTTGTTCTTTTTGGATTTGTCTTAAACTTTTTCTTAAAGCATCTTGTTGGACACTAAGTCGGGCAATTTGTTGCCGGTCTTTTAGTTCTGATTTGTTATCTGTTTCATTAATTAATTGATTTACTTGGCTATTAATGTTAGTCTGTTGGCCAGCTATTCGCTGGAGCCGTTCAATGAGTTCCATCATTGCTGAAGAAGAGCTAGATTCGGACATTTTTTTAAGGGCTGAACCCAAGGCCAAAACAGCTTCGTTAAGTGCCCCCATAGCGGTTGCCTGTTCTTGAGAGGCAGTGTCACGTTTATGCTCAGCCAGGTACTCCACCGCCCTTTGCATACTATTTAATGTTTTACCGAGAAATCTCTCAATATTAGAAGAAATTAAAAAAGTTTTCTGGCCAGTTGTTACAATTTTGTTAGCAGCAAAGTTTGCACCTTTAATCAAATCTTGCTGATCACCAGAAACTATAGAGATATGAGTATCATTCCTCCCAGGAAACTGAGTACGGTAAATTAGCGACTCCTGGCTTTTAGAAAGCAGGACCAGATTATACATAGCATCTTTCATTTCGATCGTGATCTTTTGCAGCTGGTCTTCCTTGATTTGATCTTGTACTTGCTTCAAATATTGGTGTAACCCAGACAGTGATTCGGTCATTAGCTTTTGTCCAGTAAGGGCTTTTTTAATTCTACCTAATTTCAACTGGTTACTAATTTGGTTCATCCGGGATTCCATTTGATCCATTACAATTTTTTTGGATGCATCATGAATTTTATCAACAGGCATGTCTCTATACTTTTCCATGTTTATTGCTAGTTGTTCTAGATCATTCTGGAGGGAATTAAGATCGTTCCGAAGAAGCAACTGTTTTTCTGAAAGTTTAATTTCCTTTGAATTAGTTGGGATTTGCCTTGATGCTTCAGCTAACTCTTGTTGACGAACAGTCAGTTCGTGAGATTTTCCAATAGCCGCACTCAGTTGTTGTTCACTCTGGATACGTTTAAGCATAGAAAGACTTCGCTCTAATCTCTTTAAAAATTCTTCCTGCTCATCTTTGAATTCTTTCATGGAATTTTTAAGGCTCTTCTGATCAACAGATTGAAGTGCCTGTTTTAGGTCGCGCATTGCCTTTAGAAGCTCGGGGGTTGCTATCTCTTGAAATAATTCCCTAAGTTGTTTCATCCTTTGGATTAATTCTTGGCTCTGGTTATCGTGATCTTGAAGTTGTTCCATGGCACGTCTGATGTTATCTGCTGCCCTTAGGAGATTATCAGTAGCTTGTTCCTGTTGTTTAAGAACCGAATTAATTTCAGTTTTTTGATCGGGGCTTAAAATTTGTTCTGCAGAAGGATCTAGTTTTGATTTTCGATTGAGAGATCGATTGAGTACTTCCAGTTTTTCTTTGACGACTTCTTGCTCGTTTACCATTTCAACCATTTCCGAAACTTGTTCGTTCTGGTTAGTATCTATTCTTTTGTAAATCTCTTCAAGTGAAGGGAAACGTACTATATTGGTTCGGCTTTTTGATTTTTTTGGGCCTGATACAGTATCGTTATCATATAATTCGATATGGTAAGAAATAACACCATTCGGGAGTATGTTCTCGGTGGATAAATCCCAGATGAAAGGCACCCTTAGAATGGTAGCGTTTTTATCGAAGGGGATATTAATCTTTATTACATTGCCATTGGGTTCTTTTTGATAGACCAAATCTAAAGCAGAGAATCCATAGTC
Organism: uncultured Gemmatimonadota bacterium; assembly: GCA_964593235.1. Taxonomy (GTDB): domain Bacteria; phylum JAAXHH01; class JAAXHH01; order JAAXHH01; family JAAXHH01; genus JAAXHH01. The sequence goes on along the minus strand of CAZQGS010000045.1, from coordinate 16,326 downwards.
ATCAGTAGCTGATATCAAAATCGGTACGACCATATTCTCAGTGAGTTCGAATTCGGGAGCTGGGTTCAGAATACGAACAGAGGGTTCTCTATCCGGGAGGGCAATAATTTTGTACCAGATCGGATTAATATTCTCATATCCAGCTGTATTATGGAGGGCAATCCGATAACGGTGATCATTCTCTATTATAAGAGCCCCTTTTGCTGAGTTATTTGTTACTTCCATTGGTACAGAATTAGTATTGTTTTCCAAATAGAGCTGGGCTTTTGAAATGTTTTCTTGGTTTTCTAATACCGTTACATCTACTTGAGTCCCCTTCAGAGCAACAATATCTCCTCCACCTGTAGTTGTTTTTTCTTTCTTTTTGGTGTAATCTGGGAATTTATAACGTAAATGGATTGAATCGATACTAGGGCGGGTAATCACATTAATTCTATACTGATCACTTATGGCATCTCCGGCTTGAATTTTATAGTTAAAGCTTTGGTTGATTCCAGCAATTTTATGGATGAAGGAAAGAGGTCCTACTCTTTTCATTTCTACGGTATTCAAAACTCCAGCATCTGTTGTGAGGTAGAGAAGTGCTTTTGGGGGAATTTCTCCCTGTGTTTTAGTAGTTATACTTATATGGCTTCCCTTGGTTAATTCTACATCTCCAGGAAGAACATTTAGAACTGTTAATTGGGGAGATGGGAAATTAGTTAATGGGTTTGCCAGCCGGTAGATAGCACCCCACAGGGGGTTAGTATACCCCACCATTACGACTAACAAAAGTAGTAGTGATGCCCCAAACCATTTAGCCGCCCTCAAAACACGAGGTTTTTGATCCGCTTGGTTAAAATCAAGTCCACTAGTAGATTCCTCTGTTGCTTGAATCGCAGCATCTAGAAGTTGAGGGGACGAACTGCTTCCCTCCTGACGTTGCTTAGAGAGTTGTATAGCTAAGGTGACCTTATTATTAACCTCAGGAAATCGCTGGTCAACCTTTCTAGCGAGTGTTTGATCCGTGATGTTTTTTACAGAAGGCCATATACATTTCCAGTATAACAAACCTACAGTAAGTCCCAACGTTGTGGCTGCAATAATCGTTCGAGTTAGAGAGCTAAAGTAAAACCACGCTTCAAACGCACTGAGGGCTAAGGTTAGGCAACAGGCTATCGCCCCCACCATTAATAGCCCTTCACCAAAAAGTATCCATCGACTTCGGATTCGGAGAATGTGAAGGCGTTTACCTAATTCAATCCGGGTGGGTTGGGAAGATTTACTGGACACAGTCATTCCTTACCGGTCTTAGGAGTCTGCACTTATAAAAGTAATGTTCCCCTGACGCAAATCATTTGGGCATTAGCATAGTGTGGGTCTGAAACAAATCAAGCACTTGCTGTATCTGGGTGTCACCCGATGCAGCAATCCGACTAGCTTCGTCGTCCCCCCACAGATTTCGGGCCAGAGAACGTTTTAACTGTAGCTCAATAACATCCAGGTCAGCATCAAAATCTTTTTCCATAAAATCTATGCCGGATTTCCGTACCTGAGTTTTAAAGGTTTCAAGCATTGTTTTATCAACTTGGAATTCTTTAAGGAAAAAGTCAAAGTCATCTTTGAGATCTGGTCGAGTGGCCCCATAAGCTGTGGCAAATTCGAAACAAGCTCGGTCAAATGGAACCCAACCACGGTAATTGCCAATGACGAAGGGGTAATTTCGTTTTGGGAGTTTTAATATTATATCCGGTGTTATTCCACCATCTCCAAATACTTTTCGTCCGTTTGCTGTGGTAAAGACCTCGCGATCCTTACCGTTAAGAGTTTCTTCTTCAGGATTGGAATACGAGCCTTCAATATATTCTTTGAAGGATTGGTTTTTGTAGTCTCGTTGTATCATTCTACCACTTGGGGTATAGTAACGGGCTGTGGTTAGTTTTAGAGCTGAACCATCTTTCAGGTATGGTTCAGCAAAGACTGTCTGCACAAGTCCCTTGCCGAAGCTACGAGTCCCAGCTATTACACCACGATCCCAATCTTGTACGGCTCCGGCAACTATCTCAGAAGCCGAGGCAGATCGATGGTCTAGCATTATGACTAGAGGCATTTTTAGGTGATCAATTCCGCTTATGGACCTAAATGTCTTTTTTGAATGGGCATGCCTACCCATGGTTTCAACTATTATTTGACCTTCAGGGATAAACTTGCTTGAGACTTCTACTGCCTGGTCAAGGTAGCCTCCAGAGTTCCCCCTTAAATCTAAAATTAATTGCTCCATACCTTCCAATTGTAGTTTGGCTAAGGCACTTTCTAGTTCTCGGGATGTTGTTTTGGCAAACCGAATCATTTGGATGTAGCCAGTATTATCTTCAAGGATTATCGCCGATCGAACACTTCGTATCGGAATGCGATCTCGTATGATAGTTAAATTTAAGTGGTCATTAACACCCGTTCTCTCAACAGTTACGTTGACCTTGGTTCCTTTCTCTCCACGTAGCTTCTTGCGTACTTCATCATGTTTAATTCCTATCGCTGATTCTCCATCTATCTTGACAATCCTATCACCTGACTGTAAGCCTACTGTTTCTGATGGAGAGTTTTCGATTACAGAAATTACATGAAGGAATCCATCAAGGATATCAAATTCTATGCCTATTCCATAAAATTTTCCGCTGAACCGTTCTCCCATTTCAGCAAAACTTTCTTTGCTAAGAAAATTAGAATGGGGATCAAGAACCTCCAGCATGCCATCAATGGCACCGTAAATTAATTTTTCTGGTTCAATTTGATCCACATACTCATTATTAACTAGACTGAGTACTCCCATTAATAGTTTAGTACTAGCATAGATGTTATCGGCAGCATGAAGGGTCTTATTAGCTGTAATACCCAGTATAAATGAGCTTACCGCAACCATCACTACAATGACACAAAATTTTGGTTTAATTCGAGACAACATTTATGTGGACTCCTCATCCATAATATTCTGTCCTGGATCCCTTGAAGGTTTTAATATATAAGGACAACGAGCGGGATTAGAAAGAAGGGTTTCGTAAAAAATTTCCGGATCCCATAATACTAAAGTAACAACGATCTATGTCAATGATTTTTGGTGAATCAGGTAGATAGGATTTAGAAGTTCTGACCTTGACATTAATGGGTTTATTCCTTATTATTGCAGACCTCCAAGAGGTTGGTTTATGAGAGTAGTCCTGTCCGATGTTGACATCCAGCTTAAAGGAATACTCAGTCCTACATACGTAGTCAAATAACATAGATGAATTGTCCATCGAATATTACGGCGTTGGCAGCTGATATACATAGTTGTTAATTGGGAGATACTATGAATGTATTGGTAGTGGGCAAAGGTGGAAGAGAGCATGCGATAGCCTGGGCGTTAGAGAAATCTTGTCTTGTTAAAAATATTTATGCCGCACCGGGAAATCCAGGAATCGAAAGTCTGGGCCAATGTGTTCCAATTGATGCTGAGGATATAAACGGCCTGACGAAATTTGCCCAAGACAAAAATATTGATCTTGTTTTTGTAGGACCGGACGGTTCATTAGAAGCTGGTGTGGTAGATGCAATTGAAAACATTGGGATCCGAGCTTTTGGCCCCACTCGAGCAGCCGCTGAAATAGAATGGAGCAAGGCTTTTGCTAAACAAATGATGTTAGAAGATAATATTCCAACTGCCGATTTTTCCGTGTTTACGGATGTTAGTAAAGCACGAAATTATATCAAGGAACGGGGCGCTCCTATAGTTATTAAGGTAGATGGATTAGCCGGAGGTAAAGGTGCTTTGGTTTGTAATACCTTAGATGAAGCACTTCATGCTCTTGAGGATATAATGACAGCAAAGTTGTATGGTAAGGCTGGTAGCAAAGTTGTAATTGAGGATTTCATGCGAGGGGAAGAAGCTTCTATATTTGCGCTTACTGATGGCAAGAACTGGGTTACACTATTACCTTCGCAGGACCATAAAGCTATAAACGAAGGTGATACTGGGCCCAATACCGGTGGGATGGGAGCCTATGCCCCTGCGCCGATTATTAATGAAGAAATGTTAGCTGAGATAGCAACTCGTATCATTGAGCCTACAATAACTGGAATGAGAAAACGGGGTCGGATATACAGAGGTGTGCTATACTGCGGAATTATGATTACTGCGGATGGTCCTAAAGTAGTGGAATTTAATAGCCGGTTTGGTGATCCAGAAGCCCAGGTGATTTTACCGCTTTTAGAGAATGATCTAATGAAGTTAGCTTTGAGTGTGAGTGAAGGGAAATTATGTTCCAAGGCTCTGTCGTGGAAAAATAAAACGGCCACTTGTGTTGTGATGGCTTCCCAAGGTTATCCAGGTTCCTACCAGAAGGGTCAGAATATTTCGGGTTTAGATTTTTTAAATACAATGGATGATGTCTTCGCATTCCATGCTGATACCGCCCTTAAAGATGGTCAATTGATTACGAATGGGGGTAGAATTCTTGGTATAACTGCTTTGGCTGAAGACCTACAGAGTTCGATTAGCAGGGCCTACCATGCTGTTGAATATGTAAAATTTGATAACCAGTACTTCCGAAGAGATATTGGAGCAAAAGGACTTTGAAAGCAGAACCTGACCAATTTTAGATAACTAAGGAAAGCACATTTATGAAAATGCTACCTGTCGATCTAGTTAAACCGGATCCTAATGTCCTTGCTGAAGCAGCTAAAATTATTAATGCTGGTGGCTTGGTAGCATTCCCCACAGAGACTGTTTATGGAATTGGGGCGGATGGAACCAATCAATCTGCAATAAGGAAGATTTATCAAGTAAAAGGTCGAGAGAAACGAAAACCTATTTTAGTAATAGTTGGTAAAGAGAAAGATATAATACCACTTACTCAATTTGTACCAGCAGGGGTCGAAAATATTATCGGTGCTTTCTGGCCCGGCCCGCTGACACTTATTTTCCCGGCAGCAAAAAATGTAGCTCCGGATTTACTTGGGCAAGGATCTACAATAGGTATCAGATATACTAGTAGTGTCCTCGGTAGGGAGCTCTGTAGGGTTGCAGGATGCCCTATTACGGCCCCTAGCGCTAATCTGTCTGGTTGCCATGAACCACTCTCAGCTGAAGATGTAGCAAAACAGATTGGAGACAAGGTGGATTTAATACTTGATGGTGGGGCATCATTTTCTAAGGAACCATCTACTGTTGTAGATGTTTCAGGAGATAGGCCAATACTAGTTCGAGCAGGCGGAATATCCTTTAGCGATATAATGGAAATTTGGGATCAAACAGCTGAGTTTAAACATAAGGGCTAGGGAGAGAAAAAGGTAATGCGGATTTTAGTTGTCCGAACCGATCGTATTGGAGATGTCGTGCTTTCTACGCCTGTCCTAAGTTTTCTACGGGAACAGGTTCCCGATTGCCACCTCACCATGTTAGTATCCCCTTACTCAGCGAAGGTAGTTGAGGGACATCCTGATCTTGATGAACTTCTTATTGACACTCAGGAGGAATGGTACAAAGGCCTCAGGGGGTTTCTTTACCTAATTAGTGACCTCCGAAGTAAGTGCTTTGATATGGTATTTATTTTACATGCAACAGCTAGGTTGGCTCTTGCATGTCGCATAGCTGGTATTCCTGAGAGAGTGGGGTCAGCTTATAGATGGTATGGGTTTTTGTTTAATAAGAAAGTTTATGAACATCGGAGAAATTCAGTTAAGCACGAAATTGAATATAATCTTGGGGTGGTACGTACCTGTTTTAGTGATAGCAGCTCACCGTCACCGACAATACAAATTCCAATTAAAGCTATCCAGAAGGTTAAAATACTATTAAACCAATGGCAGAAAAATCCAGAAAAAGATCTCGTTCTTTTACATCCTGGAAGTGGGGGGTCGGCAAGAAATTGGCCCGTGCAATCTTACCGGGAGCTTGCAGGGCGTCTTTCTGATTCTGGCATTCAAGTCATTGTTACTGGTTCTTATGAGGAGAAAAACATTGTTGATCAGGTGATGCCTTCCAGGGTAAATACAATAAGTGCGGTTGCAGGAGATGTGGATGTAAAGGAGTTAGCAGCACTGATCCAAATTGCAACTGTTTGTGTAACAAATAGTACTGGTCCTCTCCACATTGCAGCCGCAGTTGGAACACCTACTGTAGCATTATTTTGTCCCATTAAACCATGCAGCCCTATACGGTGGGGACCTTATGGCAACAATCATGAAGTATTAATGCCTGATGTCCCTCCATGCCCTAGGTGTATTGAGGATGCTTGCCAATACTTTGATTGTATGAAAAGAATTTCTGTGCAAAATGTTTTCGAAGCGATCCAACGCCAAATTGTTGCCCGTAATTTAAAAACTTCCAAGGTCTCAGGGGGAACTCTTTTTTGCGATTAGAACCAACCGTTAAAACATACTCTGGGAGAATATTTTGGCAGACCTGAAAAACCCTTTGATTGTACAAAGTGACCGAACCATTCTTGTTGAAGTTGACCACCCTCATTATGAGGATGCCAGGGGCTCCCTTGCTCGTTTTGCAGAATTAGAAAAATCACCGGAACACATTCACGTCTACCGGTTAAGTCCCCTATCTCTTTGGAATGCTGCTTCGGCAGGACTTAACGCTGATGAAATTCTCCTATCGCTCGAGAACCTAAGTAAATATGAGATACCACAAAATATTTGCCGTGAGATTAAGGAATTTATTGACCGATATGGCCAGCTCCGATTAAGAAAATTAGATAATCAATTAGTCCTCGAATCGGATGAACATGCTTTAATAACAGAAGTTTCTAGCCTTCCTTCTGTTAAACAATATTTAATAGCATCTCTAAATAAGTATCAAGTTAGAGTCGGCGATCGGTTTCGAGGCCATATAAAGCAGGCTTTAATAAAAGTTGGTTTTCCCGTTGAAGATTTGGCTGGATATGTGGAAGGTGATCCACTAAAAATCCAGTTACGAAAAACGGTAGGGAAGAATCAAATTTTTAATATGCGCGATTATCAAGAACAGGCAGTCGATGCCTTCCACATGAACGGAGAACCTCAGGGAGGTAATGGAGTTGTTGTATTACCATGTGGAGCAGGTAAAACTATAGTCGCACTTGGTGCAATGGCCGTGCTAAAAAGTCATACTCTTATTTTGACTGCTAATACAGTAGCTCTTCGTCAATGGAGAGAGGAATTACTCCAGAAAACTTCGTTGCAAGAAAACCAGATTGGTGAATATTCGGGGGAAAGTAAAGAAATTAGGCCTGTTACTCTAGCTACATATCAAATATTGACTTATCGTAAAAGTCGAGCTGATGAATTTGAACATTTTGGTCTGTTTGATGAGAAGGGATGGGGGCTAATAATTTATGATGAGGTACATTTGCTTCCAGCTCCTGTTTTTCGATATACAGCTGAAATTCAGGCACGGCGACGTTTAGGCCTCACCGCGACATTGGTACGTGAGGATGGCTTGGAAGAGGAGGTTTTCAGTTTGATCGGACCCCGCCGATATGATATGCCGTGGAAAGTATTAGAGAGACAAGGCTGGATTGCTGAAGCATACTGTCGCGAAATTAGAGTGGACCTTCCTGAAACCAGGCGAATGCCTTATGCTGTTGCTAATCGTCGTGAAAAATTTAGAATTGCATCTGAAAATAGTCAAAAAACTACGATTATCAAAACACTCTTGGAGCAACACCCTAAGGACCAGATTTTAATAATCGGGCTTTATGTGAAACAACTAAAACAAATTGCTAACCTATTAGAATTTCCTCTTATTACCGGGAAAACACCCCTTGACGTCCGACTTGAACTTTATAGGCAGTTTAGAAATGGAGAACTTAGTCGACTGGTTGTATCTAAGGTTGCTAATTTTGCAATCGATTTACCAGATGCCAACGTAGCAATACAGATATCGGGAACTTTTGGATCACGTCAGGAAGAAGCACAACGGCTTGGCCGAATTCTACGGCCTAAGGCAGATGGTTCAGCAGCTATTTTCTATTCTATCGTAACAAGAAACACCCTTGATCAAGATTATGCGGTTAATCGGCAGCTCTTTCTTACGGAACAGGGTTATAAGTACACCATTCACGATTTCAGTGAAATCCTCTCAGGATAGGACCTGTTCAAGTTGACCTTTTATATTTTACTTACAGATTACTCTAGAAAAATGTAGTATCTAACGTATGTTATATATGGTTGCCAATCTTTTTTGAAACTAAAACCCCAAACCCCTCGTCTAAAGTATTAAGGGAGAGGGAAAACGTGTCTAAAAATACTATGGCCGTAGTCGAGTTAACTGATGGTGAATCGAACTCATTCGATCACACCAATATTTCAGATGAAAAATTGTTTTATCGTGTCCAACACGATGATATCGTTGCGTTTGAGGAAATTGTCGAACGATATAGGGGCAGGTTATATAATTGTATCTATCGTATGGTGCATAATACAGAGTGTGCTGAAGACCTTTTACAAGAGACATTCCTTAGAGTTTATCGGAAGAGGCGGAATTATAAAGCAATTTCTAGTTTGTCGACTTGGATCTATACAATCGCCCTGAATCTTTCCCGGAGTGAATTAAGAAAACGGAAGCGCAGAAAGTTTTTTTCGTTAGATTCTCCGAACTACAAAACTGGATCAAAAGAACGATTCGAGCTTCCGGATAAAACTTCAGGGCCTGGTGAGAAACTTGAAACTAATGAACTAGGGCGTGCAATTCAGCACGCCATTGATCTTCTGCCTGAAAAATATAAGACTGTGATTATACTACGTGATATTGAAGAAATGTCTTATGAAGAAATAGGTGATATTCTTGGGTGCCCAACCGGAACCATAAAATCCAGAGTCAATCGTGCCAGATTAAAGTTGCAGGAAAAACTAAGGCAATGGCGCCTAGAAATTCTTTAAATGAGGAGCAAAAGGACTTTGAATTGTAATAATTACGAGACACAGATTTCAGATTATCTAGAGGGTTCATTGTCTAAAGCCAATGAAGATGCCATTCGTTTCCATCTGAGTGGATGCCAGCGGTGTAGCCTTAAGGTGGAAGATATGAAAGCCTCAATAGCTGCATTAAAAAGGCTTCAAGCTGTTACTCCTGAACCCAGTTTTGCGACTAAATTAAATAAAAATTTACGGAAAAACATTTGCCACGAAATTTATAACAGCACTAGGTGGGGGAGGTTGTCAATTGTTTGTGCGGGGATAAGTGAATTTAGCCGCCAACGGTCGGTTCAAATAGTTTTTGCAAGCAGCCTACTACTGACTATCGGTTTGACTAGTTGGTTTGGTAATCTGAGAGAATTCCAAGAACAAACTCAGGTGACACCAAAACCAGGCATTAAAAGTTTTTTGCCATTTGAACCTGAACTGGCAGTACCCCCTTTAGTTATTCCGGTTCCTTTAGACCATGAATCATTGCCAACTATGACGATTAAATTTAATACAGAAATTGAAAAAAATCCTAGAGGTCCGGAAGATATTAGTTTGCCCGTTCTAAAAAGTCAATTAGTGGATGTAATGACCATTCGAACTATAGAGCCAAGAAATAATAACAATATGCAGACAATTTCTGCTGGGATAAAACGTCCAATAGATCCTTCAATTTTTGTTAATTATTTTAATTTGGAATCAGGTGTCAACAAGTCGATAAATGAATTACTTGTAGAGAAATATCCGAGGTCGAGTAAAGGATTTCGGCAAAAAGAATCCCGAAGTATTAATCGTTTGCCAGCTGCTATTAGGCGTATTCGAGTATCCTTTTAAGGTCATATGCCCCGTTCTATATTACCTCTCTTTAAGATCAAAATAATTTTACTGCTAATGAGTAAATGCGTCCTTATATCCAGTGTTTTACTTGTTTTTCTGAACTCTGCTTTTGGTCAGAACTCTTCCTACCTTATAGGTCATGAAAAAGAACTGGTAAATCTTGTTAAAGTAATTAAGCCGACTGTGGTAAGCGTGATTGTGCAGCGGAAAAATATTAGTTCAGTTAAAGGCCAGCATTTGATAGATTGGAAACGTTCTATTAACACTGGCGTAGTTGTTCACAAAGATGGCTATATTATGACGACTGGAGCAGCGGTAGAACGGGCTGATGACATATTAATAGATTTTGGAGCTGGAGAGTATTATGGAGGAGATATTGTAGGAATCGATAATTTTTCGGATATTGCGGTTATCCGTGTTGATTCTGTTTTTGTTAATACAGCTCCACTTGGGGACTCCGATAATGCTAATCCGGGTTCTTGGGTACTAGTACTAAGTAATAGGAATAGCTTTCTGCCATTAATGACTACCGGTATAATAAACGGGATTCGTGAAGAAGATGTAAAAATGCAGGTAACGACGTCAGGAGTAGGAAATTTTTCTGGTGGTGCAGTATTTTCCACAAAAGGACATTTGTTGGGCTTTGTTACCAATCCAAAAACTCACCCAGTTCAAAATGTTAGTAGGGGTTCAATATCAGTAATTCCAATTAATAGAGTAAAAACCCCAGTAAACCAGCTGATAGAATACGGCGAGATCCGTAGAAGTTGGTTAGGAATATATGTGGAAAAGATTTGGGATGGTGTTAGTGCAGGATACGATCGCAACATATTTCCTGCTAATCGACAAGGGATTGTTATTGCAGAGGTTTATCCTAATAGTCCAGCGATGGATGCAGGGATTCGTAAAGGAGATATTCTCAGAGCTGTAAATGGGAAGTCCATGAATCATCCAATTATACTTGCTGATTTTGTTACTTCTCTTCCTACAGGCACCCAAATCAAGATCGAATACCAACGTGCCGATACGGTCTCTATTGTGGAGACGGTTTTAGCAGAAGAACCCACGATTAATTTTCGTTCAGTAAGCAGTAAAATTAGACCAGATCGCATGCGGGAATCTTCTTCTCAACAAGATCCATATTTTATTCAACAAATGATTTTGGAAACAGAGAGAGAATTAGAAGGGCATCGACTTCGATTAAATCAACTCAAATTACTCTGGGAAGAAAAATTGGAGGAAATTGATTACCCCTCTAAGGTGTATCCATGAGATATTTAATTCTTGAATCGATACCTGTCTACAAACAACACTTGCCCATCTAATCTAAATAGATATACATTTTTACCGGAGAGTTACTTTAGAAATTTATCGAAATATATCTGAAAACCATTACATACAGAGGAAATTTGTAAGGGGGTATTATGGAACACCGTAAGCTAGGCCGTACTGACATGTCTCTAAGTTTTATTGGATTGGGTTGTGTCACTTTTGGAAGAGAGATAGATGAAGAATCATCTATCGCTATTTTAGACTATGCGCAAGGAAAAGGAATTAATTGGCTTGATACTGCTGAAGCCTATGGCGGGGGTAATGCTCGTTCATATCGAAAAAATGTGTTAAAGGTATCTGATGTTCGTGAAACATCAGATATTATGGGTTCTTCTGAAATAATTATTGGAAAATGGATGAAATCCAGAGGATGCCGTGACGACTTGATAATTTGTTCCAAGGTTAGTAGTGGTAATAGCCCTGATAATATTGGCCGGGCGCTTGAGGTTAGTCTAGACCGGTTACAAATAGAGAGTGTAGATATCTATGAACTCCACTCTCCAGATGATACCGTTCCCATTGATGAAAGCCTTGGTGCTCTAAATGAGTTGGTTAGAACTGGCAAAGTACGAACCATAGGTTGTAGTAACTTTAATGCATCACAACTTCAAGAAGCCCTTAGAGTTAGTGAACAAAACAATTTTGAACGTTTTGAGGTTATTCAGCCTCCTTATAACCTGGCAGATCCAGGCGCTCAAGATGAGTTATTTCCTCTCTGTATTAAGGAAGAAGTAGCGGTCACGACATACAGTCCACTGGCAGCTGGGTTCTTAGCTGGTAAATACACCGCAGATCGTAACGCTTTTCCCAAAGGTTCTCGTTTTGATGTGATTCCTGGTCACGCGGACGTCTACTTTAATGAAAGAAATTTTCGAAATGTTGAACGCCTACGTGATCTTGCTAATTCACTAAATATACCGATGGTAAAACTTGCTATGGCCTGGGTAATGGGGAACAGAGATATTACTTCGGTTATTGTGGGAGCTCGAACAGTAAGCCACCTTGAAAATGCTTTTGAGGCTGCTGAACTAGGAATAGATAGAGAGTTGCTAAAAGAAATGTCAAGTTGGTTAACAGATTGATATAATAACGCCAAGTTCGTTTATATTACTCGTATTATGAAAGGGGTGTGTCATGGGTCTGGATCCGATTGCCCTAACCCAGGAATTTGTAAATGTGAAATCTGTAAGCCGATGGAGTAATAGTGCAATTTCTGATTTGGTGGAACACCGTATGAAAGAATGTGGTCTTGAAGTAGAACGACTATCTTATTTGGATCAAAACAATGAAGAGAAAGTTAGTTTGGTTGGAAAAAAAGGTGAAGGGAAGGGGGGGTTAGCTTTCCTTTCTCATACAGATACAGTTCCAGGACAAGAACAAGACTGGGATGCATATCACGGGGTAATCGACGGGAATCGACTTTTTGGTCGGGGCAGTTGTGATATGAAGGGACCTTTAGCATGCCCTATGGTGTCTGTTAGTCAAATAGATGCTGAATCTTTGAAACACCCAGTGCTAGTGGTAGCAACTGCCGACGAGGAAGTTGGTGGAGGGGGGGCGTATCAGGTCGCAGAAGAGTCTCAGATAATCGCGGACGTACGTCCAAGTTTTGGCGTAGTTGCAGAGCCTACTTCTTTAACTCCAGTATATGCCCATAAAGGGGCAGCTCATATAGTAGTAACAGCAAACGGCCATGCTGCTCATACTAGTACTGGTTTAGGAGAATCTGCTAATTTTAAAATAGCTCCATTTCTAGCTGAATTAGCTGAAATGGCGGATAAGATAAAACAAGATAAGAGATATATGAATTATGAGTTTAACCCGCCATCTAATGGGTTTAATATTGTGATTACTGACTATGATACCAAACAAAACGTTTCTGCTGCTCGGTCAACTTGTCATATTAGTTTTCGAACCATGCCTAATGACCACAGCGAAGAATTATTAGAAGAATTAGTTTCGAGAGCAAAAAGCTATGATTTCGACGTTGAAAGTAAAATAAGTAAGCCTTTCTATGCTGATCCATCAAATACAATTGTTCAACTGGCAACAAAAGTTACAAATGGAAAAAAGCCAGAGACAGTACCCTATGGTACCGATGCCATTCATTTTCGAGACAAATTAGATATGGTCGTGCTAGGTCCAGGTAGTATCAAGCAGGCTCATACTGTTGGAGAGTATATTGAAATAAAACAAATACATGAAGCAGTAGATATTTATTCACAAATGATTCATGAAGTTTGCTTATAGGAGTCAATAAAATGGCAGATTCAATAGGTTACAGTGATACTCCTTTAATTCCAGATTCCAAATGGCATGTACACGATGGAGAGAGACCACAGCCTCAGGTTGTTGTCCCAGGAGGTGAAGCAGATAGTCCTCCATCTGATGCAGTGGTATTGTTTGATGGATCGGACCTTAGTCAATGGAAAGGTCCGAATGGTCCCGCAACGTGGAAAGTGGAACATGGATATATGGAGGTAAATGGAACAGGAGATATTGCATCTAAGATGTATTTTAGAGACTGTCAGCTACATCTAGAGTGGGCTACTCCCGAAGAGGTTGTTGGAAACAGTCAAGGCAGGGGCAACAGTGGTGTTTTCCTTATGGGGCAGTATGAGGTACAAGTTCTGGACAGCTTTAATAACCGTACCTATGCTGATGGATCGGCGGCAGCAATTTATGGCCAATATCCACCTTTGGTTAACTCATCTAGAGGACCAGGAGAATGGCAGAGCTATGATATTATTTTTGAGGCACCAATATGGCAAGAAAACTTATTGGTTAAAAGTGCATATTTGACAGTATTACATAACGGTGTGTTGGTCCATCATCGGCAAAAAGCGATTGGTCCAACCGGACATAAAAATTTGGCTAATTACGAGAGTCCTCATAACCCGACCGGGCCCCTACAACTTCAAGACCATGGTAACCCAGTCCGCTACCGTAATATATGGATAAGACATATACAGGGATAAGACGAACTCTAATAATCACTACTAGTGTTTTAATAAAGAAGTTTGATGGCCATAATTACTAATACAGTTGTTAATACATATCGGATTAATTTTTCTCCTCGTTTAATGGTATAGTGTGCGCCGATCCATCCGCCGATGGAAGTCCCGATGGCTAGGAAAATTCCGATGAGCCAAAGTACCTGGCCTTTTTCAGAAAATATAGCTAAGGCGACTAGAGTATATAGGCCAACAATAAATACTTTGTAAGCATTTACTCGCACAAGATCCAAGCCTATGACACGATGGAGAACAGCCATGAGGAAAAACCCAACTCCGGCTTGAATAAATCCGCCATAAAATCCGATTCCAACCATCAGAAAGTGGCCAATAAGTAATCGTTGGGGGGTTTGAACAAATTCAGGGCCTGTTTGTTTCCGAGTCATCAAAACAAGCAATACTATCATCAATCCACCGAGTATTTTATTAAATACCTCGCTATTAATTTGGGTTCCGATATATGCCCCCATTGCTGCCCCGGGGACAGCGCATAGGCTAAGGGTAAGCATTTTATAAAATTCGGAATAGCCCTTTCTGAAAAACCCAATAACAGCCGATGTGTTCTGTGCAAAAATTCCTATGCGGTTGGTTCCATTGGCTACATTCCCAGGCAGTCCCATAAAAATCAGAATAGGAAGGGTTAGTAGTGAGCCTCCGCTTGCTATAACATTCACAAAACCTGAGACAACTCCTACTCCAATTAGTAGAAGCCATTGCCAAAGTTCAAAGTCCATAATTTAATCCCATTATTCTGGTGTTGGGGCATCTTCACGGATTAACCCTTCTGATTTAAGCTCGAGCCACAGGTCTGGGGGAATTGGAAAGTTAAAATTAGATAGGTTGGTTTCAACATATTCAGGTTTAATTGCACCCGGAATTACAGATGCAACAGCGGAATGAAACAATGGAAACTGCAGAGCAGCCGCGGCAAGAGGAACATTATGTTGGGTACAGATCACCTGAATACGTCGAGTCTTTTCTTTGATCTCGCTTGTTGCCGGCATATATCCATAAGTTGATGTTTCAGTTGGGCCCGTTACAAGTATCCCGGATGCAAAGACTGCACCAATAATTATACCAATTCCATCATCCACACAACGAGGCAATTCATGATCGAGAGCATCCTGATCCAATAGTGTATATGGCATAGCCACGATGAAAAAATCTAATGGCATCAATTCCAAAAATCTTAGCATCATCCCAGTTTTGTTTAGGCCGGCCCCAATACCTTTTATATCTCCAGACGCTTTGAGCTCGGAAAGGGCTCGATAACCACTAGTAAATAACTGATTAAGATAGGCATGAATTTGAGCTTCATTATGGTAGAATGGATCAAGATCATGTATTAATAGTAGGTCAATCTGATTGATTCCAAACCGGATTAGACTATCCTCATACGACCGCATAATACCATCGTAGCTGTAATCATAGATATGGTCAAATGGCAGCCCTCCACTCCATGCGCCCTTTTCAAAGTTTTGTAAATTTCGTGTAGCTTTAAATACTCTACCAACTTTAGTAGATAAAATGTATGAATTGTTCTTTTTATTCCGAAGAAAATCTCCAATTCTTAATTCGCTTTTCCCATAACCGTACCAAGGGGATGTATCGTAGTACCGGATACCAGCTTTCCACGCTGCACGAAGTGTACTACGAGACCTGGGATCACTTACTTTTTGGAAAAGATCTCCGAGAGGGGCGCTACCGAAACCTAACTCAGTGACATAGGCACTTGTATTTCCCAATTGTCTCATAGCAATAGGCATCTTATTCCTCCCTATTATATCTAAATTTAACTATTTATGTTTACTTCTTTTTTTATAGTTCAAGTTATGTTAAAATTATGACCACATATAGATTAATCCGTAATATTAGTTCTGTCACCTATTTTATGATTCATAAACCCAGATGAAACGGTTGACAGTTTAGTGAGATATCAATAAGATTGACGTATGGCTCTATGTGTAAGGCTAGGTTTCTGATAGCCAGCACGTCGGTTTATGTCGTTGGTTGTTAAAAGGTGGGCGTTTCGATGAGGATAAAGATTAGAGCATTAATCTTGGGGACTACTTTCCTTTTATGTACCCTTACTGTTTTGGCTTTTCAGGAAAACGATAGTCATCAAGTTAGTACCTCCAGGAACCAAAAAAATTCGTTTGGTGTGGTTCTCCCTAATGATGCAGCTCCCCCAGAATACCAAGTGCTCACCCAGTTTTCTCCAGATAATAGGTATCTT
>CAZQGS010000044.1:0-137354 GCA_964593235.1 uncultured Gemmatimonadota bacterium | reverse complement strand
TAGCCCCACTATCTGGTCGTCTATATCAGGGTTTTTTCGCAGATAACCGTTCAAAATATCACTCTGCACAAGAATGGCATCGACCTGATTTTGAACAAGGTTCTTTAAATTATCTTCTGAGCCATTGCTTGGCTGCAGAATCACATCAAAACCTGGCAGGTGTCCTTTAAGAATCTGACCAAATCGATGGTAATTTCCATTTTCTACTCCTGTATTAACAACAATACGGGGTTGATTAGGATCGGCAGTCGCTACTACTTCAGCAGCAAGAGCGATACCTGGAGTTACTCCCGGTGGCAAGTAATCAGAACTCCTTGGAGTTCCATCAAGGCTGGCTACTTTCTTATCTAATTCATCAAGCTTTGCCCTTAACTCAGTATTATCCTCAGCTAGTCGGTTGGCTTCTCCTCTCCACTCTTTATAACCAGCATCGTTCGCGTGATGATGAGCCATTGCATAATGGCGCCGACTACTAAGCCTATCCAGCATTGACCACCATATCAGAGCATCCCACATTCCAAAGCTTGGATATGACATAAAAGCATATCGTGGTGTCCCCCAACCCATTCCTCCATAATAACGGTCTCGGTTGGAATAATAATTATCATAGGATGTTCGGTTTTGGGCCCCTCTGTTGTAGATACTATTATTTCGATAACTACTAGTATTAGCAGCTGTATTAGATGACCTATTAAAGCTAGACTGACGTGTTCGGTGTGTCACTAGTGATTTACGTGCAGATTCACTTTGGACACGCCTTCCTACAACGGAAGATCTTGGTATTGCCCTCCGTGTTGAACTACGTGCTATGCTAGTACTATTGGGTTTGGATCTAGCGGCAGTGGCTGCTGAACGTTGGTTAGTACGGGGGGCTTGCCTGGCTACTGGAGGGGTTTGCCTTCGGGAAAACGGACTGCGCTGTCCAAAGGAACTCCGCCGATTCCATAAGGAGCGTGAACTTCTAAATCCGCCAAACCCCCGCCGAGCATATGCTTCTCTCGTGCCTAATAATTTTGTTATCTGTTCCACCGTACTATCGACGACTGGTAAGTTTTGTTCAGGTGATCTTACACGGTCGGTCAACACGGCATATTCCTCATTCTGACCTATATGCAAAAATCCACTCGTTAACATGATTAGAGAAATAATCATGCCCAATCTAAGGCGTCTATACATGCGGTACATCCCCTTTGTAATCAAAATTGATTCATATCTTGTTAACTTCAAAGATACATACTAAAATCTTCATAGGCAAGGTACAAACTATTAGAACTAGGCAAGCCTAATCTTTAGGCATACCGTTATTAAGCAATGACCATGAAGATTTTATTGCTCTGAAGATAGTTTATCAATATCATAACCGAAAGTTCTAGCCCCAAAAACCATGATAGACTCTTTAAAAATATTAAAAGTTTTACAGAAAATTTTCATGATAATTAAAAGCATCAAGCTGCGGCAGGTTACTATCCCACGTATTTATGAAACCTAAATCGGAACAACTATATATATAAATTCATTTGAACAACTATATAGCACTGTTAGAATATGGAAATATATTGACATTAATTCCTTTTTATATCACTGTTGGATAAATTTCTTATAATAATAACTCGTAACTAAGTAGGTATAGTGAATGGCCTTCGATTATTTGGAGCAACGGCGTATAATGGGGTGTTTTGCGACCGGTGTAACCGTTGTGACAACCCTGGAAAATGAAATACCGCATGGGATGACCGCTAACGCAGTGACATCATTGTCATTAAACCCTCCGCTGATATTAATATCTGTTGATTCAAAAGCTCACATGAATAACTATCTTAGAACTAGCAAAATTTTTGCCGTCAATATCCTAACAGTTGAGCATGAAGAATTATCAGTCAGATTTGCTCAGCACGGTCCGAAAGACTTCTCTGACATTGAATACCGTACTGAAATTACGGGGGCACCCATTTTTGAAAAAGCCCTAGCCTACGTTGATTGTCAGATAACTTCTATACTACCAGGAGGAGACCACGACATTTTTATAGGCGAAATCTTAGCTGGAGGCCAACAAGAAGGAAAACCTTTAATTTACTACGGTGGAAAATACAGAAGGTTGCCCGATTAAAACATATCTGATAAAATTTTGGAGTATTAATGCAATACGGCTTTATTATAGATAATAGAAAATGTATAGGGTGTCACGCCTGTACTGTTGCTTGTAAGTCAGAACACGAAGTTCCTGTCTGAGTCAACCGTACATGGGTAAAGTATATTGAAAAAGGAGTTTTCCAAATACTACAAGACATTTTTCTGTTATGCGATGTAATCACTGCGAAGACGCACCCTGTGTGGAAATATGTCCGGTAACTGCTTTATATACTCGTAATGATGGAATTGTTGATTTTGATCACCGTCGTTGATCGGGTGTAAAGGGTGCATCCAGACCTGCCCTTACGATGCACTTTATATAGACCCTGAAACCAAAACAACTGCAAAATGTAACTATTGTGCTCATCTCGTGGATATTGGTCTTGAGCCTGCCTGTGTTAATGTCTGCCCAGAACATGCTATAATCTCTGGTGATATGGCAGACGAATCAACAGAAACATCTAAGTTACTCTCTAAAGAACAGGTTTCGGTCCGAAAGGTAGAAAAAGATACAAAGCCTCAGCTTTTCTACATTGATGGCGACGAAAGCAGGATACAGAAGGTAACCGTTGGTCAATAAATCTGGTAGATATACAAGAAGAAAATGAGGGGAAGTGGCATATGAAAGTCGTAAATGGGATCCAGCCTTATACAAGTGAAGACAATGACTCCTCACGTATTTTTTGGAGAGATGGTGGGGTCCATCAGAATATTACTTTCCCTATCCATCCCGACCCAGTAAGCGGCATGCACTGCTGGCACCAAAAGGTCCGAGTTGAGAAAGCACAGGATGATGACCGATATGGAGATGTTATGGTTGATACTGAAAAATCCTTCGCCGTTTACAAAACTTGGCTAAAACAAACACGACCTGCCCCAGGGCCAGGGGGACTGCGAAGACCTCTTTGGCTGAACTGACCATTATGACCTTCCAAAGATACTTACTATTTATCTGACTAGTATTGATATAAATTTTGTCGAATATCGAAGAGAATATTTTCATCCACTACTGGAGTAGCACCAGGCCTCGAAGCGACCCAAGCACTAAGTTGATTAGCTCCTTCACTAATATTTTGGAGCGGTATGTGGTTGAGATAACCACAAGCTAATGTCGCTGTAAAAGCATCTCCTGCTCCTATTGTATCGGCAACCTGAACTTTCACCCCGTTGTGGATCACTGTTTCTGTCGGACTTAATAATATACTACCCTCCGACCCTCTTGTGACACAGACAATATCTAATTTGTATCTAGCAAGTAACCCCTCTGCTTTAGCTTCCAGATCTTTACCTTCTATATTAAGGATATTGCCTACTACTAATAATTCTTGGGCGTTTAGTTTTACAACATCTGATTGTTGAAATAATTTCTCAAGAAGGAGAGGACTATATAGTTTTTGTCTCAAATTCACATCAAAGATACGAAGAGCAGAGGGTTTCATCGCATCTATAAAAGCATTAATAGTATTTGCAGAATAAGTTTGATAACGGGCAATAGTTCCGAAGCAAACCAAATCGACTCGCGAGGCTAGTACCTGCCACTCATTTGTCCAGCTCATAAATGCCCACGCTGCATTTTGTTCTATATTAAAATATGGCTCACCATTTGATCCGATAGTAATATCAACAGTGCCTGTAGGGTGAATCTGATCTCGTTGTATCCAATCAGTGGTTAATCCAAATCCTGCTACTTTATCAATAGCAAGGCTTCCCAATCGGTCTTCCCCTACACACGTTGCTATAATTCCTTCGGCTCCCAATAGTGACGTATAATAGATAAAGTTAGTAGGAGCACCTCCAAGTTGAGGGCCAGAGGGCAATCTGTCCCACAACAACTCACCTAAACCTACTATTGTCGCTCGAGTATCTATTTTAACATACCTCATCGAAGTTCAGGATAGTATACAACGACTGGATGTATCTTTTCAATATTCAGAAAAACAACAAATAACTTGTTAGAAGTGTAAATATAGACGAATTTATGTCAAGTATTTGCACTTGATTTGCAGCCAATATGACGATACTTTTTACTTTTATAGATGATTTCACCTAAAAGTGAAGAACAAAATAGTTTCTATTATAGAATCAAACATGACCTCAGACAATCACCTCCTTACACTTCTTCAAGAACTGATTTATGCCCGGGGTCCTTCAGGGCAAGAGGAGGAGGTAAGAGATCTATGTAAGAATGAACTACAGGGAATCTGTAATGAAACTTTCGTTGATCCTGCTGGCAATCTCGTGGGTGTTTTACGTGGCACATCAACAGAAGCACCAGCGATCCGGGTAATGGCGCACTTAGATGAAATAGCTATGATTGTTAAACGTATTAACCAAGATGGAACCTTACGAGTAAATCCGTTAGGTGGAATTTCTCCAGCAAATTTTGGACAAGGACCATTAGAAATTTTAGCAGATGGAGGAATCTTACCGGGAGTACTCTCTGTTGGCCCCCAACATACCACAGAAGATTCTCCCCGTATTTGGGAAATCAAAACCAATGGTGGCAAATCGGCTATGGACTGGGGACATGTTTATGTCTTTACTAACAAAACACCGGAAGAGTTAGAAAAAGCAGGCGTTCATGCCGGCACTCGAGTAGTCATAGCCCGTTCTAGAAGGGGTATATTTGAAATTGACGACTGCTTAGGAGGTTATTTCATGGATAATCGTGCAGCTATAAGTATTCTGATTAGTACGGCTAAACATTTGAAAAAAACCCAAATTAAACCCGCCGGCGATACTTATATAGTAATGACAACTAGTGAGGAGATTGGTGGTCATGGTGCAGCATTTGCAGCCCGGACTTTACCTGGAGATTTATCGTTAGCTGTCGATTCCGGTCCCGCTTGTAAAGAGTACGGAGTATCTCTTTCAGAAAACCCAGTAGTTGTCTACGGTGATACTAGGGGTCTCTATAATAAAGAGGTGGCAGATCGCCTGGTCAAATGTGGTCAGGAGTTAGGAATAAAACCTCAATCTGCTTATTGGCAAAGTTATGGTTCAGATGCTTCAATAGCCAAAGCATTAGGACAAACGCCGAAGGCTGGGTTAGTATGTATTCCAACAGAAAATACCCATGGGTTTGAAATTATTCACCGAAATAGTCTGCACTGTTGCGTCTCGCTTCTCGCAAGTTACTTGGAAAATCCAGAATAATTTCAACATTTGGAGAATATTAATGGCACTAAAAGTAACTAATGTAGAACGGTTTATGGTCCGTGTACCCTTTACCCCTGGACAGCAAGCTGTTGCGGAAAGAACAGTCTATAACTGGTCCATCTTCGAACTTTGTAAAGTTACGACAGACGCTGGGTTAGTTGGGTGGGGAGAAACTATCGTCCATTATATTCACTCTCGGGTAACTAATCAAAGTGTACAGCGGGTGATGGGTAAAAGCCCAGCTGATATGATGCAGGATGATACTATCGGTGCTGGCTTACAGATGGCGCTTTATGATGTAGTTGGCAAGGCTTTAGAAGTACCATGTTACAAACTATTAGGAAATAAAGTAAGAGACTGGGTTCCCATATCTTGGTGGTCTAATGAGGGGCCGCCTAGCGAATGGGCATGTCAAATCCGCGATGCGATCGACAACGGTTATACAACTATAAAACTAAAACAAAGACCTTGGCACGATATAAACGAACAAATGGAAGCAATTGTAGCGGCTGCACCCGATTATTTCCGAGTTGATCTTGATGCAAACGGTACCATGCACAATGCCGCCTCTGCTATGCCCATTATGCAGAAACTTGAACGATTTAATCTTGTTGCTATGTTTGAAACCCCAATCCCTCAAACAGATATCCTAGGAAATCGTCAGTTACGTCAGGTAATTAGCCGACCTATTGCCATGCATTTTGGGATACCAAGCTACACGACGACTATTCGTGAAGCGATCTGTGATGGCTTCGTGATAAATGGGGGAGCATCACAGATACTGCGCCAAGGTATTCTAAGTGCTGAAGCTAACATGCCCTTTTGGCTTCAGATGGTTGGTAATGGCCTTACAACAACCTGGGCTGCTCATCTTGGTGCTGTTCTTTCTCACGCAACATGGCCTGCAATTACCTGCGTTAACCTTTTTAAGCACCAAATGCTCAAAAATCCCATAAAGGTTCTAGGTGGTTTTCATCGGGTACCTGATGATCCTGGATTGGGGGTTGTTGTTGATGAGGAAGCTATTAATAAATTTCTCATCTCTGATAAAGAACTAGCACCATTCCGAGACGAAGAGAAACCTTACGACTTTACTAGGCCTCGATTTATCCGAACGGCAACTTATCTTGATGGGCGCCAAGTCCATTTTTCGAATGTTCTTCAAGGATTTCAACTGGAAGCCTACAGCCCTGGTGTTAGTACAAAATATTGGAAAGAAGATGGTACAGAGGAGTTTGAAAAACTTTGGATTACAATAAAAGAACAGCCCATTATAAATGGTTAAATAAAATACATGATTTGTAAGCGATTATAAATTGGTATTGTAGATTTGCTAATTGGTATTTTCTGCTTAAGAAGTTAAATGAAGTTCCAACTTTATTGAAGATTTTTGCAATTTTGTCAGTGATACAAAGCGTGGTAGGTATGATTGTATTTTTTGCCGGTATTCTAATCTTTATCTTCCCAGTAACCCTAATTGTTTTGGCTATGTTTTTTCTGCGTAAGCCAAAGTCTATAGAAATTGTTTAGGATGATTGAAATTATAAGACTAAATAGTTACAAAGAAGTTATAAAGTATGATTATATAGCCTATAAGTAATTGATTTTACTGGCTTTGTTAGTAACGTAATTACTGAGGAGGGAGTAGGTCTATGAAGTTGGTGGGGAAAACATCAATCGTAACTGGCGCAGCATCAGGCATAGGGATGGGAACAGCTACTAGGTTAGCACAAGAAGGAGCACAAGTTGTTGCTGTTGATATTAACAGGACGGGCCTTGAGCACACAGTTGAACTGATACGACAAAAAGGCGGAATAGCTGTAGATTGCGTTGCAGATGTTGCTGATGAGAATGATGTCCAAAATATGATTCAGGTAGCCCTTGAAGCTTATGGGCAGTTGGATATCTTACATAACAATGCTTACTGGCATGCCCCCGGTCCTATATGTGATATAACTGAATCTGACTGGTCTCGAACACTTGATGTTTGCCTCAAAGCTCTATACTTGGGCTGCAAACATGCTATTCCAGCAATGAAAAAATCAGGCACCGGGGTCATAATTAATACTGCTTCTATACACAGTCTCGTAGGATTCAAAAATTATGCGGCCTATGATGCTGCGAAAGGCGGTGTGATTGGCATTACAAGATCAGTAGCAGTAGACTATGCCCCTGAAATCAGGAGTAATGCGATCCTCCCTGGAGCCATATTAACAAAAACATGGGATAATATTAATATTGATGAAGCCAATCCGTATATTACCCGCTGTCCCATGAGGCGGTTGGGGCAACCTGATGACATTGCTTCTGCTGTGGTCTTTCTTGCATCTGATGAAGCTTCCTTTATCAATGGCGCAAGTCTTGTTGTTGATGGTGGTCTTACCATCGTCGGCGATGCTTAGGTATTTATAACCACCGAGGAATTTAAAATGAATAAGAAGAGTAATTTTATGTTGTGGTTTACTATTATATTTACGTTGTTTTTGTTGTACTGGTGGTTTCTTAATTGATGATAAAGAACCTTTGTTATTCGCCCTCAGTTACGGTCCAGCAGAAAAGAATGGTGCAATAAAGAAGGGATATAGAAGTAATAGGAATCATTGAATGTCATTAGGGACAATGGGTTTTATATTTGGATTAATATGTTTGAGGAAGATACAAAAACTAATAAAAGACCTAAAGAAATCTGCGAAATAGATGATGAACTGAAAGCAATCTATCATTCACATGACACTGTTTGAATTTGGGTCTTTAAATCTAGGGAAGATAAAAAAAACTTCATGAACGAGATAGTGGGCATGAAAAAAGATGATAGAGAAAAATATTTTTTAGATAATTATGGATAAAAAATTAAATCACTGTTTAAACTTAATTAGTGACAACGGACTAAATCTACAATAAGAGAAAATAACACCATTAATTTATTGCTTCACGTAATTCCATTCACAGCTCAATAATTACATATAACTTATTTTCTCCATAAGCTGTTTAAAGAATATGGCCAATTCCTATAGACCGAAAAATTTGGGCCTAAATCGGTTGATAAGTCTTATTCCTATGTCTAAAGAATTCCGACCTGTTTGGTTGCTAGCGTACCCAATCATTGTGACGAATATGTCTGAGACTCTGCTTGGGGTGGTTGACACCTATATGGTGGGACAACTTGGAATTATCGAAATTGGAGCTGTTGGCTTGGGGGCGAGTTTTGCTTGGCTTTTTTATCTACCCTTGGGGGGCCTTGCCATAGGAATAAACACTTTTGTCGCTCAGAGTTATGGTGCTGGAAAATTAAAAGATTGTGGATATATGACTTGGCAAGGGCTATATATAGCCCTAATAAGCGGAGTAATAATTCTCCTTGCAATACCTTTCGTACCTTTAATTTTTGCCCTTGCTGATCCCTCTCCCGAAGTAAAATCTCTTGGAATTAATTATCTTCAGTGGCGTTTGATTGATGGCCCAGCTTTTATAATAGCTATGACGATAGCAAGTTTTTTTAGGGGGATTAGTAATACAAAAACTCCTATGAAGGTAGGAATTACTATTAATATAATTAACATCATTCTTAACTATGGATTGATTTATGGCCATTGGGGATTACCGCGCCTTGAGGTTGAGGGTTCCGCCATTGGGTCAGCTCTTGCATGTATATTAGGTTGTGGGATTTATGTGGTACTATTTTTTTCCAAACACCTCCGGAAATATGGCAACCGAGATATCGTTTATCCCTGTTTCCACGATTGTGTCCGCCTCATCAAAGTCGGTGCACCTATTGGTCTTCAGAGATTACTTGATGCCGGAAGTTTCATTATTTTTAGTGTGTTAATCAGTCGACTAGGGAATCCCCAGTTGGCTGCGAATCAGATTGCTATTCAATTAATGGCCATATCTTACACGATTGGCATGGGTATCAGTCTGGCAACATCAACTCTTGTGGCACAATACATCGGGGCAAAAAACCTAGTTCTTGCGGAAAGATCTACATACATATCGCTAAAACTTGCTCTCGGAATAATGGGGTTTTGCGGACTTGTTTTCTTGCTGTTTCCAGAAACCCTCATTAACCTATTTAATAATAATTCTACTGTAATACGATATGGAAAAGAAGGACTATTATGCGCAGCCGTATTTCAAATATTCGATGCCTTCGCGGTAATCTTCATAGGAGCCCTACGTGGTGCTGGAGACACAAGATGGCCGACAGTTGTAGGTTTCATTAGTGCATGGGTTATATTTCTACCACTTACATATCTGCTCGCATTCACTCTGAATCTTAATTTTTGGGGAGCATGGCTTGGTGCCACTATTTATATTTATTTACTTGGGATCGCGTGTTTTTACCGTTTTCGCCAGGGTGAATGGAAAAAAATTGTTATTTGATTAAAAGGAGCTCAATGTAATGCTAGAAAAAAAGAGATGTCTTATGGTAGGGGCTGGTGGAATGGCAGATGGATGGATTCGTAATTTTTACCCTCGGTTTAATACTCGAAACCAAATTGTTGCCTTGGTTGATATCAACCCTGATATTCTTCAGAGTGCAGGAGATTTTCTTGGTCTACCTAAAAACTGCAGGTACACTAGAATGGAAGACGCCTTCAAGGAAATAGATGCAGACTATTGCACAATTGTTATTCCTCCGGCCCGTCATAAAGATGCTGTAATGTTAGCTACAGAAAAAAAACTAGATATTTTGAGTGAAAAACCAATTGCTGACACGTGGTCTTCCTGCAAAGATATTTATAATGCTGTTACGAAAAATTCTCTTAAGATGCTTGTAATACAAAATTACCGATATTCTACCCATATGTTAACGATGCGGGAAGTATTAAAGAAGGGTGAGCTCGGTAGAGTTAATTATATTCAAGCACGTTTTGCAGCGGATTACCGAAATTACGGTGCATGGGGTGCCTTTCGCCATGAAATACCCCACACCCTTTTAATAGAAGGTGCTGTCCATCACTTTGACATGCTTAGGAATTTGACGAACGGGAATTGTAAGACGATATCCGGTTGGGAATGGAATCGACCCTGGAGTAGTTTCAAAGGAGATTGTTGCGCTATGTATGTATTAGATATGACAAATGGTATAAAAGCAGCATATGAAGGATCATGCTTGGGTGCTTCTAAGCAAAATAGTTGGCATCAGGAAAGCTACCGGGTAGAATGTGAGGAGGGTGCTATTGCTATTGATAACGATAAAATCACCCGTATTTACAGGCATAACGAAGTTGATGGTACTCTTATTCAGGATATCAATTTAGTTAAGACCGAGTATGATGGTCATCAGTGGCTGATCCATGAATTTCTTGAATGGTTAGATGGCGGTCCTGCTCCAGATACACGACTGGAAAACAATATTCAGAGTGTAGCGATGGTTTTCGGTGCTATAGAAGCCTCTAAAACTAACAAAACAGTTGATGTAGAAGCAATGATTAAGCAAATTGCATAAGATATAATCAAAGGATTAATGACAACTTCAAATATTATGAAAAACACACAAAGCTCATTTATTGTTCGATTTCTAAAGACAGAATCTGCTAGCGGTATTCTGTTGATGCTTGCTGCTGTTTTGGCTATGGTATCAGCTAATTCTTTCCTCGATTCGATTTACAATCTCTTCCTAAATATGCCGCTCCAAATAAAAATGGGTGGCTTAAATATAGACAAACCATTACTACTCTGGATAAACGATGGACTTATGACGGTATTCTTCTTTCTCGTAGGCCTGGAATTAAAACGTGAATTTCTTGAGGGGGAGTTATCTGATCGAAGAAATATAGTCCTACCTGGCATAGGGGCTATAGGTGGGATGGTTTTTCCCGCTCTTATTTATGTACTTTTTAATGGTGATAGCCTCGATGCTCTGCAGGGGTGGGCAATTCCAGTAGCTACCGATATTGCTTTTACTCTTGGGGTGTTAGCTTTGCTTGGTACCCGGGCTCCCATTTCCATGAAGGTATTTCTGACTTCATTGGCAATATTAGATGATATTGGAGCAATTGTAATTATTGCTGTATTTTATACGGCTGAAATATCAACAACCGCATTACTAATAGCATCAGGATGTATCTTAATTCTTACCATTTTAAATTTCAGAAACTTCGTCTCGCATAGTTTATACATGCTAGTTGGGCTGATACTTTGGGTTGCCTTGCTAAAATCTGGCGTGCATGCCACGCTAGCAGGAGTACTTTTAGCCTTTTTTATTCCCATGCGCTCTAGAAAAGATCCGGATGTTTCCCCACTTAAGGTTCTGGAGCAGGATTTACACTCTGTTGTAGCTTTTATTATCTTACCACTTTTTGCCTTTGCTAATGCGGGTATTAATTTAGATGGGATAACAGGTAACCAATTACTACATGGTGTCCCTATCGGTGTAGCCCTGGGGCTCTTTCTCGGAAAACAAATAGGAATATTTGCTCTATGCTGGTTATCTGTAAAACTTAAGTTATCAAAACTACCCACTGGGATTTCTTGGAGCGGCTTGTACGGGGCCAGTGCGTTATGTGGTATTGGATTTACTATGAGTCTCTTTATTGGATCATTAGCATTTGGAGATAACCAACTCGCCCATGGATCTGATGCAAGACTAGGGATTATAATTGGCTCGTTACTATCAGGCCTATTAGGATATCTGGTTCTCCGATTCTCCCTAGAGAACGAAAATGAAAAACCCCCGCAAATTAATAAAAAAGTAGACCTGGCCGCCTAATAGAAATTATGGCTTGAAGCTCTTCATCTTCGTCATCTTTTTGAAGCATTTTGCAAGGCAACTATTCTTTATCCTTATTAGGCGTGTTTTAAGCTATCCTATTATCAGAAACCTAGATACCCCGCCAAATTGTATAACTTACGTTGCTAGGTTTCCCAAACGATACCAGAAATTATAGATTATAAGATCTCGTATGGCTTTTTACAAAGGGACCATAACCCCTGACCACAGATTTATTATGCTTTTAATCGCTCGAAAATCCCCCCTTCCATTCTGTTGAAATTGATTTAATTAGTAAGATTTCAGTTACGGGAATGAGGGGCGTGCACCAGTCCAGGAATCTGGGTACGGTCTGTATTTACCGTAAGGATATGTTCCGATACCCACCGTATTCCTAGATGTTACCGTCTGCGTTTCACCAAGTTCTTTTAGGTAGTCTATTAATTCCCAAATATATCGTACATTGATTCCAAAACTCTCTTTACCATTACTTTCTGCAAATTCAAATGCGTAGTTTATCCCGACCACATACCCTTCATGATCAAATACTGCACTTCCGCTGGTCCCAGGATGAATAATCATATTATAATGTAAAATGCTAGAGATTTCTGAATTACCGGGATTCGCAAAAAAATTATTGTCTAAGAATGGCCTTAATGAAGAAAGTGTTCCATTCTTGAATATCGCTATGGGAAATAATTCGTTATAAAAAACACTTAATCCGGGAAAACCTATTGTGCCTAATGGCTGCCCGACTCTTAAATCATAAATCATTTCCTCCGGTAGTAATTGGGTGATCTGGTGTGAAACACTTGATTCCAAAAATAAAAATGCTACGTCGGGTGAATCTAACCCAGCATAATTAGGGTGAAGTACTATCTCCTCTACCTTGTAGGTATCAGCGCCACCAATTTCTTCCCCATTTTGGGTAACAAAACTATAAGTGTTCTCATATGTCTCTTCGTTTTCTATCAATGCTTCTGCAACGTGAGCATTCGTCCATATCCCATCGGCCCAATATGCCACAAATCCTGTTCCCACACCGTGAGGGACCCCATCTATCATAGATCCTACTAGATAGGTTGATACATTTATATTTCCGGTCTCAAGTACATCTGCCCAACTTATGGCCGGTGCTGGATCTCCCGGGATCCCTTGTTCTCCTTGCTCACCACGATCACCCTCAGGACCTTGTACTCCCTGTGGCCCCTTAGGACCCACAATACCTCGAGGCCCAACTTGTCCTGTATCTCCCTTACAACTCAAAAATACCAATAGGAAGACTAAGAAATATTTCATTATGACCCCCCTTTCAGTTTAACTTTATAACTTTTCTTTGGAGTCATGCCATATTTAAAGGTTATATAAGAATGTAAGATATAAAAAGCTTAATCCCTAAAAGACTGCCATTTATCTTGCGTTTTCTGCCCATTAATGTAACCTATCTTCATGATTTAACTTCAATTTTTTGTTTTAACTGTCTTATTGAGGAGGCCGTCCCGTTATGAAACCGGGTATCACTCAACTATGTCTTAGTCGGCAAAATCTTAATCATGATCTTTCTAAAGCAAGGAATATGGGTTATGAAGCCATTGAATTAGTATTTTCTGATGAAGGATTCCCGAATATTGACGCTCCTTTGTCAGAAATTACTTCGATTAAGGACGCTTGCCTTGCGAATAACCTTGAGCTGTCCTCTATGATTGCTATTCGTCAAGACCCTGGATCTCTATTATCTCCTGACTTAGACGAAAGGAATAAACGTGTTGCTATTTTGAAACGAGGATTTGAGATAGCAGAAATTCTTAATGTTGAAGCCCTCCTCCTTCATCCTGGCCAACTTGACCCCAGAAGTTGTTACCAAACAACCTGGAATAACATTCGGGATATACTTGCCAAACTAGCACCTGAGGCTCAAAGTAGGGGAACCCAGATAGCTATCGAAAATGTATGGAACCAATTTATGTTGAGTCCTAGAGAAGCGTGCCAACTTGTTGATGAAATTAGTTCTTCTTCTGTCGGAATTTATCTGGATACAGCAAATATGATTCTTTACGGATACCCAGATATGTGGATACGAGAACTTGGAAATCGGATACTCAGAGTACATGTAAAAGATTTTCGTCGCCGAGACGGTTCCTGGGTTCAGTTAATGGAAGGTGATACTGATTGGCTTTCCGTTATGACAGAACTCCGAAAGATTGGATACAATGGCCCCCTAGTCAGTGAAGTTGGTGGAAACGATAAAAAGATGCTAGAAACTGTTGATCGAATCCATCAAATAATTGCCTTGTAAAACGTTTTATCAATTCTAATAAGAACTTTTTGAGATGGCGTCGGAGTACTTAATCACACCAGTGACGTAAGATTCTATTGGATTATAACTGAATATGGCCTTGCGGCGTTCTTTATTACTTGGACCATATTTGCCTCGCTCCTTAAGATATTTAGCTACACTCATCACAGCGTCTGGCCACGAATGGAGGTCAATATCTCCGTCATTATCACCATCTGCTGCATGAGGCATACTCGCTGGCATAAATTGGGGGTATCCGATAGCTCCGGCCCATGATCCACGCAACGACAGAGGATCAACACCATTTGCTTTACTATAGCGTAGTAAAGCCACCAGATTCCCTATGCAACGTCGCCGAATCTTTGCAAAACGCTTTTTCTGACTAACAACAACCTCACTTGAAGATAGTAGGTTACCGCCTCCTTTTACTCTAATTTGTCGTACTGCTTCTTCTTGAGCTTCTTCGAGATATAAAAGTTGTGCTATAAAAACGTTAAATACTCGTAGATTTCCCGTAAACTCACCCAATCCAGATTCCCACATAAGAATTGACACTATATCATTCCGGGAAATGCCATATTCGTATTCT
The DNA here is from genome assembly GCA_964593235.1 of uncultured Gemmatimonadota bacterium. Taxonomy (GTDB): domain Bacteria; phylum JAAXHH01; class JAAXHH01; order JAAXHH01; family JAAXHH01; genus JAAXHH01. Next base: position 122,468 of record CAZQGS010000044.1, on the reverse strand, counting down.
GCTTTATCAAGCAATTGTTTTTTATCCTTAAGGAACTGTACGCCTCGTTTAATTCGTTTTTTTGATAGGAAAATCCGAGTGTAATCTTTATGCTCCTTGTTCTGATTAGCTACACTGCGAGGGGTGGCCACTTTTATTAGATAATCTGTGTATACTTTGTGGCTTTCGGGCCTATCAAATAATGCCAGAAATTCCGTTTCGGATATAGCTTCTCCGTCTCCGGTTTTGGAAGATAATCGATTTAACAGATCTGGTATAAATGGCGCTGCAGGGTGGGAACGTGGGAGATTTACGATTTTAGATTTGTTCAGTTCCCACAGCTGTTTCTTGTCTGCTGCATCTGCTAAATCAACCGGGAGAACGACAAGAAGAAACAACCCCTGGGAAACAAAAACCAGTTTTATCAATCTGAAAATTATAATTAACATGATTATCCTTGCTAGAATGCTATGAGGCTGTGATCGGCGGTGTATGACTATTTATGAAATAGAAATATTGCTGATATTCTTCGTTAATCATAACAGTTTTTGCCCGTCACATTAAGTATCTGAATTAAATTACTAGTTTTTTTAATTCGTGCTTTTTTGAAAAATAAAGTTCTCCATTATCTATTGGCCCTGGCTTTTCAAAAGCTCCATTCTCCTGATAAATTCTTTCAATAGAATTAGTAACAAGGTTAAATCGGAAGCAACAATCTGATGTAAATCCATACACATACCGATCAGAATCAATCTGTAAACTTAGGTCTAGAGCTCGACCAACTGGTAAAGAAAGTATCTCGATAAAATTTAGCTTTCTGGGATCATATATAAAGAGAAAAGAACCAGATTTCCCAACAGCAGTACCATAGAGCCTTTTATCCGGGCCCAATATTAAGCTATTAATTTCTGTCACGGGTATAGGGAAATTACTTTCCCAAATTTTTTCTTCCTGTGTGTAATCCCATAGGAATAACGTCGCCTCATCCACCTGAGGTCTGGTTCCCGTACCACCATTAATTGTAGTTCCTACCGCGATCAACTCTTCATCAACTAACCAAGCAAGAGACCAACAACTAGCCTTCCCCGCTATATCAGGATAAGTACCGAATTCTTCCCTAACGGGGTCATACCAAGACAGAGGACCACCCCACAGGCCATAATCAGGAATAGAAGCCGTCCAAATACGTCCTAGCGGACCTGCTATCATACTTCTAGGTCGATAAGAAATCTTATCCATCCGACCAAGTTGCCGTGGGTTATTCCCCTTTTCGAAGCCAAACTGATAATCCATTAATGGATCATAAACTGAAAGCATAGCACCTGGATACGTACAGATATACAGCTGATTATCCATGTTAGCCATAGAATAAGCCTCACCAGCCGCTGTGGAACAGATGCCGAGATCCTCCATAGCTCCTTTTTGTGAATCAAATCGAAATAAGTGTAAGGGCAAAATACTTGAACCATATAACTTTTTGTCTGGACCCTTATGTAATAGATATATTTCACTACCAGCCGATTCATAAGATAGAGGAATTTCTCTGATTTTACCCGATATAGGGGAGGTTATGCCTATTACGCGAAATTGCTGTATATCCCGGTCTAAAAAATCTGCGATTGATCCATCAGACATTGCTAAAGGTGGTGCTTCTTCTGGGAGATTTTTAATGGGCTCAAGATCAAAACCACATAGTCGATAATTACCCTGAGTTGAACGGATATATAATTGTTGATCCGCCGCTCTGTATAGGAGGACTGAGCCACCATCTTTTTTTGCTACAATCGGACCAACTTTTTTTCTTATTTTTGATTGAGGATGATACACAACCACGTGAGGGCATGTAGCATTAATAAGGCAAGCTATAGTCCCCTGGTCACCTACCCGAGGGTAACAATACATGTCAATATCATCCATCTTTCCATGATGTACAAATTTGTTAGTCTCTGGGTTGTAACTTGTTAAGCTGGCCGAGCCATAGCACCCGATCCATATTAATTTATTTTTATCTTCATCCATATTACAGGGGAATGTATCATCAGGAATATTTATTCCACCTAGTTCATTCAAAGTCTCTCTTATAGGATCATACCGGTATAGTGTACCAGCATAGGCAGCTCCTATATAGATACAGCCATCATGACTACGGATAGCACTCGTAGGGAAATTAGCCATCGAATTGGAAGCCGTTACTTGAACTGATTTTCCATGGTTCGGATCAATTTTCACCACGGTAAATCCTGCTGCCTGTTGTCCCATGATAGCCACCAGACAGTCTTTACCTTCTGAGTCCCAGGTAGGAAACACACGAACCCAGTTTACACTGCGAACTGGTATTCCCAAGGTACTAATTGAAGCCATTTTAAATTCCTAAGGATTTTCTGTTTGCCTTCGTTCCAACTGTTCAGCAAAAATAGATATTGTTTCGTTTAATGTATGGCTCAGATCTAATGTTTCAGAATGCTCGTTACCAATAGAGCTCTCGGCGATTAAACTGAATATCTCAGCCGCACCTTCGTGAAAACTAGAGGTAACCCCTGCCTGCCTGTAGGTTGCTGCTATTTCTAGCATTTCACCAATCCAGCGAAATGATTTTGTAGAAATACTTTTAAGATTCTCCATTTCCTTCAATCGTTGTGCCTGACTCTCTGAAAATTCTTCCAACAGTTCATTATTTAAACCCAAAGTCCAAGAAGTGATCAATGCTGCTGCTTGAAGAGCGGTAATTCCTTTCGTTACGGAAGCATAGCACATCTTGAGCCCGGAGGCTCGGCCTATTTCACCTCCTAAGGGTTTAACAGATAATCCGTACCTATCTAGCGGCAATACAAGGTTTTCGTAAGAACCTGAGACGTAGAGACGCGGCATTTGTTTATCTGTTGGAGGCCCTCCAATTATCCCACCATCAACAAAACGTGCACCAGCGCCAGTAACTATGCGATCAATTTTGCAGACTGTTTCTGGAGAAATAGCATTACAGTCGACATACACTGGGGTTACTTTGGTTCGATGAATGGCAGCTGCAACTTTTTTTGCAAGATTTTTCGCTTGGTCTGGCACTAAAATAGCAAGAATCAAATCTGTAGATTGAACTAATTCATCCAAGTTCCCGGTTTCTTGGATTCCGGCCTTTTGTGAAAGTTTTTGAGTCCTTTCACTGCGGCCTTTCGTACATGTCATTACGTTAAAATCTCCATCTCGGAGATATCTGCCCACTGAATGGCCCATTTCTCCCGGACTAAGTATAGCAATGTTGCGTAATTTCAATATTAGCCCCTGTCAAAATCGTTTGCCCTTAAAAACATTCAAAACTTTCCATTATCTAAAAAAACAGATTAGAAACTGCTAAACTTCTTCAGCAACAACGAGTATATGACTACCCTGCTTTACGGGTTGCCGGAATGCCTGAGATAAAATATAACCATTAACACCTGCCCGGACTGTCCAGGGAGGATCATCTATGTGGTTAAAATCGTGTAAATATCCTACAATTTGACCCTTTTCTACATATCTTCCTGTTTTAATTAAGCTTTCGTAATATCCCGGGAATGGTGCTGGAACATAACATTTTCGATCGATTATAGCCACACGTTTTTGAGTTTGGTCAGCATGACTATCAATGGGTTGAATATCCCCAACGAGTTGCTTATGGTGGATACCTGCTGCACGAATACCATGCTTGGCAAAACGGACTCCATCCGAATTAATAGACTCTCCAAAACCCAGCTCGGTGCCTATCGTTATCTTACCCAACCGTTCTGCTTCGCTGACCATTAAACCCGGAGTTTCATTCTGATACATCATTATAAAGGGTGTACCAAACCAACGGGCTGTATTTTCAATTATTCTTGCCTGTTTGGGATCATTAACCTTGTGAAAACTTGCGCAGTGAGCGAACTCTAACTCAGCTCCGCCAGAATGGATATCAACTACTACATGTACTCGAGGCCAGAGAAACTCTCTAATAAAAGCTGCTATACGGTGTGTTATACCAGCAAGAGCTGGTGAAGTTCCAGCTCCATCGATAAATGCCCGATTCAAATTAACCCGATCATCTGCATCACTCGCTCGCCTTCCAACCCTAAAAGCGGCAGGATTAAGCACTGGAATAAGGACCAGACAGCCAATTACTTCCTCCAATTTAATCTCATCCATTAAGTGCTTTATTGCAACCGGCCCTTCATATTCGTTACCGTGATTTGATCCACTAGCTAAAATTCCACATCCACTTTCAGCCTTGGGCCCAATCATTACTGTTAATGGAATAAGATGGTCAGCCCAATTGGAGTCATGTTCAAGAGCAACCCAATAATCCCGGCGACCAGGTGAATCGAGATCAAGCTCATCAGGACGAATGACTTTACGAGACATTTAATTCTCCGATAGAATAAAAACAACGCTCTATTTTCATAAAACAGACGATATATGATTCAAATTATATAAAAATTGTGATTAAAATAATTTTCTGTTAGCACCTCTATCAAACTGAGACACCCAGCAATCCTCGAGTAACTTGAAAATCTATATTACCGAGCTGGTTAGCCCGTGCCTGGCTCTTTTGGGTTGCTATATCTATTATTAATCTAAGGATATTTCTTCTACAATTTTCTAAATCACCTGTGAGAATAAGATCAACATCTTCACGAAATCTTAAGGGAAGAGCCTCCGTTCCAATTTGTAGTAAAGGAATCATAGGATGGCCCGATGACGGAAAATTTTCCACTCCTAACAAAATCATATCAACCCCTGTAGCCCCCATCCCAGTAGCTGTTTCTACCCAGTTAGTTGTTTGTGTCTCCATGATATGGAGTCCAGGTCTTTCTACAGTTTTACCATAAACTAATGTTGGTTGAACAGAAATTTGAGGAAGGTGTTTTTTAAATTCTGGTTGGGATAGTAGTTCAGAATTATCAGGGATGACAACGGTGCCTTCATTCTTACATATCTCCAAAATTAATCCTACTAGAGTATGAGCAAGATTGGTTGAAACTGGTGATGAAGTAGAAATACCTATTTGAAGATTAGAGAAATTAGTTTCAACTGATATTGGTTTTTCAATATTAGCTAACTTATTAATAAACCACGACTCAATACGTTCTAATACCTTCTCCATTCCACCGTCCACCTGTACGCTAGCCCATCCGAAACTGTTAGGGTCCAAACCTTCTTCTATTAGTTTTTGATGGAAAAAATCATTATGAGTTCTTTCACAGCCATGTTCTAACAGCATGGCTGTGGCCGTAATTGAATGGGTTAAATAACCTATCATTGTTCGGACATACATTTCTTCCGAGGTGCCACCGGAAGCACCACATCCCTCGGTATGAACCAAGGCAATGAAACGGGATATACCTGCCATACTCCCAATTTTTTTCTGATTCAAACGATCTGCTGCCATCCGAGCGATCTGGCCTGAGCACAAACTAGTAGGTAAAATAATCCCCAAACGATCAATAGCATATTTTCCTGGAGCCTTGAACATAGAAAAATTTAAAAGACTAGTGGGAACTTTATTGTCTGAGCTTATAGTCAAAGGTTTCCCGTTGGGGACTGGTCGGTCTAGAATAACATTTAACCTACTTCTATCTGTCTGTTTCCAGTCACGCCATATCTGTGTTTGACTGTGTCCTGCTAGTTCTCCACGTGTTTGCTTCCCTGATGCTGATTGCAAGGTTAAATCTAGGGTTTTTCGAGTCAGATCGTTCATAGAAACACCATCTAAATAGAATCCCGCATTAACATCCATTTCTTCAGAGAGTAATTCAAACCTCTTAGTTGTTGTAACGATCTTTATCGTTGGTACAAACGGAAAATTTGTGATAGAACCATTTCCTGTTATGAAAAAAATCAGATTTCCACCAGCTGCTACTTGACCAGCAATACTTTCTAAGTCGTTACCCGGACTATCCATAAAGTAAAATCCGGGATCTTCCATGCGGATAGCATAATTGATAGCATAGTCGAGACGAACATCTGGATTTCGTTTACGAGCTGCACCTATAGACTTAAGCACGATATTGTAGATGCCTCTATATTTATTACCACCAGAGGGATTAGCATCTACCGATTGTCCATGCCATCCTGTCCGTTCTTCAAACCGCTTAATCATATTAAGAAACGTTCGTGCAGTCTCTATATCGCGAACGTTTTGTAATAAATATGGTTCACTTCCTATTAGCTCATCTGTTTCCGCTATGCTAGCTCTCCCACCAAAACTTATAAGTTCTTTGACTACGTTAGCAGCAAGAGGGTTTCCAGATATTCCCGAATAGGAATCGGAACCACCACATTGTAAGGCAATATTTAGTTTATCCCCTGGCATTACTTGTCTGGAAAACTTATTTACGGGATCCAACCATTCTGTCACTATTAATTCATTACGTTTCAGATCATCATTAAAACTACCAGTCAAAGTTTCAAACCGGTGTAAAACCTTATTCAGAGGATAGCAATATTTCTGCATATAATTTTTTAGCATTTGCCCAGATATTGCTTCGGTGCCTCTATCAACCGCAAGGACAGCACCAACGTTTGGATGAATCATAAAACCTGCAAGCGTTCGTAGCACTAGTTCACGGTTATTAGGGTTTATTCCATTGTCTCCCTCGGTATGCAGCACAGCAACGACCCCATCAATATTTTTATACTGATCTGCTTTCTCTTTCAAAATTGCTTCTAGTTGGCGAAGAAAACCAACAGCTTGCGAGGTTATCGCCATCAAGACTATGTAATTTCGGGTCCCAACCCCTCGCTCAAAACCCCGATCAAACCCGTTGAAATTTGGAGGATTACTATGCTGTACCACCTGATCTCCAGGGACAAAAGTAGATTCATCAATGATATAAGGTGACACATGATTCTTGAAATTTGGTTTTTCGGGGATATCAAAATCAACCCTTCGACCACGAAGTGAATCAATTATATCAGCGTTGCAAATGTAGTCACCAGGGCTAATATCACAGAGAGCTAACCCAAATGGCAATCCCCACGACAATACAGCCTCACCTGCTGGAATGGGTTTTACGGCAAAGCGATGCCCTTCTAACAGTGTATGGGGGAGCACAAAAAAATCACCATTATCCCCCCAAATCTTTGTTCCTGCCTCTAATTTTTTTAAACCTATTACCACATTGTCACCAGGTTCAGCAAATCTGGCTATATTTTTTAATAAGTATTTAGATTGCATAATAATTACTCTCTATACTGTTCAAGACCATAAAGGGGAATATTATTCACGAATTTAACAGCCGTTCCAACTTGATGTCAAAGGTATTCGGTTTCTCCAAGCATCACCTTAATCAGGTGGGTAATACCACTGTTGACGATCTAGCCCTACAATGTACATTAAATCCTTGGTTGGTTTTCCATAAAATTGAGAGCATTTTTTCGGGTGATGGTATAAATTATAAGTAGTCTCATACTTAATTCTTAATGGAGGCCGTGATGTTAGTAGGTTACGTAAGTGATGAGCGGTACGTTGCTATTCCTAATGTTCTACTCGAATTTGAAGCTGAAAATGAGTCAATAGAAACAAGATCTAGAGCAACAGGATCGATCTATGCTGAAGTAACACCAAATAAAGAATATAAAGTAACGCTTACATGCCCAGATTTTGGGTTCAAAAGTATATCTATGACGCCACAGGGAAATTGCCCATATCAATTCCGCCTGTTAAGAGATAATTTATTAGGATATATGTGGCCTAAATGGGTTCAATCCGGGGAACAATCAGAATTCCGAGTGCATGCAGTGGAATCTTACAAGCTGGAGCTATACAGATACGGCTGGAAGAAAAAATTTATTAGAAATATTGGCTGGTTCGATGAACATGGTCCCAGAGCTACTATGCAGATCACCCCGGACGGTGATTATACTCAAACCGGAGTTAAGTGGAATACCCAGGGTTATACAAATCCCAATCACAAGCAATACGTAAAGGCACCGAAAGATTCAGGTTTATATTATCTCCATGCAACCACCGCAAAAGGTGATTCATTTACCTTTCCATGGATAGTAGCACCAAAATTGCCGAGAAACAATATTGTTGTATTGGCTGCTAACATCAATTGGAACGCCTATAATAATTTTGGGGGACGGAGTAATTATATCCACCCTGACAAGTTTCCCCAGAAACCGACGGTTAACGCACGATATGATCTAAAACGGTACACCGATCCCAAAAACCGGTTTTACTGTGAGGAGAATTACGCTCCCCTATCCTTCGATCGGCCAGAGCCGATCAACCATATCCCAGAGCATATTAATGCCACGGACCCAATAGCTGGAAGATCAGCATGCCATGTGGCTCCTGCCGAATGGCGTTTTTTAGCATGGATGGAAAGAGAAGGTTTTAACTACGACCTATATGCCGAGACCCAGTTTCACGATGGGACCTTACCATTAAATGAATATCAAGTCTTAATCACTACGACTCATCCTGAATATTGGTCAAAGACCATGTACTACACACTCAAGGAATGGGTATATGATTCAGGAGGAAAATTAATGTACTTGGGCGGAAACGGAATGAACTGTGAAGTTGAATTTCCTGATCAATACACAATAAAGGTTAAAAATGGGAATATTCAATCATTGGACCGTCCCCAAAAAGGCGCAGAAAGCCGTTTCAATATTTATAACGAATCTGAAGCTAATCTCCTTGGAGTAGCATTTACCCAGTCGGGAATCATGACCAGTGCGCCTTACCAGGTTATTGATGATTCTCACTGGGTCTTTGAAGGAACTGGTTTATCTAAGAATGATCTTTTCGGAGAAGAAAGCCTTCACGAGCGAATACCAGGAGGTGCATCTGGTCACGAGACTGATAAAATAACACCATCCTCACCTGCCAACGTTCATCTTCTCGCCAAAGGGACTAATATAGATGAAGGTGGAGCTGAAATGGTAATATATGAAACCAATACTAGGGGCATGGTTTTTTCAGCTGGATCTATTACCTACATATCATCAATTTTAGTAGATGATGCGATTTCAAAAATTACATCTAACGTACTTAAGCGGTTTTGTAAAAGTTAAAATCATTGGGGGATCTCCATAGACAGGGAACACCGCAGATGATTGAACTTACAATTTTCTTTGATAGACTCCTTTTACCAGATGATTACTATCTTTCTCAAGAATCAGATCTGCTCTTTCACGAGTTGGGACTATATTTTTTCTAAGATTAACTAAGTTTATGTCTTGCCAAATCTGGTGTGCTATTTTACTAGCATCTTTTTTATTCAAGCTAGCATAGTGATGGAAATAAGATTCCGGCTTCTGAAAAGCAGTATCCTTGAGCCTCATAAAACGATCCACATACCATTTTTCAAGATCATTTTCCTCTGCTTCTACAAAAATAGAAAAATCAATAAAGTCGGATACAAAAACTCGGGGCGATGCGTCATGAAAGGCTTGATATCCAGTCTGTAGTATATTCAAACCTTCTAGAATAATGATATCAGGCATTGATATTTTCTGCTCTACATCTGGTAAAATATCATATATGAGGTGCTGGTAAACCGGAACCGTTACTGAAGGTTGACCAGATTTCACATCAGCCATTAATTGGACTAACCCCCGGAGGTCGTAACTTTCCGGAAAACCCTTTCGATGCATCAGTTTTTTTTCTTCCAATATATGATTTGGATACAAAAACCCGTCTGTTGTTATTAAATCGACTCTCGGATGATTGGGCCAACGACTAAGTAAAGCCTGGAGAATTCGAGCTGTTGTACTTTTACCTACTGCCACACTGCCACCAATTCCTATTACATAGGGCACCTTAGCTACTGGCTTACCCAAAAAATCATCCATTACCCTATAAAGGTGTTGTGCCACACCTACATGTAGGTTAATAAATCTAGACATGGGAAGGTAGATTTCTGCTACCTCTGAAAGTGAAACCATTTCATTAATACTATGGAGTTCTTTAAGATCTTCTTCAGAAAGAGTAAGTGGTGTAGCAGCTCGTAAATTGGCCCAATCTTCACGAGAAAGATAATTAAAAGGAGCAAGGGACGAAGGGTTAGACATAAGTTGTTTCCGATGATTGATTTCTAGTCGACAAAATCATTTTTCTATCACAGCTTGGTTTATAGTGTGTTGTTCAACCAAATCGGGAATGGGTTCTGCCCCGACTCCTGGAGTATCAGGTAAGATCATTTGAGACGGCCCCGAAAGCTCTATGGGAGGAGTACTGAGGTCCTGTTTATAAAATCGAGTGCTAGGGAAAACATCAGATGGGTACTGCATATTGGGTAAAGTTGCCAGAGCCCTACAGAACGATGTCCCCAAAGCCGATTCAAGCATACCACCAGTCCAACAAGGAATCCCTCTCTCCTCACATATCCGATTTATCTCTATCGCATTGGTAAATCCACCAACTCGGCCAGGCTTAATGTTGATCCAACGAGCTGCTCCGATTTCTATTGCCTTTCGAACTTTATCTGGGGAAGTAATGCTCTCATCAAGACAGATAGGTGTTTCAATCGCCCTTTGAAGTGTAGCATGGTCGTTTAAATCATCACGCATCAGGGGTTGTTCTATCATTGCCAAATTGTATTTATCCAGATTTTTGAACATTGGCAGGTCATTCAAAGTATAACCGGCATTACAATCAATATGGAATACACTATTGGGGAAAGTCTTCCTAACAACCTTGATTACCTCAAGTCCCCATCCCGGTGCATACTTCAATTTTATCCGTTTGAAACCCTTGTTAAGAGCATCACTGATATTGGCAAGTAATATATCTATGTGATTCTGAATTCCAAAGTCAGCACCAACATCGATAGTTGGATTAACACCACCAATAAGTTTCCATAAAGGTTGATTTTTGATTCGAGCATAGAGGTCCCACCAAGCTGCATCCAAACCAGCTTTGGCGAAAAAGTTACCCGCAACCCAATCATACTCCCTGTATAAGTCCTTACTTGTTTCAATGTTTTTCCCGATGATTTGGGGAGCGAGGATATTTTTGATCACTGCAAAAACCCCAGCAGCATACTCTGGACTGTATGTGGGATTAGTCAATGGAGTTGTCTCTCCCCAGCCAACAAATCCTCCTGCATCCATCTTAACTAATATACTTCCGATAACATCATCTTGGCCATAAGCTGTTCGCCACGGCTCAATTAAAGGCATAGTAACATGGTAGATAGCGATCGATGTGATTATTGGCATATCAGGCTATGTTCCCGGATAAGTTTAATAATAATTGACTAGTTACTGCTTCCACGAAAGGAGAATCGTTAATGTTAAAATCCATTTCTATTACTGATATACTTTTCAAAACATTAGTTTTTATTGAATCAAATAATGCCTGGTTTGCTTCCGGCCACCAAAACTTGTTTCCAGGGCTATCAAGTATAGATAATCCCCGAAGAGGCAGAAAAATTGATACTGGTCCCCTTGACGAATTGGCTTTTTCCGCGATAATCTTTCCGAGATGCTTATTCTCCTCTATATTAGTCCGCATCAATGTTATATTTGGGTTCCAATTGTACAACTTACGGTTTCGAAATTTATCTGGAACGGTATCCGGGGCCCAAAAGTTAACCATATCTAAGCAACCCGGCACGATTATCTGAGGGATACCTCTTTGTCCTGCTGCATCCAAGCGACTCGGTCCAGCGGTTAGAACTCCCCCCACTAATTCGTCAGCCCACTCAGTGATGGTTATATCGAGAACGCCTTCGATTTGACCCTCAGCTATTAGACTCTCCATAGCACGTCCACCAGCACCAGTAGAATGAAAAACAAGAACTTCATACCCTTGATTTCCCATTATAGCTCGGGCTTTGTCCACAGCCTCTGTAGTGTTCCCAAACATACTCGCTGCGATCAATGGGTTATCATCTGATTCTCTAACATCAGCCTCAACCATACCTATCACTGCCGCGACAGCATTAACGAAAATTGTACGACTAATGCGATTAATTCCAGCTATGTCAACTATAGATGGTATTATTACTATGTCTTTGTGTCCAACATAATTAGTCATATCTCCTGAAGCTACTGTGGAAACCATCACCTTAGGTATACCAATCGGCAATACTCTCATAGCACTTGTTGCTATCACAGTCCCTGCAGAACCACCTAGGCCAATAATCCCATCGAATTTTTCTGCTTCATGCAATCGACGGACTATGAGTGCTACACCAGATTCCATAGTTTTAACTGCTAAACCACGATCATTGGCCTCTTTCAAAAATTCGATAGTTGTTCCTGCTGCTTCGGCTACCTCGGTCCGCGATATTTCTGGTTCAAATGGGATGGTTCCTACTATACCTATATCAATAATTAGCGCCCTTTTTCCATACCTCTCTATCTCATCGCGCACGAACAATATTTCATCGCCTTTAGTATCTAATGCACCTACAATAGCTATCGTTTTAGGCATAACTTCTCCAAGTTGTGCTGCTTCAACCCTGAGGAAAGGTTAGGGGCTATTAGAAACAAATTACAGATGCCTGATTCCATTGTACATAAATTTATCTGTCAAGATAAATACTAAACCAATCTCTTGACTAAAGCTATAGGTATTAATACTATTCCTAGATGAAAACAAAAGTTCCTAACTGTTCCTCCTGCGGAAGTAAACTACTCCGAATTCGAGGTGTTCGATATCGCTGCAAAACTTGTAAAAAAAATTATGGTTTGTTTAGAAAAAAACCTCCATATACTGGTATACATATAGTGCCACTATTGAAACCTGCCCATTTCCAACTTGCTGAAGAGATGTATTAAAGAAATTATAACAGTCCTATTAAGATAAGCCACTATTTGAAATCTATATAATTCCTAATCTGAATTACTCGTCTCGATTTCAAACATCTCTAATCTCCTGCTCTAATTATATATTATTCATTGGATCAATCCTAAGTCTCAAAAAGAGTTATCTAAGGCCTAATTCCTGTGATGGTAAAAAGTCCCAGTTCATTTAGGAATCTTATGTGCTGAATTTAGCTACTTATTAAACAATTGTTGTAGTTTGGATAGTAAGGAAGGAGAAAAAAAGTTCCATTTTAGGGGAAATATTATCGTCTTAACGTAGCCGACCCCATGATTGAAAACATGGGGTCGGCTACGTTAAGAAACAAATCACAAAAACTCAGATTTGATAAACAGCTGACATTACTTTCCAGGTCAAGAACAGCCACTAGTGGATCCACACTCTCGGCATACATAACAAGAACCATTACGAGTCATCAAACTACCACAATCAGAACATGACGGTGCATCCGCTTGGGCAATGAAGACATCTCGTTCCTGGTTCTCTTGGTCACTAATTGGCCGATCATTAGGGTTTGAATTAATGGTCGAATCTACATCCACTTCGGTTTCGATTTCCGTTTGGCTTGCCTCAGGTAGAAATTTTACTGCAAGCCACCTAAAAATGTAATCCGTAACTGACTTAGCAATTGGCACTTCTTTGTTACCGGTAAAACCAGCTGGTTCAAAACGCATATGACTAAATTTCCGAATCAGACTCTCTAAGGGTACACCATACTGAAGAGATACTGATATTGCGGTTGCAAAGGCGTCCATCATACCAGAAACAGTACTACCTTCCTTAGACATTCTTAAAAAGATTTCACCAGGCTGACCGTTTTCAAATAGACCAACAGTAAGGTAACCCTCGTGGCCGGCAATACTAAACTTGTGGGTCAAAGCCTGACGTTCATCTGGTAAGCGTTGTCTTATTGGTTTGACTTCGGTTGTTGCGTCTTTTTCTGTTGCTGTTGTACTAAGGGGCTGAGTACGTTTTGACCCGTCCCTATAAATAGCCAAGGCCTTGAGACCCATTTGGCCACCTTTTACGTACACATTCATTATATCTTCAGTTGTCGCTTCATTAGGCAAATTAACGGTTTTTGAAATCGCACCAGAAATAAAAGGCTGGGCAGCAGCCATCATCTTTACGTGACCCATATAATGGATAGAACGACTACCGGTTTCAGTTCGAAATGCACAATCAAAAACCGGTAAATGTTCCTGCAGCAGGTGAGGCGCTCCCTCAATTGTTCCATTCTCATCAATAAAAGAAACTATCCGCTCAATCTGCTGTTCTGAATAATCCAACTTCTCCAAGGCGGAAATTACTGTACGATTCACTATTTTCATTGTCCCACCACCTACAAGGCGTTTGTACTTCACTAAAGCTATATCAGGCTCGATACCCGTTGTATCGCAGTCCATCATAAAAGCGATAGTTCCTGTAGGAGCTAACACTGTAGCCTGGCTATTCTTGTATCCGTAAATTTTCCCTTGTGCAAGAGCACTATCCCAGGACCTTCGGGCGGCCTCTAATAAAGACTTATCAACCATTTCTGGTTGAATATCATCAACCGCATTTCGATGCTTTTGGATCACTCGAAGCATTGGTTCACTATTAGCCTCGTAGCCCTCGAAAGTACCCAGGTGCTTGGCAAGTTCAGCCGATTGGTTGTATGCCTGACCTGTCATCAGTGCTGTGATAGCTCCGGCAAAAGCACGCCCTATATCACTATCATAAGGTAATCCAAGAGCCATAAGAAGTGCACCTAGATTAGCGTACCCCAAGCCTAACTGCCTATATGCCCGGGCATTTATCCCGATTTTTTCTGTGGGATAGCTCGCATTATTAACAATAATGTCTTGGGCCAAAATCATTATATTAACGGTGTGAATAAACCCCTGGGTATCAAACGTATTATCATCTTTAAGGTATTTTAGTAGGTTAATAGACGCTAAATTGCACGCACTGTTATCTAAGTGCATATACTCAGAACAAGGATTACTAGCGTTTATTCGCCCCGTATTAGCACAGGTATGCCAATCATTAATCGTCGTATCATACTGCATGCCTGGATCTCCACATTGCCAAGCTGCTTCTGAAATCCAAGACATGATCTCTGTTGCCTTAAAACTTTCTACTGGTTTTTTAGTAGTGATTGATTTAAGCTTCCAATCTTCATTATTTTCTACCGCATCCAAAAATTCTTGGGTAACCCGAACAGAATTATTGGCATTCTGAAACTGAATAGAGCTCCAGGCATCTCCATTTAGGGTCATATCCCAACCAGCATCGCCGAGAGCATACGCTTTTCGTTCCTCATTAGCC
Source organism: uncultured Gemmatimonadota bacterium (assembly GCA_964593235.1). Lineage (GTDB taxonomy): Bacteria > JAAXHH01 > JAAXHH01 > JAAXHH01 > JAAXHH01 > JAAXHH01. Next base: position 107,383 of record CAZQGS010000044.1, on the reverse strand, counting down.
TTACACCAAATGAATTCTACTATATCTGGATGGTCGATATCCAAAACCACCATTTTAGCCGCCCGGCGAGTTTTTCCCCCCGATTTGATAGATCCGGCAACTGCATCAGCTGTCCGCATGAAGGAAACTGGTCCTGAAGCCTGCCCTCCTGCAGACAGCGTTTCTTTAGAAGAACGGATCCGAGATAAATTCACACCAGCCCCAGACCCTCCCTTAAAGATCATTCCTTCTACCTTGCACCACTCCAGGATAGCTTCCATAGAGTCCTCAACCGATAAAATAAAACAGGCTGAACACTGTGGCGTGTCCTCAACTCCAACATTAAACCAAACAGGACTATTAAATGTTGCCTGCTGGTGGAGAATTATATGTTTTAGTTCGGTATGAAAGGTATCTGCATCTTCTTCTGTACTAAAATAACCTTGAACACGTCCCCACTCAGATATTGTATCAACCACTCTGTTAATCATGTGCTTAACACTTTTTTCACGCTGTGGAGTTCCTAATGGTCCGCGAAAATATTTCGACACTACTACGTTGGTAGACAATTGTGACCAAAAGGCTGGTATTTCAACATCCTTCTGCTCAAAAACTACATCTCCACCATCACCTGCGATAGTAGCAGATCGATTTTCCCATTCAACTCCATCATAGGGATCCACTCCAGGATTACTATAAAGTCTATTAACCGTAAGACCACCCGTTTTAAATTCTTCATCTGACGAGACCTTAACATCATTCTCCGCTGCTTTTTGTTTCAGGTCATCAAGATTATCATCTAACTTTACTCCTAGTCTTTCTGAAGCCATACACTCCTCCCGAATGAATACTTTAAGGCTGCTAAAATTGAAAACTGATATACTTAATGTGTTTTAGAATGATCCTCGATGACCGAGTCAACTTCCTGACTCTCCAACTGTTTAAGTTCGTCCTGAAACTCTCCTCGATCTTTAAAATCTCTGTATACGGAAGCGAAGCGAACATAGGCAACTTCATCTATTTTTCGTAGCTCACTAATTATGAACTCGCCTATTTTACTGGATGAAACTTCACGACCATTAAGATTACTTATATAGTAGACAACACGGTCTACTAGTTCATGTAACTGATCTATTGACACCATGCGTTTGGTGCAAGCTAGTTTCAAACCTTGCATAATTTTGCCTCTATCAAATATTTCTCTACGACCATCTGTTTTTACGACCATTAATTCCTCTTCTTCAATAGCCTCATAGGTCGTAAATCGCTTCGTGCAAGCCAGACATTCTCGCCGTCTACGAATAGTTCTCCCTTGCTGTATAGCACGGGAGTCAACGACATGACTGTTCAATAAACCACACGCCGGACATCGCATCGCGGCTGCCCTCCACCCTTATCAAATTTGTTGAGATTTAATGATTGTACATCACAACTTGTAGTGGTATCTATCGGCTCTAAAGACAAGATATTGTATTAAAAATGAAGCCGCAAGTAACTTTTACAACTTTTTTAAAACAATTTTATTGCTATAACTGACTTTGTTGTAATTGGATCATCTTTAGGATTATTCAATTACAACAGAGCTAAGAAGTTATAAGGATTTATCTACGCTGGCTGCTAACTAATTAGGAATGCATTTAAATTATTGTAGCAGAAAGTAAACCTGAATTTGAATGTATATATTTAAAATAATAATGTTTGGCAATTGGCTAAAGGTATTGGTTTCATATATTCAGAATCTGATTGCATTTCAGGAAAAATTTTGTCCCAGTTTTGGCCATAAATTGCCCACAAAGACAATTAATGATTTTATCCTTCGTACATTTATCCATATAATAGATATGTTTATGGTAAAAATTAACGAGGATATATTTGACAATTTTACCGATAGACAAATATTTAGGACTACTTTCAATAATGTTAGTTGTGAAAATTAACCTGAGTTGATATGAATAATCTCTTTTGTAATACCGAAAGTGTAGATGAAGCGCCCCTGGCCGCTCGTATGCGCCCCCAGCAACTAGGGGAGTTCCTAGGCCAGAAATCATTAGTTGGCGAAGGAAAACTTCTTAAGGAATCTATAGAAAGAGATACTCCTTTTTCAATGATTTTATGGGGGCCACCCGGTTCTGGGAAAACTACTCTTGCTTTAATTATAGCTCATTCTACAAATTCTCATTTTATTGCTTTGAGTGCTGTAAGTGCTGGAGTTAAGGACTTGCACAGAGCATCTTCTGAATCTCTTAACCGTCTTAAAATATCTAAACAAAAGACTATCCTTTTTATAGACGAAATTCATCGTTTTAATAAATCACAACAGGACGCTGTACTTCCAACTGTAGAGAACGGCACATTGACTCTTATTGGAGCCACAACAGAAAACCCCTCTTTTGAGGTAAACGGAGCACTATTATCTCGATGTAGGGTCCTTCGCCTTGAAGCCCTGTCAAAAGACAACTTGGCAGCTATCATATACAGAGCCCTTGAAGACAGAGAACGCGGTTTGGGCAATCAAAATATTATTATAGAACCCGAGGCCGTCCAACATCTAGCCACCATAGCGGGTGGTGATGCCCGAGTAGCACTAAATACTCTTGAATTAGCAACAATGAGTCTACCTAGGGAAGGAGAAGATAATAATCGATTAACCTCAGAGAACATAGATGATGCTCTTCAACAGCGCACACCAAACTATGATAAAGATGGTGATTGGCACTACGACGCGATTTCAGCACTCCACAAGAGCGTTAGAGATTCTGACCCAGATGGAGCGCTGTATTGGTTGGCCCGGATGCTAATCGCTGGCGATGACCCTCTATACATTGCTCGTAGGATTATACGAATGGCCGTCGAAGATATTGGTATGGCAGAGCCCTTTGCACTGACAATTGCTGTATCCGCTCAACAAGCTGTACATTGCGTGGGGCAACCAGAGGGAGAACTGGTGCTGGGCCATGCTGTCGTGTATCTCGCAACATCCCCAAAAAGCAATGCTGTTTATTCTGCGTTTTCCAAAGCTTGCCAAGATGCTCAACAAACAAGCCATGAACCTATTCCTTTACATCTCCGGAATGCTCCGACACAACTAATGCGAGAAATGGGCCATGGACAAGACTACAAATATGCTCACAATTACGACGGAGCAATCGTCGACCAGGAACATTTACCAGAAGTGATTCGTGGACACCAGTATTACAAACCTAGCAATAGTGGGCGTGAAGCAAAAATTCGTGAGTGGATGAAAAAAATAAGAAATAAAGAATGATTATAATGTTAAGTAAATATTTCGATCCACAAATATCTCTTCAACCAATCGCTTTTTGATAGCAATAGTCGAATAGAAGTTCCCATTCCCGTTGCTGGATACGGCGGCAAAGATCTCCAGCTGGCACTCTACCTAAATTACTGCTCTCGCAGAGGTCAACAAATGCGAATGGATCCCATACTAACTGGGAAACGAGATAACTGGCCTCATTCGGTAACTCTTTAACGGCTAGGGCAAACTTTTTAGCTTCTCTTTTCAATATCGGGTAGATGTCATGATCACCAACACGATCAAACCAATACCTCCCATTGGGATAGTCTGGCTCTCGCCTGTGCATAATAGCATGCCAGTAACTTCCTGTTGGTGTACCAATCCTCTGGCTAAGCGTATGAGACTCATCTAAAAAGTTATTGTATAACCACAAACCTGACTTACATCCTTCCGCCATCATTTCATCTACGATAGGACACGGGGCAAAAGCTTGTTCAAGATCTAATACCTCCAACTCGTTTTTAATTTCATTGTATTGCATACCTTGATCTAAAGGCATAATACTCGTAGGTTTCTCGAGTAAGTATCCGAACACACTTCCGTAGGCTTTGCAATCAAAAAGTGACATTGTTAATCCTTTACAATTCCCGTACCTTATCTGGCTCGCCAATTTTAATTGCTAGCTATCGCTTGGCGTTACTTTTTTGCTTTTAAGCACTTCATTCATACTGCCTGTCCTGTATCCTTCGAGGTCAAGGGTTACATAAGTATAACCGATATCCTTGAAAAAAGTTACTATTCTGTGGTAAAATTCTATTAGAACTGTAAATTCGGTATTCTCTACTTCTATTCGAGCTAAATTTTTATGATGCCGTACCCTAAATTGACGGAGACCTAAGCCCCTAATAAAAGCTTCTGCTTTTTCAACTTGTTGTAGGGCCTCAATGGTAATAGGATCCCCGTATGGAAAGCGCGAAGAAAGGCATGCAAGGGCCGGTTTGTCCGCTGTAGGAAGTCCCATTTTTTCGGACAAAGCACGAACGTCATGCTTGGTAAACCCTGCATCCTTTAGGGGACTACGGACCCCATGCTCTCGAATTGCTAGCATCCCCGGTCGAAAATCACTGAGATCGTCAACAATACTCCCTTCACAGAGATAGGCACACCCCTCCTCTAGAGCGACTTCTTTTAGGCGTTTATACAATTCATCCCTACAAAAATAACATCTGCGGGGATTGTTTTCCATATAATCTGCGTTGTGAATTTCAGCGGTGTCTACATAGAGATGGCGCGCCCCCATCCATTTAGCTAATTCAGCTGCTTCGTTTTTCTCTTCTTCTGGAAGAGATTCAGACACACCTGTTACACCTATAGCTCGATCACCTAATACATCAGTAGCAATCTTTAGCAACAGAGTACTATCTACACCAGCTGAAAAAGCTACGAGAACGCTCTCCATAGCTACAAAATCGTCCCTAAGTAACTGAATTTTCGAATCCAGTATAGATAGTTTCTTTTTTTTCAATTTCTATGCTCCCTGAAAAAATTTATTAATTTCTTCCAAAAAATGGTATCAATCCTTGAGGACGGCCCCTAGAATCTTTCAGAAACAGAACATCCACCAGGATTTCGCTTGACATACCGGGTTATTTCTCTGATTTTTAGCACTTCTCTTTGGGGTTAAAATAAGATACTTTGTTCCTATCGTAATTACAACGGTTTTTTGAAAAAACACCTTATGACAAGGTGCTTTAGAGGAGTTTATCGAGAGCATGAGTGACGCTGACAAACCAAGTATATTTTCTGATAATAGAGAACAGAGCCAAGAAGGTGTTATCAAGCCTACCAGATTATATAGTGGGATTCAACCTACTGGAGACATTCATATCGGTAATTATCTCGGTGCTGTAAGCAATTGGGTGAAATTAATCCCCAAGTATGACTGTATCTATTGCGTTGTTGATTACCACGCTATAACGGTTGAATATAATCCTAACGTCATGCGAGACGCTATATTGGAAACAGCAACAATGGGGATCGCCTGTGGTCTCAATCCTCAGCGCTGCACACTCTTCGTACAATCGGACGTAACAGAGACCTTAGAATTAGCTTGGGTATTTAGCACCGTCACTGCGCTAGGAGCCCTTGAGCGTATGACACAGTTTAAAGACAAAGCAACTCAACATAAACAAAATATTAATGCGGGTTTGTTTACCTATCCTGTGCTGCAGGCTGCGGATATTTTGGGAGTTAAAGCAGATGGTGTCCCAGTGGGCGACGACCAAAGTCAACATCTTGAACTAACTCGTGATATAGCTCGCAGTTTTAATCATCTCTACGGACCAATTTTCCCAGAAGCTAAAACAATTTATAGCCCAGCACCTCGAATTATGGGCCTGGATGGGCAGGCTAAGATGAGCAAAAGCCAAGAAAACTATATTGCAATGAAAGATAATAACGAAACAATTCAAAAAAAACTGAGTGGGGCTTTTACTGACCCTAATCGTCTCCGTAAAACAGATCCTGGGAATCCTGACATCTGTAACATCTTCACTCTACATAAATCGTTTTCAGATTCCAACGAGATTGCAACTATTAATGTTGACTGCAGAAAAGCAAAAATTGGCTGTGTAGACTGCAAGAAAAAGCTTGCTTCTAGCATGGATAAAACAATTGGGCCAATAAAAGAAAAATATGAAGACCTGAAGCAGCGCCCCAAAGATGTTTGGGATGTTCTTGAGACCGGTGCCAATAGGGTCAGGGAGCTGACGAGAGAAACGATGGTCGAAGTCCGCAATAAATTGGGAATCCGATAGTTTTTATATAAGAAAGATTTCATCTGAAAACTTTGCCGATTGATTGGGGGGAGTTGCTGATAAACATATCTTTTTTGTTATAGTATTGGAACCGCCCTGGACCTTGCTGCGTCTATAACAACGGGAAACTCTATTCGATCACTGAGCAAACTAAAGACTATACCTGAAAAGGAAAGAATATGCTTGACGGTCTAGAGTTTCAATGCCGACTACCAATCCTATCCTAAGAATCACCCATGGATATTTACTCTAAAAAATATACTCACCACTCTCGTTCTCTGGGCCGGTCCGTTTCCTTTCGCCGTGACACAGCTAGATATATACTTTTTGCTTTCATAATCGCCGGGATTATCCACGGGCTGTCTCTTTTAGTACTTATATCAACAGGTGTACTAAAAGATAAGAACATGATTGAACTAACTCTCTCTCCTTACGAACAACTAGAACAGTTAGAAAAAGATTATCTAGAGGTGGAAAACCCACCAAAACTTCTTGCTGAACCTGAAGAAACCCGTAGAGAACCTCCCCCCGATGATCTAGAAAATCCTGAGATGCCTGAAGGGCCTACTTTTTCCGAGAGTTCTCCCGTAGAAGAACCACAAGAGGAAAATAAAAATGAGATGTTTTCTGATGAAGTCCCTCTTAGTCCCCGAAGCGGAGGCATTGAAGGGTTAGAAGATTTTGAGAAACCCCCTCTTTGGAGCTCAGATCTTATTATCCGCCCAGAGTTTCGAAACAAAAACACTGGAAGAAAAACCGCTAAGGATGATATGAAAGGAGAAACAATCACCTCAGTGCCTCGGCCTACTGGCCCGGACAAACCAGTTTATATCCCACAGGATGATTTAAACGAACTAGCGCAACAACGAAACGAAGCAAACTACAACCAACCTCGCAGGTTTGGGCTGGGTTTTGGAAATACAGGGCCTCGAGTCCCCCAATCAAAAAACCGCCATATAACCAACAAAGATTATGGTAATTTTTCACTCAGTACCTACGCTTGGGACTACGCACCATATTTGTATATTTTGAAAGAAAGGGTTCGTCGGCGCTGGTTTCCTCCAGAAGCTTTTAACCTGGGCCTCGTAAGTGGACGGGTAATTATTCGTTTTAAGATTATGCCAACTGGAGAACTCCGCGACATGGAGGTTCTTTCTTACCGTGATAATGACGTGCCCTACCAATCTCTTGTGGAATCAAGCCGGAATGCCATTTTGTCCTCAAGCCCTTTTCCTCCTTTACCTGAGGATTTCATCCATCCTTTTTTAGAAATCACCGGCACCTTTTATTATCAAATACAAAGAGCAAGGTAAATAACTCCAGGCAAGAGGTCTCGCATTCTTGATCTTAAAAAATGATCTTGTTAGTGGTTGGGGCTTGTATTGTACTTGCTTCTCATTATTCTTATTAATAATTTTCTTTTCAGCTTTGGTTCCTACGTTATAACCACCCTTAATATATGGGGACCTTTTATCTGACCTAAGAGAATACTTATTACTTTTAACAGGGACAACTTATGACTACACCTCCTAATCTACTTGATATAATTAAAGCACGCTGTTTGCTCGGAGAATATTTACAACAAACCCCAATATACCGATCAAATCAGTTCAGCGAATTACTAGATTTAGAACTTTCTATCAAGTATGAAAATTTTCAACCTATACGTTCATTTAAAGTTAGAGGTGGGCTATATACTATGTCACTCCTCGACAAAGATAAACGTGGCAGGGGTGTTATTACCGCCTCTACAGGCAACCATGGCCAGGGAATTGCTTATGGAGGGCTAGCAATGGGTATACCTGTGACAATTGTAGTTCCCCGAGGGACACCCAATGTAAAAAGGGAAGCTATAATTGGTCTGGGGGCCGAATTAATAACTCATGGGACAACTATCTCTGATAGTTTTAAAAAGTCACAGGAAATTGCAACAAAAACTGGTATGATATACATTGAAGATGGAGAAGATTTTGGACTTATGGCTGGAGCAGGAACTATCGGCCTTGAAATTCTTGAGGAAAAACCCGATACGGAGATAGTAGTGCTTCCAGTAGGTGGTGGGAACCTTATTGCTGGTGTCGGCACTGCTATAAAAGCTATTAATCCGGATGTGCAAATAATAGGTGTGCAGGCATCTAAAGCACCATCAGTTTATCAATCTTGGCAGGAGGGTCACATAGTAACTACTGAAACCTGCGAAACGTTCGCTGGAGGCCTAGCGACTACTTTCCCAGGTACTTTAGCATTTAACGCCTTGAAAAATGTTGTTGATGGTCTACAATTAGTTTCTGAAGAAGAAATGAAACAGGTTATTCCTGTCATCCTAGACCATACGGGATATGTAGCGGAAGGTGCCGCGGCCGCTGTCTTCGCCCTTTGCATGCGTGAAGCCCGAGGCTGGCGGGGAAAACGTGTTGTTGCTTTGTTTAGTGGTGGGAACCTTGATATAAAAGATCTTGAGGCAATAATGCGGAACTTACCAAGTAAGTAGTAACTAGAAGATTTCTAGGAATTTAATGATATATCCTTAGGCAATACCGCTCTGTTTTCCGACATTGATAGATAAGCGGCATGTACCAGTTGTAATGTCATTAAATTATCTCGACCACTGGTTTCAGGTATCCTATCTTCTTCTATAGCTGACATTAGGTCACCCATCGGACCGATAAAAGAATCAGGTATCCAGCGTTCTTTAAAGCGGTGATGTATAGTTTTGTTAGGATCAATGTTCTGACTCATATAGGATAAAGTATCAGGACGGCCATGAGGATAGTCATAAAGCAGGCCAAAAGTACCACTAACATATCCTTCAGTACCATCTATCCGTAGTGTGGCAAAGCAATTATCCGTCCAGTTATTGTGATTAACCGAAACATTCCCCAAAAAACTATCAGAATAATTTAAAACAGATATTGTTCGCGTTTCGCCAACAGCATCCTGACCAGGATAACGGGCACCTGTTGACCAAATCCGATTCGGTTGCCCGAAAAGATAACGCATACTGTCAAAGTAATGAATACTATGGTACATCAAATCGAGACCTTCTACTGTCAAAGCCCAAGGCCAATTGGACCAATCGGTTTGAATACTCACATCGATACTTGCCGACGCGACTTCACCCAATAATCCCTTATTCAACAATGTGTGAGAGGCTCGTATGGCCTGATCCCAGCGCATCTGTTGGTTGACTGCTAGCTTTACCCCTTTCGCTTCTGCCATTTCAACAATTTCCACGGCTTCTGAAAGTATATTAGAAAGTGGTTTCTGGCAGAGTAGATGTTTGCCCGCTGTTGTAACCTGCCTAACTATTCTTTTTTGATTCCAGGGTGGAACAGCAATATCCACTATATCAACTGCGGGGTCATTTAACAACTCCTCTACTGTCAAATAGACCCGAGGAATTTCAAATTTTTGCGCTGTTTCTCTAGCTTTTTCAGGATCTTTATCTGTTAACCCCACGACACTAAATCCGGCCTTTCGATAGGCTGGAAGATGAGCTGCGTTAACTATTCCACCCGATCCTATGATAGCTATGTTATAGTCTTTCTTGTTAGGCAAAACTGGCAAATAATCTAAATCAAAAACCACGCTATGCTCCCTGTTTATTCTTTCGGTTTTTAACCTCTTCAAATACTAAGATACTCATAGAGAAAGCTATTAGCTAGACTAATAGGATTTTAAAGTCAAACCCGTTATATTTTCCAAATCACTATTTCGATTTAGCTTCGGCCTCTATTCTATCAGAATTGGGGTTGGATAAACATATTAGATGCTTACCAGGGTTATTTCCGATGAAACTAGTTCATCCGTTGTTCTCCAATTTTCTCCACAGCAAGCCATATTTAATTGTCATACTAACTACTGCCGCCACTGCTTTGATCTTAATCCCAATACCACTGGTGGGTGACATCGGGTTCGAGTTTGCTCTCCTGATGACCCTAATAGCAACCGGAGGGGCAGGTTTTATAACTATTTATTTGGTCTTTCAGTGGCGTTTTTATCAGGAAACAAAAGTTAATTTTTTATCCTTAGTTTGTTTTCTATTACCTCTTTCCCTTTCAATACTTATCCTCCCCCTAACCTTTATCCTGGTAAAAAGCTGGTATAGCGGTTTCTGTAATTTTTATGATGGGCTGGCTTTTTTCGTACTTTTACCTTGCGTTACCACGCTTTGTTCAGCAGCAGTGGCATTACTTTGCAGCTTACTAGCCCACAACAAGCTAAGAGCAACAATATTATTTATTACTATTATTTTGGGCTCAATTGGCACAAGTATTTATCGGTTGTTGATCCACCCTCCCTTATTCGCCTATAACCCGTTCTTCGGATATTTTCCAGGACCAATCTATGATGAAATAATTGTTATTACACCTACTCTACTAATAGCTCGCGGGCTTGTAATTATTTATATCATAGCTATAATTATTGGATTGTATACATGTTTCGACGAGAATACTAAAAAAGTTCGACCATCTTTTTTCTTTAAATCTGGTCCGAACAATTCACTAAAAGCTTGGATCCTAAGTCGACTGGTTTTTTTATTGTGTTTAGTTGCCCTGACCAATGCCTATATATACCGATCCCCGCTCGGGATTATTATTGATAGAGACTATATTCAGGCTACTCTAGGAGGTCATAAGAAAACTACCAATTTTGAAATTTACTATGATCTTAGGACAATATCTCAAGAAGAAATTGACCTTATTGCCCTTGAACACGAATATCAACTTTCGGTAATAGCCAAGTTTTTAAATTTACAACCACCATCATCACCGATTGCTTCATATATTTATTCTACTGCTGACCAGAAGAAAAAGCTAATAGGTGCCCGGAATACCTCTATAGAACGGCCAGGATCCGATGAAATACACCTAAACGCTGAGAAATTTCCACATCCCTTGTTGAAACATGAATTAGTTCACGCTTTATCTGCTACTTTCGGAAATAGTTTATATGGCGGAAGTTATTTGATGGGGTTACACGAAGGGTTAGCAGTTGCTGTAGATTGGCCTAGTTACCCCATGAATCCACACGAGTGGAGCCGTGCAATGCGTGTTCTAAAACTTGATCCCCCTCTTGAGAAAATACTTGGAACGTTCGGTTTTTGGTCATCGGCTTCTTCTCGAAGCTATACCCTCTGTGGTTCTTTTGTTCGTTTTATCATTGATCAATATGGGATTTCTTCCTTTAAGCGGGTCTTCTCAACTGGGAATTTTCAAGAAATTTATGGACGCGATCTCAAGCAGTTGACTACTGAGTGGGAATCCTTTATCGACCAAATAAAATTTCGGGAAGATGATCTAATAATAGCCCGCAAGAGATTTATTAAACCTGCAATTTTTAACCGTAAATGTCCTCACGAAGTTGCCAGACTAAATGATCTAGCTTGGCAAGCCTACAGTGATAAACGATATACTGAAGCTGCCAAAAACTTTAACAATACACTAAAAATAGACCCCAACAATCTTTTTGCTATACGAGGGTTGTTTTATACCACTTTCAGACTGGAGGCATATGAAAAAACAGCAAAGGTTGGAAATCTCATAGTTAATAATCTTAACCAGTTCGATGATCTAATTCAAGATGTTCACTTAATTCGTGGAGATGTTTCATGGAGGCTTGGGAAGCTTGAAGATGCTCGGTCAAATTATAAAAACGTTTTAGATGAGTACCGATTCGAAGATATAGCTCGAGCTGCATTCATCCGCTTAGAGGTGATTGAAAGAGACATTGCCCGCGATCTGGCGATGGATTTCTTATTAGCTGGTGACGATAAAGAGATAAAGTTTCATTCCATGCGAGAATTTGTTGATCTTACACCGGACGATCCGATGCTTAATTACCTTGTGGGACGTCACTTATTTTTGGCGAGATCATACCAACAGGCAGTGCCATACCTCTCGAAAGCTAAGGAATTAAATTTTCCCAATAGTTTGATACATGGAGAAATTTTGCGGTTGATTGCACTATGTGATTTCTATATGAAAGACTACACAAATTCCTTAAAATTATTCGAATATTTAGTAACTGCAGATATATCACGGAGCATAACCCGAAGTTCAGAGATATGGATTAATAGATGCCTATGGTTTCAAACACAAAAGCATAAAGATAGTTCAAAATCATAATTTATTATCGTTGGCGAAGCCCTTTCTTACATAGGCACTCTAGACTACCAGCCAGAAATAGACTGATTTAAGATTTCATCAGCCATCTTTCCAATGGCAATTTCTATCGCTGGTTCTCTATCCGTATCTGTTCCCGTTTCTATCTTATAATCACCAAAAGTCCGCAACTGTTTTTCCTCCCAAATTATTTCTTGAGATTCTACAAATTGGAAACGAACATCTACTTCGATCCAAAGCCGGACCTCTCGAGCAATTGTATTTTCAGAGAAAGCAACTGATTCCTCAAGAATGCCTGTAATAGTCCCTCTAATAATTGTATCTGCTTGTTGGGGATTAACTATATGATATTGACCGTTAGATAAAAAATTTTCTGTGACGGCATCCGTTAACGCTTCTTGTATTCCAATTTCTACTGTGTTATTTTTAAATAGTGGTATAACAACGCTTTGGATCTTTCTTGCTTGGAATCCCGGTTCAGTCGAATAGTAACAATTGGAGAATCCTAAAATTAAATAAAGGAAGGCACTAAACCCCAAAATGTAACTTTTACTAGGATTGTACATAGGACGTACCCTTTCCAAGTAACTCTCGTTTAAAATACTTAATTAGTAGGCTCTGTAAATATCGATATTCCGGTAATAGTGTTTTAGGATCTTATCGTACTGATAGCCTTTTGTTGACATTCCTATAGCACCCATCTGACATAAGCCAATACCGTGACCATAGCCAGCCCCTGTAGCAATAATTATATCTTGTTTCCTTGAGGGACCTTGTTTGATCTTCAATTTAAACAAAGTACTTCGGAGAGGCGGGTTGCCGGGAACGGGTCGTCGAAGAGCTGATCGTATTTCGTCACCTCGTAAAATCACCTTACCAAAATTTGATCTTATTTCTAATTCTTTGACTCTTCCACTTGAGGATCGCTTAACAACTTCCATCCCGACCAGTGAAAACTCCCCTGACTTATTTTTCTTGCTGTTTTTAAATGATAAAGAAAGAATATCTTCTAGTGATTTCCATTCCCACTCCACCTGCCATCGATAGACCGGAGACTCTCGACAAAATTCACTATTTCTTCCCCGCCGATCTTTTATGCTACGAAGATAGGGGAGAGGCCTTACAGCCCACGCCTCCTCGATAGATTCGGTTTCTCCACCACAAGTCGATGAGTAAAAGGCATCTATCGGTCTCCCGTCGTATATTGCGATCATCCCTCGAGTTGCTTTTATTGCTTTGTCCGCAACTTTCCATTCAACACTATATCCTTGATAAACCTGATCAAATACAGTACTGTAGAGATCAAATCCTAGTTTCTGATGGCGTCTCATATTAACTAGAGCATAGGTTCGAGCAGCAATAGCTTGCGCTTTTAGTGCCTCAATCTGTGACTCCTGGAGGCGGCCAATTTCTACTGGAACAACACCCCTGATATAATTTTCTAAGTCCAGAATATTAACTACAGTTAAAGTACCTTTGTCACTCGATATTACTTCAATTTTTCCGCGATATTCTTTCTTTAAAATCTTAACACGGCCTTCTTTCTCAACCGGTATCACTTCAATTGGACCAAGATACAATCCTTGAGCCAAACCATCTGATGTTAATATGTTAATCCATCCCCCGATTGGTAGTAGATTCCAATCTTTCCCTGGTGCTGATATCCCTATTACTTCACCACTTGACTTGTCTACTAATTTTAACCTTTCTGTTCCAGACAGTTTTACCGAAGTCTGGTTAACATACAGGCCTATTCTTATCAGAGGAACTTGGCCAGAGGTTATTGAATCGATAGACCTGGAAGCTCCCGGTGCAACGGGTCTCCCAGCACAACCATAGATAATGACAAAAAATATCAGGACCAGCAGCCAAAAAAATGGTCTGAGGCACCACATAATAGTTATTGGGTGTCGTCTAAATTTTTCTAGTGTTACGTCAATTAACACCGGAAATGGTTTCATATTCCCTTTTTCTTAAGTTATTTTTTCACCCCGGAAGGCATATTTTCCCCAAAACAGCTGATTTGTCAGCTCCTGTGGCGCTAGGAAGGTTTCCCTGGCGTCCCCTAATAGTCTGATTAGCTAGAATGGCAAACGCTACGGCTTCTTTTGCATCGGATGGTAATCCATGGTTATCTGATTTTATTACTTTAATAGGAGAAAGAACTTGTGAAAGACGTTCAAGAATAAAACTATTTTGGGCACCTCCACCGCTTACAAGAACCTCGTCAAGTTTAGTTATGGGTTTAACAAAGTGTAAATAGGCATTACTGATTGATCGAATTGTAATTTCAGTAGTAGTAGCTAAAAGATCATTAGCGCTCAAAGAAATTTTTCCTCCTTCGTTGAGGAGGTCTTCTGCACAGGACCGCCCAAACAATTCTCTCCCTGTTGATTTAGGTGGATGCTTTTTGAAATAAGGCATCTCCAATACCTTTGTTACCAACTTTTCTGATGGTATTCCCTTCCGAGCTCCACCACCACTCCAATCTATATTATTATTAGTTTCAGAAGCAGCAACTGCATCGATAAGCATATTAGCTGGGCCCGTGTCAAAAGCTATGACGTCCTCCAGTTTTGATGACGGCGGAATTACTGTGAGATTAGCAATACCTCCTAAATTTAAGAGTGCCCGTGATCTAACCGGATGTTGGAATAGTAAATAATCAACTAAGGGAACTAAGGGAGCTCCCTGTCCCCTCCGAGCTACATCAGCTGGACGAAAATCACCGACTGTTACTACACCTGTTCGCTGTGCAATAACGGATGTCTCACCGACCTGAAGAGTGGCTCCGGTTGTCACACCGAATTGTTCTTCCCTACTGGGGAGATGATGAACGGTTTGGCCATGGGAGCCTATGAGATCTATGTCCGTCATTAGAAGCCCGGCTGTCTCTACAACCGAAAAAGCAGCCGCTGCAAAAATTTCTCCTAATATGAAATTCAAACGACACAATTGATCGATTCTACTAGTTTTAATATCGGAAACCCTCAAAATTTGTTCCCGCAAATCATCAGTATATTTTATGGTTTTATATCCCAACAAGTGCCAAGAAAGTCCATCGGTCTCTTCGCACAAATTTATAAGAGCAGCATCTATTCCATCAGCCGAAGTCCCAGACATCAGCCCCACAATTTTTAGATTTGTTTTTTCAGCTATCGTAGGGATCATAAGTGTTACCTTTGCTATAAAATTAAACATCTATCACTCGACTAGTGAAATATGTTCTGGATGTATCCATCTGTCAAGCTGGTTGAAATAACCATAGTTATGTCGAAAAAAAGTTTGTTAAAACACTGTCTCCTCTTATCTTAAACGGGAGTGTGGTTTCGAAAAAAGCTATAGAAAAATCGACCTAAAAGAAAAAAAGAGAACTGACTATAACTTAAGAAGAGGGATAGTTATGAAAAATATTTTTGTTTGCTATGTTATAAATATCGTATTGTTTAACGTGACCATCGAATCAACTTTCGGCCAAAACCATCCACCCAATCCGTACAAGACAGTTGAAGGAATTTGGGGAAAACTACCTGGAGAACGGTTATGGGGAGGAACAAGTGCCGTTTTCCCAGCTCAAGACGGTAGTGGCAATATATGGGTTGCTGAAAGGTGTGGCCAAAACTCCTGCGTTGGCCGTGAGAATATACCCCCAATCCTACTCTTTGATAAAAATGGGAAACTCTTACGAAGCTTTGCCGCGGGTATGTTTGTCTGGCCACATGGAATATTTGTTGATGCTGCCAATAATGTGTGGGTGACTGATGCTCGGGGTCGTCCAGGTATCGGACACCAGATTCACAAATTTAGCCCTGATGGCGAACTACTTATGAGTCTCGGTGTTCCAGGAGTTGCAGGTGAAGGAAAAACAATTTTCAACCAGCCATCTGACGTTTTGGTAGCACCCAACGGCGATATCTTTGTAGCGGACGGGCACGGCCTTAGGGGAAACAACCGTATAGTTAAATTTGCAAACGACGGCACTTTCATTAAAACATGGGGAAAAACAGGACAAGCTGATGGTGATTTTAGAGATCCCCACGCACTAGCCATGGATTCTCAGGGACGGCTTTTTGTTGGAGATCGAGGCAATAGCCGAATACAAATATTTGACCAGGATGGTAATTACATTGCCACTTGGACTCAGTTTGGGCGTCCAAGTGGGCTATTTATCGATACGGACGATATACTTTACTGTGCTGATTCCGAATCTAATGCAACTTGGGGGAATAACCCTGGATGGCGTAGGGGGATTCGTATAGGAAGTATTCGAGATGGCGGTTTTGTTTCGGCTTTCATCCCAGACCCGGTAATTGATGCCGACAATGCTGGTACCACAGGGGCTGAAGGGGTTGCCGTCGATTCAGACGGGAATCTTTATGGAGCTGAGGTTGGGCCACGAATGCTCCGAAAGTATATTAAAACTAAATAATTACCTAGTCTATTCCGAGTTAATCTAAACCATGAGCAAACCTAGGATCTGGTACCTTCCATCACCCTCTCACACTGAAAAGATTTTCTCGAAAGAGACCTATAAGGCGTTTCGAGACAACTTTGATGTGGAGGTCAATAATTTAGAAACAGCATCCACTCCCTCAGAAGTAGAAGAAAAGATTTCCCGATTTGACGGACTTGTTACCGGCTGGGGAGTCGCACCATTTACTAAAACTGCCCTCGAACGGGCAGACAAGTTAAAGATTATTGTCCATTCGGCCGGATCCGTAAAATACCTATTCAATTCTGAGATGATCACTAAGCAGATCGTACCAAAAAGAATTCGGATTTTCAGTGCGAATCATTCTATAGCTCTTAACGTAGCAGAACATACTGTCGGTTCTTTGATAATGATGAGTCGGCGTTGGTTTCATCATGCTTTAAATATCAGAAACCGAAAGATGTGGCAAGATTCCGAACTTACAAAAACATGCCAGCACCTTCGGGGATCTGTGGTAGGCATAGTCAGTGCCAGTGCAGTCGGCAAAGAAGTAATTCGACTTCTCAAATCTTTTAATGTGCAAATACTTATTTATGACCCCTATCTGGACGAACAAGAAGCTTCTAAATTGAATGTAGAACGTGTAGATCTTAAAAGATTGTTCAAAAATTCCGACATGGTTACTATTCATGCGCCTTCCACCCCTGAGACTGAAGGGCTGATCGGTAGTGAGCAACTACGTCTTCTAAAGGATGATGCAGTTTTAATTAATACTTCACGGGGATCTGTGCTCGATTCTGATGCTTTATATGAAGTAGCAAAATTGGGTAGAATCCAAGTTCACCTTGACGTTACTTACCCAGAACCTCTCCCAGAAGACCACGTTTTGCGTTCCTTACCCAATGTTGTAATCACTCCACATATATCAGCAAGAGGGAAATACGGTATGCATAAAATTGGGGAAACATCCCTTACTGCTTTAATTAAATTCTTTGAAGGCATCGATCCCATCCCAGGACAAATAGATCTTTCTAAATGGTCCTATCTAGCTTGATCTAGATCGTAAGAAAATTTAGTAACTAGATTTTTCCGGATGGATTTTAATGTATCTTAACTTGTATTTTTCGTTTTTTTGCTGATTGGACTGTATTGTCCATTAACATAGCTACCGTCATTGGACCCACTCCACCTACCCTAGGAGTAATCCACCCTGCAACCTCCTTAACCTCTTCTTCTATATCACTTAGGAGTGTTCGTCCTTTCCTAGTTATACCTGCTGCGACTACAGCTGCACCTGGTTTTACCATTTCTTTCTTTATCAAACCAGGAGACCCTGCAGCAGCTATGATGATATCTGCTTTCTGGAGATACGAAGCCAAATCTGGCACTCCCGAGTGCAACACAGTGACAGCCGCATTACAATCATGCCTTTTCATAGACATTAAAAGAGCCAATGGACGGCCGATAGTTAAACCACGGCCAACAATCACTACGTTCTTTCCTTCAATTGGTACTCTGTAATAGTTTAATAAAGCTAGAATACCATTCGGCGTACATGGGAGTGGACCAGGATTGCCAGTTACTAATCTACCCAGATTGATAGGATTGAGCCCATCAGCATCCTTTTCAGAGTATATCGACAGGAGTGCTTCAAAATCGTTTAGGCCATCTGGCAGCGGCATTTGAACTAAAATACCGTCAACTTCGCAATCTTGATTCATCCCGTTAATTGCCTCATGAAGCTTTTCCTGGCTCGTTGTTGAAGGAAGATGGGAGTGGAAGGACCGAATACCAATTTCCTCACAAACACGATGCTTCATAGTAATATAAATACTGCTAGCGGAATCATCTCCAACAAGGATTGTACCTAGACCGGGGGTTATCCCATCTGCCTGAAGTTCCACAATTTCTTTCTTTAACCTTGCCTTAATTTTGTTGGCTAACTCTTGACCTTCCATAATTATCGGAACATTACCAAAACTCATTGGAACACCCCTTTATTCTATCCCTGCCACTTTTTTGGCTACTTGCATACACTGTAATAAGTCGTATCCCCTGAAGATAGTTATTTTCTGAGCCTCAAGGGAACCTTCAGCATGGATAGCTAATAATTCATGGTATCCACCAAAATCAGAAGCTGCCAGATCACGTATAAGATTAATAACCTTAACCCTATCTATCGTTGGTATACCGGGTCGTCCCCCCAGATAGTGGTCTAAATCAGCCTTAATTTCTTCATTATCCCAATCTGCTTCTGATGGACCAGTAACAAGTAAGGCGCCCGCAATATCCTGGACATCGCGGACCGCTTCATGATAGTTGTTGGCAAAATGGTATTTTGCAATATTTGTTGTAAGTGTATCAGGTACCGCTATTCCGTTTACTATATTACAATCCATAGCTGCTGCTCGAGTAAGAGCCCTAACCGTCTCAGTGTATGTTATGAGCCTTGTAATCTTTTCACGGATATGGCTAGCTTTTTCCACCCCGTTGTAATAAGCAATGAGCGAAGCAGCACCTATTAGCAGATCAAGTAAAGGTGGTTTGTAAGATATTGCTGTAAATCGATGAAATTCAACAAAGGTATTTGCTAGCGTACCTGCAAAATCCCATTCCCCTGCTAAGAAAATTCGTTCATTTGGAACAAAAACATTGTCAAATATTGTCAAAGTTTCAACTAGGTGATGCTTTGAACTTACTGGGTGATGATAATTACTGTCACCAGAAAATCCAAATGGGCTTGCTACAAGCCGGACTCCGGGTGTATTTACTGGAATCGAAAAGGCTACGGCATAATCTTTATCTTCCTCAGATATAGAACGAGTGGGAAGAACTATTATTTCATCCACAAAAGCCGTTCCAGTTGTATGAGCCTTGGCGCCTCTAACAACAATACCATCAGGTCGACGATCCACAATGTGAACATAGTAATCAGGGTGTGACTGTTTCGACGGCAAAGATCCCCGGTCCCCCTTAGCATCGGTCTGAGCAACGGCCATACTCAAATCTTTTTCACGACACTCTGCATGATATTTCTTTACTCGTTCTAAATATCTAGTACCATACTTCTTATCAACTTGTCCTGCGACAAGATGAAGCGAAAAAAGGGCATCTGTCCCTATTTCTTTTATAAGTAAAACTACACCACTACCTTCGCGAGTACTCGTCTCTATCATCTCCCTACGCTTTAATAGATCCTCAGTCCCCTTAGGAGGTAAAAAGTAGCGACTTACAAGTTCACCCGTATCTGGTGAAACTGCTGTAAAAAGATCTCGGTACCCTTCATCCTCTGCCAGACGATAATCTAGGGCTGTATGTTCAGCTCCTATTCGTAATTCAGGATGTTCCATAAGATCTGGAACCCGCTCCCCTCGAAAAAAAATAGTTCTGTTATCTCTTAATCCTTCTAGATATTCTTGTTCTGTTCTTAAGCCCATGATCTCTCCAAAAAATATTTAGCTCAATTAATCCATTTAGTAGAAAATAAATCATCCTACGTTGCTGCCCAACCTCCATCAACAGCTAAAATAGTGCCTGTTATCCATGCTGATTCGTTAGATGCTAGATACAGAATGGCCTGCGCTACTTCTCTCGTAGTGCCAAAACGGCCCATAGGATGACGCTTTTTTAAATAATCGTAAAATTGTTTATGGACTTGGATAGACTTGGTCATTGGGGTGTCAACCCAGGCTGGCGCGACAGCATTAGCTCGAATACCTCTATCTGCATATTCTATAGCCAGAACACGAGTCAATTGTTCTAATCCAGCCTTAGATGCCCCATAAGCTAAAGCTCCTTTCATTCCCGACTGCGCTAAAACGGAACTCACATTTACGATACATCCAGATCTACGGGAAACCATCTCAGGAAGGGCAGCTCGAATGAGACGAAAAGCACCCGTCAAATTAGTTTGAATTGTATTTTCCCAAAGTTCGTCTGTTGTGTCTTCAGTACTCGCCAAGGTAGCAACACCAGCATTGTTCACCAATACATCAATTTTACCAAACCTTGACAAAACCCTGTCAACTATACGTTCACAATCTTCTGTTACCCCTACATCTCCAGTAATGGCTAGAGCTTGACCACCCAATTTCCTCACTGCCTTTACTGCCTCATCAAGAGGTTCTCGTCGCCTACCTACAAGACAAACCGAAGCACCTTCACCTGCAAATAAATGAGCCGTTGTAGCTCCGATACCAGTCCCGCCCCCTGTGATAAGCACCACACTATTTTTCATTTGTAATTCTTTCTGTCATAGTGTTATCTCGGAATATACCTAGAAAATATCGCCTGTTTCAAAAATAGACCGGGAAGATTATTATTTCATTATATATCTACTATAATATCCCTGCTAATCTAAAGAAATTGTCCAAAATTTTTCTACCATCCGGATAGATATTGACATAATATTCGGGATGAAATTGTGTCCCATATAATGGACGGTCTTTATGCTTAATAGCCTGTATTTTGCAGTTCTCGCTCGAGGCTAGCAATTCGAAGTCTGCTGGTAAAACTTTAATTTCTGCATAATGCGACTGTCTAACAAAAATTTGATTAGGTAAGTTATTAAATAGTGGGTCCTGCTGGAGTATCGTTACCGGATAAAACCCTTCTTCACAAAAATATCCCTTAGCATCTGGATTAGGATCGAGAACATCTGGTTCACCAAATCTTAGAGGTCTCATCATCTCATCTTCAAGTTTTTTTAAGTTTCGGAACCCACTATTGAACATAAAACCCAGAAGTTGGTGACTCGCACAAAGAGCTAGGGTTGGAATATCTACCAATGCTTTTAGTGTATCTTCAAAACCATAGAAAAACTCCGGTTGAAAATGCTGAAAAAATCTACCACAGCCGCTAAGAAGAATTGCTTGAGGATTTAATTTTCCGATAACAGTAGGTGTCATCTGATCTTGATGTAGAATTAGACAGGGTTGATGAGATATCTCCTCAAGACGCAATTTAAGTTGAAAATCTCGGCCGTCTTTATTGTAAGATTCTCTTGTCCCTATGCGAATCCATATAATCATTTCCCTCGCACTCCGGAGGCTGTATTAGCCCCGTTTAATGGCTCATGAGATATAAAAACTGGATACATCAGAATAAATGAAATGATATAAATTGCAAGTGATTTAAGTGATCAGTTGTTCAGTTTCCAAATGTTATATTATTGGTATTATTGTTCTTTCCGTTCAAAAGAATCCTG
Source organism: uncultured Gemmatimonadota bacterium (assembly GCA_964593235.1). Taxonomy (GTDB): domain Bacteria; phylum JAAXHH01; class JAAXHH01; order JAAXHH01; family JAAXHH01; genus JAAXHH01. The sequence goes on along the minus strand of CAZQGS010000044.1, from coordinate 85,569 downwards.
ACTAAATTACTACTTGATTTTAGATGCAGTTTTGGTACAATGCTGACGATATTAGCTCGTTAACCAAAAATAACCAAGGAATAAACGATGATAGTTATGGCGACCAATAATGGTGATGTGGGCATTAGACAGGCAATCACGGCATTAAAGGCCGGTAAGACAGCAGTAGATGCCATTGAAATTGGGATTAGGGAGGTAGAACTTCATCGACCGGATCGTAGTGTAGGCCTTCACGGCTATCCAAACATACTGGGTTATCCGGAACTGGATGCACTTATTATGGATGGGCGGAATCGCAATGTGGGGTCGGTAGGTGCTGTAAAAGGATATGATCATCCAATCTCGATTGCCCGTTGCGTTATGGAAAAATTAATTCATGTTTTCCTGGTCGCTGAAGGTGCAGAACGTTTCGCTAGTGAAATGGGATTTGAGAAGAGTACCTATGTTGATCCGGAAATAAGAGGCATCTATGAAAAACATGTCAGGGATCAACTTGGCATTGAAGATCCAGCAATGCTCAAAAATAGCTCGGAACTTTGGAAACTTAGTCATCTAGCCGTAGATCCAGAGAAAGCTGGAGGTACAACAAATTTTATAGCTCAGGATAGTAATGGTGATATCTGTGTAGGAGTAAGTACTAGTGGCTGGGGATGGAAATATCCTGGACGACTAGGTGATTCTCCAGTAATTAGTGCGGGTGGTTACGCTGATAACCGCTACGGGGCTGCAGCTTGTACTGGGACGGGGGAATTAGCAATCCGGGCCGGAACAGCCCGAAATGTTGTTACATATATGAAAATGGGCATGTCTCTCGAGGAAGCTACCGCAGAGGGCCTTCGAGATATGAATGAATTAAATACGCAACGGGTTGGAGGTGTCCAAATTATATCTATGGATGCTAATGGTGCCCATATGGCCGGTACAACTCACGAACGCCCTGGTAGTCATGTTTATATGACAGCGGATATGAACGAACCAAAATTTTTAGAAGGATTCTCCATATCTTACTAACCCAAGTATAACCAACCTAGATATTTTTCTGAGGATGCAAGTAAACAATAAAAATAAAGGAAAGGGGCTTTATGCCTGACCAATCTCCTCCAAATATTACTCCGAAGACTTATACTTGTTACCGAGCCTGTGGCCCTATTGTTGTTGATGGCAAACTTAACGATCCATCATGGATTCGAGCTCCCCGGACTGATCTATTCGTTGATATTGAGGGAGACCTCAAACCTATACCTAGGTTCGGAACACGAGCTATGATGGTTTGGGACAACGACTATTTCTATGTGGCAGCTGACATGGAAGAACCTGATATATGGGGTACTCTGACTAAACGTGACTCCATTATATGTCACGATAACGATTTTGAAGTTTTTATTGACCCTGACGGGGATACTAATCACTACATGGAATTTGAGATTAATGTTTTAAATGCTGTCTGGGACCTCTACCTTCCAAAACCCTACAGTAAGGGTGGAAAAGCTGATCATGACTGGGACTTTGTGGGGGTGAAACATGCAGTCCACATAGACGGAACCGTCAACTACTCTCACGATGTCGATCGAGGATGGTCCTGCGAAATTGCGTTTCCTTGGAGTAGCATGGCCCAATACGCCGGGGTAAATTGCCCCCCCAGCGCCGGAGACTCCTGGCGTGTAAATTTCTCGAGAGTCCAATGGGAATTTGACTGCTATAAAGGCGGATATCTGCGAAAGGAAGGAGTACCTTGTGACAACTGGGTTTGGTCACCCCAAGGTGTAATTAACATGCATGTTCCAGAAAACTGGGGGCATGTCATATTTTCAGATATAGTCGCGGGAACAGCGGAGATGTGATCCATAGGTCAATTTTTTCAAACTATGTATCTACTTGTAGCTCTTTTACTGAACCTTTACTTCAATACCAATTGGGCAGTGATCGGACCCCATAACATCTGAGGAAATCCACCCGTTGGAAATATTGGCTATGAGATCAGCTGTTGCAAAAAAATAGTCGATACGCCATCCGACATTTCTTGCTCTCGCTCCGGACATTAAATGCCACCATGTATAGTTCTCAGGATTAGTATTGAAATGACGGAAAGTATCAATATATCCTAGGGTTGTGATCTTGTCGATCCAGGCACGTTCCATAGGTAGAAAACCCGATATCTTTTTGTTTTCCTTAGGACGAGACAGATCAATTTCCTGATGGGCCGTATTCACATCCCCACAGATGATTAACCTCTTGCCATTTTCCCGAAGAATTTCCCAGTGTTCTAAAATAGCCTCATAAAAATCCATTTTGTACTGTAACCGGTCCTTGTTCTGTTTCCCATTTGGGAAATATACATTGAATAAAGTAAAATCAGGGTACTCTAGTATCAGCGTTCGCCCCTCTGAATCAAAACGGTCTTTTCCAAATCCCTTGTGCACACTTATAGGTTCGTGTCGAGTATAAACACCTACGCCACTATATCCTTTTTTCACAGCTGCCGACCAATAGCTCTGGTAACCTTCAATTTCCTTAATTGAATTATCAAGCTGATCTTCTTGAGCTTTGGTCTCTTGCAAGCATAATATATCTGGTGATTCACTCTTAAACCATTCCATAAAACCTTTCTTTGCCACAGCCCTGATTCCATTAACATTCCAGCTTAAGAGTTTCCATGAAGACATACATGACACCTTCCTTGGTGGCCTCCAAAAATATCGACTATTTATAATAATGATTGGTTTTATTCCGTAAAATATAACTTTTGATGCCTAAACTATTATACAACTCACCTTTTTGCAAATTTAATATTGGAATATTGGGCAGTTTCTATTCGATCTCCTCTTGCACGGTGGCTTCTAATTGAAAAAGCACTTGATTCCAAATATTGCTTTATTTCTTCCCCTTGCTGGGTATTTTCACAAGATAAGATAATGACAGGATCAACTTCTACTGTAAATGCTATGAGAGAAGAATTGCCCGGAACAAGTTCATATAACTGGTTTATACGGCATCTATCTAGAGAAAATCGCTTGATATAGAAGAAGCCCTCTAAATCTTGGTAGGCAATCGTAAAAACTAATTCCTTTTGTTCCGGAGCACAGTAGAGAATATCAAGGTCAACATACATTTTATCGAGAGTATCGTGGATACCAACAATACCCCCGGAGCGAACAATGGCTACTCGATCAAAAAGAGAAATATTAAAAAGTTCTACTCCTGAGTCTATATTATAGCCCAAATAACCAGATTCTTTATCATAGCGGAAAATCAGGTCCTTAGGTGCTGCTACACGCTTTTCGATAGGAGCGAAAAGTTTGACTTTGGAACGGCGAGGATATTTCTCTCGGTAGGTACGAATTAACTGCTCAAGAAACTCTATTGCACAACTAGACAAGCTATTCAGTTTATATTTTACACTGCGTAATTGTGCTTCGATTTTACGTATTTCCTCTTCGGACCTATCAATGCCATAACCTGATATACGATAGAGAGGAATATCCAGTAACTGATCTATATCAGCCTGCGTAATATTTTCTATATCGACCATATTTTCAAGTCCAACTATATTTTCTGCAAAAATCAAATCATCTCGAATCGCAGATAATAATGATTCTACCAGTCGACGGCATGATAAAGACCCATTTCTTATTATATCTAAATTTCTTGCAATTATCTCACGACTAGGCCCATAGGATTCAAAATCTAAACTCCTATATATTATTGTAAGCAACGAACGAACAGATTCACGGATCTCCAGACTAGCACCATTTAAATCATTCATATCGCGATCAATTGCTGAATTTATGGTCGAAACCGTACTGTACTTAACTATTGCTGAACGAATTACACTGTATACGCTTTCAATTTCTTTTACGTCTTCAATCGCTTTATATATTCTATTTTCTATAAATATCTGTTCCAGCTTCTTTGCTCGTAGGTTTGAATGTAGATTACTTTCTTCAATCTTTAATTCTGCCTCAATAATAGCTAGTAATCGATCTGTACTATGCCGAATCATTTCTGAGACGGTTGTTACCTGGGGTGATCAATCAATGATGATCAAAAGCTTAGCATCTATAGCTACTTCACAGCAAGAAAATGCGTACAGTCCTGGAACTATATCATTAGCTTTCGTTCCAGGATTTGATCGAATTTCAATTTCCACCTCATTTGTGGAATAGTCTGTGAGTTGAGCAATTGGAACATGGTTCATTCGAGCTGCAGCTTCGATAGATTTCATAGCACTTTCAGTAGTTTCACCAAAAGGTAACTCACGGATCAAAACTATCCCATCTTCTTTAGATTCTAGCACAGCTCTTGCATAGACTCTTCCGTTGCCATCATTATATTCACTCAAATCCATAATTCCACCTGTTGGAAAGTCAGGAAATAGGTTAAATGACTCACCCTTTAGATGTGAAATCTGGGCCTCCATAACTTCGATCGGATTATGAGGGAGAATTCGAGTCGACATGCCAACAGCAATTCCCTCCACCCCCAAAATAAGTGCTACTGGTATTTTAGCCGGGAAAACTACTGGCTCATACTTCCTGCCATCGTAAGTCTCTACATACTTTGTTATATCAGGACTCAACAAGACTTCTCGGGCAAATGGAGTGATTCTGCATTCTATATAACGGGCTGCAGATGCTGGACCTCCCGTTATCACAGAACCAAAATTACCCTGTTTATCAATGAAAATATTCTTGTTAGCTAATGAAACTAAAGAACTAAATATAGATTGGTCACCATGAGGGTGAAACTGCATAGTTTGCCCAACTACGTTAGCAACTTTGTGGTATTTCCCATCATCGATCTCAAAAAGAGTATGAAGAATACGACGTTGGACCGGTTTTAATCCATCGTCAATTTCTGGAATAGCCCGGTTTTTTACGACGTAGGTGGCGTATTTGAGGAAGTAATGATCGTATAGTATTTCTGCATCAGCCAAAAACAAGCCCCTGTAGAAATACAGATGCTCATCAGATCTTTCGGAGAAGTAAGCTTTCGAAGTTGAACTTATACTTTAAGAAATCAAAAAACAACACCTTTCGTAATATTGATTTTATTCCTTGAGTAGTCTATTAACATTAAATTGAGACGGTTGTATTCGAATTCTTATCTGTATTAGCCTTGAAATTGGCAAATAAAAACTCCCAGTTAACAAAAGGTACTCATTTCTTTTTATTTAGCTGAAGATCAGGTTCGATAATTAAGAATATTTTTTGAATACGAATTAATTAATAAAAATCACACTCTATCTACTTTGATGAGACTAGTTGACTCATCGCCAGATGAAATATATTTTCATTCATATATGACTTAATGATCCAAATATAAGAAATAGCTCTGACTGTATTGCCCTTGCTGAAAAGTGAATATATTGAACTTAGGGTAAGATGATCAGTAGAATTGCTTAATATTTAGGAAGAACCGTTTTGAAATCTATAGTTAATTAATAAATAGGGTAAAATATTCGAGCACGAGAGACGGAGGTTTCCATGTTATCCCAAACACAGATTGAATTCTATAATGAGAATGGCTATTTGACCGTCGATAAGGTTTTGTCAGATTCAGAGGTAATTGATTTACAGAAAGTAACTGACGAATTCGTAATTAAATCGGGGGCTTATACGGATCATACAGATATATTTGATTTAGAACCTGGGCATACTTCAGACTGTCCAAAACTTAGACGAATTAAAGAACCGATCGATCATCACAGCGTATATGCAAAAACTATCCGAAATAATAATATTCTGAATATTGTAGCACAGCTTATTGGTCCAAATATACGGACTAATGGAAACAAGCTTAACATGAAATCGGCGGATTTCGGCAGTCCTGTAGAATGGCATCAAGACTGGGCTTTCTATCCCCATACAAACGATGATATTCTGGCAGTAGGAGTATGTATAGATGGGATGAATGAAAGAAACGGAGCCCTGCTAGTTATTCCTGGGTCACATAAGGGGCCGACATATGATCACCACCAAGACAATCGCTTCTGTGGTGCGGTTACGGATCCTGAATTTACTCCGGATAACGCTGTTGCTTTGGAAGTTCCTGCTGGAGGTATTTCAATCCATCATGTCCGAGCTCTCCATGCATCAGCTCCAAATTATTCTGGCGACCCCCGTCGCCTACTTTTATTTCAGTTTTGCGCAGGCGATGCTTGGCCACTTTTAGGAATGGGTGAATGGGATAGCTATAATAGTAACTTACTACGTGGTGAACCGACTAATATCCCTCGTATGGCTAATATACCAGTTCGTATGCCTTATCCAGCGGCAGAAAAAGGTGGGTCAATTTATGAAAATCAATCGGTACTTGAAACAAAAAATTGGGGCCGAGGAAAATAACTTTTCAGAAAAAAATTTGAGTAATAGTAAAACCGACAAGGATCAAGAACACCAACATATAATCCTTTGCTTCGATGGAGTATGTGGCTTATGTAATTGTTTTGTTGATTTAATACTAATGGCTGATGATAAAGATAAGTTTCGTTTTACGGCGTTCCAAAGTGAGGCGGCTAAACAACTTTTCGGAAACCATAATTATAAGTCCCAATTCCTTCTTTTGTACTATCAAGATCACCTGTATGAACAATCTGATGCCGTAATAATGGCGTTGAAACAACTTGGTTGGGCATGGAAATCAGTCAATATACTCTATATATTCCCCAAATTATTTCGCGACTTTATATATCGATTTATTGCTAATAGAAGATACCGTATTGGGGGGAAATTGGAAAGGTGCCGACTTCCAAAGCCCGAAGAACAATTTCGATTTTTTCCCTGAATCTAGCAAGACACCTTGTCTAATGTCATCTCCATCATCCGATAAGCATCCTTTTATAACACCTGATGAGGTAAATAAACTACCTCGGAGACAGACTGACGTTAAATCAACTTATGGAGACTCACCTTTTCAATTTGGGAATTTGCGTTTACCGGATGGTCCAGGTCCACATCCAGTGGTTATGGTCTTACATGGAGGTTGTTGGTTGTCCCTTTATGCTAACCTTCAAAACTCAGAAGCATTAGCTGATACCCTGCGAAACTATAATGTTGCTACCTGGAATGTAGAATATCGATGCGTAGATCAATCTGGTGGAGGATGGCCAGGAACTTTTTTTGATGTTAGTCGTGCTACAGATCATCTACGTTTCATGGCATGTAAATATGATCTTGATCTAAATAACGTAATAATTATTGGCCATTCGGCTGGCGGGCACTTGGCGCTCTGGACAGCAGCTCGTCCCAAACTTTCCCCCCAAAGTCCTCTCTGGGGGAAAAATCCACTTTTATTACGAGGGGTTATTGCTTTAGCCGGGCCGGGCGATTTAAAGGAGTTTATTCCTCATGCTGATATCGAATGTAGGGAAGGTATTGTTGCAGAGCTTTTGGGGGGTACTGCAACCCAAGTACCTGAGCGTTATCAAGATTGCTCACCTATCGAATTGTTACCTCTTGGTATCCCTCAAATAATTATCAGCTCGGAACATGACTGGGTTGTCCCCCCAGAGTTAGGCGAATCCTATACAAAAACTGCCAGAGAAGCTGGTGATGACGTCCGACACCTAATCATTCCCAAGGCAGGACACCACGAGCTAATGGCACCTTACTCTATAGCCTGGGATACCATACTTCAATCTGTAAAGTTTCTGTTAAGATCATCAAAAGCAAATTTTAATAAAACTTCAACACCCTAACTGTTAAGTACTGTTCGAAGTGCATTTAAAAACGCATTGTTTTCGTCTGGTAACCCTACTGTCACTCGCAAGGCACGTTCTAGCATGGGATAGTGGCTTACATCACGAATAAGAATACCATGTTCGATTAATCCATAAAAAATATCACTAACCCGCCTATCAACTTCAAAGAGAATAAAATTAGCATGAGACCGATAAGGAAAGACAGACGGAATAGTTTGTAGGTTTTTAAAAACTCGTTCTCTTTCGTTTTTTATTAACCCTGTTCTTTCCTCAATTAATAATTTTTGTAAAATTAACTTTTTTGCCGCTATTAATGAGATAATATTCACGTTGTATGGGAGCTTTACCTTTTCAATCTCTCTAACAATAGTCGGATTTCCAATTAGATAACCTATTCGAAGTCCGGCAGCCCCTATCGCTTTAGAAAAGGTACGAGTAATAATTATGTTAGGGTACTCCTCCAGTAGTTTAATATATGAAATACCAGAAAATTCATGGTAAGCCTCATCTATCACTACGAGTCCCCTAGTTACTTTTGCTATCTCTGATGTATCTTCGAGGGTAATTAATGAACCAGTAGGATTATTGGGGGAGCATATAACTATTAATCTAACGTCTGGATGAGCACTTTCTTCTACTAAAGCATCGATATCAAAACTTAGGTCAGCCCTTAGAGGAATGGTCTTTAATTCAGCTCCGGCTACTTTGCCCATCAGATCGTAGAGACTAAAGGTTGGGCTCTGAAGTACCACCCTATTTTTTTCCGATATGGTAGTTTGAAAGATTGCCTGAATCAGTTCGTTTGAACCGTTTCCAATAAGTATATTATCTGGATCTAACCCATTACTCTTAGCGATAGCCTTTTTTGTCTCTATCGGCTGGAATCCCGGATATCTACCCCAATTATTATCCAGTGCCTCGTTCATTATTTCCCGTTTTAGATCTTGAGGTACATCAAAAGGACATTCATTCTGGTTAAGTTTTATCTGACAATTTGGCTGGACCAAATTATAACCTGACATTGCCTGCACCGCTCTCTTTACAGGCAGCGAAGAATGGTTCGTTTCTCGTGGAGTTCTAGAATTAGTCATGTTTCAATAGATCACTTTATTCAGAGGGTATTCAACCAACCCTTGGGCCCCGGCGCGTTTAAGGGCAGGAATCAACTCACGAGTTGTAGATTCTTCTATCATTACTTCGATTGCTACCCAATCCTGATCTGCTAACGGTGAGACGGTTGGATTCTGAAGTGATGGTAAAAGTTCAGCTACTGTAGTAAGGTCTTTTTGCATAACGTTCATTTTTAGACCTACCATCTCTTCCGCTAACATTGCACCTTTTAGCAACATAGCGATGTTTTCAATCTTACGACGTTTTTCTGGATCTTTCCAACTGTTCTTATTGGCGATCAAGCGGGTAGTTGAAGTCAATAAAGTATCAAGAACTCTTAGTTTATTTGCTCGCAGTGAACCACCCGTTTCCGTGACCTCCACAATTGCGTCTACTAAATCAGGAGCTTTGGCTTCAGTTGCACCCCAAGAAAATTCGACCTTAGCATTAACTCCATTTTTTTCTAGATAATTCTTGGTAATATTAACCACTTCCGTAGCAATACGTTTTCCCTCCAAGTCCTGGACACAATGAATATCTGATGATTCTGGCACAGCTAATACCCAGCGCAGAGGCTTTCGAGACTGTTTAGCATAAACCAAATCAGCCACCTCAACTACGTCTGAACCAGTTTCTACTATCCAATCTTTGCCAGTAAGACCAGCATCAAACACTTCACCTTCGACATATCGGGCTATTTCCTGAGCTCGAATGAGCATCACTTCCAGTTCATCATCATCGACCCATGGAAAATATGACCTATTGCTCACTGTACAATGAAATCCAGCCTTCCTTATTAATTCTAGGGTGGATTCCTGAAGGCTTCCCTTGGGTAAGGCTAATTTAATTAACATTTATTATTACTCCTTACAAAAACTTAAGGCTATCTTGCTTTACTCACATTAGAACGTTAAAAACGAAACCCCCGGAAAGTAATATGATTTTATGGAATTGTCCACCGCTAACGGTAGTTATCTATAATTTTATGGATTACCTTTTACATATAGCTGATTGACAAAGATTTAAAATTGGGCTTGGGAAGTCCCATTCTAAACTGTTTTTTTATATCGTCATTCCTTGCCTTAATAGTGAAAAAATAATTTTAAAGCTAACAAAGGTATAGTAGTATTAGCTAGACGGGAACGTCCCTACATAATTTACCTTGGGTTGAATCAAACTATTCTTATCATATTGCTCTATCGAATGGCCAATCCAGCCAGCTGTGCGGGCCAACGTCAACAGAGTCAAACCAACTTCTTTAGGCATATCTAATATTCGTAATAGTACTACCAGAACAAAATCAATGTTATATTGGATTAACATTAATTTCTGCGTCACCTCAATAATTTGCCAGGCTAGTTTAAGGGTATTAGATTCAGGAAAGTTTTTTTCTATCATTTTCAGCAAAAATACAGCGCGGGTATCAATCTCCTGGTCTTGGTTTTGCCCAAAACCAGGAATGATCTCGCCTCGTCTAATTCGGCCTATTATCATTTCTTCAAGATTCCTTGATGCTTCGGCTTCTTTGAAAAATGCTTCCACACGTTCATTATTACTGCTAAATTTATAACCACTAAAAACTGACAAGCCGGCACTGACAGACCCGTACGGGGATGCCCCAGCTGATGCTGCACACCGAACAGCCAGGGTAGCTGCATCCATTTCGGTGTCGGCTAGTAACACCAGAAATGCATTTATCAATTTTGCTGATCCTTCCCTTTCTTTCTTAGACTCCATACTAAAGACATTAGCTACTCCACCCAGCGGTTCCCCTCCGGTAGCAGCTCGTGTCAAAAGCCATATTATTCGCATACCAGTTGCCGCGACTCCATCTCTATGTAAAGTATATGCCGATAAATCCTCTGATTCAGCCAATGTTAGAAGCACTCTAAATCTCTCGATCACCCGTAGTGTTTGTAAATAGCCCCAATTCTTATGCTCACCCCCATAATTATCTTGGGGTATAGAAAAACGAAAGTTAGTTTTCCCTGTCCATATAAGAGAAGAGACGCGTTCAAAGGATTGGTTAGTAGCTAATTCTAGCACATTGATCCCTCGGTAGAAATAGAATCCATCGTTAATGAGTGTTATTTCCGAATCCCCCATAAAATAGTCATTTTTAAGGTTTATATTTTTATCTAAATCCCCTTTTTGCGGGTTTTTTGATCGGTATTTCAACTTTTCAACATCTTCGGTGCTATAGCGCCTTTCTCTTTTTCCAATCTCCCCTCCCTCAGATCTTATAAGGCCACGACTTACATAGGAATAAAGAGTTGCTTTAGTGACACCCAGAGCTTCTGATGCTTCATAAGCTGTTAAATATTGTTTGAGGATCATAAAATAAATCTCCACTGTTAACTCATTCGAACAAAGACTAGCTTTTATAGAAAAAGCAATCAATATTGATTTTAGTCAAGATAATATAAAACAGCCTATTCCTATTTTGATTAAACATAATCCGCCTATAAACCAAATAAATTGTTTAATCTTATCAAACTACCACCGATCCATTTTATATCGATCAATATATCTATATTTAATAATCAACATTGATTATTAAATCTATATTGACCATTCAATCAATCATTGATCGAGAAAGAAATTAATTTTACTAAAGCCATTATAATCAAATCCTAACAATTAACTTCGTTATTGATCTAATCCCTGCCCGACGCGGATCTTAAACAAGGGACTCTTAATTTCTGGTATTTTAATAAGTAAGTAAGTATTTTATTACCTATAGACAGACTGATTATTATTTTTTTAATGATGGGGAAAATTATGGCGATGGTTAGGATGGAAACGGTTCAGCCGCCACTAGACTCTAGTAAGCTACTCTCCTCACCTGCTAAGCTTCGGAAACGAGCAAAAGAAGACGGTTATTTATTTTTTCGAAAACTACTTTGCCCAGATCTTGTCTTCGAGGCAAGAAAGGCTACCTTAAATATATGCGCCAAATATGATTGGTTAGCCCCCGGATCGGACATTACATCTGGGTTAGCAAAACCCGGAATTAGAATTACGGAAGGCTCGAACCCTCGGTGGCAATTATTCTACCAAGATGTGCAGAAGTTGCGTGTCTTTCATTCTCTCGCTCTTGAATTGCCGATATTAAAGGTGTTTGAAGTTTTATTCGGTGAGCCGGTACTCCCCCATAGCCGTAATATTTTTCGTTTGGTATTTCCAAATACCGAAACTCACTCTACTCCACCACACCAGGACAATTACTTTATAGGTGGTTCGGACGAAACATGGACGACTTGGATCCCTTACGGAGACTGCCCGAGAGAACTTGGTGGGTTAGCCGTGAATAGAGGGTCCCACACATCCGGTAAACTCGAAACGACTGAAGCTGTGGGACCCGGGCGCCGCAAAGTTAAGGTTCAGGATCCTTCAGCATGGGTAAGTGGAGACTATGTCTGTGGGGACGTGATTATGGTTCATAGTTTAACTGTTCATCAAGGCAAAGATAACTTAACGTCGAATCGAATCCGAATTTCTGCAGATTATCGATATCAACCAAGGAGTCATTCCATAAGAGAAGATTCACTACAACCACATATGAACTGGCTGGATTGGGATGATATCTATAGTAAATGGGAATTGACTGATCCAATCAGATATTATTGGCAAAATTGGCCTCTGAATATTTTAAGTCGTCAATAAAATTATTTTTCTCTATTAACTAGGAAGTAAAATGTCCAAAACACCCGTATTCCGACGCCACACTATTTATAAAGGACATCCTACCGAAAGGATGTCCTGCATTGTTGGGGATCTTAATAATGATGGTATAGATGAATTTATCATTTCTACTCGGCATCCAAATGAGCTTTATTGGTTTGGTAGAGAAGAAGATGGATCATGGACACCTCATCTCATGGATAACACGTTTCCAAGCATTAGTGTTGGAGGCACTTTGGTGGATCTAACAGGAAACGGTCGACTTGATTTTATTTCTGGAACAAGCGACCGTGGGAATCATGTCTATTGGTGGGAGTGCCCTAATGATCCTAGCCAACTTTGGAAACGAAGAGAAATCTTTAAATTACCTCAGAAAAGAATTCATGATTTGCTTGTTGCTGATATAGATGGAGATGGTAAACAGGAACTCTATGTATGGAACCCCGATGCGGAAGCTGTATGGACTGTCAAAGTACCAGATGACCCTTTTGTCTCTCCGTGGCCAGGTGTTCATCCTATTGTTACAGGTGTTAACGAACAAGCTATTACTGCGGCTGATGTTGATGGTGATGGCTGCCTTGAAATCGTCGCCGGATGTTCCTGGTACCGCCTATTATCTAACGGGGAATGGGAACGCCATATTTTCGCCGAAGATTATGGTGGTGTTAGAGTCGCTGCTGCTGACTTTGATGGGAACGGTAAGATTGTAATTGCTGTTGCTGAGGTGGGGCTCGACATTGGGCAAACTTATGGCCGGCTAGCTTTATTTAGACCTACTTCAAACGTTGAAGCCCCATGGGAAGCGGAAGTTTTGCACAATCGCCTACTTGATGCTCATACTTTGCAGGTTGCTGATTTTGATGGGGATGGAAGACCTGATATATACGTGGGAGAAATGGGAAGAGGAGATTGGACTCTTCCACATCCCCCCGAACAAATTATCTTTTTAAACCGAGGCAACCAAATGGAAAAAATTATAATCGACAGTGGCATTGGAACACATGAAGCACAGGCTATTCAACTTGATGGGAAATTCGGAATTATTAGTAAACCATACCGGTGGCTTCAAGACCCTAGCCCACGGCCTCAAGAAGTTGATAACCTTTATCTATATCTTCAATCCTAATTGCTTTATTTTATGACAATTCTGATTTAGGTGCCGACCTTGGTAGTTTTATTGTGAGATGATACAAATAAAATTTGTCTCTGGTAGTGCAATCAGGCTTGTAAACAACAGGCAGAAGATTATTATTCAGCTTTCCAACCTTAAAAAAGCAAAGTGATTTTTCTAAGTCATTTTCCATTTTGTATTCGGCTGATCACCGTGCTGAACACGACGAGGAGAGATAGGTGTCTGGCGTAATTCACGGATTAGGTCGATTACCCCATTTATCCCTGCCTCCAAAAATTTCAACCCTTTTTCTCGTGTTGCTTTGGTAGCATCACCCATTACCCCACTAGCCGTAACTGTGCTCCAGTACGGAACTAGACGTGCATCAGAACCCTTTGGATTACCACCAGCTAAAATATCAGTTTTGAAACTATCTGATAACGGAGTTCTCTCATCTACCGCTTTATCCATATCGACCAATCCAGGTTTTAAGGCTAGATAGAGGGACGTCTCAAATTCACCACCATGCGATGTTCCTCCATAATCAGATTCTCGAATATCTTGACCTAAATCCCTTGCTTTTTTTAAGCCCCAGTGATTCGCTGAAGCGCATAAAATTGTCCCTTCGAAATCTATAATTGCCAAACGTGCCGCCAAGTCCAGGGGAGATGTATTACTTCCATGGCCGTTAACAATTAAAATACGCTTGAAACCATGATAGGCCAGACTACAGCATACATCTTTAACATAGTTAATAAATGTGTCCCACCGAATGGTAATCGTTCCATGGAAATCCATATGATGCGGACTATAACCATGTGTTACCGGAGGCGCAAGGACTACCTCTTCTGGTATTCGAGCCGCGGCCCTCCGGCATATTTCGGTTGCTAAGACAACATCGACATCGACTGGTAGATGGGGGCCATGATCTTCATAAGTTGCAACAGGCAGCAACGCAACCCGATCTGCTGCTGCTGCCTCTTTAATTTCGGTCCAAAACATTTCCGCATAATCATACTTTACAGACGACATAGAACTCTTCCTTTCTCTAATTTGTAAAGATGTTGGTTGTTAAGTTTGAAACAAATGATGAGGTATATATCCGTACAATCACTGAAGTTCATTGCTGAACTTCAGCTAGTACGAGGCAACGTGTCAACCAGTTGGTTCATATAGAAAGGAATACATCTAATATTTAATAAAACAATTGGTCCTTATATTTTCGTAGAGATTTAACTTTGAAAAATAAGAGATGAGAAATAGTTAATTTTCTTCGTTCACGGGGTTTTTAGCCAAATCTGGGAAACAAAATATACCTTTCTATTAGATAAGATTAGTCGTTTAGTAAAAGATATTGCTCTAATTTTTTCGGGTATTAAAAACCTAAAATATTCTACCTATTTAAAAACCACTGTTTGTAATCATCATATGTAAAATCAGGTGATGATACCATGTCAAAAAATGATCGTTCTTTAGTTCGAATTTCATTAGCGATTTTAAGGGTATCTTTAGCTATTTCTATAGGAACCTTTACCACGCCGTCTACATCAGCTAATATAAGATCGCCGGTCTGAGTAAGCATCTGACCTGCTACTAGAGGGCGAGCAATTGCTCGAACATTAAATGGACCGTGACCTGAAACCATTCCTCTCCCCCATATTGGAAGTCCAGCTTCACGAATCCCAGTGAGGTCACGAATACATCCATCAACTACTGCACCTACAACCCCAAGAGCTTTATGAATACGGGCCATGCCATCACCAAATAAAGCTCCTCTATTTGGACGGACATCCACGTCTTTCATCACTGTGATAATAGGACCGGGGGTATCGTTGATAAGATCGTAATATTCCAGCCAACTCATATTTGATTCAGTCTCATTCAACGGGGTAACTTCAGCTGTAACCGCATAACCAATAACCGCACCAAATTCAGGTGTAAGGTAATGAATTTCTGGCCCTGTATAATCCTCGTTAGAAACACCTTGGACTTTTTCTACAGCATTATAAACTGTTGCAGAATCATATTCTACCAATTCGGCTAAGATTTTTTCATCCACACGATTCATTCTCATTACTCCTTTACTAGTAAGGTAATTGTAAGAATTAAAACTGATTTCGTTGGTTTTTGAAGGATATCGCTATATCCCAGAAACCAAGAATCATGACAAATACTTCCTTTTTCTACCATTTATCTGGATTAAGGCCCACTCTGGTACCCGCCTCTCTAAGTTGTTGCCATGTTGTCTCGTCAAGTTTTATTCCATTTTCTCGCCGTTGTGCTGCTAATCGAAATTCTGGTTCTCCTGGCATCAGTATTTCATCAAACCCTTTTGCTGGTCGACTTGTCTTTACATGGTTAACTAGCGTTTCAACTTCCTTATAATACCAATCTAATTCTGCAAAAAATGAGATATCGTAAACAGTAAAAAGCACTCCATTACTCTCCATTTTCTGGCCCTGGGCGCATCCTTGACCACTTAGTGCCCCACCTAAAATCTCCACAAGCAATCCTAGGCTATAACCCTTGTGGGCAACGATACCGCCCATCGGTAAAATAGCACCATTCGGGGGAGGCCCTTTTATTACGGTGGGATCTGTTGTAGAATTACCTTCGTGGTCAATCAACCAACCCTCTGGCACTTCTTCACCCTTATTAACAGCAACACGGACTTTCCCTTCAGCGACTACTGACGTAGTTAGGTCTACCATAATTGGTTCAGAATGTTGACGAGGTGCTGAAAACGCTATCGGATTTGTACTGATACGGCCATCAATTCCTCCAAATGGTGCAATTTGGCGACCGAATCTCCCGGCGTTCACAAAAGCTAGCCCTATAAGACCTTCGCGGGCTGCCATTAGAGGATAAGCACCAACACGGCCTACGTGGCTCGTCCGCCGAAGAGTTACAGTTGCCGTACCATATTTTCGTGCTTTTTCCATTGCAAGCTGCATCGCAAAGGTGGCACCTATTTGACCTAGTGCTCCGCCATTATCCACTACTGCAGTACAAGGAGTCTCTCGAATGATCTTTACATCAGCTTGGGCCTTAAATCGTCCTTCATCCTTAATAGCTTTGACATATTCTGGCAATCGTATAGCTCCATGAGAATCATGTCCAAAGAGATTAGAATCTACAAGATGATCAACAACCTTTCGGGAATCCTCAGCAGTGCAGCCTGTTGCTTCCAAGACTTCACAACCAATTTGATGTAATTTGTCAGGGGTTAGTAGGGGCATTTCTTACCTTTCGTAGTTAGTAGGTTCATTTTTCACATATTTTTTTTAATTTATCTTGCAACCCTGGTCTCTCAAGAACTGCTTTATTAACAATATGAAGAGGTTCTTCTCCTCTAGAAACGGCTAGTACAGCCTTGACACAATCGTGACCTATGTCACGAAATAATTCTTTAGTCCAGGCTGATGCGTGGGGTGATAATATTATATTAGGTAGAGATAAAATAGGATCTTCTTTGGCCGGCGGCTCCTCACTAAAAACATCAATAGCGGCTCCCCTTATCCACCCTTCCTGGAGGGCTCTTGTTAGTGCTTTTTGGTCGACTATAGCTCCCCTAGCTGTATTGATCAAAAATGAATCTTTCTGCATTATTCTCAGATCTTCCTCACTTATTAGTCCTCTCGTATACTTAGTCAGTGGGCAGTGAATCGTGACAAAGTTACTACTCCTTAAAAGAGTTTCCTTATCTACAAGAATAATACCTAGTTGATCTGCTTCATCCTCAGTTACAACTGGATCATTAACAAGAATCGAACCTGGCTCGAAAGGTTTTAGCATTCTTACGACCTCACGGCCGATCATTCCCATTCCGATTAAACCAATGGTACGACCCCGGATCTCACATCCCATATAATCAAAACGTACATCCCAGTCATTATCCCTGACAATTTTATCCTTAATTATTAATTGATGACACAGACCCAGCATTAGTGCTAAAGTTGCACTAGCTACAGGCTTTTGGGTAGCTTCGGGGGTTATGGTGACCATAACATTTGCCTCAGTTGCAGCATCTAGATCTATCATATCAAAACCCACCCCAGTTCTGGCAATAAGCGCTAAGCGACTAACACCTGAAAAACTTTCTCGAGTATAGGGCTGTCCCATCGATATAATAGCATCAATATCCTTCAGTTGATCAGGGGTTACTGGCCATCGATCTTCACCCAAAAACATGCGAGGTATACCTGCTTTATCTAGTAAGTCTAACCCAAAATCCTCAAATACTACTTGACCATCCGGGCCTAAAAGATCAGCTACCAGGCCGACATGGAAGTTATTAGTCATAAAACCATTGTTTCCTTATTTATTAAGATGATTATAAAAATACTTCACAACCGTATTAAAACATAATCTGTGAGGTAGACTTGGCTATTAAAACTAGCGATACTGCTGCCATACCTATCAGTCCCAACCCACAACCATAACCCGCAAGTATAATAGGAGCGTATGCCCGCCACCTTTTTTGACCAAAGCGCCGTCCAAAATAAAACCGACCAAGCATAGCCCCTACGAATGTTGGTAATGTATAGTGAATCCATGCGCCAGTACTTAATCCAGCAACTAGTCCATAGAATAATAAAGGCGGTGCTTTAAGAAAACTTAGGATTCCATATAAAGCAAATGTTACACCCATTCCTGCACTTATATAATCCCAATGTATTAGCCTCCCTATCACGTCCGAACCACCCGGCATCGTAGATTTAATCCAAATTGTTTCCATAGTCGCCTGCAACGGCCACATCTTTTCTACGAAAGGATATGCTGAAGATGGTATGGGAGCTAACTTCCAAATTAATGCATAAAACAGAAAACTAAATACAATAAGCAACACCAGACTCAATATATACAACTTGACCAAACTTGGGAACCGTGTTCGAGTAAGCTCCAATTGACGAAAGGTAGCTACAACACCGCTATGGTCAAACAATGGAACTGGAGCAAACCAAATAGCCACACCCTTGTATCCAGAAAGGTAAAAGGACCCTTCTCGCGCGTAAGGGAATGAAGATCCGTAAGGTGATCCGGTTAGGCCTATCATCCGAGCACCGATATACGAAAAAAATGGTGTCCAAACAAAACCAAATATTGCCGATATCCAGATAGGAAACATAGGCTCTAAGTAATAGACCAGAAGAATAAAACATAGTGTAGAAAGTACCCAAAGTAGAATCGGGATAGATATTTTAAAATCACCCCGTCCTGACGGTGGCTTCACAACCCGTTTTGCACCACCTGATCTACCCGGTTTTCTCAACAAGGTACGGAAGAAAGCTATTATCCCAATCAAGCCGATAACAAGAGAAACACCAATAGAGGAGAAGCTCAACCAAAAGTCGATGGTATTATTAATAGAGGTCGGGATAGTGCTCATTCCCGGTGACCAACTGTATAAAAACCCAAAGTGGTAGAGGGTAGGATTTGCAATGAAAGTTATTATAAAAGAACTAATAAAAGTTCCAACCACAATCCAAAATGGCAGTACAAAGCCAACAAGAAGAGTTGCAATGTCAGTCCCTATACCAATAGGGGAAGCAGGGAGCACGTCTCGAAATCGAGGTGTAAAATCTGCAAAAGGGATGGGAAATACTTCTACAGCCTTCGTTAATACTACACCTGAAACAGTTGGAACAACAACATAAAGAATTCCCCAGGCAAGCCCAATCATGGCCCCAATCGTAAACAAACGCCAACGCCAGGTTTCTTCCCCTGCCGATGATTCTGCTAATGCTATAGCTCCAGCCGCTTGCACAGGTGCTAGAGGGAATGGCAACCGTTCAGTATCGGCGGTAATGCGAAATAACAGATATCCTAAGGAAAGAGTGTTAACTAAACCAAGAATAGACACAAGTACCGCGAGAAGAATTGGTTCTAGCCATTCTATAGAAAATAATGTTCGGGTGATTAGAGATTCAGAACCCCGTTCCGGGGCGACCCATTGAGGTAGTAATTGAGCTAATCCATCAGCTTGAGGGGATTGTATCAAGTACTGAAACCAGATCATTTTAGCAAAAGGAGCGCCGTGTACTGAGGAACCAGCGGAAAGACCACTCGCACCCAAACCTGTCGCTGCCAGGCCAGCTGCAAGCCAGTATAGAATAATCGCCTCCTGGGGTTTCAACTTAATGAAAAGCCTTTTACTAATCTCGATGAACATTATGATAGTGACCCATTCTGCTGCGCCCGCAAAGCTTTTTCCGGTCACCAGTTCCAGGTAGATGGAGCCAGGAAGCATTATAAGCCCTACAAAAAAAGCAGCCCATATTATCCGCCCGCTGAAACCATCCTCATAAGGCAAATTATCGGGAATAATTTGCCACTTTTCGTCCTGTTCTGAACTTTTTGAGATTCGTTCATTTTTTTGAGGTTTATTGCTGTTTACCATCAGATTACTCCGTCCTTACGTAATTTCCTGACGTATTCCACTCGGGCCTTGTTAATCCATTAAGATCCCAAAGAACCTGTCCAGCCCGAACAGTCAAAAGGCAACGTAAACGTCGATCGCCACGCATACGAGCATGGCCAGAATCAACAAAACCAAATTCTCCATATTCAAGTTCTAATACTGCAATGTCAGCTTCTGCTCCGATGCTAAGCGTACCCAATTCGGGGCGTTGAATAATACGTGCTGGATTTCGCGTCGACCGTTTTATAACATCCTCTAAAGTCATTCCCATATTAAGGCACTTAGACATCGTTGTATTCATACTAGCATTAGGAAGGAGAGCACTATCTTTGTGAAGATCTGTACTAATTGTATCTGGAAGGAAACCTTGGTTGATCGCTGAGACAGCTATTCGAAACCAAAAACTTCCTGCTCCATGGCCCAAATCGAAATAAATACCTCGATCTCGGGCCTCCCTAACATAGTCATTTACGGTACCATTTTTATTCAGAAGTGGTATATGTTGAGCATAAAGGTGTGTGTGAATATCCCCCGGGCTAAGTTTCTCTAATAAAAGATCTCGGTAAGACCGCGTTTGCTTGGGAGCAAAATCTATCATGGCAATTGAGCCACTGCGCCGAGCGGCCTCAACCGCACCATCAACTGCTTCCCAACCTGGTCCAGAGTAATGAGCTGTTTTTGAACCAACTATGTGTTCTGGGTATTTGTTGATCATTTCTGCGCAAGGGCTTGGATCCATTTCAGTAATATCCTGTTCTACTGCACCTTCCATACCCGCCCCAACAATGTTTATTAGCGCTAGAACTCGTGTTTTTGAATCTGCTATTATCGTATCTTTAAAATTCTCAAATTTCTTCCAACCTGATCCTCCCGTATCCAAAACAGTTGTAACTCCATTAGGTAACACGTGGGCATCAGGGAAAACCCATCCCTGATAGCCACCGTATACATGCATATGGATATCTATTAATCCTGGTGTAACATAATGACCGTGAACACGGGCAACTTTATGACCTTGTTCCACTGGGATATCATGGTCTACGGCGACTATTACACTATCCTTGACAGCGATATCTCGAGTACCATCAATGCCATTCTCGGGATCAATAACATGACCGCCCTTTATAATTAGATCATACATAGTGACTCCTCCCTTACCTCTATATTATTTAACAAAATTTCTTCCCTCACTCTTTTTGTACTGATCTTTTATTGGTTCAGCAAGGGTGCGCCACACAAGAAAACGTTTTCGTAAAACTTTAAAGAACTTTCGGTTGGTGGTCTGCCACTGTGCTAAATCTCCACTACGCCTGCGGATCAATATAACAATTCGATATAAATTTTCATTTGGAACTGGTTCTAATTCCAGTCCAACATCCTGGCTAATACCAAGGTCATAGGGAGCCAACCAAACAGTAGTTCGTACTCGGTACCCCTCATAAGATTTATCAGGAATTGGTTCTAGTGATGATCCCTCTGTAACAAAATTTTCGGCAGCACTATCTTCGTGGGTTTGAAATATGTGTAAGAGATAATTAGCTAATGGGTATGCTTCAATCATATTAACAGTAAACGGAAACTCAAAGCACCAGTCGTCACCATCAGGTGCTGGAGGTGACCAACGCCTGGAAACATCTTCGACTGTCATATTGGCAGCTTTTTTTGCGGGATAAATTGTAGATAGGAAAACCACAATCATAACTACTAAAGTGGCATAAACGGTAGCTAGAGAGGAGTAATTGAGTGACATCCCACCTAGAAAACCCCATTGTGCAAGTCCCATAGTAAGGATTTGCCCACATAGATAACCAAACACGGCTCCGAGTGTTGCAAAGACTGATGCCTCGGCCATAAATAGAGCAGAAACATGATTTGGGGCTAACCCCACGGCGCTGTAGACACCAATCTCCCTAAACCTTTCAAAAACAGCTCCCATCATCGTATTTAAAACAAGAAATGCGGCAATAAGTACCGGAATAATAAGATTTGTCATTCCAGAAACGGATGTGGCACCTAGTGAACTATATATCTTAACCTCTTCTTCTATCCCTACAAAAATTGCAAGGAATACCCGAGACATAAAGGCCTCCACTACCTCTTGCAACTCATCATTATCTGAAAATCCACCTATTGCGACTGACCTCGTAGATCCTTTAAGATCTAGTGTTTCCTGATATGGTAATATCATTACATTTCGGGAAGGAATATGTTCAGATGCTCGAACAGTCGACATAAATACCGCTTCGTCAACTTCAGCCATATTTCTTGACATTGAAAAACTAACCGGCATGATACTTTCATTATCCATATCCCGGTATGCATCAATTTTTTCCGAGTCGATAAGCCCTATAACTAAATAACTTCCCCCGAGAATCTCCACCTCAGCCGTCCCCACATCTTCTGAGTTTACGTTTAAGCGAGAGGCTAGTTCCGTTGGTAACAAGCAGACTTTTCTCTCTTCCGGGGAAAACCACCTGCCCCCCGGTATGATAAATTGTTCTAAGTTTGTTATAGATGATTCTTTAGCATGCAATCCTAGTAAACTCTGCACTGTTGTAGCCGTTCCTTTGACCGGAACTCTAAGATCGATATATGGGCTTCTGATATCTTCCGGTATATACCAAGATCGGGGTACAACTTCTGAAAATTGGTTAAAGGTATTTTTAACATAGGGTAAAAATGAATTGGGTAATGAATTCCACCCAAGGCTACGCATTAAAACTCCGTTATATGGTGGAGTATTCCCCCGAGAAAGGGTATAAAACTCAATTCCTGTCTTGAAGGATGTAAATGATAGCACAGTAAAAGTTAAGAGTGTCAATGTAATAGCTGTAAGTACTGTGCGCATCTTTCGTTTTCGTAGGTTGGATATTCCTAGAGATATTGCGACTGCTGTCGCGCTTAAACGACCAATATCAGCTTCATGAAGGCCAGCTGATGGTCTTGTTAAGCTCTTCATTTCCTTATCAAACCGTGTGATAACAAGGGTTATAATAATCAAAGCTAATGCGAGAATGATGAATGCAAGAAAAACCATATATGGTGTTAGACTCAATTGAAAGGCTGGATGGACACTTTGTAATAAAATAAAGACCGAAGCGAAAATGATACCAATCGTGAAAAGACGTTTTCTTATATCCGTAAAACCGAAAAAAAGTCTCTCTATAAAAAGACAAAATGGGCACAGAAGTAAAAAATAAAAGACTATTCCATCTACAGTATCATCAGCAGCATATCGAACATCGGGATAAGCGCGAGACTCGAAGCCCCAAGCTTCTCTAGAATGCGCGGCAAACGTGTCATATTGAAGTTCACTAAGAGCTTGGCGAGCTGCGATCAATGATTTTGTACTTTGCTCATGGAGCTTAGTAGCCCGGGCGTTTGTTACACCATGATTTTCCAATTTTTTTAACCGAGCTCCGTTCAGTGACCAAAGGTCCAGAGCACTTTGATAAAATGGGTATAGAATCAGATCTCTGGCTAGTGTAAAACCACGTCCCTGAGCAGCTGACATTACTGGGCCTGAAATATTTTCCGGGGGATTTTCGAGCCATTCCTCTGGGGTGTTTGTCAGTAAATACTTCACACCCCGCTGTCCAGCGGTCATAAATACTTTGATCGTGTCTTCAGGTCTTGCAAAGACAACAGCGGCATTGGTCATCCAATTACCGAACATACTCTGGTTTTCTACAAATGCTGCCCCGAATTTACGCATTGGGCTATTATCTCTACCTAATACTGTAAGATTATCTAAAGGAACAAAAATCCCCGGATCAACGATATCGAAAAGACTTATATCCTTGCTGGGAAATAGTACTTGTATAGTATTATTAACTTTGGCTGAGTTGGGCACGGCTAGAGGGAAGGTAGCATCGCCTTCTTCACCTAGGTCTGGAGCATATACGATTTCACCCTTGGAGTTTAGCCCGTAACTTCGTACTTCTGTTGGCCCTTTGGGTTCACGAACCATTGAAAAGCCAAAATGCCCCAATGAGTCAGCCTGAGTAACAATAACACCACGGACACCCGCATGGCTGTAGTGTCCAGGCTGATAAACAACCATCGCTTTAGGAACCGGTGTGTTAGGTTTAAAGAAATCAACTGTCCTATCGAATTCTAAAACTTGTCCCTTGATATCACGACCCTCATCCTTAATCCGTATAGATGTGTCGACATCAAAAGCATGGGGGTCCGATAGCATTGTTGGAAGTAAAGTACCGATGGTTTTTATCTGGTGGACAAGATTGGGGATATTGACATATTCATACTGATCTAACGGAGTGTCTATACGCTGCCTATTATCATTAACTGTGGCAAATGTCATCCCATGTAATCCAGCTAATGTGACCATTTCATGGTCGAATGCTGGCTCAGCAGGCATGTAACTTTCCTGCGATCGCAGGGAAGGTGCTAGGGTGTTGAGATATGATGACCGATCAGAATTTTCATCGTATACTCCAGCCTTTTTAGCATAGTTTACATACCGCTTAGCATAGGGCGAGAACAGAATTTTTAAGTTGGGGTCAACAGGAACATAATCACCATAATTAAAGAGGCCAACTTGATTCATATTACTTGTTAGATCAATACCTAAAAACAAGGAAAATGGAATCCTGGCTTTCTCAGAAATCTCTTTAAGAAAAAACTCGTCTTTTCGGTTATGTCGGTCTAGGAAGTCATTGATACCTTGTAAACCATGAAAATGAGCAGAAGTCGCTAGGAAAAGAACTGTGTATTGGGGTGGATAAGCCTTTAAAACATTAATTAGTTCTAGCAGGGCAGCTATTCCGCCCGTGCTTTCAGCGCCAGGTGCAAGCCCCGGCACAACGGACATCGAATCATAGAAAGCTGATAGGACAACAATACGATCCTTCCATTTTAATTTGTCCTCACCAGGGAGTAGCTCATCCTTCCCCGGGATCCAACCTAAGATATTCCATGTCTCAGCTTGTTCCCATGACATCCTTCCCTTAATTGTTACTTCTATTGTACCAACTTGTGCTAACTGAAAAACTTTGGCTTTATATTCCTCTGGTATCCAAAAACGGGGAACATTGGCTGGAACGTCCAAAAGCTTACGCTGAGCTTGGTCGTTGGTAATGGTATTATTACCACTATTATAGAACAATAACGCCTGGGCTCCTAACATACGAGCATTAATATATTGATCTCCTCCATCAAAATCGACGAGGACAATACTGTCTAAAACTTTTTTTCCATTGAAGGCTTTAAATTCCCCTTGATGGCCGTAAATTAATGGACCGTTTATCCCTTCTGGGAAAGAATTGGACCGAACCAAGTTAGGCCAAAATTGGTAGATAGGTATGTTAAGCTCGGGTGAATCATGGGCCGTCAGGGTAAAACCATGATCAATGGGGGAAGATATAGCAAATGTGTCTATAGACACCTGGGAGAGTCCCCTGTCCTGGAAAGACTTGAAGACATATTCCATAGCTGTTTTATTGCCGGGATATCCTACAACCCGTGACTGTTGGTCACTCAGCGTTTGTATATGAGCTTCAATACTCTCTGGATTAACCAGTTCTGTTACTTCTAACCAAGAAACTGGGGCTCTATCAAATGGTTTAGGTTCGACATCTTTTGGAAGTGAAACAATCTTGAGAATAATATTATCGGTAACCCACGAAGGTCCCACTAATGCGATGGAAAGGGAAAAAAGCAGGACCAGCCCAAGGAAACTATATTTTAATATCCGAATAGGCATGCTAATCTATCCCATATATATGATGTCCAGCGTGGGGAAACCAGATGTAGTCTACTATCATAGAAATAACAACCCCCGTCGCAACACCGAAAATTAGTCCCAAGAAGAAAGGTTGACCTTTACGATATAGTTCAACACCTCCAACCCACATCATAGTGCTCTTAATAATCCAACACACGAACATGGATGATACAATTGCCCGGGCCGGCCACGAATATGATAGGAAAAAACCTAGAGGATGTAGGGGCCATCCGGAAAGTCGAGAACGTAATGTCATTAGTAAAAACATTAATGTGCCCCCTACTACAAAAAACATTAGCCGTGCTAGATCTGGTCCGAAGGGATCTCGAATTTTTGTTAGGGTCTCGTTGTAGGGTATAGTAGAGCCAATGCCGCCAAACCACCACGTATTGGTAAACTGGCGTGTCCCCTGATCGAAACCTAAATAGATTGTCCATATTAAAGAAATAACAACACCAATAATTGCAGCAGAAAGTATTGCCCATCCTAGATTGCGATGCCATCCCTTTCCAATTTCTGATAGTTTAGCTACCTGCATGAATGCCGGCATAAAAGTTGATTTGATTTCGCTAATTGGCCCGTAAGTTTGTGCCATAGCAGTCATAGTAGGCATAGAAAGGTTGACCGATCCAACAGAATAAAATACGAGTACTTGGGCTATCATCGGAGAACGGACGAAGGGGAGGCCGGCTTCTGCTATTATCCGGGAGACACCAATATAAATGATAAAAACACCGGCTAGAAGAAAAATAGCAATAGGGAAACTCATTCCCAACTGATTCAACCACACGACGGCGTAGCCAAATCCCCCTAGAAAACCAAAAACAGCAACCCGATATGGCAACATCTCTTCGCTATCATCAAGCTTGGAAGGTTTTCCGCAGGCATGTGCAAAAACATCACGGATATGATACCGAGCTCGCCAGAGCCCCCAACCAACAAATATAATAAAAGCACCCATGTTTTGCCAATCTAGCATGGGGTGAATGGATGTATAATTATCTCTTCCTGGGATATCGTATCCAATTCTGTGAGCTAGGCCTACTTGGATAATGCCTAGCATATAAAAAACCCAAAATCCGGCTAAAACTTCGAGGTTAATAAAATAAGAAATACCTAGGACTTCCGGACGAAAATTTATTTCCAACGGTGGGAATCCTTCTCCAATAGAAATTGGGGGTGCTGAACCAAAATAAGGGAATTGGGGAACGATGGGCGTAAAAAAACCTATTATATTGTACATCATGACACAAAAAGGAATAGAAAACCCAATCCAAAAACGTTTTTCCACAAGGAAATCCGGAATTCGACTGGGTGATTCAATCCCACGTGTAAAAGCTAGAGGGATTTGCATCATGGGGAACACCAATTTCTCATGTTCGACCCATTGCCGTCTCAGGATGACAACAAGGCATAGCCCCATAAAAATTAAAGGAATTATAAATGTCAGCCACCAAAACAAAGGAATACCCCAAACGCTCCATGGTATAGATGTGTTGGGAGGAATACCATCGACAAACCATGTTAGAGCGTTACCCTGATTAGATACGTTAGCCCATGGTTTCAGGTAAGGATAGAAATATTCAGCCCACTGATTTTCTGGTGTTGCCAATAAATAGGGGCTCATAAGAGTTGAGATAAACGGTGCTCCCATACCATTCGTTGTCAATCCTGAAGCTGCCATACCCATAGCTAAAGGAATAACAAACTCTAGCGAGGTTAGGGCCCATTCTTTCTTCCATCTACCCAGAAAAACATTAAAAAAAATGAGATATGCGAAAGCTAGAAAAAGTGCAGCGATATGTAAGTGATCTGCACCTAACTGAGATGAAGCCATAGTATACTGAAAATATGGCACTATGAGAGATATTAGAATCACACTCAGAAGGCCCAATAGAATAGATCTTGGTGTAACTACTCGGGCCATAGCCTTAGTTCCTACTGAAGAACAGACACTTTTCTTGACAGGAGTCATTTCAAAAAAGAGGAGAACTTATTATTTGTTTTCAGACTGTGGTTAAAAAACATAACTATCACTCAGGAATATCTACTTTTATTCGTAAAATAAGTCAAATGAAATCCCAAACCTGTAACACCGATAGAGCCTGAAAGTGAACCGTTTTCCTAGTTGACAAGTTATTGATTTTGGTCGATATTGTGACTCCATATCATTCCTGTTAAAAAGAGGAAATCACCTGTGAAGGATGAAGCCAGAATAGCTATAGATAACTTTCTTGAAAGATATATCACCTTTATCTGTAGCCATCCCCGAAAGATAGTTTTAGGCGCATTTCTAACTGCATTTTTGGCTCTCTACTTCACTTCCAAACTTCAAATCAAAACTGACTTTGTGGAATTGCTACCGGCAAATTATCGGAGCGTCGATGACATAAATCGCCTAACTGAACGTGTTGGGGGCTTTGGTAACTTGACGATTGTTATTGAAACAGAAGATTTAGTTCCTGCTCAGCAATTTGCTGATGACCTAGCAAGAAAAATTCGTTCTGATTTACCAGAAGGGTATATCAGATATATCGAATATAGGGTAAACGAAGAAAAAAAATTTTACGAAGCAAACAAGTATTTATATGCCGATTTAGCTGATCTTGAAGAATTTCAGAATCGGCTAAACAGTCAAATAATAAAAACTAAATTAAAGCAAAACCCATTGTTTGTATCTAGTGAAGACCTTGGGTTAGATAGGCCGAATGAGCAATTTTCAATCAGTGACCTTGAGGAAAAATATAAAAGAAAGGCAGACGAGCAGTTAAAAAAATGGAAGAATGGATATTTTACGGGACAGGATAGCCAGGGACTTTTTGTTGTTATGGTGCTAAAACCATTCGGTTCATCTACAGGCGTCACTTTTTCTAGGGATCTTTGCGACCGAATAATAAAGCTGGTGGATAATTTGGAACCAACCTCTTACCACCCTTCCATGAAAGTTGGACTTACCGGTAAGTACCGATTAATCCTTGATCAATATACGTCTGTTCAACAGGAGATTTTTTCCTCCGCAGGTTTTACCCTAACTCTAGTTGCTCTAGCCATATTCCTATATTTTAGAACTTTAGTTCCGGTTATTAATATAACACTAGTGGTAATAATCGGTATTCTCTGGACCTTCTGCCTAACATATTTTATTATTGGCTATTTAAACATGCAAACAGCCTTTCTAGGTGCCATTATTGTTGGAAACGGTATAAACTATGGCCTAATCCTGATGGCTAGGTACAAAGAGGAACGGATTCGAGGCGAAAATGCTCTAAATGGAATCAAAATAGCATTTCTGAATACCTTAACTGCAACAGCCACCTCGGCATTATCGACCGGAATTGCTTACGGTACACTTATGATTACTGATTTCCGAGGTTTTAACCATTTTGGTTTTATCGGTGGCATAGGCATGTTACTGTGCTGGCTATCAACTTTCTCAGTTTTACCACCACTTCTAATCTTATGGGATCGGACTGAATATGGGCGTAAGACATGGACCCGAAATTTATCTCGTGGAAGTAGCCTGAAGAAATTAGCCGATTTAATTCAGAAAGTCCCTAGGGCGGTGGTAAGAACCAGTATACCTCTATTTTTCGGGAGCATAGTTCTGGTTGCGTTTTGGATCCCTGAAGCTTTTGAATATGATTTTTCAAAACTTCGAAATGAACCCAAAGGGGACACATACGAACGGGTTTTAAATCACCGGGTTAATAACCTTTTTGGTATCTCTCAGTCGCCAGCTGTTATTTTAGCTGAGCGCTTAGATCAAGTCCCTGGTATCAAACAAGCAATACTAAAGAAAAAAGAAAACGAGAAACAAATTCCAAATCCAACTATCGATCGTGTTCGTACAATTTTTGATCTTCTTCCCGAAACTCAGCAGGAAAAGCTCGATGTACTCTGGGATATCAAGTATATGCTTGATAATAATCCCTTGAGTGACCTCGGTATTAATTCTGACCAATTGACTAAAATTGATAATCTTCGCAAAAACTTAAATCTTGAAGAAATTACTATTGAAGATCTCCCCCAAACTCTTATACGGCCTTTCGAAGAAAGAGATGGGACTGTAGGTAGACTAGTTTTTGTTTATCCAAGACCAGACGCTGGATTATGGAACGGTAAAAACTTGGTTCGATTTGCTGAAGTCGTCCGAACTAATTATCTACCGGAGAATGAAATTATCTACTCTTCGGGAGAAGCTGTTGTTTTTTCTGACATGTTAAAAGCAGTGAACCGGGATGGTCCCATTGCTACTATTGCCTGTTTTCTTGGTGTAATAACGCTTTTATTAATAGTATTTCGTAGCTTTCACGCATCAATAGTTATCCTAGCATCACTCTTAGGTGGGATGGTGCTTATGGGGGGGATTATTGCGGTTTTTGATATTAAGATAAACTTCTTCAATTTTATTGTCATTCCGACGACCCTTGGTATTGGAGTAGATTATAGTGTTAATCTTTATCAACGTTATCTACTAGACGGCAAAGGATCCATAAATAACATGATACAGTCTACAGGAGCTGCATTGGTAATGTGTTCTTCAACAACACTGATTGGATATACATCACTAATGCTAACTTCTAACAGAGGACTTCATTCCTTTGGAATTATAGCCAATGTTGGAGAAATTGCCACATTAACTGCGGCTCTTCTTATATTACCAGCATATCTGTTGATCATGGAAAAAAAAGTAGTGAATAAAAAATTACAACCTAGTAACAACTTCAAGATCGGATAATTATTGACTTCGACTCAGTAGTGTTCTCTACAAGGCTAAAGCTATGAACTCATATGGGATTGATTACCAAGATATTCTAGAGGACAAAATACTACATGCCTTTCTAGAAAACTTTGAATCCCTACAATCATTTTATGCGCATGATCCCCGGGACCCGGATGTTTGGCATCAAATGGTTGAAGCTGTCCAATCTCGGAAGCATCTTCCACCGCGGGAAGATCTTGCCCCTATAATAGAAGAACAGAACAAACGTTATGGAGCAGATAGTGCGGTCTTAAGCAACGTTCGATCACTTGCTGAAGAAGATACTTTCGTTATAGCAACAGGACAACAAACAGGGCTATTAACAGGCCCCCTATACACTATATTTAAAGCCATTACTGCTGTTAAGCTAGCAAATAGTATTTCGGAAAAAATTGGTATAAGAACCATACCTATCTTCTGGATGGCGGCAGATGACCACGACTTTGCCGAAATTAATTCCGTTAATGTTTGTAGGACAGATGGGGAACCTATATCCTTCGAATTAAAATCTGATGAATCTAATGACCGAAAATCAGCTAGTAACCTGAAACTGGGGCCTGGGATAGGGCCTCTACTGGAACAGTTTGAAAAAATACTGCCTGATACCGAATATCGTCAACACACTATCGACATACTAAACCGGATTTGCACTTCTGAAACATCATTTCCTGATGCATTCGCTCAACTTATGACCGTTCTATTTCAGGGCCAAGGACTAATCATTGTTGACCCAACTGACCCAGCTTTGAAACCCCATATTAGGCGAGTATTTGAAAGGGAAATTTGTAACCCACTGGCATCTACTCAATCCGTCCTAAGAACTTCAAAGAATCTTAGAAAAGCTGGTTTTGAACCTCAGGTTTCCCGTTTACCCAATGCTGTCAATATGTTCCTTTACAATAGTGGACAACGAAATGCTATGTTCTACAAGGACGGATATTTTACCAATCGTGATGCCAGCCTAAGTTTTTCTGAACAAGACCTACTTAGATTACTCGAAACGGCCCCTGAAAGATTTACTCATAATGTGATTACCCGGCCACTAGTACAAGATACTCTATTCCCAACGCTGACATATGTTGGGGGACCATCTGAAATTGCTTACTATGGCCAACTTGGTGAGGTGTATAATCAATTTGAGTTGCCTTTCCCGATAATCTATCCTCGAGCATCTCATACTTTGGTAAGTGGAACTACCAAGAGAATACTTGACAAACACAACCTTAGGCTTTCCCATTTTACTCATGGGATAGACACTGTGATTGATCAAAGCTTACGGAAACAAATGCCATCGGAGATCACCTCGGGGTTACGTGCTGCACAGCAAAACCTAGAAACTCAGTATAAGAATCTTAAAAAACATATAATAGCTATAGATCCTGGATTAGATCGGATAGTTGATAGTTCAGAAAGAAAGGCTACCTTCGCCCTAGGCAATTTGGAAGAAAAAACACTACGTGCCCTTAAAAAAACTGACAGTGTCAACCAAACCCAAATTAAGCGGGTAGAATATCAAGTATTTCCTAACAAAAAGTTACAGGAACGTGTAGTTAATATTTGGCAATATATTGGGCAATATGGATTTGGTCTTATGAAAACACTCTTTAATTCTACCGATGAATCAGATTTCAGACACAGGATCACTCCTCTATGAAACTTGATGTTGTTGCTATAGCTCCGCACCCTGATGACGTAGAACTCCATTGTGGTGGATTAATGATTCGTCTTGCTGACCTGGGATATAAAACAGGAATCATTGATATGAGTAGAGGTGAAATGAGTACTCGGGGGACTGTAAAAGAAAGAACCCTGGAAACAGAAAAAGCATCTGATATTCTAGGTTTAACATACCGAATAAATCTTGAACTTCCAGATGCCCGACTTGGGGTTTCTGAAACGCATCGAGAGACACTCATTGACTCCATTCGCATGCTTCGCCCTAATTTCCTCCTAGTTCCTCACAAGGTTGCCCGTCATCCTGATCATGAGGCTACATTTCGTTTAGGGTGGGAAGCTGCTTTTCTTGCTGGTCTTGAAAAAATAAAAACTGGCCATCCTGCATTCCGACCAAATCAGGTCATTTTTTACTTTACCCATCATACATATAAAGACCAAATTCCATCTTTTATCGTCGACATCACTTCAACTTTTGATCGAAAAATTACTGCCATTAAAACTTACTGCTCACAATTTCACAAGCCCGATTCTGTTGAACCTGAGACGTTCATAAGTCGCCCTGAATTTCTGAACGACATCGAAATACAAAGTCGGTATTATGGCTCATTGATCGGAAAAGCCTATGGCGAACCATTTTTTATCAGAGAATACCTTTCTGTTAATGATCCCATTGCCTTTTTATCAGCTCAGTCTGGCTAAAAATTAAAAAAAGAGAAAATAAATGAATATTGGTATTACTTGTTATCCCACTTATGGCGGCAGTGGAGCTATAGCAGCAGAACTCGGAAAAGCATTAGCTCAGAAAGGCCACAAGATTCATTTCATCAGTTATTCTATACCCTTTCGCTTACAGGAATATGATCAAAACATCTCTTTTCACAATGTAGAAGTAATGCCATACCCTCTATTTAAATATCCACCATATACTCTCGCCCTAGCTGCCAAAATGGCAGAAGTCGCAATCGAATCAAAGCTAGATATCCTACATGTCCACTATGCTGTTCCCCATGCAACATGTGCCTTTCTTGCACGCCATATGTTGAAAAATAGAGAAGTAAAGGTTATCACTACTCTTCACGGAACGGATATCACACTGGTTGGAAGTGACAAATCTTTCCATCAAATCACCCAATTTAGTATAGAAGAAAGTGATGGTGTGACTGCCGTTTCTGAGTCCCTGAAAAAAGCGACCAAATCACTATTCGACATTGAGAAAAAAATAAGGGTTATTCCAAATTTTGTAGACATCGACCGATTCCGTCAAAGAGATGATCATTGTAATTTAACAAATTTTGTCAATGATGACGAAAAGGTTATTGTTCACGTTTCAAATTTTCGTCCTGTTAAGCGCATAGGAGATATTATCCGTATGTATGCTGAAATGTGCAATCGAGTAAAATGTAAGTTATTATTAGTTGGAGAGGGCCCCCAACTAATACCTATGCAGGAGCTAGTGTCTAGACTTGGATTACAAGACTGTGTCATTTTCCTCGGAGAGCAACAAGGTGTTGATCAAATTCTTTCCTGTTCCGATCTTTACTTACTGCCAAGCGAGCAGGAGAGTTTTGGGTTGTCAGCTCTTGAAGCAATGAGTTGTAGCCTTCCAGTAATTGGAACAAATGTCGGAGGGCTTCCAGAACTGGTTAAGCATGGCGAAACTGGATACATAACCGAGGTGGGGGATATCCAACAAATGGCAGAACATGCAACTAATTTGTTAGTAAACGACAGTCTACGAAAGAGGATCGGGAGACAAGCCCGTCAGCGAGTCTTGGCCAATTTTACAGAAAACAGGGTCGTTTCACAATATGAATCTTATTACAAAGAGATATTAGGTTGATAATAAGCTTATTGGGAGACCTATTATTATTGACACTGGAGTATTGAGGTCATCGTTAAGTTTACTTTGTAGCGAGAAAGTCATAGCTGGAACTTTCATCGCTATCACAACTTACCCCCAAATTCAGCTCTTCCCAACCCTGGGTAATCACATCACCTGAGGGCGTTCTTTCCCCACTAAACCCACCACACATGTTTACAACATTATTATATCCGATTGATTGTAGTAGTTGAGCTGCAGTATTAGAACGCTGCCCTGACCGACAGCCAAGTACCAACTTAGTATCAATAGGAAAATTTGCCTTTACAACTCTTACAAAATCTGTATTAGGTGTCATCTGGCCACTGTTTATATCCATGTGCAATATTGGAATATTTACGGCCGGGGTCGGGTGTCCTTGATTAAATTCAGCTACTGAACGAACATCTACATAATTATAGCCATCAACCTTAACTAATTTAGAAGCTTCTTCCGGCATAACATTTGGTACACTCATAAATTGGATTCCCCTTAAAATCTACTTGTTATAGTTTTTATCTTACCAAGTCTCTACTATGTGACCCGAATTAGGGAACCAAACTATATCAACACAATAAGAAATAGTCACTCCTAGAACATAACCGACTAACATTCCTATAAAGAATGGTTGAGCTTTCTGATATAGTTTCGTTCCGCCTAATTTCAAAATTAAAGCTTTAGTCAGCCATACAATAAAAACCGAAGAAGCAATCATCGTGATAGCCCAAGTTTGAGCTACGGCCCAACCTATAGGATGTAACGGCCACCAATGAAAGCTATGGTGAGCTAAAATTAAAAGCCAAGCTATTAAGGCGCCAATGCCGAGACCGGCATACTCGCCTCCCGTCAATTGGGTCTGATTAGTTATCCAAGTAGCTAGAGTTTCAAATCCTCTTTTCGCATTGCCAAAAGCATCAGTAAACCCATCAGCACCGGTTGTATTGTAGCCCAAAAATATCGTATAAACAACCGAAATTGTAGCAGCAATGATTAAAGCTAAAACAATTGTGGGGAAAATTCCCCGTCTAGCACCACCTATTTCATCTCCAACTTTATTTACGTGTGCCATCGCAACCATACCAAGGGTTCGCCAATTTCTTGAAAAAGTTTGGGAGAGTGTCAAAACTGTAAGATCTGCTCGGTTAAGGTTTGCAGAACCAAAGGAAAAAACGGTGAATTCATGTGCATTGTAGGGTAAATCTAGATAGATCAGTCCTGCCTCAGCTACCAATCGAGTCACTCCAATAAAGAGAAGCATACATGTGACTAAAAGTGCTGCAGCAGCAGCAAAAGACATTCCCATACTGATCAAGAAGGAAAACATGTAGATAATACCAACAACAACTCCCGTCATTGCTGTCCTGTAAGAGAAAAACTCGCTAGAATCATCAATCTCGTCAGCTCGTCCAATAGCTTTCCGGATTACGTCATAAAGATGACGGCGGGCCATCCATAACCCAAATATTGTATACATAAAAAATCCACCGAGCTGTTGAGCCGTAACAATTTCTGTAGTTTTAGGAATTCCTAAACGGCCCATAAGGCCAACCTGTATCGAAGCTAATAGGAAAAATACCCATATGCTAAAAAGGATATTTAATTCCGTAAAAAAACCGATACTGATAAATGCAAAATTGATTTTGAAATTTATTGGTGGGAAAGATTCGGCAAGAGTAATTGGTATTCGGTAATCCCCACCTAGTTTAATTGGTGGAACCACGTTCCAATAAGAAACTATATTCCATAGAATAATAAAAAGAGGTATAGAAAACCCGTACCAGAACACTCGTGATTGAGCAATCCGGGGCATTATCGAGCCTTTATCCGTATCCTCTATTAATAATAATGAAACTCGTGCCAAAGGAAAAGTTAGTCGCTCTCTTTCGATCCATTGTTTGCGAAGAATTACCATCAGAGAGGCACTAACAAAAAAAAGCGCCAGGAAAAAGGTTCCCCACCAGCTCAAAGGAACAATCCAGTCCTTCCATGGAATTTGCCCGCCGGAAGGTAGTCCTTCATAAAACCACTGAACAGCGTTACGGTTATCAGAGACTATTAGCCAAGAGGGAAGGTATTCGAAGAATAGTTCTACGTATCTATTTTCGGAGTTAGCATAATAATGAGGAATTGATGGGACAGCAACCCAGTAAGTCGAAAAAGCCCAACCTGGAATTGCCGAAGCTGTGAATACCGTAAAAAAAATAATGATTAATTCTGCTTGTGTAAAAACATGTGACGGGGCAAAACGTTTTAAAAATCCGTTAATAACAAAAACAACCAACATAAATGGGAAAAGTGCTGCTATTGGGAGATGAGTAATAGAAAGAAAAGATGAATGGGCTTCAAAAGAAGCATGAACCACCCACCATGCCATTGATGCCGAAAGAAATAATCCAAGAGCCACAGCTCTGAATGTCATTCCTGATGCTAGACCTTCAGCTTTTTTTCTAGAGGCAATCATTGGAGAATGAGGTTCTGAATTACCTGATGTGCTGGTGTACTTCTTTTTTATATTCATGATTTTAAACACTATTAAGAGCCATACACATTGGGAATTATGATATAATCCCAGATAATAACGAGCTGAGCACAATGTATTTTAAGAAGTAGGTTGAATCAAGCACTAAAACAGGGTTCCATTAGGCTCTTTTTCTTGACAAAAGATACTCTATACAATACAATAACGGGATTTCTAAAACCCCAAACACTCCTACAAAACGGACAATATAGCATGCAGTATCTTCTTACCGGTGGATATGGTTGTATAGGATCATGGATTGTTAAAAATTTATTAGATCAAGATCACAAAATCGCAATCTATGATGTTGAAAAAAATACGACCCGTATGGCTTTAATTATGGATCCCCATGAAATTGCTCGGATTCAATTTATAAAAGGTGATATTACAGACGGTTCCCACTTCAGTAATGTGGTTGCGGAAATTGGAGCCTCCCACATCATTCATCTTGCTGGCCTACAAGTACCGGTATGCCGAGCAAACCCTATACTTGGAGCGATGGTAAACGTAATAGGCACCCTTAATGTTTTTGAAGCCGCAAAAATCCATAACGATATAGTTCGACGAATTGTTTATGCAAGTTCAGCAGCTGTTTATGGGATGGAGGATGACTACGATTCAGGACCGGTCGATAATGACGCTATTTTGAAACCGGTGACTAACTACGGAGTTTTCAAGCAATGTAATGAAGCAAATGCGCGGGTTTACTTTTTAGACCACGGCATATCTAGTATCGGGCTCCGGCCATGGACTGTATACGGTCCAGGCCGGGACTTCGGCTTGACATCGGATCCAACCAAGGCAGTCAAAGCAGCTATTTTGAAACGTAAGTTTGTTATTGGGTATGGTGGCCGGAATAATATGCAATATGTGAATGATACCGCCCGTACCTTTATTCGTTGCTCAGAGGCGAATTATGAAGGCTCTTCGGCCTATAGTATTCGTGGTGATGTTGTTTCTGTCGGTGAGATCATCGAATCTATCGAAAGGGTGGATCCTGGAGCCACCGGCCTTTTAACCCATTTGGATATAAACTTACCAATCGCGCCTGATCTTGATGACCAAGCTATTCAGCAAGATATCGGGAAAATACCATATACCCCACTAGACGAAGGAATAAGGGAAACTTGGAATATATTTAAAAAACATCACGAAACGGGGTCATTAATTTCAAATGACATGTAAATTATTGGCTACCTATTGGTGAAGTCAAATTGATAGAGAGGGGGGGGCATGGTTTCAGATAGACATAGGCTCGGTATGCAATTAGACGGTTGGTGTATCTTAGAAAACATTATACCTCAGGAAGCCTTAGAAGAGATAAGAAACCAGGTTACCGTTTCAACTAATCTACATCGGAACCCTAATGCACCCCAAAATGTGGCACATGTAAGTGGATTCTTAAAATATAATCAATCATTAGCGCCTTACCTAACAGACTCCAGACTGTTCAATCTTGTTGAATCTTTGCTTGGAAAGAATTTCCGAATCTCCTTTACCTCCGCCACTATAAACGAACCTGGCAATGCCCGTGGGGGCTGGCACGCTGACTGGCCTTTCAATCAGCGAAATGCCGGCCACGTGCCTGCTCCTTACCCTGACACTGTTATGCATTTGACAACAATCTGGATGCTTTCTTCCTTTAGTGGTGAAAATGGGGGAACGCTTATCGTTCCTGGAAGTCACCGAGCATCCAATAACCCGACAGGAGATATTGGCGTAGCCCCTAATGAGCCTTATCCGACAGAATTAAATGTAACCGGAGAGGCGGGTAGTGTTCTCGTCATGGATAGTCGACTCTGGCATGCTACGGCTGCCAACACTGCCGGAGATCCTCGAGTAGCCGTAGTAGTTCGCTTTGCTCCCTGGTGGTTAAACCTCAATATTTTGATGCCTGGCTCAGGGGATCGTAAGAAACTGGTTGATGAAACTAGCAAAAATGAAAATGTAATTCCAGCTCTTCCTCAAAGCGTCTATAATAACTTACCTGACGAATTAAAATCTCTGGTATATCACTGGGTAGAGGGTACAAACTAACGAGATTATAACATTTACCGAAAAAAGGTGTTTTAGGCGTTTTGGGGGAAATAATTAAGCCCTATATATCAACTTATGGTTCAGCAACCAGATATCCCGCAAGCTGTTGTGGTTCGATGTTCCCACCACTGAGCAAAATTACGACTTTCTTATCCTTCAACGAAACCACTCCATTTAATGCTGCAGCAACGCCAACTGCTCCTCCTGGTTCAACTACAAGCTTAGCTTTGCTGATTAGATATTTGACAGCGCCGATAGCCTGTTTATCAGAAACTAAGACCATATCATCCACATATTGGATTAAGTGATCGAAGGGAATTTTACCTGGACGAGGAGCGACGAGTGAATCACAAACCGTATTAGGTTCTGGCAACTCGCAGATTTCTTTTTTAAGAAATGATTGATAGACAGCCTGAGAGCCCTCGGGTTGCACTCCTATTATTTTAACCGAAGGATTTAAAGATTTTACAGCCGTTGCTATACCACCGATCAATCCACCACTGCTAACAGGAACGATAACAACATCTACAGAAGCCATCTGTTCTATGATTTCACTTCCTATACTACCGTGCCCTCTGATAACATTTTCGTCTTCCCACGTATTAATTGCAGTAAGACCCTTATCGTAACTGAGTTTCCTTAATGTATCCCATCGAGCTTGATTGTGGTTTTGGCACAAAACTACCTCGCCTCCATAATTCTTAGTTCGCGAAACCTTGTAAGGTGATGTTTTTTCCATCATTACAACAGCTGTGGGAATCTTAAGAACTGAACCCATAAAGGCAAATGCCGTGGCAAAGTTTCCTGAGGAGGAAATGGCAGCGCCATAACGTTTTTGTTCTTTCGACAACCGGCTTAGGATCGTAAAAGCTGCTCTTGTTTTGTACGATCCTGTCACCTGTAAATTCTCTGCCTTTAGGCTCACCTGACCACCGACTTGATCAGAAATTGCCGAAGATTTCATAAGAGGAGTATATATTATCTCAGAAGGGAATTGTTCTCTTGCCTGTTCAATTTCTTTTAGCGAAACCATAAATTAATTAACCATGTTGATTTTATAAGTTGATCAATTAAAAAAAGTAATACTCAAAAAAATTTCAACATGAAATTTATTAAAATCGAAAATAAAATCATAGAGAATTAAAATTTATTAATCTTATGGCCGGATATAAATAATACCTTACGAGTGTTATTTATGGACAACATAATAAGAATAGCGTATATTAACATGCTTATTATTAATAAGTTCTCTATTAATTTATTGGTTTTTCTTTGATGTTTAAAAAAGGTGTTTGGATTGATAATCAAGATCGCAACTTCTCTTTTTATTGCTTTAGCTAGTATATTTTTTATAACGAATGCTTCAGCAAGACAGCAAGAAGAATCCCCAGCACAATTTGTTGTACCCATTCCGACATCTAAAAATCCTTTCGATTATAGCACATTTAAGCCTTCAGATTATGTGCTATCTGCTACACCAACACTGTCTAACATCAAGATTGATGGTCGTCTGATAGAAAAAGATTGGATAAAATCAGAAGTAGCTAATAATTTTTTCCAACTTGAGCCATTCGAGGGGAGTCCAGCATCATTCCCAACAGAAGTTCGTATACTTTATGACGAAAAAAATCTTTATGTGGGCTTCATCTGTTTTGATCCTGATACAAGACTACTAATGGCTCCTGATATGAAGCGAGATACCAGAATGAGTTGGTCAAATGATATGGTTTCGCTGGTAATCGCGTCCCTCGATCAATATCGTGAAGCATATGAATTTCAAACTAACCCTAATGGTGCCCGCTATGATGCCTTTGTTAGTCGGGAAGGGAGCAATACAGACCGCGATTGGAATGGTTTATGGAACGCGGCAAGTCAAATACACGAATATGGATGGTCGGCTGAATTTGTAATTCCCTTTAATACTCTTCGTTTTCCAGACCGCCAGGATCAGGTTTGGGGAATTAACTTTGGCCGCCGGATACAACGAGTCCGTGAAGAGTCGTACTGGGTCCCTCTAAATAGAAAGGATGGAGAGGAAGCCTTGTACCGCTTTGGGAAGGGAGGACGCTTAAAGGGTCTAACAGGAATTAAACCAGGGGGTCGAGTTCAAGTTGCTCCCTTTCTGGTACTAGGGGCTCAATCGGCTCGAGATACGGAAACTCCTCCGACAATCACAGATCCTATTGCATCGACGAAGCTTTCTAACAATATGGCACGACAAATGGGTGGCAATCTTAAACTGAGTATAACATCCGGAATAACCCTTAACGCCACTGTAAATCCAGATTTTGCTCAAATAGAAGCTGATGATGAAGTTGTAAACCTTTCTCGTTTTGATTTTAAATTTGATGAGAAAAGGCCATTCTTTTTAGAGCGCAGTGATATTTTCCGTCTGAATCAAGTTCCTCAACGGCGGGGACCCCGAGGTGGAGGTAACAATGACCGGACCCCTCAGTTGTTTTTTAGCCGTCGAATAGGTAAGCAATTACCTAACGGAAAATCTGTTCCTATTGATCTTGGCATACGTTTAACTGGGAAAGTGGGACGAACGACAGTTGGTTTTTTAAATGTACAAACCCGGCAAGTTGACTACGAAGACGATGGCGAAATAAAAACCGAACCACTCACGAATTGGCAAGCCCTAAGAATTGTTCGAGATGTTGGTGACCGTTCAAGTATTGGGATGATGGCTACTTTCAAAGAACCAAACCCTAGGGGCAATGACATAATAGGTGCTCCCCTACCTCGTTATAGTAGTTCAGAGTACAACCGTGTTCTAGGTTTTGATATCAACCTTGCCTCTCGTAGGACAAACCATCGAGGCCAGTTTACGTTTGCTAAAAGTTTTACCGATACTCTGAGCACAAGTAAACAGAATTGGACTCTCCGTATGATGGAACGATGGCAAAACCGTTGGATCTCCTATGGTGTTTCCTTTCTTGACATTGGAGAAGATTTTGACTCTCATTTAGGTTTCCTTCGTGAAACGGGTCTTCAAAGAATTGGCCTAGGGGTCCAAACTAATACTTTCCTTCGCAAGTATGGAATACGTCAACTGAGGGGTGGCATCAGAAATTACTATATTACAAAAAAAGATACTGATTTCACCAAGGCTGATTCCTGGGGAACATCCCCCAACATTTTTATTGAGATGGAACGAGGCATCTGGCTTAACCTTACCTACAACAAGACCTTCGATACTCTGAATAAAACTACCCGGATTGGAGGAGTCCATTTCCCGGCTGGCTCCTATACCTATGATCAGGGAAGCTTGTTTATGTTAACTGACAGTGGACGGAAATTTTCATTACAGACCAACTTGCGTTGGGGGACATTCTATGATGCGAATCTTTTTAGCCTATCTGGGAAATTTTCAATCAAACCTAATCCGAGATTAGCGATAGAACCTGGGATTACTCGGAGCCAAGTAGATCGAGGGAATCGTACCGGCCTTGATGAAGATCAATTTGAGCAAAACACACAGTTGATTCCCAACATTCGGATGAGTTATTCTTTAACTCCAAATATGTCCTTTAGCTCATATATGCAGTTCAATGCTAATCGGAGAAGAGATTCGGATGATTTTCATCTAAATACTGTCACTATGAACCTTTTGGTATCTTACCGTTCCCCCTTTGGTCATTCTTTCTTATTAGCTTACAACCAATTCCGCGATGATGACATTGATACTGACGATACATTTAGTCCGTTTGCCCGCACACCATTACGCCTTCGAGACCAGCAGATTGTAGCCAAGGTCTCCTATCTA
The DNA here is from genome assembly GCA_964593235.1 of uncultured Gemmatimonadota bacterium. Classification (GTDB taxonomy): domain Bacteria; phylum JAAXHH01; class JAAXHH01; order JAAXHH01; family JAAXHH01; genus JAAXHH01. The sequence continues at coordinate 43,177 of CAZQGS010000044.1, read as the reverse complement.
TTTAACCTATAGGTTAAATGATCTCTGGCTCTAATTCGCCGTTGGAAAATTTATTTTTGACGACAAACTGGAAACTTCTCTAATGATTAGGGATTCCTACTGGTTAGATACACCGTACACTGCCTCGGAACCTCTTAATGGTTACTTCGATATGGACGTTGTCGTCTGTGGTGGAGGAGTAACAGGAATAACGAGTGCCCTATTCCTCGCCGAAGAGGGCGCTCGAGTAGCGGTTCTAGAACGCCGCGAAATTGCATCTGGCGCAACAGGTCGCAATGGTGGTTTCATGCTTGCTGGGACCCACGAATATTATGATGAAGCCATAGAAGAATTAACGACTATTTATGGGTCCGATGGAAGGGACATGGCTAAAGAAGCGTGGCAAATTGCTCTTGAAAACCACCATTTAATGGTTACGCTTATGGAGAAATACAACATTGATTGTGACTATTTTCGACATGGCAGTTATGTGGTAGCAATGAAAAACCCAGATTATGGTTCCTATCAAAACCCAATAGAACGAATCACAAAATCATACCACCTGCTTAGAGAAGATGGTTTTGATGTCGAATTTGTAAATGAAAGTAAGTTATATGAACTTAAACAAAGTCCCACTTTAGCAGGTGCTCTCTGGAACCGCTTTGATGGAGAACTTAATCCAGTCAAATATGTACGTGGACTTGCTTCGGCAGCCAGCAAGATGGGAGTTCTTTTTTTTGAGAATACACCCGTTAATAAGTTAGAACAATCTGGCACAAGAAAAGGACCTACTAAAGGAATCAGGAAACATAATGGGCTACTAGTTCATACGCCAAAAGGAAGGATTAAAACTCAGGCCATACTATTGGGAATAAATGCCTATACTCCCCAACTTGATACCCGTTTTGAAAAACGTATTATTCCCCATAGAGGACAAATTTTTACTACAGCACCTATATCTCAAAGACTTTTTAATGGTGTTTTCTATGCTAATGATGGTTGGGATTTCTGGCGTCAATTGCATGATGGTCCCGATGATGGAGGGAGGATACTTTTTGGTGGGGGCCGAAATCACCACATAAGGGCTGAAAGAGGTTTTCACTTTCTGAAACGGAAAGGAAAAGCTATAAGGACGTATAGAGGCTATAAGGAAAGGCCAACACGGGCTGTTCAAAATTCTAACGATATATCATTTAATCGAACCTTTCCTCACCTAGCTGATTTAGATCGTTCCCATCGATGGGGCGGGGTAATGGGTTTTTCGTACGACAGTAGTCCTTTCATCGGAGAGACAGAGACACCAGGGATCTATGTGGTTGCAGGTTTTACTGGCCGGGGCAATGCATATGCAACGGTTGCCGCGCGTATGCTTAGTAAGCAGATACTAGAAAAACCGTGTACCTTAGATAACAAATTCGAAATGGTAAAGAAGATTTTTGATCCGATCCGAGGGAAAAATGAATTCCAAAATCGTCGTCGTTAGCCTAAGTTACTACTAAACACCCCGATGGAAATGTCTAGTCACTCGTCGCTCCACCTGCCGTAAACTAATAGATAATAAAAAACAGAGGCAAAAATAGACGAAAGCTACTAACAACCATACTTCAAATAATAGTCCACTTGAATTAGCAATTTCTGAACCTACAAAGGTTAGTTCTTGGACAGAAATTAGTGATACAATTGATGAATCCTTTACTAGAGAAATATATTGACCCGTCAGTGGAGGGGCGATTCTAGCCAAGGCCTGAGGGAAAATAATAAAACGATACTTGTCAGCTAATGGAATCCCTAAACTCTCCCCTGCTTCCCATTGGCCTCTAGGGATTGAAGTTAAACCAGCCCGAACAACTTCTGCAATATATGCAGCACTAATGAATGAAATACAAAGCACACCTGAGATAAGATTCTCCCAGAGTCGTGATGGTCCGAATAAAACCCAACCTAGCCCTGATTCCTCAGATCTACTGATTAATTCGTCTAATCTCAAGAAAGGTAATACCTGACTACTAATGAAAAAATAAAAAATGAAAATAAAAACAAGCGGTGGGATATTTCGGAGTATTTGTATATATGTTCCACAAAACATGCGAATGCTACGAATAGCACAATATCGCCCTACTCCTAAAACAAAACCCAGGAAAGTTGCGAATAAAGCAGCCCAAATGCTCAATCGAAGAGTTGCATAAATCCCAGTGATAAAAAATGGAGTGTCTATTCCTTTTTTAGATGTAAAAACAGTCGTAATCGCCTCATCCCAGTTCCATTGATAAGCTATTCCAATAGAAGATCTATACCACCAAATGAGAGACAAAATACCCAACCCCAAAACAAGGGCTCCGTCAAGCTTTGTTGGTCGATACCTACTTTTTTTTCTATTACTCATCATTTCATGAAGACCTTACGACGTTCTACCATAGATGCTATTAAGGAAAGAGTTAAGGTAATAATTAAGTAGATTGCCGCAACCATCAGCCAGACTTCGAAAGTAAGGAATGTCTTGGCTATAATGTTACGGCCCTGGGTAGTTAGATCAAATATTGCAATAACACTAACTATAGAAGAGTTTTTTATTAGTGAAACCGCCTCATTAGTGAGGGGAGGAAGCATCTGACGGAAAACCTGGGGCAAAATGATATATCTATAATTATCTGTACGGGATAGGCCCAAACTTAACCCTGCTTCAATCTGACCACGATTGAATGCACGCAACCCAGCCCGAAATATCTCCGATGTATAAGCAGCCTGAAAAAGAGACAAACTAATGATTGCTGTTGTCATCTTATCCCAGCCAAGAATAGGACCAAAAACAAAATACATCAAGTAAAGTTGTATTAATAGGGGAGTATTCCTAATTAATTCTAAGTATCCACGGGCCAATCCCCTTCCAACAATAGAACTAGACAATCGAAGAATTGCCGTACTTAAACTTAACACGAGAGTAAGCAAAAGGCTTAACAAAGAGATCTTAAGTGTTATTAATAGACCTTTCAATAGTGGCCCAGCAAACCACTCGCCTTTATCAAACTGAATCAAAAATTCTCCTACTCGATACCATTGCCACTGGTAATTGATATTTTCAGCCCCCCGGCTTACTAAGAAGGTTAATAGACCGATAATTACCACAGGGATTAGCCAACTAGATAAGAACCTTTTAATGCTTAAATAGCGGAATAAACAGCTCATGACGAAGGCTCATAATGGAGGATATTATTAAGGAAGGTCTTGGTTCTTTCTTGATTGGGTCTATCGAAGAAATCTGATGGTTTAGCAACCTCGACGATTTCCCCGTGATCCATAAAAATTACTCTATCGGATACCTTGCGGGCAAAACCCATTTCATGGGTTACACAAACCATAGTTATACCATCCTCCGTAAGCTCAGATATTACGTCTAAAACCTCTCTGATCATTTCTGGGTCAAGAGAAGATGTTGGTTCATCAAAGAGTAAAATTTCAGGTTTCATGCAAAGTGCCCGAGCAATTGCTACACGTTGTTGTTGCCCGCCTGAGAGTTGGTCAGGATACTTATTTGCCTGATCCCTAATGTGCACACGTTCAAGGTAGGTTAGAGCAATTTGTTCTGCTTCCTCTCTGGCTAATTTTAAATTTCTTATGGGAGCCAGTGTCAGGTTATTTAGGACTGTCATATGGGGGAATAAATTGAAATCCTGAAACACCATACCAATCTTTCCTAATAGATTATTAGGAAAGGTCTTTCCGGGGGCTAGCAAAACACCTTGAATTTCTATCAAACCTTGGTCGTGTGTTTCCAGACGGTTAATACACCGTATCAAGGTAGATTTCCCTGACCCTGATGGACCACACAATACAATACACTCACCTTTCTGGATGCTTAGGTCAATATCCCTAAGAACCTGGAATTCACCAAACCATTTGTTAACTTTATTGAAATTAATCACACCTTTAAAATCACCATTCATTATTTAGGAACCTTCGATCATAGATTTCATTTTTGCTCCGACCCAATCAACAGCCAAGTCAATCATGGCCTTCCCTTTGATCGCATCAGCTAGTTTTGCTTCATGGTGGAATCCTCTGTCGTCAGTAGCTTTACTAGCATCCGAAATTGTAAGCTTAGCTGAATCGTAATCTACCCCTTCCCAGTGAATATTCCGTGGAAATGCTGCGTAGGCGAAGGAAGTCTCAAACTCACTAGCATGACCGGGACAAACATTTGACTCCATATATTGTTTGACAATTTCTGGAGTGTACGCTTCCCAATAACTGCAAAATGTGAAATTAACCCCTAGACGACTTTGAATATCTTCTAAGGCAGCATTAACTGGTGCGGAATTTCCTGCATGTCCGTTAACAGCCAGAATGTGATTTATGCCACCCCTTTTCATACTATCCGCAACGTCGTAGAGAAGTTCCGTAAAAATTTCAGGCCGAGTAGTTAACGTACCTTTATGATCCATCCAGTGTTCAGAGATTCCGATAGAGAGGGGTGTTGTAACTACTACATCAGGGTAAAGCTTCTGTGCAACTTGTTCCGCAATATGAACGGCGCTAAGGGTATCATGAAACATCTCTAAATGTTCATTATGTTGTTCTGTACTTCCTGTTGGTATAATGGCTCCCCTAAGGCTACCATCGTAGATGCTCTCCCGAAACTGTTTTCGGGTCATTTTCCATAGTTGGACAGGACGATCATAAGGCAAGCCGGACATAAAACCTCCAAGGTTATTTAACAAATTAAATTTTATATTACGAATGAGATATCGTTAAATTTTAAGCATAATCCTTTCGGGGTGGACTAAAGATATCCAAAGCAACGGACTTAACCTTAACATCAGTTACGCCATGCTTAACACCTCCCGGAATTACATACTTATCTCCAGTCTTTATAGTCCTACTTTCTCCCCCTATAATCATTAAAAACTCCCCATCTAAAACAACCCCTAATTGCTCATTAGTATGTTCGTGAATTGGCACCTGTGACCCCGGAGAAAGGGTTACGAAAGACATTTGTGCTTGGTCCCCACCCACAACCGAAATTTCAACTCCAGGGGCGATTGACTTCTTTGACATTTCTTCGTCGTCAACGAAATACATTATGTTCCTCCTGCTATAAGTAAATGTACTCAGTGATAATTCTTTATATTGACACCTATATATTAGCCTGATAGACATCACTAGCAGCTGCTATTCCACTATTGATTTTGTCATATCCTTGTAAACGAAGAGTTTCTTCGAGAGCTGTCAGGCACAATATAACATGATCTCTTTTAGAGGACTGTCCCATGAGGCCAATCCGCCATGCCTTTCCTTTAAGCAAACCAAGACCGCCGCCCAATTCAATGCCATAATTCTCGAGCAGTGCTTGTCGAACCGATGCTTCTTCTACACCTTCCGGAGCTATTATTGGGTTAATAGTAGGAGCTCGGTGTGGCTCGTTAACAAAAAATTTAAGTCCCATCGCATCTATCCCAGCAGCAAAAGCCTGATAGTTAATATTATGTCGTACTTGGACCTCGTCTATCCCTTCCTCATGTATCAGTATAAGAGCTTCCCTAAGGGCGTAGATCAAGTTTATTGGAGCAGTGTGGTGATATATCCTATCCTCATTCCAGTAAGAATTTATCAGTGTGAGATCAAGATACCAACTATCAACAGGTACCTTGCGATGGGCGATCATTTCAACAGCTCTATCGTTGAATGTCACCGGTGACAGGCCGGGAGGTGCACTCAAACATTTCTGGCTACCTGTATAACAAACATCTATATTCCAGTCGTCAACTTTAACTGGAGTTCCTCCCAAAGAAGCCACAGTATCAACCAAAACAAGAGCGTTATACTCATGGATAACCTCAATGATTTCTTCTAAAGGTTGTAGTACCCCAGTTGATGTTTCTGCATGAACTAACCCAACCAACTTAGGTTGGCAGCTTTCTAAAGCCTCCCGTAGCTGTTTCACCGAAATTGGCTGACCGGGCTCACTTACAAGACGATTTAATTGGCCCCCATGACGTTTTACCATTTCAGCCATACGTTCTCCAAAAACCCCACTAATACAAATCAATACCTCATCTCCAGGTTCAACCAAATTACATATACAGGTCTCCATACCTGCAGAACCAGTAGCAGAAATTGGAAAAGTTAGTTTGTTTTCTGTCTGAAAAACGTAACGTAACAATGTCTTGGTTTCATCCATCACCTTAATAAAATATGGATCTAAGTGACCCGTCAGTGGAGCCCCCATTGCTTGGTATACCCTCGGATGCATATCACTCGGGCCTGGCCCCATCAGAATGCGATTACCCGGATCCAAAGAAGAAAATGAGCCTTGATTGTCTGACATTATATATTAATTCCTCCCGTTGAGTTGGGCAGATAATTACCTTTAAACTCATGTAGTTCTGGAAAATTTACTTTTTCTTAAAATTGAACTTAAAAGACTAACATACATTAACAAAGATATCCCCAAATCGCGAATATAGGGCATGGGTTCACTACTGAATCTTTCCGAGCCTTGTAAAGCTATGTTAGCAATACCAAAATAAGCATGGATGGATCAGAAGCGGAGTTTACTGAAACGGTAGTATAGGACTTAGGGCTGGGGGTGTCAATCAAAATGGAAGAACAAAAGAGGATTCCATAAACAATGGAATCCTCTTTTAAAAAATGAAAATTAAACTCGTTGTAGTTAACCTATCAAAAGTAGTCTGGGACTCTAGATTCCTTCCCCCGAAGTGATGAGATCTAATTTCGCCTTCTGTAACTCTTGCCCCTTGCTAGAAAAGATTTCCTTTTGCGCCGCAACTGTTTCAATACTTGCTAGCCCATAGTAAGCATCACTAAGAATATCCGTACCATCTATATTCTTTGGCTGCAATAATAACAACTTTTCCATGTTAGAAACAGCCCCATGAAAAGCTAAACTGGCTGATTCGTTATCGCTAGCATCCCGTGCGGCCAATCCTTTGTTATAGTAGGTGATCCCAAGATACTTCAGCAATTCGATATTTTCAGGCAACGCTCCATTACCCTTTTCAAGTACTTCAATCGCCTTATCTTGATTTTTTCGAGAATCATGAAGTGAGCTAAGATCCACGTATAGAGATTGTTCGCCGGGGAATTCCTCTATCGCCCGTTCGTACGTTGTTACCACATTAGTAGTGTCTCCAGTCCCAAAATAGGCATTTCGCAATATTAGATAAGTATTTAAATCTGTTTTTTCAGATAATTCGATAACCTTGTTACAAGCTTCGATCAACTTAGCCCAACTTTCACTAGTGTAGTACACATTGATTAACCCATCCCAGGCTTCGAATTTATTGGGGTCAACTTCTAGAAGTTTCTCTAGGGCTATTCTTGCATTATCAAAATCGGAAGCACCTAGAGCGGCGTAGCCCCAATAAAGATAACCTTGCTGTTTTGCTGGTTCTAATTCAAGTGCTGTTTTTGCATCCTTTTTCTTCCCGGTTGAATGAAGCGCCTTCTGGAGTAATGAAGTTGCTTTAACCGTAGTTTGATAATAATTTGTAGCCTCTGTAAATTCACCTTTTTCGTAACTTTGTTTGCCCCGCGCATAATTTCCGCGAACCATACTATTTAATGTGTCTTTATATTGGTTCTTGTTTTTTCTATCCAGATCCTTGAAAGTAGATGCTTCCCAATGTTTAAACATCTCTCCAAAATTTCCTCTGTAGTAGTTTATAAGGCCCAAAAGATAATGAGCTTCATTGTTACCCGGATCTTTTTGTAAAGCTGTTTCTAATAATGCACTCGCCCGATCCCACTTTGGAGGGGTTTCCCTTATATATATTTTGGCTGAACGCAATTCAATTTTTTGTGCGTAGGTTGCTAATGGCATTAACAGGGTAAAACCAAAGAGCACATTGATACAGATCTTTTTGAACAACATAAAAACTCCTTTTCGACAAAACTACTACGTCAACTCTTCACTAACTTATCGCGGCCCTAGGCCTGACATATTATAGAGGTCATTTTGGGTGCCTAAAGATACAGGGATTGAAAGTTTTAGTCAAGACCCTTTAGGGTTATCTGTGCAGGTAACTTGTTTTACCACCTACAACTGTTCTAGTAACAAAACCCTTCAGTGTTCGACCAGCCAAAGGAGTGTTGTTAGATTTGGACTTGAGAGAATCAGCATCTACAAGCCAGGTGCTGTTAGGATCGAATATTAGGAAGTCAGCCGGGTTACCAGCAGAGAGAAGACCACCTTCCACTCCTAGTATCTTAGCAGGGCCTGTCGATAATGCTTTTATAGCACTACTGATAGAAAGATGCCCAGGCTCAACAAGTTCTGTAAAAATAAAAGAAAGCATTGTTTCAAGACCTAAAGCTCCAGGCAAAGCTTCTTGAAACTCCACTTTTTTCTCATCAACAGATCTTGGTGTATGATCAGAGGCGATAGCGTCAATAGTGCCATCCAAAAGGCCTTCTCGCAATGCTTCAAAGTCACGTTGGCTTCTTAAAGGGGGAGTTACCTTTAAATTAGTATCGTAGGCTAAAAGTGCTTCATCTGTTAATACTAAATGTAGGGGACTAACATCAGCCGTTATTTGAACCCCTCTTTTTTTTGCTGCCCGGATTAATTGTACGGTTACGGCCGAGCTTATATGGGTTAGATGTAATCGACCTCCTGTTTCCTCGGCAAGCATGATATCCCGTGCTGCAATTGTTTCTTCCGAAACAGTAGGGGATCCCTTAAGACCTAGTCGGGTTGCCTGATATCCATCGTTAATTTGCCCATCCCTTGATAAAAATGGGTCCTCACAATGAACAATTATAGGCAGGTTAAACATCCGATTATATTCCAGCCCTCTTCGTAGAATTGCCGGATTCCCTATGGAGCGTTCAGCATCAGATAGAGCAACTACCCCAGCTTCTAGAAGTTTACCTGATTCGGTTAGACAATCCCCTTCACTCCCTACTGTAAGCGCACCAATGGGATAAATCCGAGCTGCCGAGTTTAACGCTCGATCTTGGATAAATTTGACTGTAGGAACATCATCTATCACGGGATCAGTATCAGGCATGCAGGCTAACGCTGTGACACCTCCTGCTACAGCTGCTCTGGTGCCACTTTCTATTGTCTCTCTATACTCATAGCCAGGCTCACAAAGATGGGTATGCATGTCAATGATACCAGGTAAAACTAATTTCCCTTTTGCTTCAATTACCGTAATTTTTTCTGATTCATCATTGAGGGGCTCATCGACTATTCTATCACCTAGAAACCAAAGATCTCCTGTTTCATCTCTATTAGATGCTGGATCTATGATTCTCCCATTTCGAACCACTGTTAAGCTCATTTCTCCATAAGTACCTATATCATTATTCTGCATCGTGTTCTCCCCCCCCATTCAGAAGATAGAGAACAGCCATACGAACAGCAATACCATTGGTTACCTGATCTAATATTACAGATCTTCCATTATTTATCACTCGACTGTCAAGCTCTACTCCACGGTTTATAGGGCCTGGATGCATAATAATTGCTCCTGGCTTGGCAAGATTTAAACGATCTTCATCAATCCCGAAAAGTGTTGCGTATTCTCTAAGAGATGGAAAAAATATTTCTCCTTGCCTTTCATGCTGTATACGAAGAGTGTAGATAACATCAGCTTCACTCAATGCCTCCTCAACACGATAACAAACTTCAACCCCAAATTTATCTATCTCTTTAGGAATTAAGGAAGGCGGGCCACAAACCACAACATGGGCTCCCATTTTTCGTAACCCCCAAATATTGGAGCGAGCTACTCGGCTGTGAGTTATATCACCGATGAGAACTACCTTCAAACCATCCAGCGTACCAAAAGCATCACGGATTGTTAACATGTCGAGAAGCCCTTGGGTAGGATGTTCATGGGCCCCATCTCCTGCATTAATAACAACTGCACTAGTTAAACATTGAGAAAGGAAATTCGGAACACCTGCGGAAGAATGACGTACAATTACACAATCTACCTGCATAGCTTCAATGTTCCGGACTGTATCACTAAGGGATTCTCCTTTTGACACACTGCTTCCTGAGGATCCAAAATTTAAAATATCAGCAGAAAGTTGTTTAGCAGCAAGCTCGAAGGAAAGACGGGTGCGAGTACTTGATTCAAAAAACATATTACTTATGTTTTTACCTCTTAGTGCTGGAACTTTCCGGATCGGTCGATTTATTACTTCCTTAAATGACGCAGCTGTTTCCAATATAAGACTAATATCTCTACGTGAATACTCTTCCAACCCTATCAAGTGTCGATGGCTCAATTTGTAAGAATGTTGATCCGTCATCACAAAACCTCTTTAACGATAACATCATCATTCTGATCTAGTTCGTGAACTTGGACTACAACTGTACCACCAGTTCCAATTTCGACGTTTTTGCCGATATAATCAGCTTGTATCGGTAATTCTCGTCCATCCCGATTGATTAAAACAGCGAGCTCAATCCTATGAGCTCTCCCGAAGTCCTTTAACTCATCTAATGCTGCTCTAATGGTTCGACCTGTATACAAAACATCATCCACCAAGATAACGGTCCGACCCTCTATATTAAACGGTATATTAGTAGTTCGGACTACTGGATATTCTGCACGATTCTGGAGATCATCTCGGTATAAATTGATATCTAGTATTCCTACTTGAATGGTTATATTTTTTTCATCATGTATTATATTAGCTATTCGCCTAGCTAGCCAATCACCTCGTCGTTGGATACCAATGATCGCAATTTCTGAAACTCTGGTATTGCGTTCCATTATTTGACTAGCTATTCTAGAAACTGCCTTTGCTATTCCCTTTTTGTCAAGAATCTGTTGCTTCACCCATCTATCCTCTCATATGATTTTTGCATGTGCCGCCTGAAGCGTTGCCAAACTTTTTCTCGCTATGTTTTCTGCACCATATGAATAATCAAATACCTCTACCGAACCATAACCTGTATAACCATTTTTATGAAGAGCTTGCATTACGGGCAAAAAATCAGTGTCTCCAAAACCAGGACCATCACCACTAGCATCGTTGAAATGAATATAAGCTATTTCATCTCTCTGTTCATGAATTGCCGTAGTAATATCAACTCCCTGGCATATCGTCGCTCGGACGTCCACAATCATACGAAAAAATGGGTGATCGATCTCCCGAACCATTTGTGCCGCTTCAGTTGGTGTATTGACAAAGTTAGTCTGGGCATCATCTAACGGTTCCAAACAAATAATTACTCCATTTTCTTCGGCTACAGGCAGACATTCCTCAAAAACTTTTTTGGTCCGATCCCAAGTAATTTCAAACGTTTGGCCTGGCAAGACGTCTCGTTGTTTGGGTGATCCAACAACTACAAACTTACCACCGATATCCCCACAAAAGCAAATAAGATCACATAAATACTGTGTTGTAGATCGTCTAATCTCATGGTCAGGATGGTTTAAATATAAGCCTTTAGGGCTGACCAGAAGCCAATGTAATCCCGTAATTTCAAGTCCGAATTCTGCCGCCTCTTGACGAATCTTCTGCCTAGTCTCAAAGCCAATATCTGTCACCGATGGTGCTAGACTAAATGGAGCTATTTCAACTCCATCATAACCAATTTCTGCAGCAGTACTAAAAACCTGTTTTAGAGATTTACCTTGAAACATTTCGTTACAGAAGGCGAATTTCATACGGATTGCTCAGCCTCTAGCGATTTCTTGGTTATTTCTTCCCCAGTTATAGCATACTGGTTCTTAAGATCCTGGGGCAGAGTCCGCCAAACTAGAAAACGTTTACGGAGGACCCCCAGAAAACGACGATTAATACGCTGCCAGGATGCTACATCACCACTTTCTCGGTTGATAACTACCCAAACCGCATAGAGATTATTTTCATTCTCTGCCGGAGCAGCACTAAGCGAAACTTTCTGACTAATACCTAGATCATAAGGAGCAAGCCAGGTCATCATAGATATTTCATATCTAGGAAGGCCCGACCCATCTTTTTTAGCAACCAACTTAACATCTTCAGTAACGAACGCTCCTAGGGAACCTTCTTCGTATGATTCAAATACTCGAGTGAGGTATGCGTACATCCCTAAAACTTCAACACTACCAATAGTAAAGGGGAAATCAAAACTCCAAGAATCCCCATCGGGTTCAGGAAATTTCCACTCCCTGCCCACATCTGGAACAGCCAGATCAGCAGCCTTCTTAGCTGGATATGCTGTTGATAGAAACACTGTGGCCATAACCACAACAACCGACCACACTGCGGAAAGGGAAGAGTAATTTAGCGAAAGCCCGGCTAATATATCATAGTTGGAAAGGATAAGGGTAATCGTCTGCCCACCCAAATAACCTAAAACTGCACCTACTGTTGCAAATACAGAAGATTCTGCAAGGAAAAGTGCTGAAATGTGGCTAGGCGCTAGTCCTACCGAACTATAGACCCCAATCTCACGAAATCGTTCGTGAACAGCACCCATCATAGTATTTAACACAATCATAGCAGCGACAAGAATTGGTATAAGAAAATTACCAACCCCACCAATCGAAGTAGAACCAATTGAACTATAGACATTTACTGTATCATCTTTGCCGACAAACATCGTCATAGCGACTCGTGACAAAAAGCTCTCTATTTCCTTATCAAAATTAGGATTTAACTGATCATTTTCATCTCGAAAATCTGTTATTGCTACAGAATACATTTTCCCATCGAGATCCATCACTGTCTCGTAAGGTAAGATCATAACATTGTTAGATTCAAGATGTATAAAAGCTTCAGGCGGGGATTCTGCCTGAAGGCGGGGATCCTCGCCAATTCGCTGAGCTATTTTCCCTTTTTCCTGCACAAGATCAACCGGAGTTAGTTTTTCATCATCTAAATCCTTAAGTTGGTTAAAACGCCGAGAATCAACTACCCCCACCACCTGTAATTTCATTCCAAACATATTGATATGCACAGAACCTGCATCTTCTGGGCTAATACCCACAACCGCAGCGATATCATCAGGCAGGATTACCGCATTTCGTTCCCCTGGTAAAAACCATCTCCCCCCCAAAAGATATGAATCTAGTCCTGTCGCTTTCGGTTCGTCAGAGGTTAACCCTAAAATACTATTCACGTAACTTTCACGGGTTGATTTGGTAGAAGAGAAGGCAAAAAATCCTTTTTCACCCTTGACCTGAGACATGTACCAAGCTCTAGGAATTAGCGTAGCTTTATCCTGAAAGGTGCTCTTAAGATAATCATAAACTGAAGGCTGTAATCCTTTCCAGTTTCGATCTCGGACCAAAGTCCCTTGGTAAGCGGGTTTGTTATACCGTTCTAACTTGTAGTATTGTAACGATGTTGTTATCGAAGTGAATGAGAGGACAGTAAAAGTTAATAAAGTAATAGTCGCGGCCGTTAATACAGTTCGTACTTTTCGTTTACGTAGGTTGGAAACCCCTAGGGAAAGAGCTACCGCGGTAGCACTCAACCGACCAATATCAGCCTCATGCATGCCAGTTTGAGCACGTTTAATCTTTTGTACTTCCTGATTGAACTTAGATAGGACAATAATTAATACTGTTGTCCCTAATGCAAAAATAACGAATGCTAGAAAAATAACGTAGGGTGATGTACTAAGTTTGAATGCTGGATGGACCTGCTGTAACACCAAAAAAATTGCTATAAAAAATGCTGCGAAACCAAAAATCCGTTTATTAATTGTTGGAAATCCGAAGACTAAACGTTCCATAAAGAAAGAAAATGGTATAAGTAGAATAAAATAGAAAATAACACCCTTCACTGTATCATCTGCAGTGGTCTTAACTTCGGGATATCCACGAGCTTCTAAACCCCAAGCTTCCCTAGATTTAGATATAAAAGAGTCATATTCCTTGTTCTGTAAATGCTCCTCTGCCTCAAGAAGAGCTACCCTAGCATCTTCGTGTAATTCTGCAATACGTTGGTTCTCCACACCGAAACGAGCCAATTGTTTGAGGCGAACATCATCTACTACCCACATATCCCGAGTACCCTGATATGAGGGATTTACTATAAGCCCTTGATCGATAAGATAACCTTTCCCTTGGGCTTCTTCCAACAGTTCGAGAGTTACTTGATCAGGATCAACAGGATTTTTCAGAAAAGAATCCGGTGCGTTTGTTAACAAATACTTTACACCAAACAGGCTGGTACTCATAAGCAATTTAAGTCGTTGCCCTGGTTTTGCGAATACTACCGCAGCTGGTATAGTATGACCTTCCATCCCGCTCTGGGTTTCAATGTAACTATGCCCGTACCACTGAGGTTCCGCATCATTCTGAGCCAGAACCGTAAGTTTATCTAATGCTGTGAGGTATCGGGAATCTATTATTTCATAAACGTCAAGAGCCTTAGCTCTGAACACTATCTGCAAAGTAGTGTTCTCAGACGCTCCACTTGCTGCATCTAGTGGAAAAGTTTTATCACCTTCCTGACCAAGATCAGGCGCGTAAATTATCTCTCCACTTTCATCAAGAGCATAAGATCGAAGTTTTATCGGGCCCTTTTGTTGTTTTAGGGGCCGAAAAGAAAAACGTCCTAATGAATCAGCTTTGTTGATCAAAATACCACGAACACCCGTGTTGGTAAGATTTTTGTAATAGGTAACAAGTGCTCCAGGTATTGGTTTTTTGGGAACAAAGAAATTTACGTCTCGATCAAATTCATAGACTGTTCCGCTCATATCACGAGCCGTATCTTGTATCTTGAGTTTAGTTTCTTCAAATAATTCACCGTCAGTGGTTGCCCGAGCAAGTATAACTGCTAGCGTTCGAGTCTGTTTAGAAATATTATCTATATTAACCAAATCAAACTGATCGTGTGGTGTATCAACTAACCCTCGTGTCCCATTGGGTGTGACAAAAGACATACCTTTTTTACCAAAAGCGGTAACTGCCTCACTGTCTAAGCCCAGTTTAACTGGCATAAAATCCTTCCAGGTTCTCTGAGGTGGCACTATCGCATTGACGTATCGAACTCCATCAGCGCCACTTCCAAATGCTTCCTGGATATAATCCGAAAATTTCCTCGAATAGGGAGCGAAAATATTTTTTATGTAATGATTAGTAGCCCAAGCAAGATTATCAAAGGTGCCAAAAGCAAAACTTCCTACTCGAGATTCATGACTTGACAAGTCAAGGCCAAAGAAAATATCAAAGTCAATTTTGTCTTCTTCCGGAATTTTAGACATAAAGTAATCACTTGCTCTACCGTGCCGATATAACCAATTATTAACGCCTTCCAAGCCGAAAAAATGACCAGAAGTAGCTAATATTACGACTGAATACTTGGGTTTATAACTTTTGATTGCTTTGGCGATTTCCAATAGTGCAGCTAAGCCTGTTGCACTTTCTGCACCAGGAGCCAAACTTGGGACAACCGACATCGCATCATAAAATGATTCAATAACTATTGTATAGTCTTTCCAATTTGGCCGGGATTCATCTCGAGGATTTGGCATTGGTTCATCCAAGCCTGGTATCCAACCGAAAATATTCTTCCCTTCCACTATCTCCCATTCCATCTTTGCTTGAATTGTCACTTGGCTCGTTCCTAATTGAGCTAGGTCTAGTAGATCATCAACGTGGACTTTCTCTACCCAATAACGAGGGACGTTAAGAGGTAAACTTAGAAATTTTCGCTCGGCCTCGCTACGATTTACTCGACCATTATCAAAAAAGATTATTGCACTAGCACCAAGCATCCGCGCATTGATAAAGCGATCATCTGAATCAAAGTCCATTAGAACAATACTACCTTGCATTTCATAACCGTTAAAGTCGCTAAACTCTCCTTTCCCACCATAGATAATTGGGCCAGTAAGACCCTCAGGGGGAGTGGTGGATGTCCGGACATGATTAGGCCACAGAGAATGCAGTGGAATTTCGTTCCCAGTTTCCACTATAGTTAATTTAGAACCTTTATCGATAGGTACTGTAATAGGGAAATCTTCTGTACGTATATTTTCCAACCCAATTTCCTGAAACTGTTGTTTGATATACTGATATGCTGAATCTGCACCGGCATAACCAGCTACTCGGGATGGGTAAGAAGAAAGTTTTCGGACCGTATTACCTATCGACTCCAAACTCACGGCTTTCAAAGCCTCTGCTAAAGGCCGGTCATCCCCACCTTGGAAAATCCGAACCGGTTGAGGTTCAGGGAGAGAAATAAACTTCATAAGGACGTTCTCAGTTATATCCTTGGGATGGAAGATAGTAACCGATGACAACATCAACACTGCAATAGTAATCCCGACTCCTGTTTTTATCTTCGACCACATGCCTTATAGCCCCTGTCTCTTACTGAAATGTATTTTTTAACAAATAGCATTCTAAACAAATGATTATTCTGCCCAAAATACTTATATCATCGTCGAATAGTTAGTTAACAAACTAAAAATATTTCTGAAGTTCAACCCTTTAATCATCTTGTCCCGGGATAACATTGAGATACCTTGATCTCCTGCAACATTAGCCCAATTTGTAATCATAGTCGAGCTATTACTCCGTAGGAATATTCTAAATAAGTCAATATAAAACAGTGGCAATTTGGTTTCAAGCAAAAACCTTGGGTTAATAATTTCAAAAAAACTTGTGTTGTGCCTAACTATAATGATCCGGTATATTGCTAGGGGAACCAACTCCTAACAGATTTGCTGATAGACGAGTTTCACTAATTAGATTGGTCGAATTATGACATCCAACCCCCGAATTGGACTCTCAAAAATAGGTGGTTTTTCCTATCGGGCTATTATCCTAGGCCTTAGTCTTGCTATATTAATCAATATATGGGTTCCCTATGGCTCTTTCATATTGCAATCTTCTAGAATGACGATGGGGCACCTTCCAATAGCTGTGCTCATTCCCTTTTTTATCCTTCTGTTTGTAGTTAATCCGTTAATCAGAAAATTGAAATCTTCCTGGACTTTTAGTGGTAGCGAAATGACGTTAATTTTCGTAATGACGTTTATTTCGTCTCTCGTTCCCGGTAAAGTTATGGTTGCCTACCTAATGGGAATAATAGCAACACCGTACTATTTTGCTCGCCCTGAAAACCAGTGGGCTACAACTTTTTTTGATTATTTGCCGGACTGGCTCCTGGTTAGTAGTCATGGTAATACTCTTGTCTGGTTTTACGAGGGAATGCCCGAAGGAATAGACAACATTATTTGGGGACCATGGTTTCCTCCTTTATTTTGGTGGATCTCATTATTTGTCGTCTTGTTTTTTATGGGGGCCTGTATAACCACTATTATGCGTAGAACATGGGTGGATCATGAACGTTTAGCCTTTCCGTTAGTTCGAATGGCTATTGACCTTATCCGACATGATGAAGAAACCAAGCGAACTTTCCCAAACTTTGTTTATGACCGTATGTTCCAGGTGGGATTCGGTGCCTCCCTAATTCTAATGATATGGAACATAACTACTTTCTGGGGATCTATTCCGCCTATACCCATAGGTTCCCCATATCACACGATGCTGACTTTAATGGAGGGGGCTCTTCCGATCAAAATTAGCATCAACATTTACGCCCTTTGCTTTGCTTTTTTAGCACCCCTTGAGATAACTTTTAGTTTATGGATTTTCTCCCTTTTGGGTATACTAGAAGGGGGGCTGTTAGATCGTGTCGGATTCCAATATTCGGGAAGCCCTGTCGGCACAAACGCTGTTGTGAAAGCTCAGTTTTTTGGTGGTTTTGTCGTCTTTGTCTTCTGGCATCTATGGACGTCTAGAAAACAGATTAACAATGTTTTTCGTGATGCTATAAAGGGGGGGGGAAAGTATCCTCCACCGAATTTATGTCGTACCGCTTTGCTCTCTTGGGTTTGATGGGAAGCCTGGTTTACTTGATAGCGTGGCTTATGGTTTCGGGGCTCAGCTGGCAAGTAGTCCCAATATACCTCCTATTCTTGTTTATTCTATACCTTGGTACAGCCCGTATTATTGCTCAAACAGGACTGGCTTTCTTGGATCTACCCGTTAACGCTCATCATTTCACAATATTAACGCTGGGTTCAGGGAATATTGATCCCCCAAGCTTGACGAATTTAGGACTTGGATCAGCCTATGCCAGAAATTGGCGTGGTCTAGGTATTGGAACTATAGCTCAATCTGACAAAGTTATGTCGGATCTAAGACGGGACAAACGAGGATTACTAGGAATCATGCTGATCACGTTCCTAATTAGCATGTTAACTTCTATCTTGTATACTATATACATCGGAAACACGACAATTGGAGCTTACAATTTTGGAACTCGTGATGCTTTTGGTGGAATTAATGAAATGTACTATGATGATATTGTCAGGTGGATTCGAAATGCTGACCAACTGCAACCTCCTGAGTTTCTTTTTATGGCCCTCGGAGGTGTTATAATGTTAGCCATAACAGCTCTTACTCATCGTTTTCCTGGCTGGCCTTTAGCCCCTGTTGGATTTACTGTGGCTTTCGCTGATATAACTCGGACCCTGATGTTTACATTATTCACAGCGTGGCTAATCAAAATGCTTCTTTTACGACTAGGTGGAGTAACAGCATACCATCGAGCACTGCCCTTTGCTTGGGGGGTTCTGGTAGGTTACAGTGCAGGTATATTAATAGGGTTCTTTGTGGATTGGATCTGGTTTCCTGGTCAAGGACACTCATTGCACGACTGGACCTGAAACAAAATTTTTTTAAGGAACATCTCTAATAAATATATAATCCCTCCACCTCTTGGATAAGTGAATCAATCTCCCCAAGATCATAACTATCAAGTTTTCCGGGAGCCCGAGTATATGTCGACGTAATTAAGCCTCGTCTTTTTAGAATCTCCTTACAAAACGATATTCCGTAGAGACTCTCCATGTTTATTAGTGGTAGTAATTTCTTAAAAATTCCTCTAGCAGTTTCAACGTCATCAGAACGGTAATGATTATAAAGCTGGACTAATACATCAGTAAATTCACATGCCGGCATAGTTCCACTTGCTCCCCGATTTAGGTCATCAATAAACCAACGCCCACCAAACCCGGTAAAAACCCCTCGTAATTCATTCCCACAGGTTTTCAATAATTCTGAAATAGAATGTCCGCAAGGCATCATTTCTTGCTTGATGTACTCGACATGCGGTATTTCAATTAGCAATTTCTGGATAAATTCGGGGGAAAGACTAGATCCAAGAGGAGGATCAAAGTTTTGAATAAATATTGGTTTCCCCATAGCCTCCGATATCTGACGGTAATAATCTACCAAATCATCTAAACTTGGTTTTAATATATAGGGAGGTAATGCAATAGCGCCATCAGCCCCTGCTAGACTTGAGTAACGACTAAACATTACAGCAACCTCAGTGCTCACTCCTGCTACCCCAGCTATCATTGGTATGCGGCCATCAACCTGCTTTACTGCCACATCAATAGCCCTCTTGCGCTCTTCATCTGAGAGCAACCAAAATTCGCTAGCCATTACCGGATAAACAATACCGTGAGCTCCAGAATCCACACAAAAGTCAATTTGCCTTCGGAGACCTTCCTCATCAAAAAATCCTTCGTTAGTAAAGGGTGTTTGTGGTATTGTAAATATCCCGTGCCACGCTTCAGAATTTGTCTTCATATCTTCCTCCATAGCTCCGCTATGCCCCCATAAAAAAACACAGAATGGTTTGCAATGTATATTTAAGGGGAGACCACCATAAATATAATGATTGACTTTAGGGGAGTAATACCCATAATTTGGGGCGGTGTTTTAGATGTATGATATAATCATATCTACTCATATTTTGTCCTGAGGTTTTTAATGGAAAGAGATTTAGGCAACGATCTCATATCGGTAGAATTACATGAATGGCTTGAATCGCTCGACTACGTAATTGAACAAGGCGATTCAGAAAGAATTAAACGTATCCTTACCGCACTTGAATCTCGGGCTGCTGATGTTGGAGTCCGGCTTCCATTCTCTGCAAATACCCCTTACGTAAATACAGTTCCTGTTGAAACACAAGAACAATATCCAGGCAATAGGGATCTAGAAAGACGTATTAAAAACATTGTGCGTTGGAATGCCCTCGCTATGGTTGTTCGCGCCAATCGAGCTGATGGATCCATAGGTGGACATATTTCCACCTTTGCTTCATCAGCGACTCTCTATGAGGTAGGATTCAATCACTTTTTTCGTAAACGTAACGGTAACCAGGATGGAGATCTCCTTTTTATCCAAGGTCACGCAGCACCTGGGATTTATGCTAGGGCTTATCTCGAAGGGCGTATTACTGAGGATCAGTTGGTAAACTTTCGTCAAGAAGTAAATCCTCCCGGACTATCATCCTATCCCCATCCCTGGTTAATGCCAGACTTTTGGGAGTTCCCTACCGTGTCGATGGGGCTTGGTGCAATCACTGGCATTTACCAAGCTAGGTTTATGAAATATTTAGAAAATAGAGGAATCAAAAAACCAAGTGATTCTAAAGTTTGGGTAATGATGGGAGACGGAGAGATGGACGAGCCCGAATCCCTAGGAGCAATTACTGTTCCAGTTGTCGAGCAATTGGATAATTTAATCTTTGTGATTAATTGTAACCTGCAACGGCTTGATGGTCCCGTGCGAGGTAACCATAAAATCATCCAGGAATTGGAAGCTATCTTTCGTGGAGCTGGTTGGAATGTTATTAAGTGTATCTGGGGCAGTGATTGGGATCCATTACTAGAAAAAGATAAAGATGGACATTTAATTAAACAGATGCACGATACTGTAGATGGTCAATACCAGAAGTACAGTATGGAATCGGGAGAATATATACGGAATAAGTTTTTTGGAATCCATCCGAATCTTAGGGAAATGGTAGAACATTTATCTGACCCCGAGTTAGAAAATCTGCGGCGGGGAGGCCACGACCCTCTAAAAGTATATCATGCTTATAAAACTGCATTAGAAAATAAAGGAACACCATCCGTCATTTTGATGAAGACCATTAAGGGGTATGGGATGGGAGATATTGGACAAGGCGCCAATAGTACGCATCAGCTTAAGAAGCTGGAAAATGATCAGCTGCTGGCTTTTCGAGATCGTTTTCAGATCCCAATTCCTGATGACCAAATTCATAATATACCCTTTTACAAACCTCCGGATGATAGTCCAGAGATGAATTACCTCCATGAAAGACGCAAAGCTCTGGGAGGTTATCTACCTGGGAGACGGACTAAGTTTACTCCCCTGAAAGCTCCTAAAAAACAACAATACGACAAATATACTAAAGGTTTTAATCGTGAGATTTCGACAACTATGGCATTTGTTAGTATTCTTTCTGATCTCATGCGGAACAAAGAAATTGGAAACTTAATCGTTCCTATCGTACCTGATGAAGCCCGCACTTTTGGCATGGAAGCTCTATTCCGACAGTCTGGTATTTACTCCCCTGTCGGACAACGCTACGAACCTGTGGATAGTGAAACACTTTTGTTTTATCGAGAATCGAAAGATGGTCAATTATTGGAAGAAGGTATTTCTGAAGCAGGAGGTATGTCATCTTTCATTGCCGCGGGCACGGCTTATGCCACATACGATATAAATACTATTCCATTCTTTATATATTATTCTATGTTTGGCCTGCAACGAGTAGGAGACTTGGTTTGGTCAGCTGGAGATATGAAGTGTAAGGGTTTCCTAGTAGGAGCTACATCTGGACGTACTACTCTTGCTGGCGAAGGCCTCCAGCATCAAGACGGCAACAGTCATCTTTTGGCTTATCCAGTTCCTAACCTTTTAGCTTATGACCCAGCTTACAGTTACGAACTGGCTGTGATCATTGAAGATGGAATCCGTCGTATGTACGAAAACCAGGAGGAAATATTTTACTATCTGACTGTCCATAATGAAAACTACGAGATGCCTCCTATGCCAGATGGAGAGGCTATCAGAGATGGTATAATTAGAGGCATGTATTTATTCCAGAAAACTGAGAAGAAAAGTAACAAATTTCAAGTTAACTTGTTCGGTAGTGGTGCTATTTTAAACGAGGTGTTGAAAGCTAGTAAAATCCTAGAAGATAATTACGAAGTTTCCGCAAATATTTGGAGTATAACTAGTTATAAAGCATTACATAATGATGCAATAGATGTAACGAGATGGAATATTTTACACCCTGAGGAAACTCCTCGCATACCCTATGTGACATCAATTTTGGGAGACACCCAAGGCCCGTACATTGCCACCTGTGACTATGTCAAGGCGTTGCCAGAAACTATATCGGCGTATTTCCCAGAACCTTTAATAACCCTTGGTACGGATGGGTTTGGTCGTAGTGACAATAGAGCTAATTTAAGAGATTTCTTTGAAGTAGATGCCCGTTATATCACGCTGGCTGCTCTTTATGGACTAATGAGGGATGACAAGATACCATCTTCGATGTTCAAACAAGCTATGAGTGACTTGCAGATTGATTCTGATAAGCCAAACCCACTCACACTTTAATAGGGAGAAGCACGTTTTATGGCTATGCCTTTCAATCTTCCACCACTTGGTGAAAATATCGACACGGGTACTGTAGTAGGTATTCTAGTTTCTGTAGGCGACAAAATTGAAATCAACCAACCAATTCTTGAGATAGAAACAGATAAAGCTAATTTAGAGGTACCCTCAGGGGTTAGTGGTGTTATAACAGAAATCATGGTAGAAGATGGCATGGTGGCTGATGTAGGAGCGCCAGTACTAATGTATGATGAAGAACCCAGTACCACCTCTACAGCCAAAGAAAATCCAGAATCTAGCCAACCTGACCAAACAACTACCATTGATTCGAACCAGGACTCTTCGCCTGGAGTTCCCTCCTCGGTAAACACCGATTCTGAAAACCAAAATATATCAGGAGAGGAAACTCCCACTCCAACAGGGGAAAACACTAATACCACTCCAAAAAAATCAGGTCCTGAAAGTGGAAAAACTGTCCCTGCTGCTCCCTCTGTTCGTCGCTTTGCTCGCGAAATTGGTGTCGACATTAACCAGGTAGTTGGAACTGGCCACGATGGAAGAATTTCCACAGAAGATGTAAAATCTCATTCCAGGGTTTTGGCTCCAAACCCAACGATTGAAACTAATAATATTAGTTTAACACCATTACCGGAATTTAATAAATGGGGGCCCGTAGAAACAGAGCCCTTAAGCAATTTACGCAGAGCTGCAGCTGACCATCTGAGCAAAGCATGGATAAATATTCCTCACGTTACTTATAGTGACAAAGCGGACGTAACCGACATGGAGATACTACGTAAACAGTTTAGTCCAGCTGCGGAAGAAGCAGGTGGAAAGCTGACAATGACAGCCATCGCCCTAAAAATCGTCGGCGCCGCACTGAAAAAGTTTCCTCTTTTTAATGCTAGTATTGACATGAATAAACACGAAATTATCTACAAAAAATACTATAATGTGGGGGTTGCAGTAGATACTGATCGAGGTTTAGTCGTACCGGTTATACGCGATGTAGACCAAAAAAATATGATCGAGATTTCTATTGAATTATCTGAAATTGCGAGCAGAGCACGGGATAAAAAACTTGGGCCTGATGATATGCTAGGGAGTACCTTCACAATATCAAATCTGGGTGGCTTTGGAGGGACCTTTTTTACACCAATCATTAATGCCCCAGATGTAGCTATTCTGGGTCTTGCCCGAAGTCGGATGGAACAAGAGTATGTTGATGGAACTTTCCAACCTCGTCTAATGTTACCACTAATGGTTTCTTACGACCATCGCCTTATAGATGGAGCCGATGGTGCTCGTTTTATGCAATGGTTAGTCCAAGCTTTCGAAGAACCATTTCTGCTTAGCTTAGAAGGTTAAGAACTTGATTCAAAGCGATCAAGCCAAAACCCTCTAGCTGACTGTTATTTTCACAATAATTTGTAGGCTCCCGTAAAACACTGGAATTACTCCGGCAAACGCTCATTATTTGCTTATTATTGAAGTAACTGATTCGGTTAGGCGCTCTTTCAGCTCCCAAACTGTACTACCGGCATCAATCAACCCAGTGGGATTTTCCATCCAACTGGCATCTGAGGCATATAAATAATAGGCATCCCAGACAAGTGGGTCTTTATGTTCTAGGTCTCCCGCCCCCTTGTACCACAAACCCATAGTGTGGAAAGGGTCCCACATATGCTGAACTCTTCCGTCGTTGAAAAGCATTTTGGCAGCCTTTTGGGCTGACTCTAGGGTATCATTTGACAAGACTCGCTGCCAGATCACGTAAATTTGTAGGTCATCAGAAGAAATTTTTTCTAGGATATCTTGCTGCACCGCACCGGCACCGCTTATACATTGTCCTCATGTAGGAGAAAACAATATAACAAGACGTACTTTACCATTATCACCATTGAAAGCGTTCTTGAAATCTACTAAGGTTATAGGGGAAGTACTAAAGTTCGTTCTGTCAAGATACTGCGCATTGATAGAAAATGAAAATATCAATACTTTAACTAAAACCAAGCTAGTAACAAGACGGATATTGAATAGCATCTCTGCCTTCCTGTTTATAAAATGAGGTAATATTAATAACTAGATTCGAAGCAGATTATACTGCTAAATATTTTTCATAACATTATCTATTCGCTAAAACTTAATTGAAAGACAGAAACCTTTAAATACTGAAGCGAATATTAAGGACGTCACCGTCCTTAACGACATATTGTTTCCCTTCAACACGGAGCGCACCTTTCTCCTTGGCCGTCTGCCATCCCCCATAGTCAAGTAATGTTTTCCATTCTATTGTTTCGGCACGAATAAAACCTCTCTCTAAATCGGAATGTATTGCCCCAGAAGCTTCAGGAGCTTTGACCCCCCGTTTAATAGTCCAAGCCTTTACTTCATCATCTCCCACCGTAAAAAATGAGATCAGATTCAGCAGGCTATATGAAGAAATAATCATTCGGTTTAATGCTGGTTCTTGAATTCCCAAATCATCTAGAAATACTCTTGCGTCTTTCTCATCAAGTTGTGCTATTTCCATTTCAACCTTTGCACATAATTGGAGAAATTCCTGTTTTTCAAAATATTCGTCTGATTTTCTATTTTGTGTTCCTAAATCTTCTTCCGATATATTCAGCACCAAAAGTATAGGTTTCTGTGACAAAAATTGGTAACCCCGTAATTTTTTCTCATCATCAGGGGAAAACTTAATATTTCGTATCACTCCTCCCTCTTCAATTTCTAACTTACACTGTTCCAATAGCTCCCACTCTCGCACAAGATCAGGCCGTTTTGTAGAACGAGCTTCTTTAGACAGACGAGCTAAGCGACGTTCAATAATTTCCAGATCTGCGAGCGCTAATTCAAGTTCTACTACCTTAAAATCCTCAATTGGCGATAATGTTGATCCCGTTATATCAGGAAATCCACGTAAGACATGTACTAAAAGGTCCATTTTTCGCAACTCATTTAATCCCTTGCTGTCTTGTTCCTCTTCGCGACCCACCCCCACCGTTATTCCTCCGATATCGAGATATTCAACATTGGCATATGTAGTTTTAAGAGGATTAAACAAATTTGACAGCTCTGATACCCTTGGGTCTGGGACCTTAACCGTTCCCCGGTTAGCCTTATTTAAAACAGTAAATCCGCCTGTCTGAGCGTTAGCTTTGACCAGTGAGTTGAATAGTGTAGTTTTCCCAGAACCGGGTAGACCAACAAGACCAATCTGCAAGTTTCCATTCCCTATTTTGGTAGAGTTTAACGAGTGTTGAAATGAATTTTAAGCACAGAACGAATGGATCATATCTTTATAGGTCTTAATCGCTAGATCAAACTGATCCAAATCAATCCACTCATTTACGGTGTGAGCCTGACGTATATCTCCTGGCCCCATGACTATTAGTTCCATCTGTTTACCAAAAACTAACCCATCCGTTCCATAAGGTACAGTATAAGCTTGATCCGTTCCGGTGACTTGCAACGCGGCTTGGACCAACTCCGAATTTAGAGGGGTCTCAAAAGGATCCCCAATTTTGGTGATTTTTATTTCCAAATTGTTTTCTTCAGCAGCTTTCCGTGCCCGATCTAGAAAACGGTCCGGTTCCTGACCTGGCATAGGTCGATAATAAACGGTGCAGACACTCTTCGGAGCCGTCATGTTCTGAGCTATCCCTCCATCATTTATTCCGATATTCCAATCCGAAAAAGGAGGGTCAAAGTCGTGATTCAGGAAACTAGAACTAAAACGTAATTCATCATGAATTACTTTCATCTCCGAGAGAAATGGGATCATCGCAAGATTAGCATTAATGCCTTTTCCTGTACTACTATGTGAAGCCGCTCCTCTGGATTCAGCCTTTATAAAGATAGCCCCCTTATGAGCCCTAACAACCTCCATACGAGTCGGTTCGCAGATAATCCCAAAACGCAATTTACCTTCAGCAAGTAATATTGACCGCTTACTAACCTCAGCAGCTCCCCAACAACCTATTTCCTCGTCGGCTGTAAATACCAAATAAAGAGGCGCAGAAAACTCTTTGGTATTATATGAAGCCCCAGCAGCCAGCATACACGCTAAGGGCCCCTTCATGTCACAACTACCTCGACCATAAAGTCTATTCTCATTGATAACTGGCGAAAAAGCTTCGTTCACCCAACCATCTACAGGGACAGTATCAGAATGGCCTAGAAGAGCTAATCCACCAATGCCGCTCCCTATACGGGCAACTAGATTAACTTTTTCTACTTTATTTTCATCATAGTAAGTTATTCGCTCAACTTCAAATTTTAGCTGTTCGAGTTGGTCTTGTAGGTAATCCGATATAGAGGTGTTACTATTAGCACTCACAGAATTAATAGAAATCAATTCCTTGGTTACTTTAAGAGCATCAAACATATTGTTTCCTACTTTCTAAACGTAAACAATTCCCACGTCTCTGTGTTTTTTGAACGATCATGGTAAACAACACCCTTAATTTGAATTAGAGACGAGCTAGAATGGATGTAATGCCGGAGGTCGGACTCGAACCGACACGACCTTGCGGTCAAGGGATTTTGAGTCCCTCGCGTCTACCAATTTCACCACTCCGGCATAATCAAGATAGCCCGCCGGAAATACACTCTTTCGACGGGCTATCTTGATTAATGACAACGGGGACGACGGGACTCGAACCCGCAACTTCTGCCGTGACAGGGCAGTGCTCTAACCAGATTGAACTACGTCCCCCTATTTTGCATGGGCGATACTGGATTCGAACCAGTGACTTCATGCTTGTAAGGCATGCGCTCTGAACCAACTGAGCTAATCGCCCGGACGCCTATTAACATCAATTTTTTTGATGTTTCCTATTAGTGGCCGAATTTGCTCCTGGGGATTTTCCTTTCCAGACAAGAACTAATGGTATTCCCAGGCAGTAACCTGCAACCATCAACAACGGCCCCACTGTAATAGATTCGCTCGCCAACGCGATAAAACCCAGAAGTATAACTCCAATCACAAGACCGAACAGTTGATAGTGGGAGCGGTGAAAAGGTAACGTATATAACGGGTTTCCCACTACATTACGATTCCTTACCGAGCGGTATTTACCAGTTTGTGACAATGACCGACTCACCACCCTGCACTCCCCTTCAACGAGGGCCCAATATAAGCGATTTATTAATTTACGTCAAGCCAAAACTAGGACCTATTAGGGACTATTCCTTAACTACCCAAAGTTTTACTTCGGCTTCCACTTTGCTACTTAATTTGATTCTAATTGTATATCTACCCAATGCTTTAATAGGTTCATCAAGATCGATTTTTCGACGGTCAACCTCATAACCTTTTTCTTTAAGTAGATCACTTATTTGCTGCTGGGTAACAGATCCAAACATCCGATCTTCTTCTCCCACCTGCACTGATGCCGTAATGGAAACATCTTCTAGGCTCTTGGCTAGTTCCAATGCATCTTCTTTCATTTTGTTTTCCAGAACCAGGCGATTTTTCATTTTGTTTTCTAACATTTTCATGTTTCCAGATGTCGCCGGTATAGCTTTTTGGCCCAGCATGAGACAATTCCTGCCATAACCTGCAGCAACATCCACAACTTCGCCTATGGTTCCTAGGTTCTCCACAGATTCGGTCAATATAAGCTTCACTTCCGACTCCTTGGCTACTTGTAGGTCTCTTCGATGAAGGGAAGTAAACCTATATGTCTTGCTCTCTTAATAGCTTTTGCTAGACGCCTTTGACAGCGAGCGCTAGCTCCTGATATACGACTAGGCACGATTTTTCCCCGTTCAGTGACAAAACGACGGAGTTGCTTCGGGTCTTTATAGTCAATATTTTTTATCCTACCCGCGATACGTTTCTGTTTCCTTGGCCGGGCAGCCATTTTAGATTCATTCATGCTTGGGCTCCTATATCCCCTGACTGTTCAAATTTTTCAGATATATTTTCTGGATGCTTCTTAACCCTTTTGATCATATGCCTCAACACACGATCATTTAATTTAAAAGAACGATCAATAATATCCACCAGACTTGGCTCACCATTAAAACGTATTAGAGTAAATACGCCTTGGTGAGCTTCGTTAATTTCATAACTAAGTTTCCGACTACCCCATCGCTCGGTGTCAATAACCTTACCTTGGTTAGAAGCAATAAGCCCTTCCATCGACTTGATCTCTTCATCCAAAGACGGTTCCTCAAGTTTTGAATCGATAACTACTACTGTTTCATAAAACCTCAATGTCTTCTCCTTGTTGTATACTGCTTTAATTTACATCAATTCATTATCGAAGGTCCATTGTAACTCGTGGCAGCCTTGCTCAAGCCATCACTTATAAAAGATTCTAGCTGCCTGCAAGCCTGATCAATAACAAAGGGTAGATCAGAGGCTTCTTCCTTGTTAAATTCCTCGAGCACATAATCGATCAGATTATTACTGTTTTTAGGTAGGTCAACTCCTATTCGCTGCCGAGGAAAGTTGTTAGTTCCTAATCTTTGAATAATTGACTCAAGACCACGGTGACCACCATCACTACCTTTTGCTCTAAGGCGTAAATTTCCAAAAGCTAAGTTTACATCATCGCAGATAATGACCATTCGATCGACATCAAGGTCATAGTAATCTAAAACTTCCATCACTGCCCGCCCACTGCTGTTCATAAAGGTCATTGGTTTCACCAAAACCACTTGCTTTTCAGCTATTGTTGCAATCACACTATTAAACTGCTTACTAATAGGCTTCAGCTCTAAATCAAGACGTTGAAGCCATATGTCAATTAATTCAAACCCGATATTGTGGCGTGTTCCCAAATAACCCACCCCCGGATTTCCAAGACCAATCAAGGCATGCTGGCACATATTCTCCGGCCACCTTTATGACTCTGCTTCTTCCGAGTCTGCTTCTTCCTGACTTTGTCCAATGATCTCTGGTTCTTCCTGATCGAGGACTTCTTCTACAGCTTCCTCAGCCATTGGGGTAAGAACAGATACTACAGCCACCTCCCCATCAGTAACGATTTCAACGTTCTCGAAGGACAGGTCGCTAACATGCAATGTTTCGCCCATTTCCATTTTACTAATATCTATTTCCAAATGCTCTGGAATCTCAGAAGCTACGCAACGGATTTCAATTTCTCTGATGGATTGATCTTGGACTCCTCCATCCCTACTTACACCTATCGGGATTCCATTTAAGACGAGGGAAACCTCTGTAGTAATTCTATCACTCATCTTAATCTGCTGAAAATCAGCATGAAGCAAAGAGTTTTTAAAATAGTCTTTTTGAATATCACGTAATAAAACTTTCTTCGCTTCCATGCCTTCAATCTCAAGATTAATGACAATACTTTCACCTCTAGTTTTCCTCAAAAAACCTTCAAAATCTCTGGAATCTAGAATTAGTGATGTGGGGGATTCCCCACTACCATAAACTATAGCCGGAAGAGCACCTTCACGCCGTAGCATTTTAGCTACTTTTTTTCCTGCATCTGTTCTCGGCCTAGCCTTAAGAGAAACTTCGTTCATTTACTTCTCCTGTGTGAATTCAGGAGTTCAATTACTAACCCAAACCCCTATTAAACTCTCTTTGCACTCCTACAATTTGATCTAAGTTTAGGTCTGATCTGACGATTCGAATAAAGAGCTAACTGATTTTTCTTCACTTATACGATTTATAGCCTCACCAAAAAGAGGCGCCACAGACAACTGTTCAAGTTTATTACTTTTCCGTTCAGTGGTCAGATGAATTGTGTCCGAGACTATTAAGTAGTCAAGCACAGAATCTTCCACTTTTTGCAACGCATTTCCCGAAAGTAATGCGTGAGTACATGCTGCATAAATCATTTTCGCCCCGTTATTTTTCAAAGCCTCTGCAGCTCCGGTCAAACTACCTCCCGTATCAATCATGTCATCACGGATTATGACATTTTTACCATCTACTTCACCTATTACATTCATAACCTCCGACACATTAGGTCTTGGGCGCCTTTTATCTACTAGTGCCAATGGGCAGTCGAGGCGGCGACCGTAAGAACGAGCCATTGCCATACCTCCTGCATCAGGAGAAGCTATTACCAGATCCTCCGGGGTCCCTAGCTCCTTTAGTCGACGTGTAAAGATAGGTGCCGAATAAAGATGGTCTAAGGGAATATCAAAAAAACCTTGAATCTGAGGTGCATGTAAATCCATTGTTAACACCCTATCTGCTCCAGCAGCGGTAATCAAGTTAGCCACTACTTTAGCCGAGATAGGAACCCGAGGTCCAGCCTTACGATCCTGACGGGCATACCCAAAATAAGGAATAACTGCTGTTGCCCTGCGTGCTGATGCTCTCTTCGCTGCATCTAAAAGCAACAACAATTCGACAAGATTTTCCGCAGGAGAGTTAGTCGACTGGACTACGAACACATCTGTACCACGTATATCTTCGTTTATGTGTATTCGTATCTCATCATCACTAAAACGAGTAACCGCAGCGTCCCCTAGTTCAATACCCAAATATTTACAAATGTCCTGGGCTAACGGTGCGTTTGAATTCCCACTCAAGATTTTCAAACCGACCGCCATATTCCCCTCCTTTAACTTAAAGGTCCTCATCCTCACGAGCTATCGAGGAGACTGCAAATACTTGCCAAAACGGCTCAACCATATTTCGCACATCGCTAGCTATTCGTTCTGCCGACTTCCTACTAGATACCAGTCCGAAAACTGCCGGCCCGCTACCGGACATTAACATCCCATTCACACCATTATCAGTGAGGTAGCCACGAGCTCTATTGATCTCGGGAAACCTCGCACTGACTACAGCCTCTAAGTCATTATTGAGGCATGAAATCAGTTTTTTAAAATCGTCCGTCTGCATGACAGAAGAAAGTAAACTAATACTACTTCTGTCTTTTGTCAATCCCAATTTCACGCGGGAGTAGGCCCATCCACTAGATACTGAGATTGGTGGACAAACCAACACATAATGTCTGGTGCCTGGATCATCTAGCCAAATTACTTTTTCCCCCCTACCAAATGCTATTGCTGCACCCCCATAGAGACAAAAAGGTACATCAGAACCCAACTCAACAGCCAATTCTATCAATTGTTCTTTTTTTAACCCCAAAGCCCATAACCTATTAAGACCGTGCAACGTCATAGCAGCATTTCCACTGCCCCCAGCCAAACCAGCAGCGACTGGAATTCGTTTAATAATATTGATTGATACCCCTTGGTCTTTAAGTTTATATTTCCTCTTAACTAGATTAACCGCTTTGACTACAAGATTTCTATCATCAGTTGGAACGACTGGATTAGTACAGGTTACTGTTATCCCCGTTTTCTGTTGGTTAATTATCAAATCATCAGCTAGGTCTACTGCTTCCATCAACGTAACGAGCTCATGATATCCATCAGGACGCTTCTCTAACAAATGAATACACAAATTAATTTTTGCCTGAGAACGAAAATTCATTCGCCGTTTACCACTCTCGCTGTAGTTTGTGTGACAATAATATGGACGATAATCATGTGCATGTTTTCCACCATACCATAGTCATTAACTGGGATATGGATCACATGATCTGCTATTTTTTTTAATTTTCCACCGGAGAATCCTGTCATTCCGACTGTGACTAAGCCTGCTGATTTTCCGTACTCGATCGCTCGCAAAATATTAGGACTATTTCCTGAGGCGCTTATACCAATGACCATATCGCCTGAAGAGCTAAGATTACGTAATTGTTGTTCGAAAACCTGTTCATAGTCGAAGTCGTTAGCCCAGGCCGTGAGATAAGGTAAATTATCGGTCAAACTATTAATTCGGAACCTGGTATTATCGACTGGGTTTCTTAATGTCCCTTTCCCTAGGTCCATACTCAGATGGGAAGCTGTTGCTGCACTTCCTCCGTTCCCAACAACAAAAATCCCCTGTTTATTCTTCCGAGCATTCATTAAAAGATCCACCAAGTTTTGAACTTGGTGGGGATCAATTTTATTACACGAGTCTATCGTCCAATCAAGGTATTTCCGGATCATTTGAATTGATCCCTCCGCATGTTGAAAATCACCCTAGTTCCATTGGGTTCGAGTTTAAAAGGTAACTCACGGTAATTAGAAAGAACTCTACGAATTCCGGTTTGAATTTGGCGAGGACTATAGATAAGTAGAAACCCACCACCACCAGCCCCACAAATTTTGCCTCCTAACGCTCCAGCATCCTTCGCCTTTTTGTACATTTCGTCAATTTCTGTATTACTAACTAACCCCGACATTTTATGTTTAAACATCCAACCTTTATCTAACAACGCTCCTATTTCATTGGGACACCCACTGGTCAAAGCTTCCCGAGACCGAACAGCTAAAGATTTGATCTCCTGCAACAATTTGAACTTCGTACTCATCTGTGCTTTCTGTTCAAGAAGAACAGTTTCTGCCTTCCGGGTCTTATTAGTAAAGAACAACATTAAGTTTTCACTTAATGTTTGTCTGTTTTCTTTTGATACTTCAATTTTTTCGACGTCTACCCCAGCGTTACTAAAAATAAAACTTCGGATACCCCCGTATGCCGCGATATACTGGTCCTGCTTTCCTATAGGTTTACCACAACGATTAATTTCTATTTCGCAGGCATCAATCGCAAGCTTTTCAGGAGATTGAGGATTACCACAATAATGATATAAGGCATTTAGTAAGCCGACGGTGATACTACTTGAAGATCCAAGCCCTGACCCTTCAGGAGGTATATCTGTTAGTGTCGTTATTTCTACACCCTTTGTCACACCTGTAAGCCGCAGTGCTTCCCGGATAAGATCGTGTTGGATATCATCAGGATGATCAACAACTTCTCTTTTTGAATAATTAAGATAAATACGATCATCAAAACGTTCATTTATAATTACAAAAATATATTTATCTATCGCAGAGCTGACAACTAATCCATTTTCTTTTTCGTAGAAATCAGCAAAGTCTGTGAGGCCACCAGCAAAACTGATGCGTAAGGGGGTCTGTGTAATGATCATGGTTTAAACCAACTGCCCGGCAATGGACTTCCTATCCAAAATGTAGCGATCAAGAGCATCCTCCCACGAGGGCATCTTAACTATCCCCAGTGAACAAAATCGTGTATTATCCAGAACTGAAAAAAGGGGACGTTTTGCAGGGCTACCGTATGCTTTAGTAGTAATAGGTTTTATCATAGTACTTATTCCCAAATTATGATAAATAGCCCGTGTTAGTTCAAAATAAGAACAAAAACCGCTATTAGTTATGTGATATGTACCATACTTATTAGTTAGGAGAATCTCCACAACTGCCTGAGCTAAATCTACCGTCGCCGTTGGAGACATAAACTGGTCATCTACGACAACTACCTCCCTATTTTTAGTCCCGGCTTGGATCATGGTCTCAATAAAATTAAACCCCTTACCACCAATACCAGAATTACCAAATAGGGTAGAGGTTCGAATAATAAAATGTCGCTCACAAATTGAACGTACTAAGTGTTCCCCTGCCAATTTTGCCGTCCCATATATATTCAAAGGAGCTGGAAGATCATCTTCACGATATGGCCGTCTTAAGTTCCCATCAAAGACAAAATTGGTACTAAAATGTACCAATTTAATTCCTAATAATCCACATGCTTTAGCTAGATGACAGAGGCCTAATGTATTGACAAAGAATGTTTTTTCTGGATAGGTCTCACAGTCGTCAACTTTGTGGTATGCAGCCGTATTGATTACAACATCAGGGCGGTGCTCATTTAAATAATCAAAAACCTGTTGCTTTTTGGTAATATCAAGCTCTTGGTGTGGACAAGCTATGAATGAATGAGTTGAATAATTACCCAGAATATGTTGTAAGTCGGTTCCTAGTTGTCCTCGGGATCCAGTAATGAGAATATGCATATGTTAATTTAGTTATCTCCTCTGGCAAGTATCTAGGATCTATTGATGGAAAATTTTCTGTCAGATGTTTCTCAACTGGTTCCTTACAAAATTAGGCAACTTTTCGATAGCTTTATTAATTAGCGACGTATCTTTCCCTCCAGCCTGAGCCATATGGGCCTTTCCTCCCCCACCACCACCTATTTCAGTAGCAATTCCCCTAGCTAAAGTCCCGGCATGCAACCCGTACTCGGAAATAGCCTTATCAGTAACTACAACGATGCATACCACCTGTTCATTAACTATAGAAAATAAAACTCCTACCGCACAACCTTGAAGCCGGTTACGTACTGTATCTCCCATTGCCCGCAGGGAATCAATGTCTAAACACTCAACCTGAGACGCTACCAAACTGACTCCTTCGATCTCTATAGAATTATCTACAAAATTCTCAACCCAGTTCTGAGTAGAGCCTCTATCTAACTCTCGAATATGTTGCTCTAATTCACGTATCCGTATTGTCAGGCTCTCAGCTTTCTTAGTTAGATCATTCTTATCACATTTTAGAATTCTTACTGTCTGAGCTATTAATTTCTCGTCTTGTTTAAGAGTTTGGTAGGCAACAGCCCCGGTTACCCCCTCTATTCGCCGTTCACCTGCTGCGATGCCAGACTCTCGGATCAACCGGAATAATCCAATATCACCTGTATGATTTATGTGAGTACCTCCACAAAGTTCTAAACTTACGTCACCAATTTTAATAACCCGCACACTCTCACCGTATTTTTCCGTAAAAAATGCTAATGCACCAAGATTTCTCGCTTCTTCTAGGTTGGTTATGAAACTATCAACTCTCATATCTTGCCAAATTAATTTGTTTACCTTGCTTTCAATAACATCAAGTGTCTCGGGATCGATAGCTTGAAAGTG
This sequence comes from uncultured Gemmatimonadota bacterium, assembly GCA_964593235.1. Classification (GTDB taxonomy): domain Bacteria; phylum JAAXHH01; class JAAXHH01; order JAAXHH01; family JAAXHH01; genus JAAXHH01. The sequence continues at coordinate 7,974 of CAZQGS010000044.1, read as the reverse complement.
AGAAAAGTCAAAACGTAGTCGATCAGATGATACTTCAGAGCCTCGTTGTGCTATGTGGTCACCAAGGGTCTCACGCAGAACAGCATGTAAAAGATGAGTTGCTGTGTGGTTCCGGGCAGTCGAATGTCTTTTTGTTTTATCAACTTGCGCCCTGATTACCATCCCCGTCTTAATTACAGACGCTTGAGCTGGATTACACCGATGCATCACCACATCACCCTCACGATAAGTATTATCCACCTCAATCTTTTGCCCTGAATCCAACTTCAACCAACCTATATCACCTAACTGCCCACCAGCCTCAGCATAAAAAGGGGTCTCAGAAAGTACAATAATCCCTGCCTTACATTCTAAAACTTCGGCCTGGCCAAGATCAGTCAATTCATATCCAACAAATTTTGTAGCAGGGAATGTTTCAGCAGCATTGACAATTCTCAAATTTTCATCAGTAATTTTTTCTTCTAACTGTTTTATTTTCCCACCTACACTGGAACGCTTTTTTTGTTGCGTCATTTCAACTTCGAACTCCTCTATATCAACAGTTAGATTCTTTTCTGAAGCCATTAAGATAGTAAGATCCACAGGAAAGCCAAAAGTATCGTAAAGTTTGAATGCTTCCCTCCCTCTGATTTCTCCACGTTCTTCAATAATGGCTTGATTAACGATACCTTCAAACAATTCTAACCCATGATCTAAAGTACGACCAAATGCCTCTTCTTCGGCTTTAATAATGTTCTGTACTTTCTCTTCGGCTACACGAAGTTCAGGATAAGGTTCACCCATGTTTTCAGAAAGGGTTGGTACAAGTTGATAAAGAAATGGTTCGACTAATCCAAGCTTACGACCATACCTTGAGGCACGGCGCAGAATCCGACGAAGCACATAACCTCTCCCTTCATTAGAAGGTATGGCACCATCAGCAATAGCAAATGAAAGTGACCTGACATGATCAGCGATAACTCTATATGGGACAGACATTTCCTCTCTTTCATAGGAATGGGTGGTCAATTCTCCCAGATGATCTATTAATGGCTGGAACACGTCAGTTTCATAATTGGAGTCTACATTTTGTAGAATACTAAGCATCCGTTCAAAACCCATCCCTGTATCTACATGATGAGCTGAAAGAGGCATAAGAGCCCCACTTATATCACGGTTATACTGAATAAAGACAAGATTCCAAATTTCCTTATACCTAGAACAATCTCCATTTACTCTACAAACATGCCCTTCTTCATTTTTACGTTCACATATATCTGGACCCGAGTCATAATGTATCTCTGAACTTGGACCACACGGTCCCGTCTCTCCCATCTCCCAGAAATTATCTTTTTCATCAAATCGTAATATTCGCTTCGGATCGATATTAGTACACTGCTGCCATAACTTTTCGGCGTCATCATCATCTCTAAATACTGTCACCCATAATTTTTCAGAAGGCAACTTCCATTCTTCGGTCAGCAGTTGCCAGGCCCATATAATGGCCTCTTCTTTGTAATAATCTCCAAAAGACCAATTCCCTAGCATTTCGAAGAAGGTGTGATGGATCGGAGATTTTCCAACGTCATCCAAATCATTGTGTTTCCCACCCGCCCTAATGCATTTCTGCGAACTAACTGCTCGTGAATAATCCCGGGAGGAAGTCTGACCAAGGAAAACATCCTTGAATTGATTCATTCCTGCATTGGTAAACAATAATGTGGGATCATCCCAAGGCACGACGCTAGAGCTTGGGACTACTCTATGATTTCGAGCAACAAAAAATTCTGTAAAGGATTGACGTAATTCTGTTCCTGTCAATTCTTGGTCTCCTGTATTTCGTCCAAGATACGGTGAACAACGTTGTAGATAATACCTGGAGTAAAACCCCGCCTTCCAAGAAAAGCTACCATACGACGATTAGCAGTATCTCGCTCCAGTGTCACGTAGCGATACAATTGACGGTACAAAGTATTATAGGCCAGTTCTTCTTCCTTATTATTAGCACCTTGCCCATCTAAAACACAGTCAATGATTTCTGAACTAATTCCTTTCTGCTTTAATTTAACCCGAACGAGGTTCAACCCTATCGGTCGGTTACGCAATCTTTCATCTACCCACTGGCGGGCAAACCGTTCATCATCAATAATTCCCAAATTTTCAAATCGTTTTATTGCCTCATCTATAATATTCGCATGCCAACCTCTGGACTTGAGTCTAACAAATAATTCTTGCCGGGTTCGAAGACGATAATCAACAAACCTTTGAACATCTATAATAGCTCGTAACACATTGTCAGACATTTCCATTTCACGAAGTCTATCATTTGATATTTTCTCACTATCATTAAGTCCATACTGTCTGCAAATTTCTTCGGTAATTTTTAATGTTTGATTATTGTCTAATGTAATCTTACATTCTCGTTTCCCGCTTTTTTTAAACATTTTAATGTCAGTAATCGTAGGCATTCAATGTGTCCTATTCATACATTAATGATCAGTTTGCCGTGAGCTCCGTTTTGTTTTCGAACAGAACAAATTATATCAATTTGGGGGCTAACAAAGTCAGATCCGAAAAAGAGCTCCTAAGTTGTGGAGTGCCTATTAAAATCATCTCGTCGACCAGGGTTCTCGTTTCTTACACCGAGTTAAATGGTATTTCTCCAGTGAAAAAATGCTGAGAGATATCCCCTCTGGTTAAATCAGTTGGACTGCCCTGAATGCCCTTTTCCATTAACCAGAAATTGTCGTAACAGATTTAAAGAAGCCAAAGCAGCCTGAGTCTTATTAGCCTTGCGTTCCATACCTAGCATAAGTTTCTCTGTTTTAACGCCATTAGAATCAGCTAATCCTAAATAGACTAAACCGATTGGTTTAGCCTTCGTCCCGCCACTAGGGCCAGCAATACCCGTTGTAGATAAACCATAGGTCGCGCCACTTATTTGTCTTACACCTTGAGCCATTTCAGCTGCGGTCTGGGCACTTACAGCGCCATGACATCTAATTGTCGCCTCTGCCACATCTAAGCGGGCTATTTTAGAGAAATTACTATAAGTTATAACCCCTTCTATAAAATAAGCTGAACTTCCGGGTGCATTAGTTATAAGGGATGCTACTTGGCCACCAGTACAAGATTCAGCGACTGCCACTGTTGCCTTCGTTTTAGAAAGTAGCCGTCCTACTACTTCTTCAAGAAGATCATCATCCATCCCATATATGTATTGACTAGCTTTATTAACTATAACATCCTCAACAGCCTGAATATGTTGCCCGGCTTCCTCCTTATCCTTCCCCTCAGCCGTGAGACGCAAATTAACACCGGTCTCTTGGGGCAAAGATGCTATTTTTATATTATTAGCCTTTTTAATTACATTTTCTAGCAGAAGAGACAAACTAGATTCTCCGATCCCTGTTGTCTTAATCCACCTATGTAATATAGTCTTTCCTTGGCTTAGGGTAGTCAGCCAAGGTAGTACCTGTTCATCGAGCATTTGTTCCATCTCGCAAGGAACACCCGGCATAACAAAAATTTCAGTATTAAGGTACTGCACTTGGAAACCTGGCGCGGTCCCAATAGAATTTGCTATAATCTTAGCTTTTCTAGGGAAATAAGCTTGAATTCGGTTCGATTTTGGCATTGTAATTTTTCGTTGCGTAAATACCATTTCGATATTTTTCAAAATTTCAGAGTTAAACACCAGGTCCTGCCCTATTGATTCAGCAATTATTCTCTTTGTAATATCATCATGAGTTGGGCCAAGGCCTCCGGTAATAAAAAGGACATCCACCTTCTTACAAGCTATTTCCAATGCCTGGGTGATCTGTGAAGCCTTATCACCAACTGTAATTATACAAACTGGTTCGAGTCCTATTTCTGTTACCCGTTGACCAATATAAGAAGCATTGGTATCTACCACAGAACCATAAAGTAATTCATTCCCAATTGTAATTATCCCTGCTGTTTTCATAAAACGAACCCCAAGATCAACAAAATGAAATGGGCGTAAACAGCAGCTATAGCGTCATCCATCATAACCCCAAAGCCACTTGGAAGACCCTGCATAAAGTTACAAGGGAAAGGCTTCCAAATATCTAAAGCCCGAAACAAAATGAATCCAGATATAACATTGAAGATACTAAGTTCTAGACCTATAAAAACAATCAGTATACCGAAAACTTCATCAATTACGATTTCATGGCCATCATGCCCAAAAATTTCTTCAGCTCGACCTGAAACCCAAACTCCTACAACTAACAAAAGTATTATAGCTAATAGGTATGCCTGAATAGTTAGGCTAGCTAGACCCCAGACCAGAAGAAGTCCTAAAATACTCCCCGCGGTTCCTGGTGCATGGGGTGTAAACCCAGTATAAAATCCTGTTGATAGCAAGGTAATAAAGGTACGCATATCCCTACCTCAGCAGACTGGTGAATATCGAACGGTTCTTGATCACATAGTCTAACCCCGAACTGACTGTTAATGTCATCGATACGAAAACCATGCCGTTAAGAAAGTACCAAGCTATTCCATCCAAGCTACTATCCCAACGACCTAGTGCAGTCATGGTTGTTTGCACACTAATGTAGAGCAGGATAACAACGATGACTACCATCTGAGAGGCTGTTTTCCATTTTGCAACCTGGGTGGGTAAGATTAGTTGACCCCGGTAAGCTGCTATACAACGAAGCCCTGTTACTATAAAATCCCTCCCAATAATTACCAAAACCATCCATGTATAAATGTATCCCAATGAAGCAAAACAGATTAAAGCAGTGGAGGTAAGGATCTTATCTGCCAAAGGATCCATGAATTTCCCAAAACTGGTTATCACACCAGTTTTTCGAGCTAGATAACCATCATAAAGATCCGTCAGCGACGCTATCCCAAAAATTAGGAGAGCAATATACCGAGTATATAATGTATCTATTAAGAGAAAGACCATAAAAATAGGACTTAAAACGATCCGGATTATGGTCAGTTTATTAGGTAAATTCATAACTGTTTATAGAAAAAGAATTGTCTCCGTAATCATTACTATAATTCTGTTCGCCCTTCAAGTGCTCGTGTAAGTGTAACTTCATCAGCAAATTCTAGATCACCACCCATAGGAAGGCCACGCGCAAGACGTGTAACCCGAATTCCAAGGGGTTTAATCAACCGACTTAAATAAAGTGCTGTAGCTTCCCCTTCAATATTAGGATTAGTAGCAATAATTACCTCTTCCACAGCATCATTTATTCGCAGCATAAGTTCTCTAGCTTTAATATCCTCAGGTGTTATGTTATCGAGCGGCGATAGGGCACCATGTAGAACATGGTACATACCACGGTATTCTCCTGTACTTTCCAGAGTAATTATATCTCTGGGTTCTTCGACAACACAAATTGTTTCTACTGTTCGCCTGGGGTCATGACAGATTTCACAAGTCTGAGATTCAGTTATATTCCAACACATATTACAATAACGAACCTTTTCTTTCACTGCTCTTATAGCATCTGAGAGTGAAAAGGCGCGTTCATCCGACCCTTTTAGAATATAAAAAGCAAGCCTTTGAGCTGTTACCCTCCCTATATTGGGGAGGCGACTTAATTCATCTACAAGTATAGTTAAAGCTTCTGATGTATACTTGCGAGCCATTAAAATAACCTCTTCTTATTAACTGACCCTGTCAAAATCTAACCTAGACCAGGAATCTGAAGACCACCTGTGAGTTGACCCATTTGCTGATCCATCATCTCCTGGGCCTTTTGTTGTCCTTGGTTTATAGCTGCTAAAACCATGTCTTCTAACATTTCTACGTCTTCCGGGTCAACCGCAGCTGGATTAATCCTAATTTCAACAACATTTAATTTACCGTCAACCACTGCAACTACCATTCCCCCTCCGGCGGTACCTTCTACCCTTTGATCGGCAAGCCCTTCCTGGAGTTGCATCATCTTCTTTTGCATCTTCTGAACTTGCTTCATCATTCCTGACATCCCCTTAGCCATAAGCTTACCCCTTTCATAAACTATTTTATCAACGGTTCTATAAAACTAATCTCGAATTACTTCACCATCAAAAGCATCTACGATTCGCATTATTGATTGTTCGGCTGCTGCCCCCGCAGGATCATTCTCTTCGTTCGATGAAGATTTCTTTAAAGCCTTTTCAGGTATTTCATCTGGATTAGAAGTGTCTTCCGAGTGATGCTTATCATCTATTTCACAGACAAGCCGGACCTTTTTCCTCCATAATTTTGAACAAACTGCCTCGATCAACGAGACAGCGTCCCTTTTTTCTATTTGTTCTTTGTGAAAGTGGTGGAGTGGAGTAAATGCTAAAGTTAATATATCGGATTCACCATTTCTATCTTCTGTACCGGGGGTATAGTTGGAAATTCTTGCTTCAGCAAGAAGACTGCCAAGTACATTTCTTTTCTCATGAATTTCTTGCAAAACCATGGGCCATTGTTTTTGGATTTCCAGAATATCAAGGACTATTGACTGGCTCCTGTCTTCCTTCTCTCTTACCTGAGGAGTTTGCCCTTCAGTTTCTTCTGGAGATAAAACTTCGCTCGAAGAATTTGGTGTAGGCGCATTCTCACTAATTGAGGTACTCGACTTTCGAACTGAAGATAGTTCATCTGCAGGAGGAGATAGTTCATCTGCAGGAGGAGTTTGCTCTTCGTTTAAACCAGAAGTGTTTTTTTGATATTTTGTATCAAGCTGGGGGCTATTAGTGATCCCTTCATCTTCAGATATAGTTTGAGCTAATTCTGAAAGCCTAGATATAATGGTTGCAAGCTGAACGGTACTACCAATACGAGCCATTCTCACAATCCCTGTTTCCAGTTGTACTCTGGGTAGTGCACTACTCTTAACCGACTCCTCCATTTGTGACGCGATGTGGGCAAGTCGCAGAAGATCTTCAATCTCAAAAACCTCAGCCTGCTTTTTATAACGGTTAACTTCTAAAATAGCAGTATCAAGAAGTGCTTCGACGTTTGACGTCGCCTTAACAACAAGTAGATTTCGTATATGTTCTAATATGCCTAAAACTATTTCTTCGAGGTCATAGCCCTCACGAAAAATCTGATCGATAAGCTCTAGACATTTAGAAACATCTTTTTTCGCTACGATATCTAACAAGGTGAAATATACGTCTTGATCTACAACCCCTAAAACCTTGGCAGCTTCACCCGCATTCAATTCTGGGCCTCCAAAAGCTACTATCTGATCTAAAAGGCTTTCAGCATCTCGGAGGCTTCCATCTACTCTGCGAGCAATAAGAGACAGAGTGTCCTGTTGAATGTTATAGCCACTTTTTTTACTGATCATGTCTAAATGGTCGACGATGATTGTCCCTGATATCCGCCGAAAATCGAATCGTTGACAACGGGAGAGAACAGTCGGGATTACCTTACGGGGATCTGTTGTAGCGAAAATGAAGTATACGTGAGAAGGAGGCTCTTCAAGAGTCTTCAAGAGAGCATTAAATGCCTCCTTTGTAAGCATGTGTACTTCATCAATAATGTAGATTTTATGTTTACCCTGACTGGGCCTGTATTTAACGCTTTCAAGTAGATGGGTTCTAACCTGTTCAACCCGGTTGTTTGATGCCCCGTCTATTTCCAAAACATCAACACTATTCCCTTCTGATATTTCTCGACAGAAAGAACAGGTATTACACGGATTGACAGTTGGCCCATTTTCACAGTTAAGAGCCTTAGCCAAAATACGGGCTGTTGTTGTTTTCCCCACACCACGAGGCCCTGAAAACAGATAGGCGTGTGCAATCTGTTGATTTTTTATGGCGTTTCTAAGCGTGGTAGTAACGTGCTCCTGCCCAACAACACTATCAAACTCTTGAGGGCGCCACTTTCGGGCTGTAACTTCGTATACCAAAACTCTAGCCTCCATGTCGGGGTGAACGGAACACGAAGCATTTATATGGTATTAATGAATTCTCGGCCGTGCACCCATCCTCGAATCGACTCATATCGGGGCATCCGTA
>CAZQGS010000043.1:0-31453 GCA_964593235.1 uncultured Gemmatimonadota bacterium | reverse complement strand
ATAAAACAAGTCTTGCCATTGTCTGACCATACCAAGGTATCCATTATTAAGAAGTATAATTTTAATAGGTAATTGACAAGCTACTGCCGTGGCCATCTCTTGAATATTCATCTGAATACTACCGTCTCCAGAAAATACTATTACGTCACGATCTGGATATGCAAATTGGGCTCCTATTGCTGCAGGTAACCCAAACCCCATGGTACCTAGGCCTCCAGATGTAATCATTGAACGTGGGTTAGAGAAACCGTACCATTGCGCGGCCCACATCTGATGTTGGCCTACATCAGTTACTACAAGGGCTGAGCCATTAGTCATTTCGCCAATTTTCTTTATAGCATATTGGGCGTGAAGGGGGAGCTTGATAGATGTCTCATCTTCCTTGTTATCAATATTTCCACCCATTCCCTCTTCATGGACCGTATTTGTATTTTGGTAGGTAAGAGGATGTTCTGTTTTCCAATTTTCAATCGCCAATAACCATTCATTGGTATCCGCTCTCTCGACCATTGGTATTAATTGTTCTAAGACCTTTTTGACATCCCCAACAATAGGTAAATCTACCCGAACATTTTTATTTAAAGATGATGGATCGATATCAATATGGATTTTTTTAGAGTTGGGAGAAAATTCATCTAAGTTCCCAGTTACCCGATCATCAAATCGAGCACCAATACACACAAGGAGATCACATTCCATCACAGCTGTATTTGCATACCAAGTGCCGTGCATCCCAAGCATTTTAAGTGACAGAGGATCATTTTCAGGATAGGCTCCAAGTCCCATAAGGGTCGTTGTAACAGGTGCATTAAGTTTCCGTGCGAGAAGTCTAATTTCATCAGATGCTTCAGCAATAATTGCGCCTCCACCGACATAAATTACAGGTTTTTTAGCTGAAGTAAGCATTTCAGCGGCTTTGCGGATCTGCATCGGATGACCATTGATTTTTGGTTTATAACCTCGGATTTCAGCCCGTTCCGGATAGCAAAATTCCGCAACTCCTACCTGGACATCTTTGGGTAAATCTATCAAAACAGGTCCCGGTCGGCCTGTCGTTGCTATTTGAAAGGCTTCAGCAATTATCCTCGCTATATCTTCTGTCTCTTTAATTAAAAAATTATGTTTTGTAATGGGGCGGGTTATTCCGACAGTATCGGATTCTTGAAATGCATCATTACCAATAAGGTGGACAGGTACCTGTCCCGTGATTACAATCATCGGTATTGAATCCATAAATGCCGTAGCAATACCAGTTACCGTATTGGTAGCGCCCGGCCCTGAAGAAACTAGAACCACACCTGGTTTTCCTGTAGCACGAGCATACCCATCAGCCATATGGGTTGCACCTTGTTCGTGGCGGACCAAAATGTGTTTAATGCCAGTCGTGCGTTGTATTACGTCATAAGTAGGGATGACAACCCCTCCAGGATAACCGAAAACAAGATCAACCTTTTCTTTTTTTAGAGATTCTATAACAATTTCTGCACCTGACAATTCCATCGGTAATCTCCCTTAAAACCAGTGTAACCTAACTATAGCAACTCACTCTTTACCCTGGATTACATTCCAATAAAACACTCAACTATGCTACGATAAAATATAAATTTAGTCGTATTTGTCAAGTGAATACTCCATAGAAACCCCTTGACGAAAGATGGTCTATTCCGTATATGTGGTAGGCTTTGCGTCCGTAATATGTTTTCCCAGGTGTACTAAAAGGAAAACACTCAGATCAAAAATCATTTAAACTTTGGATAAAAGAGCAATTAGGCTTGAGGAGAATTAGCAATGGCACGAATTAGACGGCGCATCCCGCGGCGCGAAATAAAAGAGGATCGTTTTATCCTCTGGTTGTTTGATATCAGTGGTAAACTTGATAAAAACAAAAATAAACTAGTTACGGTGATTTTAGCTACATTACTTGTTTTTGGAGGAAGCTATTACTGGTTTACTAGTCAGGCTGCCAACTTGGTCGAGGTAGGTAAAGTTTTTGCTCCTGGTTATACGGCTATGCAAACAAACCGATATCAGGATGCAATTCCAATTTTTGAACGAGTGGTTGCAGAATATCGGGGTAGCGATTTAGCTTCTGAAGCCATGCTAGAACTCGCTAATGCTTATTTCAATATTGATGATTATATAAATGCTAGAAAATATTATCAAACTTTTCTTGATGAACATGGAGGACAAGATAATATTTGGGAACTAACGGCCCAATCTGGATTAGCTGCTTGTGATGAAGAGGAGAAACACTATGAAAAAGCAGCAACTCAATATTTATCATTAGCCGACCAAAACCCCGGAAGTCACCAGGTTCCTATGTTTTTACTTGATGCGGCCCGATGTTACAAATCTGCGGGTAAAAATGAACAAGCGATTTCTCTTTACAAGAAAGTTATTAGTAGTTACCAAACTACTTCCTATGCCCGGGATGCTCAAATCGCTTTGACTTCTCTTTAATGGGAGATACCGTGAAGGTTACCAATTTTACCCCCGGCCCGACTCCTGTACCTGATTTAGTTCTTCAAACAATGGCAGAGCCAATTCTCTCGCATCGATCTAGTGATTTCAGTCAATTAATGACTCGGATCGTAAAGGGACTTAAATACGTATTTCAAACCAAACAAACAGTTCTTCCTCTCACGGCATCAGGTAGTGGTGCTATGGAAGCTGCAGTGGTGAATTTATTTTCGGCAGGAGATCGAGTATTAGCAATAAGAAGTGGAAAATTTGGGAACAGATGGGTTGAGTTATGCCAGACCTTTGGATTAAATACTGAAGTTTTTGATGTCGAGTGGGGGCAATCTGTAGATCCCCAAGAGGTTCGGACTTTTATTGACAAACATGGCCCATTTAAAGGAATGTTTGCTACTCATAGTGAAACTTCTACAGGCGCACTTCATGATGTTAAAAGTTTGGGAGAAATAGCGCGAGAAAGCGAATGTTATTTTATAGTAGATGCTGTTAGTGGACTTTGCGCTAATAAATTTCAAACCGATGATTGGTTTGTCGATTTAGCTTTAACAGGTTCTCAGAAAGGTCTGATGGTTCCTCCCGGGTTATCTTTCATTGCTGTCAGTGAAGCAGCTTGGCAGGCCATTGAAAAAAACAACCATCCTTCTTATTATTTTAATCTACTAAAAGCACGAAAAGCATTAGAGAAGGGCCTTACCCCCTATACTCCTGCAGTTTCTCTTCTTATGGGCCTTAGTGGGGCTTTACAGATAATCGAGGAAATGGGTCTCAGTAAAATTAGAACTATCCATGAAATAAATGCCCAAACCACGAGAGCTGGGGTTTCAGCTCTGGGCCTTAAGTTATTTGCCCATACCCCATCTAACGTACTTACTGCCGTAATAATGCCTGATGCTATTGATGGAACCGCCGTCCTTAAAACAATAAAAAATGATTGCGGAGTAATGATCGCAAATGGTATGGATCATTACAAAGGCAAAGTGATACGGATTTCACATTTAGGTTATGATATAGTTCCTAGTGATATGCTTTTTGCATTGTCTGCCCTAGAGTATGGATTGGCGCAACATGGCCACAAATTTTCTACTGGTACTGGGGTTTCCGCAGCTCAAAAATTAATACTCGAGAATGCAAAAAGAAGGATTTAGCAGAAGAACTTATTTTAAAAACAAAATTACAAAATAGTAGCAATTGTCTCTGAAAGAAACTTAAAACCCGACCTCTTCGTATCAGCCACAGAATAATATTATCCATTCGTCAATTCTGAATGATCTGTCAAAATTCTAATTCTGGCTATTCTTTCTAGCCATACTGTCAGAAAATTTAGGCGTCTTTCGAGGTATTAGCCCTTGATGATTCTTGCTTTTCATCACCTGAGTCTTTATTAGATGCTTTTTTAAACTCCGTAATTCCTTGACCAAGTCCTTTGGCAAGTTCCGGAAGGCGTTTCGCCCCGAAAAGAACCATCACTATAACTAAAATTATTATTAATTCGGTAGCACCAAAACTTCCAAGCATGACACATCACCTCCTCATACTGAGAATAAATTTCCCCATGTGTCTTGTCAAGTCCCAATATAAAAATTACTTATAATGGGAAAGAGGACAATATATAAATGTGAATTAATTAGTAACATTTTGTTAGAATGCTTGCCCAAGAATAGAAGTATCATTTATATATTCTTATATAACAGTGTTTTATTATTAATACCACGATATTAATTTAGGGGGAATAGCCATGAAAATCCACTTGTCATACTGTGCTGATTGAAGCTACGAAAATGAAGCTGCCGGCCTGGCAGTAAAATTGTTAGAATACTATAAACATGAAATCCAAGAATTTATCCTGGAGCCATCAAGTGGTAGTCGTTTTGAGGTGACTATAAATGGGGTATTAATATTTTCTAAGCTAGAAACCAACCGGTTTCCTGAATATGAAGAGATTAAATCTTCTATTCAGAATTCTCATATTTAAACAAACTGAAGCCGCTTCAATAAAGTTCGTATAATTAGATCTAGGTGGTACTATGGAGATAATATGTTCGATCGATTCAGATATTGCCATTCTGAAAATTACAGGAAAATCTTGGGATGAAGTAGATCGGGTTAATTTAGGGTACTACATTAATGATTCCATAGATCAAAATTGTACAAATGTTATTGTAGATCTGGCTGGGGTAACTTTTATTAATAGTACCGGTTTAGGGTGCCTAATTGCCACTCTAAAAAAACTTAGAGCGGTATCCAAAAACCTGTTATTGACGGGAATCAATCCTCATTTAGAACAAACCTTTCATGTTACAAAACTAGATACTGTATTTGATATATATGATAACGTCGAAAGTGCTCTTCTTAACATTCCAACCTAGTAGCGGGAATTTTAACAATGAGGGGTTTATGAAAGATTATCAGGCTGTTGACCTTAGCAAGGCATACAATGTAACTGCTGATATCTACAAGAACGAAACGGAACCACCTGTAGGAAATCAGGTGTTTCATGGTCTACCTTTTAAAATTGGTAGTGGACTACCAGACACGAAAACCTTTATAGGTTTTGGGTCCGAGATCAAATGTTCTTTTGATCCAATTACAATCAATATTAATTCTCCCGCAGTTAATGTGATTTTCGCTCATTCAGTGATGAAATCTAAGATTCTGGAAGGTGGTTTGGTAGGTGTTCCAGTTGCCACGTACAAATTTCTAAGAGATGATGGTACTGAAGAAACTGCAGTGATCCGTGAACGCTTCGAAATTGGTTACGCCCCTAGGATGCCGTGGGGCCAGTATCCATTCCTCTGCGTACCTGACCAAAAACCAAGTCTTTGGGACCGGAAAGCGGGAGATTGGGGAAGTGCTGGCCGTAGGCAAACTGAGGCAGAACAAGGATGGCCAAAAGGTTATTTCCTTTGGTCCTGGCATAATTCTAAGAACGCTGCTAATATTTCCTCTATCACCATCATTCCCGAACAAACTCCATTTGTCATCGCAGGAATAACTCTAGGTCAGCTTCAGGAGGATCCATTTTGCCGCTGGGCAGCTCGAGATGTAAAAATTGATTTCCTCGAACAAAGCAATAATGCAGATCTAGATGTGGAAGTTGATCGTGGTTATTCAACATATTCCTATCCACTGCCAGATCAGAATAAGGAAAAATTTCTTAATGATTCTCATCGTGGATGGGGCCAATCAAACCCAGTAAATCCCCAATCTATCCATGTTGGTATTGCTGGAACACCATCAGCTACCATAACTGTAAGGAAGGATGGAAAAACAATTGGGACTACTAACTGGGGACAGTTGGAAGAAAAAGAAACTATAAAAACTCCCAAAGTACGTTTTGAGGTTATTGATACAGGCCGTAATTGGGTCCATACAAAGGTAGTCGATGAAAAGACAGGAGCCCCTCTACCGTGTAGGATCCATTTTCGCTCCTCGAAGGGTGTTCCTTATGCACCCCATGGTCATCATGCTCATGTTAATTCTAATTTAGAAAGTTGGCATACCGATGTTGGAGGTGATGTCCGCCTAGGAAATATGTCTTACGCTTATATCGATGGAAATTGCCAAGGTTGGTTGCCTCGGGGAGAAGTACATGTTGATGTTGCTAGAGGCTATGAATATGAACCAATAAGGGAAAGTATTAACATTGAACCTGGACAACGGGAGTTAACGCTAAAATTGAGACGATGGATTAATATGAACGAAGAGCGATATTTTAGTGGTGATACTCACGTTCATTTCCTCTCAACCCAAGGCGCACATCTCGAAGCGCAGGGTGAAGGGTTAAATGTTGTTAATTTGTTGTTATCTCAATGGGGTAGTTTGTTTACTAATACTGAGGAATTTACTGGGGCGGAAAATGTAGCTCCAGGAGGTGAATCTATTGTTTACGCAACCCAGGAGAACCGACAACATTTCCTCGGGCACCTGACCTTACTGGGTCTTAAAAAGCCAGTTATGCCCTGGTGCTCTGATGGTCCAAGCGAAGCCGAATTAGGAGGCAATCTTGAAACTACGCTATCCTATTGGGCAGATGAATGTCACCGGCAGGGTGGAACAGTAATAATTCCGCATATCCCAAATCCAAATTGTGAACCTGCAGCACTTATTGCGACGGATAGAGCTGATGCAGTTGAATTTTTGATCCATAGCGAATACAATCACCTTGAATATTATCGTTACTTAAATTGTGGTTATAAATTGCCGTTGGTCGGGGGTACAGATAAAATGTCAAGTGACGTGCCGGTGGGTATATATCGAACCTATGCTTATATTCCGCCCGATCAGGAGTTTAATTATAATAACTGGTGTAAGGCCCTAAAAACTGGAAATACATTTTTAAGCGCTGGTCCCATATTGCATTTTACAGTTAATGGTCAAGCTATCGGAGATACTATTCAGTTGTCAGGGAATGGCGGAACCGTTCACGTTGAAGCCACTGCAGCGTCAACTCTACCGATCCACACTTTAGAAATAGTACAACAAGGAAAAGTAGTTGCTTCTACCCAGGATAAAACCGGAAGACAGTACCTTTCAATAAAAACGGAAATAAAAGTAGATGGCCATAGTTGGTTAGCTGCCCGATGTGCCGGACCAAACTATACTAGTATAAAACACCATGATGGGTGGGGTCGTGGGATTATGGCTCATACATCTCCGGTTTATATTGCCTGCGGTGGACCTTATTGGTTATTTGATTTAGAAAATGCTCAGTATATGTTAAGTTTGATAGAGGGTGGTCTAGCTTATATAAAAAATCGTAGTTGGAAACATAAGGCAGGAACAGTTACACATCATCACCATGCTGAAGATCACGATAAATTTCTAGAAGAACCTTATTTACAAGCACAAAAAGCTATCCATAGGCGAATGCATGAATTAAATATTCCCCATTAACAGAGTTAGTTTAACTACGTAGATTTTAGTTGTTATATTAATGCTGTAAAAGTACTAAATTTCCATAAAATAAGAAACGATGTTTTAAATTTACAAGTTGGGTTTGGGGGGATTTACTTTTAGCTTTGGAAAGCAGCTATTGCATCTTCTAATGTGTCATGAACATCAAATACAGTAGTTAATTTTGTCATTTTTAAAAGGCTACTAACACTCCGGGTCACCCTTACAAGTTTTAAATCTCCATCGAGTGTTTGGAGGCGTGTATATGCTCGTATCAGTAGGCCAAGCCCCGAACTGTCAATCCAATGTACTTTGCCGAGATCAAAAATAATTTTTTTTGTTCCATTCTCCGACAGTTGGTTAATACGGTCACTTAATGCATCAGTATCTCTACCCTCGGCCATACGACCACTCAATTCAAGGACAGTTACCTCTCCTCGGACCAGTTCTCTAACTTTCACTAATTAAACCTCTCTCAGAAATAACTATCAAAACCCTACCAAAATAACGTAATGAAAGTCATATTTGACATTTGGGAATTGTAATTTAAGTTTTTAAAGCAATGGTATGTCTGGTTAAGATTTTTAATGCTGGTTTGTCGTGTTAAAAAAACAGGTATTTTCAATTTTTGCACTCTACTTGCTTTGTAAAGATTAGCAGACTTTATTTCAACCCGAACCATGTATGCCCCGTTGCGGGGAGGATATCGATTAGTTAAGAGGAGAATAAAATTGTCTAGTTTTTCTTAGACTTGATTCTCTTAATTAAAAATACCAAAATAGGAAATTGGCTTGTCGAAAACGGGTTTTCGACTTGAATTATATATTTACTAATTAATTCTGTCAAGACCAATTTGATTTACTTCATTTCCATTAAAACTAAAAGGACTAAAGAAATAACATGGAGCCAAGCGACCGACCTTATATCCTACTAAACTACGCGATGAGTTTAGATGGAAAACTATCAACAAAAGACCGTGATCCTGTTAATTTTACGAGTAAAAAAGATCGTGATTTAATGGATCAAATTAGATCCGAAGTTGATGCTGTTCTAATTGGAGCCGGGACACTTCGAGCTGAGAATCCTCCAGTGAGAATTCGGAAAGGAGACCGGAGAAGAGAAAGAGTAAATAGTAACAAACAGCCACATCCAATCTCTATACTTCTTTCCCGTAATTTATGTTTCCCAACTAACGGAAGATATTGGACCGATTGTGATATAGAACGCATTATTGTAACTACCAAGACAGCGCCTCCAAAAATATTATCAAGTTTGAAAGCAAAAACAGAAATAATTCAGATTGGAGACTCGTCCGTCGATATAAAAAACCTTTGCAAAATACTTTTAAAACGTGGTATTTCTAGATTGCTTATCGAGGGAGGAGGGGATGTGAATATGGCATTTTGGGAGGCTGGTTTGGTAGATGAGGTTCTTTTAACACTATGCCCTGTCGTGATTGGTGGTAAAGACGCTCCCACCGGTGCTGATGGTGTCGGATTTGAAAATGATTGTTTGGCTCGCCTAACTCTGGTAGAAACTAATAAAATCGGGGAAGAACTATTCCTCCGATACCGGAAAGATCAATAAATTTACCGAATTTGATGAATCTGAATCTTAATTAAAGGATCCTCAGTCGTAAGTCCCGATTTAGCTAGTAGTAATGGGACTTCAATAGGTATTCCTCCAGTCTGAACAGGTTCAAGGACAACTTCTAACTTGGATGGAGAGAGGCCTTCCCAGGTACCCCAATAAATATCAACTAGTAAGCCAATTCCAAGGGTAAGTAGGAGGTCAGCTATGATAACTGAGGGCAATTTTACCTTCTTTAAGACAATCCATTTGGTCACATACCCTGGTTTAGATATTTCTACTAAATGAGATTCGTCACTTGGTAACTCAATTGACAGACTTGTTACTTCTTGGATACGATCAGGTATCTTAATTTGGGCTTCTGCTGGAGTAACATTAATTTCTACTTTCTGTGTGTCACCCAGGAAAACCTTACCACATCCTTGAGAACTAATAAGAAAAATCAGAAATACAAAGTATCGCATTAAATTCCTCCCATTTGTAGGGGGTTTAGAAAAAATATTAAGTCCATTTTGTATACGGAGGTAAGGGCCAGTTAGCCTCCTTACCAATTTTTAATGCTTTTTGCTTTTCAGCTTCTGTCAACGAACGAACATAAGCGGCCCCGGCATTTTCTTCAAGTTGAGTCCTATCTTTTGCACCTGCAATTACCGAGGTTACGCCAGGTGTATCAAGTACAAAACGAAGAGCTGCTTGAACCAAAGTTCGCCCAGGTGTTTCCGATAAGAAAGTAAGTTCTTCAAGTTTCTTAAGGGATGCACTGATCCGGGGTGTGTTAAATCTTTGATACCGACGGTCTACGTTACTGAGTTCCTCAAGTGATTTAAAATATTTTCCTGTAAGGGCACCTTGCGCTAATGGTACCCGTATTAATGTCCCTAATTTGTTTTCCAAAGCAAAATTTAGTCCTTTCAATCCAACAGGATTTAAAAGGCTATAGCCGATTTGAGCAATTGAAAGATTTCCCAATTTTATTAGGGCTTGTATTACTTCCGTTTCATAGGTGGAAATTCCAAATACTCGGATTTTTCCTTCATCTACAAGAACCTGCAAAGTATCTACTATTATTGGCATATCGCCATAGTTGGGCTCGCTATGGAGTTGATAAATATCAATATAATCGGTTTTGAGGCGGGCAAGACTTCCCTCACACGATTTTTTAATATGAGATTCTAGGTTTTTACCTGGAACTTTGGGCTTAGCAGCTAACTTAGTTGCTATTACATACTCCGTCCGATTTTCCCGGATACTTTTTCCAATTATGCGTTCGCTATGACCATCTCCATATCCTTCTGCCGTATCTAGTAAGTTGATTCCTAGTGTCTGCGCATGTTTAATTGTTTTGATAGATTCGTTGTCATTAATCCCCGACCAATTGGTACCTCCAGCCATTCCGGAGATTGGATAACACCCTAGTCCAATGCATGAAACCCTAATTCCAGTTTTTCCTAGATCCCGGTATTCCATTTTTTATTTTCCCTCTTTTGTCAAAGTTTTTAGAGGTTTAATTATTAGCTGGTTTCCCTTAATAGTTTTTATCGATTCCTGGCTGAAAGAAAGAGGAAGATAATCATCGTTTGCCCAACTTTTTAACAAATTTCCGTAATATGGGCTTCCAGGTTGCCCTGATTGTCCAGGGGTGATAATAAAAACGGATTTATCCCAATCAGAAGTATCTAAGATATGCCGAAAGCTGACCGAGGTAGCAGCGATAGTGCCAAATCCCCCTGATCTTTCGGCAGCTGGCAAAGAATATGCGTCTGTTAGAATGTGGGTAAAAGAACTTTTCTGCAAACGCCCATATCTCCATTGACTCCAATCGGACCCTAATTCTTGTGTTAATTGAGTGATAGTTTTACGTAGACTATCTTCCAAATATTTTTGGTGTTGGACTGGAGACAGTTTTAAATCAAAAGGTTTAGGTTGAGTTCGCCAACGATAATAGATAGCGGCAGCTATACTATCCCGATCTAAAACAAGATTCCATCGGTCTAGCAAATTACGAGCTTTCTCAACAACTTTGTCTTTAGAAGTCCATCCTTCAAAAAGTGGAATATCAATTTCAGCTCGAAGCGAATACGAATCTAGTTGAATTTTTTTATGATCCCTTATTGATAATTTACGTCTGGAATTTAGTAATTGTCTCATCCGTACTATCCGTGAAGATTCGACTCCAATACCTGAATGGAACATAACCGGCTTACCTGTAAATTCTGGTGGATGAGAGTCATTGTTAGCTGATCCGACCCATCCTCTCTCAGGGTTATATTCCTTGGGTAGATCGGTTCGAAAACCGTCCCATTCGTAAGTTCCATTCCCGGAGACTGGTAGTCTTCCATCCCAATTATTTCGTTTTGGTGTCAGAGCAGATACTTGGAATGCGATATTCCCCTCCACATCGCCAAAAACTAGGTTGTGTGTGGGTACCTTCCAAAACATTGCCCTTTCAAAAAAATCTTCAGCACTTTCAGCATTTGCCATACGAAAGCAACCCAAATAAGGAGCCGTACCAGGTTCGTGAGTAATTGATCTAACGCTATAAAATACTCTATTTTTATAATCCTCATAAAAAACAGGTCCATGGCGGGTATACTTCAAAACGACTGGACGGGATGCTTCCCCTTTAATTGGAATTTCTTCTTTAATTATTTTTAAAGGTTCCCAGGTATCGTTCCATTGAACTAAATGATCTATTTCCGGATGCATTTGTTCCACATAAACGTCGTTTACATCAACCCCAGCAAAAGTAAAACCCCATGCAACTTGCTCATTATGTCCTGCATTCACACCAATAAAAGGAGGTTCGCTAGCACCAATGATATTCCAGCCCGGAGCATTAAGGTGGATATAATATCGAAGAGAGGGGTTTTCTAAACGCCGGTGAGGGTCGTTTGCAACCATCACCTTTCCGGTAATAGAGCGGGCACCACTAACCGCCCAATTATTACTGCCGATTTCGAGTAATTGTTCAGGAGTTGGAGCCTCAGCCTGTCTATTAGGATTAGCAAGTTCTTTATATTGTTCCACAAATTCTAACTGCGGTAATACTCCGGGGATTAACGGGTCACCTTCTCCCGATAGCATTTGTTTTAATATATCATTAGAAATTATAGAAATATCAGTTTTTTCTGGAATAATTAAGTCTACCCAAGGAAGTGGTGAAACCATTTGATTTGCATATTCTGTACCATGTTTTTTGACCGAAAGAGCTAGACGGATCTCATCTATCGCATCATTATTAGCACTCGGAAAATTTAACCCGGTCCAGCGTTTTACGATAGTTTTAGCCGACCATCGACCAGGTTTGAGACCAGTAAGTTTAAATTCAACCGGAAGATTGTTTTTGTTTTTGCTGATATAAGCATTAATCCCTTTAGCATAAGCGGAAAAAATTCGTTTTCCCTCAGGGTGGTAGCTTTCCCATTCACGTTCATCATAGGGTCCCCGATACATCATTAAACGTGTTCTTTTATCATACTCGAAAGCTTCAGGGCCAAATATTTCAGACAGGCGTCCACTACGCCATCTTCGCCACATTTCCATTTGCCAAAGCCGGTCTTGTGCCATAACAAAACCCTGGGCAAAAAATAGATCATCAATATTTTGTGCATATAAATGAGGAATCCCGTATTTATCCCGAATGACTTCAACCGAATCTTTTAATCCCTGCAAGTATATTTCACCATCAAGTTGAGAGAGAGACTCTTGGGCTAGTAATTGTAATTTTTTACTGGTCTGATCAGAATTATCCTCAGTACAACCAGAAAACAATATGATTATCAGTAAAAGATAAAAAAGTTTGGGATATTGGATTTTAAAAATCATTAATCCTCCATAAAATAGATCCCCCAATTTCATTCTTGTCAAACTACTAATTTAGCCCGTATCTGGTCGGCTAATTCCATGGTTTTAATAGCTTCACTTAAACTGGCTGCTGGAAATTCAACAGATTTTTTCTTTTTTATACAATCAATCAGAAAACGAGCTTGTTCAGCAGTACCATTTGAAGAAATTTTATCAATAATTTCTTTTTGGTTCTCTTTTTCTATTTTCAAGGTATCAATACCTTCTAAATATGCAGAACAGTCTTTGCCATGAATTTCATAACGTTCTAGTCGAGCCGCTGTCGTAAAATTAGCGGTAAATTGCGCTACGCAACCATTGGTAAAACGAATAAGGGCGGCGTAGACATCAACATAATCTGAGGTTGCACGTCTTGCGTAGGCCTGAAAATCCTCAACCGGCGAGCCATTTGCCAAAAACCTTATTAGATCTAATGCATGAATAGGTGTTTCGTAGATAAAATTATCTAGGAGGAAATCTGGATATCCCCTCTTACGTAGTTGCGTCATACTTTTATGAAATTCTCCAACAATCTGAGTAATGGGGCCATTTTTTTCAATTTGAAGCTTAGCTTCTCGGATAAGGGAATTAAACCGTCGGTTCCAACCTATCAGTACTTTAGCGCCTGATTTTTTGCTTGCCTCATATAAAATTTTTGTCTCAGACCCAGAAAGTCCTGGGGGTTTTTCCATAAGAGTATGGATTCCAGCTTCAATCACCGGGAGTGCACATGCACCATTTAAATGGGCCGGAGTGGCTACAACGGCCATATCAATTTTATGATGAGAAATCATTTCATTGATATCCCCATAACTATTTTTAATTTTGTATGCAGAAGCAAGGTTAGTCCTTGCTTCTTGGACAGGGTCGCATATAGCCACTATATCAACATCTGGAAAATTTACTATGGTATCGAGATGATTTTTCCCACGGGCTCCACACCCAACTACAGCAACTTTTAGAATTTGGTCATTCATTTCTTTCTCCTTATCAACTACAAAGCTCTAGATTCAACCTAATGACCATGTTATAAAGGGATAGGCTATTATCATTGAATATCATAAAAACCTTTTTTCAAGCGTGTTGTCAATTGATTGTAAATCTTTTTAGCTTATCATAGATAAAATTTTGGAATTGTAAATTATGTCAATAAATGTCGGGTAACCATTTTATCGAATCATTTTTACGTTTTGGTGTCTAATATACCCCAAATTCCTTTTTCTTTGTGGTGTTTTATTTAATTTCCTATTGTATTGGATAAACAATAAATTCAGAATAAAGTTTTAATAAAAACCAATTTTCCATTCACAAGGTTTTTAATTTTCCGTTAGAAAAAAAGAATCTGTAAAAGAATGAACTAGTTTTCCTTGTTGCAATGTTAATATCGGTTTAAATAATTTAATAGGCAATCAGTAAATAGTTGTCTTTAATTTACCCATAAGGAATCTTTTAATGTCAATGACTGAAGAAGAAAGATTTAGATTCGACCTCGCGGGCTTTTTTGTCAGGCCAGCGATTTTAACAGAAGCACAAATCAGAGCAATTCGAGAACAAATCTACTTGATTAAACACAACCCCCAAGCATTACCGGAGGAACATCAAGATGTCCCGGGGGGACCTTCTAGTATATTAATTGATCATCCTGCGGTAATCGATGTAATCTCGGAAATCATTAGTCCAAATTTCCGTTTGGAAAATAGCCACTGTGTTTGGCGAAAACAAGGTGAAGAACATGGTGAACTACATGGCGGAGGGCCTAAGCAAATTGATCCCATTTTTGGATACAGAGTACAACGAGAACAAATTTATGCTGGTATGGTCAGGGTGATTTTCGAACTCACAGAAATCAAAATAAATGACCAGAGTACTCATTTCCTAGTTGGAAGCCACAAGGCTAACTTTCCTATCCACAACGATCATATGTCCCTAGAAAATGGTAAACGAAGTGAATTTCTTATGAGCTATTCATGTCCCCCAGGTAGTGCGATATTTTTTACTGAAAATATATGTCATGCCGGGCCAAAGTGGAATTCTAGTGAACCAAGAGTCGCAGTTCTCCATGCATACTCTCATCTTGCAACCAACTGGCACCGCCTTAATATACCATCTACGGTAATGGCTGGTTTGCCTCGAGAAAAACTAGCTTATTTTCGGGAACCTTGGGTAGCTGATTTTCGACAAAAACCGGCGGTTTTAAATACTATCGATCGGTTTAAAGACAATAATGAAGGACCCATTAACACAGAAACAACTCCATGATCGCGGGTTGACACTCGTTTCTATGGCCTGACTATGCTTCCATCTGATCTTCGATCTTCTGCTGCATAGTTAGGTTCAAGAGTTTCAGTTTGTAATAACTGTTTGGCTCTATCTTCATCAAAATCTAAACCCAAGCCTGGTTTATTATTTAGGTACATATAGCCATGTTTTAATTCGGCGTGCCCTGGAAATAGATCATATTCTTCTGGTTTAAATGTATTTTCTTCCTGTATACCGAAACACCAACTGGCCATATCAAGGTGTAACGCCGCTGCTTGATTGACTGGGTCGTTGTCTCCACCTTCCTGCCAGGCAGTGTTAACACCAAAAGATTCGCACAATGCCGCAATTTTTCGGCAGGGAGAGATTCCTCCAGCTTTAGATACTCTGACTCTAACATAATCAATAAGTCTTTCAGTTATTAGGGAGAGCCATTCATGGGGATTAACAAATAATTCTCCCATCGCCTGTGGAGTAGTGCATTGTTCCCGGATTTGCCTAAACCATTGTATTTGCTCAGGGGCTAACACATCTTCAAGGAAAAATAGCCGATAGGGTTCTAGTCTTTTCGAAAGTGCTACAGCAGATTGTGGACGTAAGTGTTCATGGACGTCATGGGTAAGCTTTGGGCCAAAACCAAGTTTTGAACGGAGATAGTCAAACATTTGGGGAATTGCCTCAATATAGGCTTCATCATCAAATATTTTATTTATGGGCTGGGAATTTAATGGTCTATTTCCATCTTTAGAGGGAATAAACCCGCCTCCTCCATACCCTCCTAACTGGCACCTCACAACTGGAAATCCATCTTCGAGGTATTCCTGTACTGCTTCCGCAAGACTTTCTAATGTATTCCCACCAGCATGAGCGTAACATGGAACAGCGCTTCTACATGATCCCCCGAGAAGTTGGTATATGGGCATCCCAGCTTCTTTACCTTTTATATCCCACAGGGCCATATCAATGCCACCTAAAGCAGTATTGGTAATTGCCCCGTTACGCCAATAGCCACTTGTATAAAATGTTTGCCAAATATCTTCTATCTGACTGGCATCTCTTCCCTTCAGCTTGGGACCGAGCATCGACTCAATAGCTTCTATAACCGCCCCTTGATGATAATGATCACTAGCCGAACCGATACCAAAAAGACCTGGTTGATTAGTTTCAATTTTAACTATTCCCCAGGTCCCATTAGAACGAGTCCGTATACATTTCACATCTGTAATTTTTGTCACAACTTGCCCTTTTGAAAGTTAATTTTATTCTCTAAAATCTACTAACCTAATAATTAGTAATGTTTTTACCATCAACAAGAAATTTTTCTGCATTGCTCCAATATTCTTTACCATCTTCAGTAAGTATCGGTTCCGCGGAATACTGACTAAGGAATACACGACGCCATCCAGCCGATCGATTGGGACTGCTTCGATGAAACGAAACACTAGAGAAAACTAAAATACTACCTGCCGGACAAATCACCGGAATACCTTTCTCTTCACCAAAGTATCCTATTTTATCATTGGAATCATCAATGATCTGGTGTTCTTCTCTAGATCTAGTTCCAGCTGCCGAAAAAGGAAGAATATATACCGTTCCGTTTTCTTCATTAACATTATCTAGAGCAGCCCAACAGCTCATGTAAGGTCGGTGATCAAAACCTATATAACCAGAATCCTGATGCCAACCAAATTTCATTCCTATTTCTGGTCCTTTTACTACAAATTGTTCATGAAAGAGGTAGGCCGTCTTGCCCAACGTTTTTCTACAGATGGAGGCCATAAGACTACTAAAGATGTATGAACATAGTTTATTGTTTTCCCGGTGCCTGTTAGAGATAAAATAACGACTCCCTTTATGGGTAATACCGCGGGCAGATATTTCCTTTTTAGCCATTTCTTGATCTGTTTCTCTCACATATCGATCACACTCGTTACGAAGCATCGTTAGGTGTTTTTTAGGTATAGCCGATTCAATTACAAAAAATCCTTCCTGAACAAATTGGGCTTTTTGGACATCTGTGATTTCTATTGTTTCATCTTCAAAACTTTTCATTTATCCTCTTCCTATATATGGCATGGCAGTTGCCATGACAGTCATAAACTGGACATTAGTATCCAAAGGTCGGTTGGCCATATAAACGATTGCATCAGCTATATTCTGAACATTCATTCTTGGCTCTGGCGATAGCTGCCCATTAGCTTGCGGAACGGCATCATTCATGCGTTCTGTCATATCTGTCGCGGCATTGCCAATATCGATTTGACCACATGCGATGTTATACTTCCTCCCATCAAGGGAAGTAGAACGAGTTAAACCAGTTACTGCATGTTTAGTTGCCGTATAAGGAGCTGAATTAGGTCGAGGAACATGAGCGGATACTGATCCATTATTAATGATCCGCCCACCTTTAGGAGTTTGGTTTTTCATTATCTTGAAGGCCTCTCTTGTACATAGAAAAGTACCTGTTAGGTTTACATCTAGAACATTTTGCCAGTTTTCAAGAGTCAGATCTTCTAATAATAAAGGAGGGGCCCCCATACCTGCATTATTAAATAATAAATCTAATTTACCAAAACGACTTTTGGTTTCCGCGAAAAGGTTTTCTACTTCTGATTCATTACCAATATCTGTCGGTATAGCAATTAACCTATTTTTGTTTTGCGCAGCTTCAATTATGGTGTTCTCGAGTGCAACTTTTCTTCTGCCAGCTAAAACTACATTGTAACCATTGTCTATTAATGCTAGGGCACATGACTTACCAATGCCTGAACCAGCACCGGTAATTATCGCGACTTTATTATGATTGCTCATATTGCCTCTTTAACGTTTAATCCAAAAACAATACGGATTTGTGGTTAGGAATAAGGATCTGCGGCATCTCGTAATGCATCTCCTAGAAAATTAAAAGCTATAACTATAATTAAAACAGGTGCTGCTGGGAAAAGAAGCCATGGATAATGTAAAAGTACTGTTACACGTTGGGCTTCTTCAAGCAGGACTCCCCAACTAGTCATGGGGGGCCTTATCCCCAGCCCTAGAAAACTTAATGCAGTTTCACTTAATATCATAAATGGGATCGCTAATGTCCCAATGACTATTATATGGCTATAGCAACCAGGCAATAAATGTCTTGATATTATATACCAATTGCTGGCACCGGCAGAAAGTGCCGCTAATGTGTAATCTTGTTCACGATAGACTAATACTTTACCTCTTACTTCCCGAGCTAAACCTCCCCAGCTTATGATTGATAATATTATCGTTATTGCAAAGTATGTTTCTATACTTGTCCAAGTCGCCGGCAAAGCAGCTCCTAATGCCATCCATAGAGGAATAGGAGGGAATGATGATACGATTTCAATAAGTCTTTGAAGAAGATGATCGATCCAACCTCCTAAATAACCAGATAGAGTACCTAGTATTGAACCTAATAAAATACTTATCAAAACCCCAATAATTCCAACGGTTAGTGAAACCCGGGACCCGTGTATAATACGAGATAATAAATCACGGCCCATTCGATCTGTTCCCAGAAGATGCATGGGCCCTTCAGAATGTAACAACTTAAAGTTGCCCTTAAGATCCCAAGATAAAAACCATACAGGAAAAGTTTTATTAGAGTTCTTTTTATATTCTAATTCTAAAGTTTTAGGGTTTTTTGTAGTTATTAACCCGTGTACATAGAGACCATCTGACAAATTATAGTAAATTTTTTGAGGTGGCACATGACGCCTATGAATTTGAATTTCTTTATGGTCATAGGGAGCAAAATACTCTGCAAAAACCGCCGAAAAATAAAAAATCCCTAAAATTACTAATGCAATAATTCCCATCCGATTTTTCCGGAAACGTCTCCAGATTAAGGTTCGGTAACTAAGAAAGTCATTCGTTTTTAATATTTGGCTATGTTCTACCATATATATTCCAAGTAAATTAATGAGACATAAATATATTATTTATCAAAACGGATTCTAGGGTCGGCCCACGCTAATAATATGTCAGCTATTATATTTCCAATAATTAGTAGAAGACTGAACATTAATAATAATGTGCTTGCAAGATAAATATCCTCGGTTATTAAGCTCCGTAAAAGTAACGGTCCAATTGTTGGGAGTCCTAAAACAATAGAAACGATAGTCGCACCTGAAAGTATGTTAGGCAAACTCATTCCAAGTATACTTATTAGCGGGTTTATAGCGATCCTGGCAGCATGCCTAATTACGACAGTCAATTCTCTTAAGCCCTTAGCTCGGGCAGTTAGAACGAATTGTTGACCTAAAACATCTAATAGATTAGCTCGCATAATTCGCATTAATCCGGCTGTTCCATTTAATCCCACTACGACAACAGGAATCCAAAGATGTTTTAATAGATCCAGAAATTTATCCCAGCTCCAGGGTGCTCCCTCATATTGGGCTGAGAAAAGTCCAAACAATGGTATTTGAAAACTATTAAATACAAAAACCATAAGGCCAAGTGCTACAAGGAATCCTGGTAAAGACATTCCAATAAAACTAAGAAAAGAAAGTAAATTATCAGCCAGTCGATATTGATGGGTTGCCGCGATAATTCCAACAGGTATAGCTACAATATATGTGAACAATAAAGAACCTAAGGCAATCATTATCGTGAATAACAGACGATCCCAGATTAATCTATTAACTTCTTGTTCATATTCAAAAGATTCTCCAAAATCTCCCACTACAAATCCAGAGATCCAAGTAAAGTATTGTTTCCACATGGGTTCATCTAATCCATAACGATCTCGAAGTCCTTCTATTTGTGCTAAAGAGCTACTATCTCCATACATTTCTTCTAATTCTTGAATCTTCCGATCAAGAAAATCACCTTCGGGTAATTGAATAATGCCGAACCCTATAATCGATATAGCAAGAAGGGTTGGAATAGATACAAGCAGCCTATAGATAATATATCTGATCATAATTAATTTTTGGTGGGCTTCCTTAAAATTCAGGTGATCTGCCACATTTATTGAATATAGAATTGTTCAGGGAAACTAGTTGCAGGCCCTACAATTGCCCAGGGCCCAAGTATCCCTTTGTTTGGAACATTATGAAAGTTATTTTTTACAATAACCGGAAAAGGTTTTCGGCCAACTGTTCCCAAATGAAATGGACCATCTTCGATATGAATCTTGATTGCTTTATGAACTAGTTCGTGCCTGATGTCAATATCCTTTTCTTTCTTAATAAGGTCATAGATATTTAATAGTTCTACCATAACCCCAGTCGGTTTCTCTCCCTTTTCTCCTCCAGTTTCATACCACTTCCCAACTTTCGGATGCCAATATCGCCCAGAGGTGGGAAATACCCAGTCAGGATATGTAAATAGATCCATCTCAGCTTCACCATGTAAGTGGACAGTAAAATTGCCAAGGTCTCTCCGTAATTTAAGTTCCGCCCCAGGGGGGGTATAAATTATTACGTCTATCCCGATCTTTCTCCATCCTTCTGCCACGATAAGTCCGATATCGTTTTCATGTGATATATGACTTGCTGCCGGTATATCCATTACAATTGATAAACGCTTTCCATCCGGCCTAAGACGGAATCCTTCTTTGTCTCGTTTTATTAATCCAATTTGGTCAAGTAGGGAATTAGCTTTAACCAAATCAAAATTTGCATCTGTTTTTTTCCACTGCTCAAAAAGAAAAATTCCTCTTTCATCTAAAAAATGCCATGACTCTTGACTTATGGTCGCTGCTTGAGGTTCTAGTAGCCCCTTGTAAGCTACCTCATTAACTTTTTGACGATCAATTGACATGGCTAAAGCTTTCCGGAAACGCTGATTTCGTATTAGGCCACGGAGTACCAAATCATTATCCGACCAATTAAGATTAATTGCAGGTTCAGCTCCTGACGCACTCTCCCACATCTTAATATCATAATCTCCGGGTTCTTTCCCTTCCACAAAAAGGTTCAAGTCACGTAATTCAAGATCACGAAATTGACAATCTACTTCTCCAGCTAAAACCCGAAGTACCCGAATCTGTGATTCCGGTACCAATGTAGTAACTACCCGATCTATATATGGCAATTGTCTTCCATAGTCATCTACCACGAAATAGTAAGGATTTCTTTCTAAAATAACCCTAAATCCTCCTTGTTCAATAGAAGTAATTACCCAAGGCCACAAGGATGGTCTTTCGGGATTACGATGAGTGATATTTTGCTTTTCATAAAGAACAAAATCCTTGATTTCTGGATTATAATCTGGGTGAAACCTTTTTAGATAATGTTCTGGAATATTATATTCTTCATTCCACCAAAACCCAGTCGCTAACCATAACGGGACTAACCAATTGGGGCCAGAAAACCTCATAACTATTGTATGGTCATCAGGGGTTTCCAATTTCATGGGTTTACCATCTACCATGCACCACATAGGAGGTGAAAAACGATGCCGCTTATCAAGACAGAGTTCGTACCAGGATTTAAACGATTTGGAAGTATAATAATTTCCATCTGACCATCGTATTCCTTCCCGAATCTTTATAGTAAGCTCAGTCCCATCTTCATTGAATCTCCAAGACTCCGCCAAACCAGGTTCAAGACCAGAGGTCATTCGATTCCATCTTATTAATGGAACATAGCCTCCTATCATTTTCCATGGCCCCAGATTGGTATCGTTATGAAAATGGCGCCATGTACCTCCATAAACACCAGGTCCTTCGTATCCAATATAATCATGTTTAGCAACAAGAGGATTTTGCGGGATTCTCTCCGATAAAGAAGGAATTTTTCCGTCTCTCACTTTAGCTGCAAGAATCGGTGCCTCTTTTTCTAATGTATTAATAAATTCCCCAGGAATTTCCTCGATCTTGCCTTTGGTGTCTACACATCCAAAACTAGAAGCTATGATTATCAAAAGAAAATATTTTATTAAAATCACTAATTCTCCTTTTTCAAAAGGCAATTAGATTCCCTGAAGCGAAAGGATTTCGCTGTGGTGACAGGCAACCTTAATTTTTTTAGATGTTTTCTTTAACGGAGGTACCGTTTCAGTACAAATGGGGGTCGCATAGCGGCAGCGTGGATGAAAATTACAACCTTTGGGTGGGAAAGTTGGGTCCGGAATATCTCCCAATAGAGCAATTGGTTTTCGCCTGTTTTGAATGATAGGATCAGCAAAAGGGACTGCTGAAATTAGAGCCTCTGTATAAGGATGCAGGGGGTTACGGTACACGTCTTTTGTTGGTCCATATTCGATGATTTTACCCAAATACATAATAGCGATAGTATCGCTAATTTGTTGAAGTACACTTAAATCATGTGTTATAAAAATATAGGACAAGCCCAAGTTGGTTTTTAGAGTACTCAGAAGATTAAGAATTTGAGATTGTACCGAAACATCCAAGGCGGATACAGGTTCATCTGCAACGATTAACTCTGGTTCAAGGGCGAGAGATCTAGCTATAGATATTCGTTGTCTTTGACCCCCACTAAAAGCATGGGGATATCTTTTCATATCTCTAGAATCAAGTCCTACGTTAGCTAATAGCACCGGTACTTTATCTTTTATCTCGGCTTCTTGTCCGCTGACTCGGAGAGGTTCAGCAACTATATCTCCAACGGTCATTCTTGGGTTTAGTGATGAATAGGGGTCCTGAAAAATCATTTGCATTTTTCTTTGATATGGAAGAAACTTTTTCCGATTTAAATTGTTAAGTTCGGTTTTTTTCGATCCAAATAGAATTTCACCACTGGTTGATGGTATTATTTTTAAAATGGTTTTCCCTAGGGTTGTTTTACCACACCCACTCTCTCCGGCTAGACCAACAGTTTCTCCTCTTCCGCAGGTCAAATCAACTCCATCAACCGCTTTGATTATTCCTTTCTGTCTTCTCCATACACCTCTATATATAGGATAATATTTTTTGAGGTTCTTAACTTCGATAAGTGTTGACATAATCATAAACGCCTAATTAGGTACACCGAAAACAAATTTTTAAGATGACTTTTTGGTAAATAATTGATCTTTATTCCAACAACGAACGAAATGGTTTGAGCCGATGTTCTCAATAGGAGGCTCATTCAAGCATTGATTGGTTTTGAATTGACACCGTGATGCAAACACACAACCAGATGGCCAATTGGTGGCGGAAGGTAGTGTTCCTGGTATTGAGTAAAATTTTGAATCAAAATCATGGGTTAATTTTGGCGAAGCGTCAAGTAGACCCTTAGTGTATGGATGACTAGTTTGGTAAAAAATTTGTTTCAAAGAACCCATTTCTACAATTTCTCCAGCGTACATTACTACTATTTCATCGGCAAGATCAGCTATGACTCCAAGATCATGGGTGATTATTATAATTGCCATTTCTCGTTCACTTTTAATTGTTTTTAGTAATTCCAGGATTTGTGCTTGAATTGTAACATCTAGAGCTGTTGTTGGTTCATCAGCAATTAACAATTCGGGATTACAAGATAGAGCCATAGCAATCATAGCCCTTTGACGCAATCCACCAGAAAGCTCATGGGGATATTTGCTGATTTGTTGGTCTGGAGAAGGGAACCCAACTTTTGACAACATTTGTTTGGCCTCGGTGAGTGCTGTTTTATAGTCAATTGGGATATGTAAACGAATAGCTTCTGCTATTTGATCTCCTATAGTGTAAACTGGGTTGAAGGCCACCATGGGTTCTTGAAACACCATAGATATTTTCCGCCCCCTAATTTCACGCATTTTCTTACTTGAAGGATTCAAATTATGAATATCAAATTGAGTTTTATTTTCTCTATCGTAATAAACAATACTGCCATCTAAATAGGCAACTGGTGGGAGAAGCTGTAAAAGAGAAAGTCCTAACATAGTCTTGCCACAGCCACTTTCACCAACTAAACCTATAGTACGACCTCTTCTTATCTTTAACGATAAATTACGAATGGGCTGCACTAGACCTTCATCTGTAGGAATGATAGTACTTAATTTTGAAATTTTAAGGAGAATATCTTGCATAAAGAAACATTTAATCACAGTAAGTTAATCTGTCAAGCCGTTAATAAAGAGGGTTAAAGTTGAAATTAGTTCTAAATTGTATATCTTAGAATCACAAAATATAAATTATCGATAAAAAGGAGAAATTAATGAGTAACCGTGATCAAGAATCTCAAGGTTTTAGTCGTCGAAATTTTATAAAGGGTGGGTTAGTTGCGGGCGCAACAGGTTTAGGCCTATCTTTTTCAGATAAAATGGTTTTAGCTAGCCAACTAATTTCCGGGAGACCGGCAACGATTGAAACAATCCAAGGTGTAGGTGTCCCTCCCGGTTTGGTAAGAATGAATCTAAATGAGAATCCGCTAGGAACCTCTCCTAAAGCAATTGAAGCTATTGCCCACAAAATGTTTAGTGTAAATCGATATGGTATGGAGATGAATGATTTACTCCAAGCTCTTTCCGAATTTGACCAGGTTGTATTACCAAAACCAGATCCTGGCGCCCAGCGATCGTTCTTCAGAACACCAAGTGGACCATATTTTGTGACACCAGGTTCAAGTCTCATACTTAACCTCCTGTGTTTAGCCTATCTCAGCCAAAATGGTGGAGAGGTTATAGAAGCAGAGTTTGGTTATGGTGCAATATCTAGAGCTGCTAGCAACTATAAGAAGAATTTCGGCGTCGATATCAAAGTAATTAAGGCGCCAATGACACCATCTTATAAGCACGATCTTAATTTGATGGCTGAACTTGTAACCGATAAAACATCAATCGTGGTAATTACTAACCCTAACAATCCGACCGGTACATTACTTCAGTTGGATGAAATTGAAACATTTGTCAAGAAAATACCGTCTTCTGTTATTGTGGTAATTGATGAAGCTTACCTTCATTTTGCTGAACAAGACCAAATACCTTCCGCTATTCCATTAGCTACTAAATATGACAATGTCATCGCTGTTCGGACTTTTTCAAAGGCCTATGCTCTAGCCTCTTTAAGATTAGGATACTGTGTTGCTTCTGAAAAGATACAAACAGAAATGCGTAAATATTATCAGGAAGGACCTAATGTTCTAGCGAGTGTTGCAGGAGCAGCAGCAGTTCGTGATATAAATCATCTTCGGAAATCCCGGGATGCGGTATGGAATTTTAAGAAACGGTGTTATCAAGTGTTTGATGAAATGGGGATCGAATATATTCCATCTCAAGGGACTTATGTTATGGCAAATATTAAAACGCCTGCTAGCAGGGTGGTGAGAGAAATGCGATCTCGGAACATCTGGATTTCATCTAGACGACAACGAACTTTTAGAGATTGGATTAGAGTTTCAGCAGGTACCGAGTCCGAAACTGAAGTCTTTCTTCAGACATTAAAAACTGTACTAAAAAAATCAATTTAGTTTACTATTGTTTCGGATTTCAAAAGGCAGTTAATTTACCCCAACTGCCTTTCCAATTTAAAACTTTTGTCAAATTTAGGATTGATTGGTTATTAATCCTAGGCCTGATAATTAACCTGAATTTCGAGCTTTTCCAGTGAAACCTTATGGTGTCCATCTTTCCAACCTTTTTTAATACAAACTCCTATTAAATTATTGCCTACAGCAAATTGATTAGGTTTCGCTGAGAAAATTAACCAACCCTGGTCTTCAATTGGTTTTGGGAGCAGAGCATTATTTAGTCTTAGTTCAATTTGATTAACTATTGAAACCTCGAGGGGAATAGTTTTAAGATGATGGACTTTGTTTGCTGCTATGGTGGCTGGTTGTAAACATTTTCTCTTTGATTGGTCACCAAAAGATAAATCTGACAGTAGAATCCGGACATGAATAACCACAATTTTTTCAGATTCACTCCCCAAATCATCGCTAATGTAGGCCATAACCAGGGTGTCTACTTTGCCATCATTACCCAGAATAGTAGGTAAAGGTGCGAACATGTTTGTAAGGTAATACATCCATCTAGGGGTAGACCAATCTTCCGGATTAGGAATAACAGTTGGCCCATGCCCTCCACCTCTACGCTGAAGAACAAAAGTTTTATTTCTATACTTTAATCTTTTCGGATCAATTATCTCCTTATAAACTTGAAGATGAAGTTTTGATTTAGATTCAGTATTTGAGTAAATATTGGGGGAATCTGAGGTTGAATGTTCAAAATTGAATGTCTGGATCCCATCAGCACCTTGATGCCACCAATTCGCACATACACCCCGAAAGACATCGATAGGAGGGTTTAAATATCCATCAGTTGCGTGATGATCATCTATACAAGGATAAAGTTTTATTTCAGTTCCCATAGTGATCCTGCGAAAGGCTGTAATATCCACATCAAAAGATCGGTTGCCTAGAACTAAAATATCAATCAGTTGTTCAGATGCCCACTTTTCAATATCAATGCCGTCAAAATGACAGCCTTCTATGTTTTCTGGTATTCTAGCAGCAAGTAAAAACGGCCTACCCCGATGCTTTTCAACTTCTAAGGTCATTTTACGTAGCGACTGCATAAATTTTGTTAAAAATCTGCGATTCTCCCATTGGTACCCAGGAGGAAGATTTACAGGTACTCTAGCAAAATCTATTTCTAAACCGTCATAATCGTAATTTTCTGCTATTTCCCGTAAAATGGAAAGTTTGTAATCACGCACCCCCTTTTCGGCAAAATTCCAGTACCCTGGATTCCCATACGATTCCCAACTTTGGATGAGCCATTCTGGGTGGGATTCTTTCAATAGGGGTTTGCTCAAAGGTTTTATACTAGCCATATCGGTTCCATTTAGCCGATATGAGAAAAATACTTCTTTTTTACGCTTTTTGGTTTCTTCCACAAAAACACGAATCGGATCAATTCCAGCATTCCACCATTTTTTAAATCCAGAGAGTTCCCACATAGGTAAAATTTTACTTGGATAAAGCGCGTAATTTCCATCAAGCCAACACCACCAAATACTATCGACTTCGACCTTGTACTCATCTATCATCGCGAAGTATTGGTGTACTACTGTATCTATCTCCTTACCGGCTAATGGTTCAATGATAGATGGTGACCCAAAATTGGTATCGTAATTAATAATCATCTTTCTGGATCTGTTTAATGCGTCATGATGCATTTGAGAAAATTGTCGGGGCATCAGTTTCAATCCTTTGTTCTATAAGGCCACAATGACATTTGTAGTATTTTAAAAAAAACTGAAGACGGAAAATAGAAATGAATCATTTTTGAAATTGGAATTAATAATCTA
The DNA here is from genome assembly GCA_964593235.1 of uncultured Gemmatimonadota bacterium. Lineage (GTDB taxonomy): Bacteria > JAAXHH01 > JAAXHH01 > JAAXHH01 > JAAXHH01 > JAAXHH01. Next base: position 4,191 of record CAZQGS010000043.1, on the reverse strand, counting down.
CTCAAACCTTTTAAACAAAACCCAGAAAATTTAGAATTGGTTAAATTTGGAAAGCTTAATAACTTATATTTTTAATCAAATCCTAAGTGAGAAAACCAAAATTAGATATTCTGGTTTCATAGTTGGATCTGTGCTAAATAGATGTTCGAAGGGTATTTCCAATGTTCTCGACCATATTTAATATCGTGTTGTGAATAGTAACTGATGATTAGTGTGCCATCTTTTCGCAATAATACCCCTGCATAGGAGGTGTCACCACTTGACGGTAGATCTAAGATATGTTCGATCTTATGATCATCAAATTGCCAAATACTAGTACGGCGGTCTAGAAAAAGTTGTGGGTCACTGGGATCCTGAAGATGTCGACGCCCAATAAGGTATTCCCGACCTCCAACTTCAAATAGTTTGGGGCTTGGAATAACCTTATCTACATCAGCTATATCCCACTTATAGAATGGAGGTTTTGCCTCAGCTATAGTAAGCCTACTATCATTTTTATCACGGATGGCTACCCGCATATTCCCTTTATCAGTAATCCTGAAAGTAGCCTCAGACCCATTTGGGCATACCTGAGACACCTTCTCCCACTCAAGCCCATCTAGGGAATTAACTAAATGTAGTTGCTTGATAGACCTAGGGTGGCGAGGTTCGTTGCCACCATACGCTAATCCATAGAATATGCCCTTTTCATACCCCACTCCCCATACCCAGTAATTGTCCTGATAAATTTGCTTAGGCTTAGACCAGTTTATCCCATCATTGGTATACGAACAATAGGTCCGAATAAATCGGTAATCATTATCAAAATCTGGGACTGGATTTCCCCAAAAATTACTGCCTACAATTACATATAAACGATCCCCTGCAACTATTAAATGTGGATCCCTGTCATCCCCGGAGGTATTTACAGGTATCGCGATACGTTCCCAACGGTAGAGATCACTGCTAGCGATAACCACAATTTTACCCTCAGGGCTGATGTGAGAAAGAGCATTTCGGAAACATGCATAATACTTTCCCTTGAACCACTGTAAATCAGTAAAAGCATTGTGCCAGCCATCTTTATAGATGCAGCGTACCCAATCAATAATTGCCATAATTAGTCAAGTGATGATCTAAGTATAAAATTTGGCGCTCGGTTAATTTTAGGCCTAAATATGGAAAATTAAATACAAACGTATATTAATCTATTTTTTTGTTAGGCATAAAGAAAAACTATAATTTAATCTTTTTTCTTACCTGCCCCAACAGGTCTTTTTATTAAATCACCCCTATTAATAAAAATCCAGTTCTTAAATGTCTATGGATCGAACCCAATAAAAAACCTATTAATATGGACTAAAAAGCTTTCAAAAAAATTATCTTAAAAATAGATCTCTGATTTTGAACGGGCTTTAATCGTATAATTATATTGACATGGTTATCATCACCAATATGATTGAGCATATACCATTCTTGAACTTCTAGAACTCAAACGAAACCCCTAGGTTATGTACTCTCAAGTAATTTTTAAAAATATTATGATGCCAACTCGGGACGGAACTAAACTGGCAACTGATATTTATCGCCCCTCGTTACAAGGAAAACTCTCTAATGAAACTTTCCCCACTATTTTATGCCGAACACCATACCTAAAGGAAAGTAAACGTTACATTGAATTTGCGAACTTTTTTATACCCCGGGGTTATGTCGTAGTGTTACAGGATTTAAGAGGTCGAGGATGTTCTGAAGGGACGGGCCAATATCATCATGTTGCAAATGATGATGAGGGTCGGGATGGATTTGATACTGTGGAATGGATTGCCAAACAATCCTGGTCAAATGGAAGAGTAGGTCCGGTTGGAAGCTCCTTTGCAGCCGTCGTGCAAGTTCGAATGGCGTTTGAACGTCCTCCACACCTCACCGCTATGTGGCCGGATGTTACGCCAACTAATAGCTATCACCATCAGGCTAGAGAAGGTGGAGCAATGCAGATGCACATGTTTTGGGCATTGTTCATCCATGCTCAAGATGCGCAAGAAATAAAAAGTGACACCGGAGCTCAGGAAAAAGTTTGGAATGGATTGCGAGATCTTCGCCAGTGGTTGTGGCGAACCCCTTTTCAAAGAGGAGAAACGCCATTAGCTGTCGTGCCCAACTTAGAAAATATACTTTTTGACTATGCCTGCCGTGGAGCTTATGACGAATTTTGGGCACGAGAGTGCAACGATTTTGAGCGTAATTATCACAGACATGCTGATATACCAGTTACATTCACCGGGGGTTGGTTTGATCCTTATTCTAGCGCGATGACTAGTTATTATTCTGCGATGGCCAATAAAAACAAAACCCCTCAGACACTTATTATGGGCCCGTGGACACATATGGGTATGAGGGATGATGTTAGCTTTACTGGAGATGTAGATTTTGGAACCGAAAGTATTTGGGGAATGAATCATTACCTGAATTCTATGGCAGCGTTTTTTGATCATTGGCTCAAAGAAGAACCTAATACCACCCCTTATAAAGCCCCGATTTATATTTTTGTAATGGGAGGTGGAAGTGGAAGAAAAACTAATGATGGTAAGTTGGATCATGGTGGCTGTTGGCGTACGGAAAAAGAATGGCCCCTTGCCCGCACAAGCCCGACTAGTTTCTATTTCCATCAAAACGGTGATTTAAGTAATATTTTACCCGATGAAAATAGTTTTCCTTTGCATTATATCTATGATCCTAACAACCCAGTTCCAACATTGGGTGGCAACCATTGCGGAATTATGGATCTTCCATCCGGAGAAGTAAACCTAGACCCTCTTTGGAACCGATATTCTGAACCCGTGCCAAGGCTTCAAAACATAGTAGCGCTTGGCCCTATTCACCAAAAAGAATCAGAGGATGTATTTGGGGCACAGGCACCATATCAGCTTTTGGCTGCCCGAGAGGATGTCCTGGTTTTTGAGACTGAACCTTTGCAAGAAGAAATCGAAATTACGGGTAGTGCTATCGTAAAAATGTGGATCTCTTCTTCAGCTCCAGATACAGATTTTACAGCTAAGTTAATTGATGTCCATCCTCCCAATGAAGATTATCCTGAAGGTTATCATATGAACCTTGTAGATTCAATAATTCGGACACGATACCGAAATAGCTGGGAAAAAGAAACGTTAATGATACCTGGAGAAATTTATAAAGTAAAGATCCAACTCCCACCAACAAGCAACGTTTTTGTAGCCGGACATAGAATCCGGATAGATATTTCTAGCAGTAATTTCCCTCGGTTGGATATCAATCCAAATACTGGTGAACCAGTGGGGCGGCATACCCATATGGTGAAAGCGGAGAATATAGTTTATGTGGACCGAACGAGACCATCGTGTGTTTTGTTACCCATTATAAAAGGATAAAACGCCCAATCATTATTCCATAAAAAAGAATTAGTTTCCTGGATTTCATATCCAACGGATTACTTAAAACTAAAACCATAGGAGTTTCCATTTGAAAAATAGAGAGCCTGCCAGAAATTTCAAACCAATACCCTCACCAAAAATGACTCAGGTGCCCTTACTTACTGAAGAACAGATTTTCACATTTAAACGTGATGGATTACTTATTTTAGAAGGGGTTTTAGATCCGAATTTGTGTCGCCACCTTCAGGATCAGATGTGGGAAGTGATCGCAGAACACCGACCTCTTATGAAGCGTAATCAACCTTCGACATGGACTCCCTTTAGCAAATCAGAGGTAGATAGTTTTTTGCCATCTGAAGAAGGCGGTGATCCTTACTTTTTTGGCAAAGGTCATAGGCTTCATATACGTAATGGAGCCGAAGACCTTATGCTAAACACAGCTCCTCGAGCATTATGGAACGTCGCCGAACAACTTTTAGGAGAAGGAGAGGTAGTATGGCCAGCCGGAGTAAATGATACTGGATACACATCAGGGCCCTGTTTAATGACAGAAAGAAATATCGAGGGTATGGTACCCCACCTGGGTTCTTATCCCAAAGCTAAACTGGGTAAACCAACTAACCGAACCCAAAATGTTCAACTGCCCAAAACAGGTCCTATTTGGTCAACCGCACAGGGAACACGCGGCCTTTATTGCACTTTGCCAAACAGTCCTCCTCCCATAGATAACTATAATAAAGCGCATGCGGAGGCAATGTATGACACCCGTTGGAGACTTCAATTTGCAGCTTATATTGATGACCTG
>CAZQGS010000042.1:0-1506 GCA_964593235.1 uncultured Gemmatimonadota bacterium | reverse complement strand
CAAGATCATTTTCGATGGAACCCCTGCGAATCTAATAGGTAAAGATCGCAAATCTCTTACTGGAAAATATCTCCGTAAAGAGCTTGAGATACCTAAGCCTTCTTCGCGGCGACCGATAAATAAAGGGGAAATTGTTGTTCGAAAAGCCACTGCAAACAACCTAAAGGGAATTGACGCAAGATTCCCGGTTGGTGCGTTGATAGCGGTAACCGGCGTAAGCGGTTCTGGTAAGTCAACATTGGTCAATGGAATCCTTTATCGTCGACTCGCCCAGTTATTGCATCGAGCTTCGCATGAAGCCGGAGATCATCTATCAATCGAGGGCGTTGAATTAATTGACAAGGTGATTCAGATTGATCAATCTCCAATAGGACGAACGCCGCGTTCAAATCCTGCTACTTACACGGGGTTATTCACTTTTATTCGAGAATTATTTGCGATGTTACCTGAGTCTCGCGCTAGGGGTTATCGGCCGGGTCGATTTTCGTTTAACGTGAAAGGTGGTCGGTGTGAAGCCTGTCAGGGTGGTGGCGTTATGGCTATCGAAATGCATTTCTTGCCAGACGTTTATGTAACATGCGAGCAATGTAAAGGGCGTCGATATAATCGAGAGACGCTTGACATAATGTATAGGGGGGTCTCCGTAGGAGATGTTCTAGATCTTACAGTTGATCAAGCTATGTCACTTCTTGAAAATTTTCCTCCTATCGCCAGGAAATTGACCACATTACAAGATGTAGGTTTGGGTTATCTTAAGTTAGGGCAGTCGGCTTCAACTTTGAGTGGTGGTGAGGCTCAGCGTGTTAAGTTGGCAAAGGAACTCTCAAGGCATAGCACGGGTCGGACTCTTTATATTTTGGACGAACCTACCACGGGGTTACATTTTGAGGATGCAAGAAAGCTGTTAGACGTTCTTAATCAGCTAGTAGATCATGGGAATACTGTTGTAGTCATTGAACACCATTTGGATATTATAAATGCTGTTGACCATATTATTGATCTTGGTCCAGAAGGGGGAGATGACGGAGGATTAATTATTGCTGAAGGTACTCCGGAAAAAGTGGCTGCGGTACATGAGTCCCATACAGGTCATTTTATTAGGGCTGCCCTGTCATGATTATGTCTCTGCTCTCCCTTGCTGAATTAATAATTAATTTTAAAGTGTTGCATAAATGACACGCTATTTAGCTTTTTGACTGTGGCTAAATAGCAACAATAGAGTTTTTTACAAATTCTTATGGGAGCTTAATATTTCTATAAGTTGTTTTTTTATAGTATCTTACGTAAAATCTCGTTAGTTTTAATTATTTGGTATTAATTTTGCTTAGTAAATTAGATGTGAAGAAAGCAATTTGCCATACGCAGCGTACTGTTCGCCGGGCAGTTTCTTGTTCAGGCATCGGTCTTCATTCTGGTCAGAAAGGCATTCTGCGCCTAAGACCTGCTAAGGCTGATACCGGCATAGTGTTTAAAAGATTGGATCTTGGCGGCAGGGAAATTCCGGCG
>CAZQGS010000041.1:0-77670 GCA_964593235.1 uncultured Gemmatimonadota bacterium | reverse complement strand
CATTAGGTGCCGGACGTCCTGTTATCACCGCTACCCAAATGTTACGTTCGATGGTACAAAGTCCCCGTCCAACTCGAGCAGAAGCGGCTGATGTTGCGAATGCGGTGCTAGATGGCTCAGATGCGGTGATGCTTTCTGAAGAAACAGCTATAGGATCTTATCCAGTTGAGGCAGTACAAGCAATGGCTTCTATCATTGAGACTGCCGAACAAAGGTTGTTTCAACAACAAATATCCAGGATAGAAGAACGTTATCAATCATCAGGGGTGTCAGGAGCTATTAGTAATGCAGCCTGTCTCCTAGCACTGGAGGCAGGAGCAAAAGCTATTGTTTGTTGCACTCGTTCTGGTTATACCGCTAGAATGGCTGCAAGAAATCGGACCAAAACTCCAATTATAGCGGTAAGTCCAGAAATTAAAACAGTTCGGAGCTTAACTTTAGTTTGGGGAGTAAGGCCTATATTAAGCAATGAATTTAGTACTACAGATGGCATGATCAGATCTGCCCTAGAAATTGCCCAAGAAATAGGAGGTTGTGAGAAAGGAGATCGGGTAATTATAGTCGGGGGCTCCCCAACAGCAGGGCCTGGCCATACTGATTTTTTAAGAGTAGGGCATATCCCATAGCTATTAATGACCATAAGAAATACTTAGGCTCAACTTTATTATTAAAGAATATAAATCTATAAATTCTATTCTAAATGGTACAAAATGATTAATCGTTTAGGAAAAGAAAACGTCAAAAAAATGATAGGATCTTACCCTGTGGTGGTGCTTTTAGGACCTAGAGGGTCAGGAAAAAAGACCATCGCTAATGGTTTTTCAAAAAAATGTTTTAATATTGAAAATGACGATGAAGTTTACCGATTAGATTACCTCTGGGAAGATCAAATAGAAAAAGATGAACTTATAGTCCTTAATGAAATATCTCACAGTCCCGAACTATTTCTTCGGATACGAGGGGTTCTTGACGAACATCGACCTCGGGGTGGCCGATTTTTGATTACAGAATCTTTTGAATCATCAATGATAAAAATACTTGGTAGTCGGGTGGGAATTTTACAATTATCTCCCCTACTTATCCAAGAAATAAAACCAGAAGAATACGACCATTTATGGTTTTCTGGGGGGTACCCCCACCAATGGAGCGATAAGGCAACCTTTCCAGAGAAACAATGGGAATATCTTCACCAAATGATAGAACGTTATTTGCCAAACCTAGGATTCCAACTTCCCCCTCGGGAGACTATGCGATTGTTTAAAATGCTAGTTAATTTCCACGGCACTATCTACAATGCCTCACGTATAGGAAAGAACCTGGGGGTAAGTTACCATACTGTGAATAAATATGTGGATTTTCTAATAAGGTCAGGTCTTGTCCGTCATTTACCAGCGGCCCAAATTAAATCGCGAAAAAGACTAGTGAAACACCCCAAATTATTTTGGCGTGATAGCGGGTTGCTCCATGCCCTAAATGGGATGAAAAATAATGAAGATCTTTTTTCACAGATATGGGTGGGCGCGAGTTGGGAAGGGTGGGTAATTGAACAAATTTGCACTCGTCTTCAGATGAATGGAAAATCTATTCAAGCATACCATTTTAGTACAACAGATGGTTATGCACTAGATTTACTTCTCAATTATGAAGATCAACTCTGGGCAATTAATACCACAATAAGTAGTAATCCCCCGCCAGAATTCTTTTCTGAGCTTGCTAAAGTCGCCTCCATGGTGGGGGCTGATAATGCTATTTTGATAAGTAGAACTCATCAACCATTACAACAATCTGGGGTTGTTTCCCTCTCTTTGGTTGAAGCATTACTCCTAATGTTGGATAAGAAATGAGCCTCTATGACTCCTAAAGGGCTGACTGGTTTAGACTGGATTATTGTTCTGGGGTATGCTTTCCTGACAATCGGATTAGGATACTATTATAGCCGAAAGCAAAGAACCCTCAATGAATATTTTATAGGCAGTGGATCTATGTCACCTACTTTAATAGGAGTTTCCCTTTTTGCCTCGCTTCTAAGTACCATATCATACTTGTCGATCCCCGGTGAAGCTATAGGTAAAGGTCCAGTATGGATGCTTAATTATCTGACGATTCCAATTATATACTTTGTTGTTGGTTACGGACTAATACCAGTGTACATGCGTTCACGAGTAACAAGCGCATACGAACTTCTTGAGACCAAATTAGGAGTTGGTATTCGTTTAATGGGAGCAGTTTTATTTATCCTTTTAAGATTGGTATGGATGGCCCTTTTGGTTTATCTTTCTGCCAAGGCTATGAGTCTAATGTTAGGGATAGGGGCTAATTGGATCCCTGTTATCACTTTGGTAACCGGGTTAATCGCTATTATATATACGTCTATGGGTGGTCTAAGGGCGGTTGTGATAACGGATCTACTACAAACGCTACTTATGCTTGGAGGAGCATTGTTCGTCATAGTAATGATCAGTATCCATTTTAAAGGACTCGGTTGGATGCCGACAGTTTGGCAGCCTCATTGGGATCAACAGCCAATTTTTAGTTTAGATCCAGCAGTACGTTTAACTATTATTGGATCCATGTTATCGTCACTTACTTGGACTATTGCTACAGCTGGAGGTGATCAAACTGTAGTCCAACGTTTTATGGCAACTATTGATGCACGAGCCGCTAGAAGATCATACCTGGTTCAACAGCTGGTTGGCCTATCAATAGGGATCACTTTATGGTTAGCTGGTTTTGCGCTCTTAAGTTTTTTCCGTAGTCAACCCGACCTTTTGCCTGAGGGAATAAATCTGGATAGCAAGGCGGACCTTGTATTCCCGCACTATATTACTAATTACCTCCCACCAGGAGTATCAGGATTTGTTATAGCTGCAATGTTTGCTGCGGCTATGTCAAGTTTAGATTCCGGTGTTAATGCTATTACTGCTGTCGTATCTTCCGATTTTATTAAACGTTTCCGAACAGGGTCTAATATAGAAAAGCAACTAGCGAATACTGTTAAATATCTTGCTTTCATTATTGGAGCTATTGTTGTTGGGGCAAGTTCATTGATGGAATTTGTTCCTGGTAATATAACAGCAGTCACTAATAAAACAGCCAACTTATTAACAACACCCATATTTGCTTTGTTCTTTTTCGCATTATTTGTACCTTTTGCTCGGCCTTTAGGAGTTATAGTAGGTTCTATTTGTGGCATTATTACTGCATCCCTGATTGCTTTTTCTGGACCTGTTTTTGGCATGAATTCTGATGGCAATGATCCAGTTAGTTTTATTTGGATTAGTCCAATTGCTTTGGCGGTGAATCTAAGTGTTGGGACCGTTATAAGTTGGTTGTTAACTAGGTATAGTATTATCAAGAAAAATCCTTAGGAAATAATTTAGGTTCTCATGAATAGTAACTAATCCCTAAGATTTATTGGTTTAAAAAGGAAATTCGTTGTGCTTTTTGAGAGAAAAATGACCCGCTTAGATACGGCACGAGGAATGCGTCTTTGGAATGTAAACGGCATATTCGAATCGGTCCATTCAGCCATTACAACAGGGGTATATATCACCGGATATGCGCTTCATCTTGGAGCTTCAACCACAATGATTGGGGTGATTTCTTCAGCTGCAGCTTTTGGGCAGCTGTTGCAGGCGGTTACTCCTTTAATTATTTAACGGTTATCTCGGAGAAAACCCCTTTGTTTATTAGCCACTAGTATCAGTGCCTTATTTTGGATACCCGTAGCATTTATTCCAACAATTTCCCCTGAGAGTTACTACCTTTGGGTTCTAATAGTTTGTATCGGTCTTTCTAAGATTGCAATGTCAATTGTATCCCCTGCCCGTCAATCTTGGTTAACTGATCTCGTTCCTAGGGAAATTCGTGGTCGTTTTATAGCCCGACAACGGAGTATCACCTCGGCTGCTGGGTTGGTTGCATCATTAGGAGTTGGGGTTTATTTAAGCTCTCTTTCAATTGATGACACTCAAGTAGGATTTACAGATATTTTCATTATATCTGTTTTTTTTTCCGGGATTGGCGTTTGGGTTTTCTCTTATATCCCAGAAGTTACGAAGTTTCCAACTGTAACTATTCCTTCTAGTACACTTCTTAGACTCCCCTTTCAGAACGTTACCTTTCGCAGGTTAATGTTTGTTATTTCGGGTCGGTTGTTCCTTGCCCAAATAGCTGCTCCATTTTTTACAGTGTACATGTTACGTACTCTTGAAATTTCTTATGCTCAGATTGCAGTTTTTTCAGCTATGCAAACAGTTGCATCAATCATTATGAATCCTTTCTGGGGATATTTAGCAGATAAATACGGGTATAAGCCTATTATGTCACTTACTGCGTTTGGACTTGCTCTATTCCCACTTGGATGGACATTTGTTTCTTTAGATAATTATTGGCTATTAGTACCCCTAATTCAAATTTGGGCTGGGAGTATGAGTGCTGGGTGGGGAACAGCTCAATTTAATTTAATGGTTAGTACTGCTCCGGAGGTTAAACGTTCGGTGTTTTTAGGGTGCTATTCTGCTAGTTTACGAGCAGGTGCAGCATTCGGTGCCTTGGTGGGTGGGGTCTGCGCAGATTTATCTTATTTGATTCCGAGTATCAGTTTTTTGGGACATTCAATATCCAATCTTCAATACCTGTTCTTGGTTAATGGGGTCTTACGACTTTCATATATGGGTTTATTAAGCAAAGTTGTTTCTAATTCTGTAGTTACACCAAGGGAAGTATTTAATAGGGTACGACGAGGTAATCCGATAACAACGCTTTGGCACATAGTTAGGATGGGTAAATCAATAAATCCAACCGTAAGAGCTCGGGCAGTCCACGAATTAGGGCAGACTGGTAGCCACTTGGCGGTAGATGAACTTATTGCTTTACTTAATGATAGCGACAGGAACGTCCGTAGAGAAGCAGTACAGTCCCTTAGTAAGATCGGATCTGAAGATGCTATAAATCCATTATTAGAGTCCATTGGGAGCCGCTCATCTGATATAGCAGAAGCAGCGGTCGAGGCTTTGGGGGGGATCCCGTCTGCGCTCAGCCTCAATATTCTAGTAACATTATTGAATGATGAAAGACCCAGTATCCGCAGAGCTTCGGTTCTGGGTTTAGATCAAATCGGTGATCAGCGCTCTCAAAAAGCTATAGAAGAATTACTTGCAAATGAAACTGACATGGCCACGATACAGGTAGCTCTAGAGGCTCTTGCTAAAATGGGAAATACAAACATCTTACCACGCCTTCAAAAACTCATAAGAACTAGCGATAACAATCAAGAACTCGGGATATTAGTGATGTCAACAGGGAATCTTATAGGCGTGGGGAAACAACTATACAGAATTCTCCAAATGAAGGGTATGAAACAAGATGAAGAAATATATAAAATATTGCGGATACTCCACAAGAAAGCTGAAGTAAGTGCTAGTTTTCATCAGGATGCCATAGCTGAATATAAATCAGGTTTAGAGTCCGTAATAGATGCATTTGGACGTCATGAAACGGCTGATATGTTGAAGCACTTACTCCAAGTCGTAGCAGTGTTATCCCAATCGGTAGACCTATTTAATTTAGATATGGCGAAAGCAGATCTATCAATAACAATCTTAAGGGATATGGCTAGTGAAGGAAACAATAGAAACCTCTCTCCCGAGGAGAGGGTTCTTGCAGTCCTCGTGTTTGAGAATCTGATAGAAAGTCACATTAACTAGATACGATTCTGGGCTTTCCAAACTTCATATTCTTCCAGTGTATTCTCGTCCGGTGGATATAAACCATTAGTAATTCTACCTTCCTTAATTTTACTAAGAATCCATTCCTCTCTATGTTCCTGTTCAACAGCTTGATCGGCGACTTCTTCAGCTAAGTGGAGAGGTATGACCACTATGCCCTCAGCATCGCCAACAATAATATCTCCAGGGAAAATAGCGACACCCCCACAAGCTATTGGAGTCTGTATATCGCAAGGGTAATGTATACACCTACTGTTATGGGCATTCATACAGCGGGAATAAGTCGTTAAACCCATTTCTTTTATTCCAGGGGTATCCCGAAACCCCCCGTCAGTAACAACGCCAACTGCACCTCGTTGAATTATTCTGCTTACAAGGATATCCCCCATTATGCCAGCACCTGTTTCACCGCGAGCGTCTACTACTAGAATTTCCCCTTCGCCGATACGTTCTATACCCATACGTTGCACGTCCGTAAGAGGATCTACTGGGGCACGAGCCAGGTCCTCCCGGGCTGGTATATAACGCATTGTGAAAGCAGGGCCCGCTATTTTTGTGTTGGGAATATTAGGAGTTACATCCTGCATAAAGGTATTCCATAAACCATATTTCGTGAGAACACTAGTGATTGTGGCTGTACTGGGTATCAGCAATGATTCAAGCACTGTTTTTGATGGTGGTGAATTTTCCATTTTAATTATCCCTTTCTAGGTTGCCAAAATTTGCTACAGCATCAACAAACCCTTTTGGAGAACCAGTATCAAAGTGATTTCCATTAATTTCTAATCCGAAATAATCAGTGTGAGCGCATAAACACGATTGTGCTGACGTAAGCTGTAACTCATGCTGTCCACGGCCCATACTAGTTTTTTTTATCTGCTCTAAAAAGCCAAACAGATCCTGGGTCATAGCGTGTAGACCAAACCAACAGAGGTAGTAATCAATGGGAAGATTTTTAATCCGCAAGTATTTTTTTGCCTTATTAATATTTGGTTTTTCGATTATAGTATCCAGCTTATACAGACCTTTTTTGTTTTCTATTGGAATTCCAGAAACCGTGCCAAAATCTTTCAGAGAATCAAGTGGTTTCTGAATTAAGCCAGAGATAGGTGCTTGTATTTGGTTAAAACGTTCTAATAACTGGCCAGTACATCCTTGTTGGGTTTTGCTAAGATATAAGTGATCCCCTAACATAACCAAAAATGATTCATTTCCAGACCATGATTTTGCCTTCAGGACAGCATCCCCAAATCCAAGAGGATTTTCTTGAGTAACGTAAGTCAGTCTGTCGGCTAGTTCATAGGGGAATTCTGCTGCTTCAAGAAAAATTTCGCGATTACCAATTGCCTGTTTCAGATGATCTGGTGGTGAAGAAAAATAGCTACGAAAAAATTCTTTATCTTCGGGTGTTGTAACTAAACAAATTTCTTCAATCCCACCGCTTATTGCCTCCTCGATAATTAATTGAATTACCGGTTTTACTAGCCCTTCAGAGTCTGGAATTGGAAAAAAAGCTTTACGGAACGCACGAGATATTGGCAGCATCCGAATCCCATGTCCGGCGACGGGAACGATAGCTTTTCGTATATTACTCACAAAAATACTCCCCTATCATAAGTATTTGAATCTCAGGTTAGCCGATAGACTAAATAACCAAACTCCAGTGCCCCAGGTGAGCTACCAGTAAAGATCTCAGCGGTAATGCCTGTAACTGCCTTATAGTCATCAAGTATGGTGCTGATAAAATCAAACATATGGTCATTGCCCAAAACAGCTACGGTTCCTCCTGAGCCTCCTCCTGTTATCTTAGCCCCGTAAAAGCCAGATTTGGAGCCATGTTTGCGGATTTTACTTACTATCCAATCCGTTTGGGGACAACCTAAGCCACACCTATATGTATAACTCCAATTTGAGGCGTACATTAACCTCCCAGCTTTTTCCAAAATTTCTGGCTTTTCTATAGTAGCCTTGCGAATATGATCAGTAAAGTCTAGTGCCCTCTGGTGTTCATATATCGGGTGTTCTACCCTACTTCGAACGTTGTATTGAACTGCAGGATCTATGAAGGTTGCTGGGTCCGGGTCTCTAGTATACAATTTTTGAAATTCCCTCCCGGATATTTTTACCGGTAATAGTGGGCGATAGGTACTAAGGTATTCAGATTTTGATATATTACACAGATAATCTAATCTCCCTTTGCTAAGGAAACGGTTCTTTGTTTTTAAATAGTTTTGAATCATAGTCAGTCCCATAAAAGAACCAATCCGGGTATTGGTATACCGACTGCTTTTAATCTGGCGTTTTACTCCTGAGTTAATCCCGATTAAATGGATTCCAGGTGGGAGGACTATCTGTCCTAAAATATTATGAGGTTGGCAAAGAAGGGATAAAAGCTTTCCTTTTTCTCCAAGTGCACAGGTTACTTGATCCATAATTCCGCAAGCTGCCCCGACTATCTGGTTTTCTACTTTATGGGACAGTATAGCCATATCTATTCCATTTAATTTTATGCCATATAAAAGACTTAGACCATACATAGTAGCTATTTCCACAGCAGCTGATGAGGAAATACCAATTCTTGGTGGGATGTCACCTGCAAGTACGATTGTAGCACCGTGAGGAAAACGGTCTATAAAACCTTCATGTTGTAAAACACTAAAAGCACCGGCAACATATGCTCCCCAGGCTGTTTCAGTTTGTTGAGAAAAAGTATTTTTTAGAGTCAGATACCCATTAGTTTTTGATTCTGGTGTTAAGAAATCCAGGGAGCAGGATAAATCAGGACTTAGTCCTAAATCATTGATGCCAGTACTGTGAATAACTACTTTCCGGTCGTCCCTCGCTTGAATTCCCAGAACCACTGCTCGTTCTAATGGCATTTCACATACGAGTGAACCACTATAATCGGCGATCCCTCCCATGCAATCTAGGCGCGCTGGTGCCCGAACAACAAAGATGGGATCTTTTTTTTTGAAACGGGATCCGAGTGGACCAAATTTATTAATTCCTGCTCCTACAAGTGCAGTTTCAAATGATTTGATATCGTTGTGTGAAATATCTGGGCCTACAATTTTTTCAAGCATTTCTGGAATCCTATTAAATAATTAACTCAGAGAAAACACGTTGTTAACTATAAAATATATACTTAAGAAACCGTATTTTTCAATGGTTCTTTAGAGAATACCTTAAGAAACCGTTTTAGGTGCGGCTACGATTCTATTGACAGTCTCCAATATGTAGGTGTATTATGGTGTTGCTTTGCTAAATTTTGTTTCTAAATGGTTAAGCAAGCTTTAAACTAATATACAATTATTTCTCCTCATACAGCCGTTTGGAAACAGTAAATGAAACTCGCCGGCGAATTAAATTCTGCTCAAGTCAAGGCTGCATCATATGTAGATGGCCCTCTTCTGGTATTAGCCGGTGCTGGTAGTGGAAAGACGCGAGTATTGACTTATAGAATTACCCACCTTATAAAAGATCTAGGAATAGATCCATATCATATTTTAGCGGTTACGTTTACTAATAAAGCTGCTGCTGAAATGAAAGATCGAATCACCCAAATGTTAGGGCACGACGAGATCCCTGAGTGGGTGGGAACGTTTCATTCACTTTCAGCAAAGATTCTTCGTAGAGAAGCAGAATCATTGGGTATTAATCGTAATTTTGTTATTTACGATAGTGATGACCAATTAGCTATGATCCGGAAAGTTATGAAAGAACTTGAAATATCTGAAAAACGTTTTGCTCCGGAGGCTGTCCGGAATTATATCAGTCGAGCTAAAGACCATTTGTTGTCGGCTGAGGAATATAAGGGTCAGAATAATGAATTTTTTGAAACCCAAGTGGTATCAGAAGTTTATTCAAAATATGAAGCGGCGTTGAACGAATGTAACGCGTTAGATTTCGATGATCTTATTATGCGTTTGGCGGTGGGTTATAAAACACAACCAGAATTACTAAGTCGTTACCAGGAAAAATTTCAGTATATCATGGTAGACGAATATCAAGATACAAATAGAGCGCAGTATGAATGGATCAACCGACTAGCTGCTAAATACCGATTGCTTTGTGTTGTTGGGGACGATGATCAATCAATTTACGCCTGGCGTGGTGCTGATATAAGAAATATTCTTGAATTTGAGAATGATTATCCCGAAGCAGAAATTGTCCGTTTGGAACAAAATTACAGATCGACAAAGTTAATTTTACAAGCTGGAAACGCTGTTATTAAACATAATAAGGGAAGGAAAGGTAAGGAACTATGGACCGATAATCCTTCCGGGGAAAAAATTGTAATTGTTGAAACTTTTGACGAAAGAGATGAAGCTCGATGGATAGCCAAAAAAATTAACGAAATTCGCCGTGAGAGCAGTCGATCGTTAAAAGATTTTACTTTGCTTTATCGAACTAATTCGCAGTCACGTACGTTGGAAGAGGAATTAAGAAAAGCAGGGTTGCCTTATATAATTGTTGGTGGTTTAAAATTTTATGAAAGAAAGGAAGTCAAGGACATCCTTGGCTACCTCAAGTTTCTTGTTAATCCAATGGATGTAATTAGTTTCAGAAGAATTGTTAATACACCTAGCCGAGGCCTTGGAGCAGTTAGTCTGGGGCGCCTAGAGCGTTTGGCGATTGAACGAGGAATTAATTATATTGATGCATTAGTTCTTTCAGCTGAAGCTGGCTTATCACCAGCTTCAGCCCGAACGGGAAGTAATTTGGGCCATTTTTTATCAAAGCTTTCAGCAGATATCAATGAGGTTTCTGGAGCCGAAGTCGCACGAAAGGTGCTTGAGCAGACTGGTTATCTGCGAATACTAGAGATAGAAGCTGCTAAGAACGTTGAGGCAGAAGTCAAAGTACAGAATGTCAATGAATTTATGGCTGGCTTAGAAGAGGCCACGGAACGACCGGATGGGCAAGTTGAAGTGATAGGGTTAGCAAATTTTCTAGAGGAGATTGCTTTAGTTACAGATATAGATCGTTGGGATGAAACAATTGATTGTGTTACACTAATGACTCTTCATAATGCTAAGGGGCTGGAGTTTCCGTTTGTTTTTATTGCAGGGATGGAAGATGGGTTATTCCCAATTTCTCGAGCGATGGATAGTCCTAGTGATCTTGAGGAAGAACGTCGTCTCTGCTACGTAGGAATTACCAGGGCGCAGGAAAGGTTATTTATGACCTATGCTAATATCCGACGAAGATATGGTGGAACAAGTGCAGCTCTACGCTCTAGATTCATCGATGAAATTCCTGAAGAATCTACGACTAATGAAAATACAACCCGGCATGAACATAGTGTAGTGAGAGAGAGTGAAAAAGTTCAATCAACTCCACTATTCTCAGAGGAAAAATCTTCCCCTCGAGTAATTCAAACCCCTATGGGCAAAGTACGGATTTCAAAGGGACAAAATGTCAAACATCCAATTTGGGGCAAAGGCTCTATAATTCACGTAGCAGGAAGTGGGGATGATGTGAGAGCTACCATCCGATTTACAGATACAGTTAAGAAAGTGATAGTAAAATATGCTGCTCTAGAAATGATTTAATACGTAGGAAAATTCTTTAAATACTAGACGAAAGAGAGTATCTCATGGCTGTAACTATACAAGATGTAGAATATGTTGCGGAATTAGCCCATTTGAAATTTGAGCACGAAGAAAGGGAACAGATCTTAACTCAGATGAATGCAATATTGTCCTACGTGGAAAAGCTTAATCATTTGGATACATCAAGTATCAAACCAACATCCCATGTATTAGATCTAAAAAATGTTTTCAGAGCTGATGATGTTGGAGTATCCTTGTCTCCGGAAGAAGCTCTTCGGAATGCACCAGACTCTGACCGAGGCCATTTTACCGTACCTAAGGTAATATAAACCTAAAATGGAAAACAATAATTTAAAAATTACAGGTCTGATTCCGGCCCGTTATGCTTCAACTCGTTTCCCGGGTAAGGCCCTAGTGAAATTGCTCGGGAAACCAATGATACAGCATACCTACGAACGCGCGAGCCAATCAAAGATATTAACAAACTTATTTGTGGTAACAGACGATGAGAGAATTACCAGAACTGTACATCAGTTTGGCGGTAAATCTATTATGACTTCACCGGAGCACCAGAGTGGAACAGATCGTTTAGCTGAAGCTGTTCGGAATCTGGATACAGATTTGGTTGTTAATATTCAAGGTGATGAACCTGTGATAACTAGTGAAGCTATAGAGAATGTAGTAGGGCCCTTAGTTGAAAATACAGAGATACTAATGACAACTCTTGCCCATCGAATAAAACATCCTGAAGATCTACAAAACCCTCATATGGGTAAGGTCGTATTTAATCAAGAGGGATGGGCACTTTACTTCTCTCGGTCACCACTACCGTGGCCGACCCCAAATGTGAATAAAGAATTTCTTCGGCAACATAAATACTACAATACCGTCGGACTTTATGGCTATCGGAGAGAGTTTTTACTCATGTTCGCTTCTCTCACTCCTACCCCATTAGAGCAGATTGAACGCTTGGAGCAATTGAGAGCTCTTGAACACGGATACCAAATAATGGTTCGACAGACAGAATATGTGCCTCTGGGTGTGGATGTTCCAGAAGATATCCACAAAGTGGAGAAACGACTTATGGAGGAGGAAGTAACATAATGAAAGAAATCACAGTCAGTGATATTATGATAGGTGGAAGTAATAAATTAGTATTGATTGCTGGCCCCTGTGTTATTGAGAGTGAAGCAATGGTTTTGGAGACAGTAGATAATTTAATGATGATAACAGATCGCCTTAAAATTCCATTTATTTTTAAATCTTCTTACACTAAAGCCAACCGTTCCTCAGCTGATTATTATAAAGGGCCTGGATTACGGGAAGGGCTTCGTATATTACAAAAAGTTCGTGATTTAGGTGTTCCCGTTCTATCAGATGTACATAATCTAGATGAAGTAGATGCCGCAACTGATGCCCTTGATATAGTTCAGATTCCAGCTCATCTATCAATGCAGACAGAACTTACCCTAGCATTGGGCAGGACAGGAAAGCCGATAAATGTCAAAAAGGGACAGTTCTTAGCTCCTGAAGATATGACTAGTGTGGTTTCTAAAATAGAAAGTACCGGCAATAAAAACATTCTTTTGACTGAACGGGGAGTTTCCTTTGGTTATCATGATCTGGTTGCTGATATGAGATCATTAAAAATCATGCGTGAAACTGGTTATCCAGTGATCTTTGATGCTACTCATGTTGTTCGGCTTTATGGCAGACCTAGTAGTGAGGTTGGTGGAGGGATGCCAGAATTTATTGAACCACTGGCTCGTGGTGCAGTAGCCGTAGGGTGTGATGCCATATTCATCGAAACCCACCCTCGTGTATCGGAAGCTCTCTGTGATGCAGCTAGTATGTTGCCGCTTGAGCGCGTTGAGCCTCTTCTAGAGAGTTTAAAAGCTATTGATAAAATAGTTCGTCCACAGTTAGCAAATTCAAAATGTCTCTAGAGACGATCTGTGTCCTTACATATAAAGAATATTCGAAATAAAATTATTTATTGTACTATTCGGGCGTATATTAGTTTGTTGAACCTAATACCCCGGAAAGGTGCTCTTTGTATAAGTAGTAGATTGGGTGTTTTTGCTTACCTAATAGCCCACGATGCAAGACGTCTTACTTTAGCCAATCTTTCCTTGATCTATGGTGGCAGTAAATCAAAAAGGGCGATTAGAGAGCTGGGGAAAAAAGTCTTCTGGGAACTTGGTAGAAATTTTGTTGATGTAGCTAGAATGCCCAGTATTTCAATAAAAAATGTCGACGAATTAGTGACAATACGGGGTTTGGATAATCTAAAATCTGCCTATGGAAAGGGCAAGGGAGTTATAGCAGTTAGTGGTCATCTTGGGAATTTTGAACTTTTAGGGAGATACCTTGCCTTGAAGGGGTTTAATGTTACTGTGGTAGCGGCACCGCTCTACGATCCGCATTTGGATTCTCTTCTTTTAGAAAACCGAGCCTATAAAGGTTTTAACGTAGTGAAGAAAAAACATGCGATCTCAGCAATATCACAGGCACTTAAAAAAGGGCATATAGTGGGATTACTTGTCGACCAGGACACTAAAGAGTCTGGAGTTATTCTTCCTTTTCTAGGTGTGCCAGCCCGGACCACAATCGGTCCTGCTATATTGGCTGCTAGGCTCGGTTCACCTATACTCCCCATGGCTATTCATCGAAAGCCAGATGATTCTCATTTAATTACAGTTAAGCCCCCTAGGGATTTGACTGGTCGATCACGAGAGGAACTGCAGAAAACAACAATTAACTACACGAAGGACCTCGAGGGATTTATAAGAACAGTACCTGAGCAGTGGTTATGGATGCATGACCGTTGGCAAATAGACCAATAGATCTAATTTAGACGAGTTCAAATATGAGGTAACGAATAAGACTTAATCTAATGAGTAACAAATAAACTAGTTTTGTTTGATTTTGACACAAATTTAGCTTAACAACAAATCTAATCATTTTAATAATGTTTATTAATTCCCGTTTTGATTTTCGGTATATTTTAGTGGTTGTCCTCTTTGCTATTTCCTGCAGCCCTTTGGACCAGGAGGAGATAGGATCAGAAAATCATCAACAATCCTACCCAGATCAGGAAGCTTGGGACACAGTTCTCTATCTCAGTAAAGAAGGTCGGCAGGAAGCTACGATTCGAACCGGCCACCGTTTATTCTTTTTGGAATTTAATATGACAGTGATGGATGACGGTGTTCAGGTAACATTTTTTGACAAAAACGGTCAATCAGTATCTACCCTTGAATCCGATCATGGCACGATCAATGGTCTTACTAACGACCTGAAGGTCTGGGGTAATGTTCTCGTTCGTAGTAAAGATGGAAAAAGTCTTGAAACAGATTCTCTTAAGTGGTTCAGTGCAAGGAACCTAATTCAAACAGACGCCACTGTTTACTTAACCGATGGTGGAGATAGTATTAGAGGAGAAGGCTTCGAAGCCGATCCAACAATTCGCAATTGGTCAATTCAGCGGCAGATTAGGGGTGAAATAAGACCCAATGAGCTGCCAGAACGTTAAATTTAGTATCGGTAAAATATCCAAATGACCGGGGGAGACTCTTGACGGAAAGTAAAACTTCAGGTATATTGTTCCACAGTAGACATCGTAAGGCACTCCTACTTTCGGCCCTTGGTTTTATTTTCTTAACATCTCAACAATTGGTTTTAGGACAACGACTTGAAAAGACGGTCAGGATCGAAGAAGCCGGCATTCTTCGAGGAACTAGTACAGATGAGATATTAGAACTTTCAGAAAATGTACGGTTGTCGCATGGTAATACAAAATTGAATGCCGAAAGAGTAATTTATAACCGAATCAAAGGCCTTTTACAATTAACCGGTAGTGTAACTATAGTTCGGAATAGTACTACATTTATGGCAGATGAAGTGACGTACCAGGAAGCTAATCAAATTATGGTTGGATCTGGTAAAGTTATGCTAAAAGACAGTGTTGAAGCTATGACACTAATGGGTGGAAAGGTTGAATATTCTCAGGATCCACACCAAGCTATTGCAACGGTTAAACCAAAAATGAAGTGGGGACAGGCAAAGGGAGATATTACTATTACGGGAGATTATCTCGAATATCATTTCACCGAATTTAATACACTCTTGAAAGCTTTTGCTAAGGGTTCTGTGGTTTTTCATGATGTTAGAGAAGAGATAAGTATATCCAGTGATAGCCTAGAATATTTCAAGCCAACAGAAACAGCCCGATTTAATGGTTCCCCAGAATTTATTAAGCTAGCTGAAACTCCTCAGGCCAATATCGTTGTAAAAGGTGAAACTATGATATATAACTTTGATAAACGATCTGCTGAAGTTTTTGATTCAGTTAGTATTGTTCGAGGTCTTGTAGGTGGAAAGTGCGATACCCTCATTTTCGATAACAGCAAAAAACAAGTTGACCTTCTAGGTGATCCAGTTGTCCAAAATTCTGACAGTCAGTTAAGGGGCCAGAGGATAGTTCTAGAATTTAAAGAAGATACAATTATGAATGCCTTAGTGCATGGCCACGCTTCTGGATCTTATACCGTCCAAAAAACCAACGAAAGATATTACAGTACGATCAGCGGAGATAACGTAATTGTAAAATTTGACGGAGAAACAGTGAAGGAATTAACAGTTTTAGGGGAAGCTTTGAGCACGTATGAAATTGCTACTGTTGGAAACGATAATAATTCCAAACCCAATGAAATTCATGCTAACAAAATTATCATTAGGTTCGAACAAGGTCAACCAGTAGAAATGGATGCAGATGGTAATGTCACTGGAATTTATCTCATCCCGTAGGCCACTTCTAACATTAATTCAAACATTCAGGGAATGGAGAGTTCATGAGGTGTCTGCGGGCTGATAATCTTGTAAAATCATTTCAGAAACGTAGGGTCGTTGATGACGTAAGTTTACGTGTAGAGCAGGGCGAAGTAGTCGGCCTCCTAGGGCCTAATGGAGCGGGAAAGACTGTTTCTTTCTATATGATAGTGGGGATGATAAAACCAGGGGCTGGCCAAGTCTTGATTGAAGATAAGGAAAGCGGTGAGATCCAGAATATAACCCGTTGGCCAATGTATAAAAGGGCCCGAGCTGGAATTGGATATTTGGCTCAGGAACCGTCAATTTTTCGAAGAATGACAGTGGAACAAAATCTGATGGCAATTCTTGAAACCCTTCCGTTAGATCACAAACAAAGGAAGGAAAGAATAAAAGAACTAATGGAAGATTTTGGTATTTCCCATCTAGCAAAACAGCGAGCCTACACGTTATCTGGAGGGGAACGAAGACGAACCGAGATAAGTCGTGTTTTGGTCACTGAACCCAAATTTATTTTACTAGATGAACCATTTGCTGGGGTTGATCCAATTGCAGTAGAAGATATCCAGGAAGTTATAGGGCGTCTAAAATCAAGGAATCTTGGAGTTTTAATTACAGACCATATGGTGCGGGAAACTTTACAAATTACGGACAGATCGTATATTATGTCTGATGGACGGATATATGTTTCTGGTACAGCAGAAAGTTTAGCGGAAGATCCCGAAGCAAGGCGTATTTATCTTGGAGAACGGTTCAGGCTGGAATAATTAGGAAGAAATTTATGCAAGTTAATCTTCAACCACAAATCCAACAGCGGTTTTCGCCTCAAATGATGTATGCGTTAAAACTGCTACAATTAACAACGGTTGAACTCGATCAAGAAATCAAAGAGAAGATCGAAGAGAATCCGTTGTTAGAATTTGAGGAAGAAACAACTGACCTTGAAAATGAGTTGAGTAAGGAACCGTCCAGCAATGAGGAAGTTCCGGAACCTAGTGAAGAATCAGGACCAATCGAATCCGATCGTGACAAGATAGACTGGGATACGTATATCCAAGATGGCATGCCTAACCAAATGGATACTCGTGAGGAGGCTGAAAAAAAAGAAGATCTTAATATCCTTGAAAGAGAAGGGGCTTCTGGTATAACGTTGACCCAGTACCTGGTAGATCAGTGGCATCTTTTACAAATGTCTAAGCGTACCCGGGAAATCGGCGAATATCTTATAGGAAATCTTAATGATAGTGGATTATTGGATGCTCCTCTCTTAGACGTAGCTTTAGAAGGGGATGTTCCGTACACTGAGGCGGAACGAGTTCTAAAAATAATCCAAACTTTAGAGCCCACAGGTGTTGGTGGTCGAGATCTACGTGAATGTCTTATGTTACAATTGGAGTCATTTGATTTACGAGAGACTTTAGCTTATAACTTGGTCGCGAACCACTGGCAGGATGTGAAAAAACGTCGGCTTGCGGCCATCAGTAAAAAGTTGAAAACTAACCAAACTGAAATTGGTGCGGCATTAGATGTAATTGCAGGTCTTAATCCTCACCCAGGCTTAGCCCTAAGTAACACAGCTGTTTTTTCTATTCATCCTGACCTTGTTGTTGAAAAAATTGAGGGAGAATATGTTGTATATCTGAATGATCGTAATCTGCCAAGGCTCAGGATCAGTTCCGCTTACCAGGCAATTTTAGAACGTAATGCTAATTCCTCAGCAGACGACAAAAAATATGTTCGCAAGAAACTTACAGAGGCAAATCACTTCGTTAATTCAATAGAGCAAAGGCGTTCTACTTTGCTTAAAGTAACAAACTATATCGTCAAAGCCCAAAGTAAGTTTTTGAATGGTGGGCTTAATCATCTCAAACCAATGATATTGAAAGATGTCGCTGCTGAAATAGGTATGCATCTGACTACTGTCAGTAGGGCTACTCAAGGGAAATATATACAAACACCCAGAGGAATATTTCCATTAAGGTTTTTCTTTGACATCAAATTGAAAAAGAATACAAGGATACATAGTAACAAAACTGATAATAACCAATTGGCTACAAAAACAGTTAAAGACCGTATTGCAAAAATTATTCAAGGAGAGGATGCCAAATCTCCTCTAAGTGATCAGGCTATTGAATCAATCTTACAATCAAAAGAGGGTGTGGAGATCAAACGAAGAACAGTTGCTAAATACCGAGAGAACCTGGGAATTCCAATAGCAAGAATGCGAAAAAAGTTTTAGGATCGAGAATATCAAAAATTAGATATAAAAACCAGTTGGAACTTTTTAAACCAAGAACTCTAAATTCCCCTTTATTATTCAAGAATGACTATCCATTAAATTAGAATTGTTGGAGCCTAATGAGCTAAAATCAACTATCAGTGTTAACACTAAAAAGACCTTAAAAATAAAGATACTGAGTTATTATATGACATCTGTCGGTAAAATAGATACTTAAAATAACCCTATAGGTTCCCCCAAATTATATGACCAATCCTCCCATAACTATAAAAGTATTGTTAGACCAAACTGATCTTAAGCTTTCCTCTCTGACGGGTGAGATCGGCCTATCTAAGAAAGTTACAAATGCAGAGACAAACCGGCCGGGGCTAGCCTTGTCTGGTTTTATTGAGCGTTTTTCGAACAACAGGGTTCAAGTTGTTGGAGAAACCGAAATGACTTACTTGAGAAGCCTAATGGTTAAAGAACGATCTCAGGCTTTAAGCCTTGTTTTTGAGAAGAATATTCCATGTTTAGTCATAACTAAGAATATGGAATTACCATCGGAACTTGTAGGGATTGCTAAAAAAAATGAAACCACAGTACTCCGTACTAGCCTAAACACCGATGCATTCCTCCACTCGTTGGTTGAATACCTTGAGCCTATTTTTGCACCAAAAACAACTATTCATGGTGCTCTGGTTGATGTCTATGGAGTTGGACTTCTTTTCACCGGGCGCAGCGGAATTGGTAAAAGTGAAGCTGCATTAGATCTGGTCGAACGGGGGCACAGGTTAGTAGCAGATGATGTGGTGACCGCTTACCGAATGCGCCAGGGAGTTTTAATGGGTACAAGTAATAGTGTAACCCAGCACTTTATGGAAATACGGGGGGTTGGAATAATTGATGTAACCACCATGTTTGGAATTCGGAGTATCCGGATGCGGAAACGTATTGAGGTAGTTGTAAATCTTGAAGATTGGAAAGATCATGGTGATTACGAACGAACAGCGTTGGATGATAAAACAACCAACTTATTAGATACAGAATTGTCATATGTACGGATTCCAATCAATCCCGGTAAAAATTTAACTGTGATATCTGAAGTTGTGGCGCTTAGGCATCTTCTAAAAGGAGTAGGGGTGAATCCAGCCGCTGCATTAAATCAACGTTTATTAGATACTATGAAGG
This sequence comes from uncultured Gemmatimonadota bacterium, assembly GCA_964593235.1. Taxonomy (GTDB): domain Bacteria; phylum JAAXHH01; class JAAXHH01; order JAAXHH01; family JAAXHH01; genus JAAXHH01. The sequence continues at coordinate 58,147 of CAZQGS010000041.1, read as the reverse complement.
AAACCGAGAGAACTAAAAATCGTCGAGAAGATTACGAATAAAATTATCCCGGAATAATTAACTCATGGTAAGTAAAGTAGTTTTTGTAAAAAATAAAAATGGTTTGCATATGAGACCGGCAGAAGTTTTGGTCCGACTGACTAGCCAATTTGATTCTGAAATAACATTGTCTAAAGATGACATCCGGATAAATGGCAAAAGCATTCTGGGGGTAATGAGTTTAGCAGCCGAAAATGGAAGTGCGATTACTATCGAAGTAGCAGGTTCTGACGAAGAAAATGCGATGAAATTGTTGATCGAAATGTTCAGTAAAGACTTGGAGGTTTGATATGGGTGATAAAAACCGGGTAATTAATGGGATACCAGCTTCACCTGGGATTTCATTAGGACGGGCATATATTTATCATCGAGACTCCAAAACTGTTAATAAAAGATTGATACCATCCGAAAAAATCAAAGACGAAGTTAAACGTTTTCAACGGGCAGTTGAACTGGCAATAGAAGACTTAACTAAACTGCAAGAAAAAATTGCGAAAAACTTAGATCAGAATACCTTAAAAATATTCAGTGCTCACCAGGCAGTCCTTGAAGATCCAGAAGTAATAGAAGTTACTATTTTCCGTATTCGACAGGAAAAGGTTAATGCGGAATATATTTTTAATGATGTGATAAATGGATGGATTTCTAATTACTCAACTTTAGATAACTCTTTCTTCCGAGAACGTACAGCTGATTTTGAAGATGTATTATATAGAGTATTAACAAAACTTACAGGGGAAATATCCTATAAAAATTTTGATAAAACAACCCCTGTAATTCTAATTGCCCGAAATTTATCACCATCTGATACGGCTGAAATTGGTCGGGGTACTGTTTGTGGCCTTGTTACCGATATTGGTGGTCAGACTTCCCATACTGCAATTGTTGCGAGAGGACTCGGTGTTCCAGCCGTGGTCGGTGCGAAAGTAGCTACTTCCGAAATTGATGATGGTATGTTAATCATTATCGATGGGAATTCTGGAACTATATATCTGGAACCCGACGATCAGACTATTCAGAAATACAAATCTTTGCTGGCTAAACAGGTGGCTTTTAAAACCGAGCTACAGGAACTTAATAACCTTCCAGCAGTTACTATTGATGGGCGGCTTATTGAACTCTCTGCTAATATTGAATTGCCTGTTGAAATAGATGATGTTTTGGAAAAAGGCGCTGACGGGATAGGGTTGTACCGTACAGAGTTTTTGTATCTAGTTCGTAATGATCTTCCATCAGAAGAAGAACAATTTCAGGTCTACAGTGAAATTGCACGCCGTGTTGCCCCCAACAATGTTATTATTAGAACTCTAGATTTGGGTGCAGATAAAATATCCTCACAGTTAATTAAAGAAGAAATTAACCCGGCTTTAGGTCAACGGGGGATACGACTGTGCCTTAGTCATCCTGAAATGTTCAAAGTCCAGTTAAGAGCTATACTAAGAGCTAGTGTTAATGGAAACATAAGAGTTATGTTTCCAATGATATCGGGTTATAGTGAATTGGAGCAGGCAAAAGCCCTTTTCCAAGAAACCTGCGATGATTTAAAACAAGCTGGAATATCCCATGACTCATCTGTTCCATTAGGGATTATGGTCGAGGTTCCATCGGCAGCAGTTACTGCTAATGATTTAGCAAAAGGTGTCGACTTTTTCAGTATTGGTACAAACGATCTAATTCAATATACTATTGCCGCTGATCGAGGTAATTCCAGCATAGCTTCTCTTTATAATCCCTGCCACCCAGCTGTCTTACGATTGGTGGCATCTATTATAGATTCAGCTCATAATAACAGTATTTGGGTGGGAGTCTGTGGTGTTATGGCGGCAAACCCCCTAACAGCATGCATTCTTCTTGGCTTGGGAGTCGATGAACTAAGTATGAGTCCAAATGATATTCCATGGATTAGAAGGTTAATACGTTCAGTCAATTATGACGAACTTCGCCAATTATCTTTTGAGGCAATAAAATTGGGAACATCTGAAGAGATTGAGAAATATATTGAACCATACCGAATCAAGAGGCAATTCTAATATTATAGATGCTAAGAAATAATAATATATCCTGTCAGGTTTGGCATAACTAATATGATATTGTAGGAGAATTATATTGTGAGTTTTTCAGAAGTAGAATTAGATCATTTTACACAGCAGGGCTATGTTGTCAAACCCGGCCTGTTGGGTCAGAAAGACTTATGGCCTTTGTGTAATTCGTTAAACAAAATTATTGATCAAGGTGCAAAACAACTATTAGAAAAGGGAGAATTATCCCAAATATACGATAATGAAGGATTCAAAACCCGATTAGCGCGGATATATCAAGAATCGGAGGAAGCCGGACAAATAATAATGGGAATGATAATGGGGAAAGGTGGTGGTGGGTTTAACGGTGAGGCAATGCTAAATCTACTACGGAATCAAACACTTGTTGATTGTGTTGCTGAACTAGTTGGTCCAGATATTGTAGGCGCGTCTGCCTATCGGATACGTCCTAAGTTACCTAAACATACTCGAACAGAAGTCCCCTGGCACCAAGACTCTGGTTATTTTCTTCCTCATTGCGATAAATACTTGATTGTTACCTGTTGGATTCCTTTAGTTGACGTTACAATCAACAATGGATGTCTATATGTGCTTCCCAAGGCTCATAATGTTGGAATATTAAAACATTATACTGGTGGACATGGGGGCTATCTCGAAATTCCAAACAATGAATTACCTTCCGGGAATCCGGTTCCAATTGAAATGAAATTTGGGGATGTTCTTTTTATGACGAATTTAACTCCCCACGCTTCGTTTATTAATCAAACAGAGGTCGTAAGATGGAGTATTGATTTGCGGTATCAATCTATGGATGCACCTAACAATGTTGAAGAAGATCCACAGACCTGTACCCCCGAAAGAGATCCAGTGACTATGGCTTGCTATCCCAGTGAGGCTGATTTTGTAATTAGAGATTCCAAAGATCCCAGTCGAGAAGTTGTTTGCAAGGAAGTTTTTAAGCAACTTCGGGATCGGCACAACAATGCAAGACCTTATAACCCCGGCCGAGGTTGGAATCGTCTCAAAGATAAAGATACATTAAAAATCTAAAAATAGGGCAGTAATAAAACCGGGAAAGACCTTTACTATAAGGTAGCCTGAAAAACTACATGGAGATTTTCTAGAATGCCCCGACCTAATGCGGTTGGTCTATTTTAGCTTAGATTAAATGGTTCCCAACTAAAGAGCTAACCTTAGTGAACACTACCCCATGGCTCCAGAATAGTACACTTTTTCCCCCAGATCATTCCAGCCGGTTACTGTTTTACGGAAGGATGTAAATGACTCGTACACTTCCTTACTATCTTTATCAGTTTCGATCAATTCGGCTATAACTTCATCTGAATAACCTTTCAAGGTCGAAAGTACTGTATCTGGAAATCTCCTCAGTTGTACTCCTTCTTCATTGACAAGTTTCTGCAGATACAGGTTGTTCTGGGCATCAAATTCTGATAATACCCAATGCGTTGATCGAGCGGCTGCAGTTCTAATTATTGTTTGCAAATAGGAAGGAAGTTGGTTGTAGGCACTTTTATTAACCATTAATTCGGTAACTGTTCCTGGTTCGTGCCATCCAGGATAGTAATAATAACGAGCTGCTCTATAAAAGCCCATCAGGTAGTCGTGATAAGGCCCGATCCATTCTGTCGCATCGATAACTCCCCTGTCTAGATTAGTGTAAATCTCTCCTACCGGGGAAAGAATTGCTGAGCCACCAGCACGCTTTATAACATCACCCCCAAGGCCGGGAATACGCATTTTTAGACCTTTTAAATCATCCGTCGTATTAATCTCTTTCCTAAACCAGCCCCCCATTTGGAAACCAGTATTTCCGGCAGGCATTGGCAGTAAGTTAAAAGGCTCGTATATCTTTTCCCAAAGTTTAAGGCCACCACCACTGTACAACCAAGCTGAAACTTGTTGGGCATTCATACCAAAAGGGACCGATGAAAAGAACTGCGTAGCAGGTGCTTTGCCAGCCCAATAGTAGGAGGCTCCATGCCCCATTTCAGCAACTCCCTGGCTTACTGCTTCAAATCCTTCAAGTGCCGGTATAAGTTCCCCACCAGCATAAACAGTTATCTTCATTCTTCCTTCCGACATTTCCTCTACCCAATTAGCTAACAGTTGAGCACTTTCCTGTAAAATAGGAAGATTAGGGGTCCATGTAGTCACCATTTTCCATTCATAGGTTTTGTCCGTGCGGATAGCTGGTCCGTTAGTCTCCTGGCTAGAGGTACAACCAGCTACAAGGGCAGCACTCCCGGCTAGTCCAGCAGTTGAGGCCTTTTTTAAAAATTCCCGCCGTTTTAAACTGGGCATTTTCTTCCTCCAAGAAAGAGGTTGCAAGATAAATCTAAAATATCCAAAGTACCGTTTCCTAAGCACAAAAATTTCAGATCGTCAAAAGAGGATGCTATCTTAAAATCTTACGGTGAAGAAATAAAGAACCCTGTGAACGGTAGTTGTGTCAAGTATAATCTATGAAGGAGATGGAGTTTCCTAAGCGTCATCAGAAAAATAAATCTAACTTATTATTTAATTTTAGGATTAGTTTTTGGAAAAAATTGGGATTACCTTTTAAAAAGTATCAAAACTTATATCGGGAATGAATAAATTTTTTTTTATGTTAACTTTCGATGTATCCAAAGCAATGTTATCAATACGATTTAATATCAACCTCAATGAATCAAATTGCTTAGGACTATTTTAGAAGATAATTGTTTAGTAAATTTAGTTCCCTTAAAACTATTGCGATCCTTACATTAACTTGTAGATTAAGGAAGCACTTAGCAAGTAGAGTAGTTAGTACAGTTCAAATTGGCTCAGTAATAAATAATAGTTATATTTTAACTACGTGACTAAAGTTTCATGACCTCTTTTAGAAAAACTCCAATATATAACCAACATGTGGCAATGAATGCTAAGTTAGTCCCATTTAGTGGGTGGCATATGCCTGTCCAATATGAGGGTATCCTTGCTGAGCATAAGGTTGTTCGGGATGTTGCGGGCATTTTTGATGTGTCTCATATGGGCCGTTTTCAGATTACCGGTAGGGATGCAATAGAATTTATCAACTATATCACAGTGAATGATGTTGAAAGACTAGAACCATTTTGTTCGCAGTATACATTGGCGTGTAGAGAAAATGGTGGAATAATTGATGACTTTTTGGTTTATCGACTTCCAGATAAAATTCTGATAGTTCCCAATGCCGGGAATAGTGATAAATTGTTGAAGTGGCTTCAAAAGATAGCGATTTCTTACGAGGTAGAAATCCAAAATTTAACCGAACAAACTGTTCTGTTCGCACTTCAGGGCCCTAAAAGTGAATTAATTCTAAATGCTATTACAAAGGAAGACCTTAGAAAACTTACTTTCCAAAGTTTCACGGAAACCTGGATAGAAGGGATCAAGGCAAAGATATTTAGGACAGGATATACTGGAGAAGACGGCTTTGAGATTTGGTGTTCGGCTGAATGCGGACCAGAATTATGGTCAATAATTTTAAAATCTGGTATTGATAGGGGATTGAAGGCTTGCGGACTTGGTGCGAGAGATACCCTTCGCCTAGAAGCTGGATTGGCTCTATACGGACATGAGATTGATGAATCAATAAATCCGATTGAAGCAGGTCTAGGTTGGGTAGTTAAATTTAAAAAACCCAAATTTATCGGCCGTAATTCTCTCCTTAGTATTCGGGAAAAGGGTCTGACAAGGAAACTAGTAGCGTTAAAGGTTCTTGAGCGAGGGATACCAAGGCAGGGTTACGATATTTCCTATGGGGGGAATTGTGTCGGCCAGATCACTAGTGGAGCAATTGCTCCCACCTTAGGCTATGGAATAGGTACAGGTTATGTCCCTATATCCCTCACAGAACCTGGTACGATTCTCCAGATAAATATAAGAGACAAAAAGATCCCAGCGGTTATAGTTAAACAGCCTTTTTATGTTGGCAGTAGAAAATAACATATAACTTAATTTAAATTTTTAATCTTCAAAAATATTTTAACCTTTCTAGCATCAGTAACCCTCCTAATAGACATAAACTAAAGAAATTCAAAGTTGTGCTCTAGCCTGAAACTACCGAGAGGTAGTGCAAAAGAAATGATATGTTGTCTGAATCCAAGGGACTCATTAAATAAATTTTAAACAGTTTGAATATGCTCAGAATTATATTGTGTCAAGTAAGAATATCTGAACTATGAATAGTTGGACACCAAAATTTTTCAATAAACGAAATTACTAATTCGGTACCCTCATTATGGTTCACATAAGGTGGCATCTCAGGGTTATACATGGTATCAGTTAAGTCTCGTATCAGAGCGATCGGGATTCCCCAACGGACCATTTGTTTTATCCCAAAAGACCGGTGGAGTATACACATGTTTGTATGAACTCCCATTATGAGGACATGTTTAATATCAAAATGCTGTAAGCAGTTGTAGATTTCCTTCCCGTCATCCGATATCAGATCCCTGTCATGGTCAATAAAGATGTCAGAGTGCTGGCGGGTCCACACACTTTGTGGTTCTTCCTCACCAGTATCCGATCCATGATCTGAAGAGTCAACAGGCAGTGGTGGGTCAGAATGATCCAAATCTGGAGGAATGTCAAATGGCGGGATAGATTTAACACGTTTTCTCGCGGGAGTATCCTTATAAAAATCTAATGTGGAAGAAGGAGCATGAATAATTGGCATGTCAAGGGACCGACAGGAACTGGTAACATTATTCATCTGCTTGGTCATTAAATTTAATCTCTTAACCGCCCCTCTACACCAGTGGGAATCCCAGATATCACACAGTAATAGGGCAGTTTTTGATGGCTTCCAGTTTGTTTTTGTTTTTATTGTTTTCCAGGTCGAAAACCCATTCGTTTTGTCCAAAGTTTGGTGTTGTAAATTAAGTTCGATAATATTCCGAGTCATAATGATATTCCTTTTGATTTCCAGGTTGTCAAAAATTTTAAGATAGAATTTTACAGGAATTCTAGATCAGCACCCAGATTTGCAGGAAGAACATGTTGTGCGTAAAGTCTTCGCCATCCCCGTTCGGGAGGGGTAGGTGGAGTGTAGTTTGTTTTTCGATACGACAATTCTTCTTCATTTACACAGAGATCTAGTTTTCGCTTATCGACATCTAGTTCAATTATATCTCCATCTTTAACTAGTGCTAAAGGACCACCCGAAGCCGCTTCTGGGCAGCAATGAAGAACGACAGTGCCATACGCTGTACCACTCATTCTTGCATCTGAGACTCGAACCATATCTTTAACACCCTTTTCCGCCAAGTATTTTGGAATTGGTAGTGATCCAGCTTCAGGCATACCCATAGCTACTGGGCCAGCATTTCGCATAACAAGAATGTGTTCTGGAGTAATCCTTAATCGGGGATCATCAATTCGAGTTGCTACATCATCTGGAGATTCGAAGACAATAGCTGGTCCTTTATGGTGTTGTAATTCTACAGAAGCAGCCCCCCGTTTTATTATTGCACCATCTGGAGCAAGTGATCCTCGCAAAACGACCAAAGCCCCAGGGTCACTTATTGGATCTTGAAGTGTCCCTATATTAGTTTGCCAGTGGGCTGGAGGGGAGGTCACTTTAAGAAGCTCTCCAATTGACATTCCGTTCACGTTCAACGTCGACAAGTCGAGTTTAGTTTCTAAAGCCTTCCATAAGATTGGTAGTCCCCCAGCATTGTGGAAATCCTCCATATATCCCTTTCCTACGGGTTTACAGTCAACTAAAACCGGAGTGTCAGCCGCGGCATTATGGATGTCTTCTAAGGTTAAATTAATTCCTGCTCGTCTAGCGATTGCAATCAGATGTATTACCGCATTAGTTGAGCCACCCAATGCTGCTAAAACAACTGTAGCGTTATAGAAAGAACTACGAGTTAGAAACCGATCAGGCGTCTCATTGTTTTTTACAAGTTCGACGATTTTGCGTCCTGACATTACTGCTTGACGGAGGCGGTCTGAAGAACCAGAAAGCGGAGTGGGCCCATCCGGCAACATAAGGCCGAGCGTTGCGGTAAGACATGCCATTGTGGAAGCAGTGCCCATTACCATACAAGTTCCACCAGTCGGGCAAAGAGCTGTTTCTATCGTCTTGATTTCGTCGTCAGTGATTGTTCCTGCCCGATGCCTGAGCCAGTAACTTCTACAGTCGGTACAGGCCCCGAGGCGATCCCCTTGCCAACTACCGGTGCGCATCGCGCCAGTTATGACGGAAATAGCAGGTATTTTTGCTGATGCTGCTGCCATTAATTGGGCAGGGACAGTTTTATCACAACCTCCCATTAACACAACCCCATCCATCGGCTGAGACCTAATCATTTCTTCAGTTCCCATAGCCATCAGATTCCTAAACAACATAGATGTCGGTGATAATTGAGTTTCAGGTAAAGAAATAGTTGGAAAAACAAGAGCTAGCCCTCCCGCCTGAGTGACACCACGCTTAACATGTTCTACTAGTTGTGGCATATCTCGATGGCAGGTTGTGTAGTCTGACGAAGTATCAGCGATACCAATAATAGGTCGGGAAAGATCATTGCTATCGTATCCAGCAGAAGAAAGAAATGCCTTCCTTATAAACCGACTAAAACCTGTATCTCCATATCTGGTTAAATTTTTGTCAATTCCATCCATAACAGTTACTTTCATGATTTTAGTAGTAGAGTAGCAACAAGTGTGTAAATAGTCTCGTATAAAATATATTTTGGTTGAATGAATCTTTACTCGCTTCTTAATACATGGTTTGAGTAAAAATAAAAATTTCTAAAACTTTAGAATAAAAAACTAATGAAGATTATTTTGAGACACTAGTCACAAGAGATTTATCGCCCAGCCCAGCTTTCAGATTATCGACTGTTCGACGGGCCATTCTTTGCCGGGTCAGTGATGTTGCACTACCTAAATGTGGTGCGATCACTAAGTTATCTAGTTGAAGCAAAGGATGATTTCTAGGTAATGGTTCTGGATCAGTAACGTCTAAGGCTGCAGCTGCGATCCAATTATTGCGCAACGCCTTATATAGGGCATTGTGATCTACTACTCCACCACGGGCAAGGTTTATTAATATAGCATTGCTTTTCATGATTTTTAATGTGGACTCACTAATTAGCCCTTGTGTTTCATCAGTGAGGGGACAGTTCAGCGTTACAAAATCTGAAGACTCCAATAGAGTTATGAGTGATACATATTTTGCCTCATAATTAACATCATCTGGATCAGGTTTTCGATTATGATAAATTATATTCATGTCAAAACCCAATGCCCTTTTTGCTACCTGTTTTCCAATACTACCCATGCCAACAATCCCTATGGTGGTACCATGGACTTCATAGCCGTGTAGGATACTGGGGTCATAGTGAGTAAACTCATTGCTACGGGCGAATCGATCTCCTGTAACAATTCTTCGAGCTGCAGCCATTAATAGGGCAAAGGTCATGTCTGCAGTGGCACCATCTAATAAATTTGGAGTATTCCCGACAGGAATCCCCCTTTTGCGTGCAGCAGCTACATCTATATGATCAACGCCTACTCCAAAATTACTAATAACTTTTAACCGTGGCATTTTATCCATCAATTTGCTATCAGTATGGGGATGGCCATAAGTCAAAAAGGCTTCTATTTTAAGCCAACGGTGATCGTCGTCTTTCATCTCCTCAAGTAGATAAAACTTGTCCGAGCTATCAAAGAGACCACTAACCGAAGTTGGAAGACGTACATCTATAAGTATATGATTAGCCATGGCACTTCAACTCCCAGTACAAAAATAAAAAAGTTATTTAAATTACCCCTGATTCATTGATGCAAAAACTTTTTAATTTTCCATCTATTGAAGCCTGGACTCCCAACGGCAGTGTTGCCGTATATGTACCGTGCCCAATAGTCAGCCCATAAAGAATCGGAACTCCCAAAGGGCAGAGACGCTCGATAAAAACTTCTTCGATACTAAAATTTCCATAAGGGAAAGCGGGATTGTGTGAGGCACTGCCACACCCGGCACATTCCCCTATGACTATGCCGGATACGCGGGTTAGTTTGTCTGCATGTAGTAACTGAGTTAACATTCTGTCGATGCGGTGGGGTTCCTCTCCCACATCTTCAAAAAAAAGTATTGCTCCATCGTAATCCAAATCGTATGGAGTTCCAATGGAAGATGCAAGGAGAGAAAGCGTACCGCCAATAAGTGAGCCACTGGCCGCCCCATCATTTAAAGTCTGTAAAGGAATAGTAGGGTCAGGCAAGTCTATAGCGCCGATGGGGACTTTCTTTGTGACAGCTCTCAAAAAAGAATCACGGTTATAAGGGGTAAAACTAGGGCTCATATCGGAAGATACCATTGGTCCCCAGAAGGTCACAAGCCCACAATGGCGCATTATTGCTGCATGGAGCGCAGTAATATCACTGTAGCCGATAAAAACCTTTGGATTGGCTCGAATTAAATCATAGTTTAACTGGGGAAGGAATCGGCTCGAACCGTAGCCCCCGCGGAGACAAATGATCCCTTGGATTTCTGGATTCCTAAACATATCTTCGATGTCGGAAAGGCGATCGGAATCTTTTCCCGCTAGGAACCCATGCCTATCAACTACATGTTTGCCAACTACAGTACGAAATCCGAGTTTTTCTAATGACTCTTGGCCGTTAACCAGTGCGCTGGGTTCTGGACAATAGCTAGCTGGCGCTACAATTCCAATTGTATCACCTTTTTTTAAAGCTGGTGGTTTTAATAAATTCATATTCCTATATATAAAGATCTGAGGCAGATTTCGTCAACTCATTTGGTTTGTTGTTTGATACACGTCGAATTTGATTGTCAAACAGGCATTAAAACACATATTTTAATGTAGAAGGTGGGCTGGTAATAGCCTTAGCACTATTAAGGAATGCTTGTTCCGTTTATCACATTTGTTTTTTTAAATATTGGAGTTAATGTGAAATCAAGGCGATTTTCACGTCGGTCTTTTATTGCAAATTCTGCCCGGGCCACCGGGGGGGTAATCACCCTTGGCATGTTTTCCTCCCAGAGTATCACTGCCGGACAGGAACTATTAAGTACTGAATATACTTGGAATAATCTCAACGAACACCAGGGTAATACAATAGAACTGTTAACACAAATGATTATGCCCTCTGACGAAAATGGGCCTGGTGCGTCGGAAGCCCAAGTTGTTGTCTATATTGACCGGGCATTGGGTACCCATAGAAGAGATTTTAGAGAGTCTTATATCCAAGGATTGACCGCTTTCGATAAGTATTGTTTAGTAGCTTTTAAATCAGATTTTGTTCACTTGTCTGAGAGAAACCGCCGACGCGCATTAATGGGGATAGACCGTCAGAGATCACCAAGGACTTGGCCGAAGGGGGCGTCTATCGGAGCACGGGAATTTTTACGGATGATCATTACCCATACTATGGAGGGAATGTTTTGTGATCCTTCATATGGAGGTAACTACGAGGAAATAGGATGGAAGCTAATCCGTTTCCCAGGTAGGGCTCCTTTTGGCTATGATCCCCCGTTCAGCGAATTTGATATGGACATCCCTGAGATACAATACCCGGCTTGGAATCCCTACAACGGACCTATGAAGAGTCGAATCATCGGTGAAGAATAAGCAATGGAGAAGTTATGTCCCTACCAAACCCTATAATTCGTCGCCCTGATGTCATAGTTATTGGAACAGGAGCCGCTGGTTCTGTCATGGCAAAGGAATTAAGCTCTAAAGGGCTTAAGGTTGTAGCAATGGAAATGGGGTCATTCAATAAGACTCGACATTTTGACCAGGATGAAATACAGGCGATGCATCCTAGTAATAATCTCGTAGATTACCCTAATATCTATCGGTATGATCAACCTAATACTTATCGGCAGACGGCAACAGAAGAAGCTGTTAAAGACCATGGCATCCACATGCAGAGTACAGTCGGAGGAAGCACTCTGCACTATACTGGAATCTCTTGGCGGCTGCATGAGAATGATTTTCAGGAAAGAAGTTTGTTTGGTGACTTAGATGGTGCTGATATACAAGATTGGCCTATTGATTACTGGGACCTCGAACACTACTATGAAAAGGCAGAGTACGAGATTGGTGTATCTGGTCTTGCAGGAGCGAACCCTTTCGATCCACCCCGGCGTCGGCCCTATCCCATGGGACCAGTACCTCGGACAAGTTCTGGGGCCCTAGCTGACATGGCTGCACAAAAACTGGGATGGCATTCATATCCGGCACCACTTGCTATCAATTCCAAAGAATACGGAGGGCGTCCGTCAGTGATGAATTGCGGTTTTTGTGAAAGCTATGTTTGTACAATTGGGGCTAGGTCAAGTATGCTAGTCACAATGATTCCGCAGGCACTAAGAACAGGAAACTGTCAAATCAGAGCTGATTCATGTGTGACCCAAATTTTGGTTGATGAAGAAGGTAGAGCTGAGGGAGTAATCTATCTTGATAAAAATCTACGTGAACATCGCCTAGAGGCCCGGGCTGTTGTTGTTTGTTGTAATGGCATCCATACGCCACGCTTGTTATTAATGTCAAAGTCTAACCAATTTCCTGATGGGATAGCTAACAGCAGTGGTAAAGTAGGTAAGCATCTGATGTTTAATTACTATCAATCTGCTAGGGGTTTCTTTGAAAAAGATCTTAATGAGTACAAGGGTGTTATGGACTCCCGGATTATTCAAGATTTCTACGATCCTAACCCTGATAAGTACGGATTTTTTGGGGGTGGGGTGCTTGAACCGAGAGGTGATGGTGAAACTATCTCATTTGCAAATCTTAATATGCCCAGGTTAAGACGATGGGGTGGAAGGCGTAAAAAGTGGATCATGGACAACTATACACGATATATGGTAGCTCTAACCAGCATGCAATCTATGTCCCAGGAATCTAATCTTATTGATCTTGATCCAGATCTAAAAGACAAGTGGGGGCTTCCCGTTCCTAGGGTAACATACAATGTACATCCCAATGAGCATAAAATCGGGGATTTCTTCCGGGAAAGAGCTAGAGAGTTATTAGACACAGCAGGTGCACATGGCATTGTTGCTTCTCCCAATTTTGTTCCCCATGGTGATGCACATCTTCTAGGTACCTGTCGGATGGGGAATGACCCCGCAGAATCGGTTGTAAACAAGTTTAATCAATCTCATGACGTAGATAATTTGTTTATAGTCGATGGGTCATCATTCGTGACCAGTGGAAAAAGTAATCCAACATTAACTATCCAGGCGTTAGCTTTCAGATGTTCTGATTACATTATTAGTCAGATGGCTAGGTTAAATATTGGCTAAAAGGATATTGGTGAATTAAAAAACATAAAGGTGAAAAATGAAAAATTTAACTAATAGATTTAAAGAAGGTTTTAGCCGGCGAAGGTTTATGAAAGGTGCTTTGTTGGGTGCAGGAGCAGTAGCTGCAGGTTCAAATTGGAATATTGCTGAGGTACTAGCCGGAGGAAAAACAGCGAGTGATATTCGTGGTTATGGTGTTGAGGAGGGATGGGTTGGAATTGGCAGTAATGAGAACCCACTTGGTCCATCACCCCGAGCTGTTGCCGCTATTGCGGAAAATCTTCACAAGATTAATCGTTACGATTTTGGTCTAGAGTTGCCCATACAGCTTAACCAGCGCCACGGTATTATGGGAAGTGATGGTTTTAGTTTTGACTTTGGTGATATGAGGTCATTCATGAAATTTCGGGAGGTTAATCGGGTAATGGCAACTCCCGGGTCCGGTCCAATTCTTCAAACTTTAGCAGCTTTAGCGGCAAAGGATGGAGGGGAATGTATTGAAGCAGTCCCAGGGTATGGTCAGATTGCGAGATCTTTTGAAGCATTCCGTATGATCGGAAAAGATGTTAAGGTGATTCGAGTCCCTACAACCGAAAATTACATCCATAATCTGGAAGCTATGAAGGATGCGATTACTCCTAGAACAAAGCTTGTCACTATTACTAATCCGAATAATCCAACTGGGACGATAGTTCCTCATGCTGAACTGGCGGCTTTTGTGAAAAGTATTCCAGAACATGTCATAGTGTTAATTGATGAGGCGTATATAGACTTTGTCCGAGATCCTAATTATCAGGATGGTGTGAATCTTGCATTGGAAAATAATAATGTGGTTGTTGCTCGAACATTTTCTAAGATATATGGCCTTGCTGGACTACGTATCGGATATGCTATTGCAAGTCAACGTATGATGGATCAGATGATGGTGCAACAGGGGTTTTTTGGAGGTGGGTTAAGTTCACTCGGAATTCATGCGGCCTTAGCTGCATTAGATGATGATGAGTTTGTCAACCGAACTAAAAAAATTACTAATGATGGGAAAGACTACTTGATAGGTAAATTTGATGAGATGGGTCTTGAATATACCCCAAGTCATGGTAATTTTATGATCGTAGATGTTAAAAGAAATAGTGGTCGAATGGCGATGGAACTTAGAAAACGTGGAATTAGTATTCGGAGTGGTTCTGTTTATAATACCGCAGAAAATTCATTCCTCAAGAACCATCTACGGGTATCAATAGGCAGAGCCGATGAATTGGAAGTTTTTATCAATGAGTTAAACAATATTTTGGGTAAAAGTTAAAAGTATAGGGTTGTATTAGACGGCTGTATCTCAAAAACCTTTGATTTATACCCAAAATGTTTGTCAATAAAGATGGGTGATAGTGCTTCTTGGCAATCGTTTCTAATTGCTCTGGTTTTGACCTTAATTGCCGTTATAGTCCAATTATCTAAGAATTAGCTAAATTAGCCAGTAAAGTCAGTCTTTGGGGTTTTCCAGGAAAACTGTTACTCCCATATCAAGATACTTTCCCCTGGTGGCTGACGAATAATTCCGGAAACAAACTTTTGTGTTTGAATGCTCTAGCTGTTCAACAACATTCTGAACACAGTCATCAACGTTTTGGAATGGATGATGAGGATGGGCCTCTAAGCTATACCAAAGGTCGTTCGGCCCGAATGATAAACAGTCAACCCCAGCTTTTGCTAGTTGGTGAGCCTTGTTTACAGCAGGAATAGATTCAAGTTGTAACATAAGGATACCAATATTATTCCACCAATCGGCGTAATGCAATCGGTCTTCTCCCTGCTCTCTTATTTTGTAGCGGGCCGAACCACCCCAACTCCGTTTACCTTTTTGGGGATAGTAAAAGTAGTCAATAGCTTCGTTCACAGTGGTTTCACTTTCGACTTGTGGTACCTCGATTCCAGCAGGGCCAAGGTCTAGCAGGTTCCCAATCAGATAACTTTGAAATGTGTGTTTTATTCTGAAAATAACAGGGGCATTTAAATCAGCAGCTTTTGCACAAAAACTTACTAGCAATTCTTCATTGAACGGACTATGTTGACTATCGATCCATAGAAAGTCAAAGTTTCCAGATTCGACAATCTTTTTTAGTTCGTCCTTGCAATGTGTCATGCTGATATTCGCGCCGATGATCTGTTCGCCGGAAGCAATCCGCTGTTTTAGAGAACTTTGAATCATTGATTACTCCTATTAAATTAAGTGAAAAAAATAAAGTCAAAAGAGGCCGGGTAAATTTTTTGTTTCCAACACTAAAAGGTGCTTTGGAATTACAATAAGAAATTCAGGTAAAACTACCAATCTATTTCCAAAAATTGAGAACTAAAAATTTTATTGATGTTATTTAGAGCTAGTTTATCTTTCAAAATATATATTTTTGTCAAATAACCCAAGGTATCTTTGGATTAGTTACAGTCATTTTTTAAATTCATTTTTGGTAATGCCCGCAAGTACAAACTTCCTATGTAAAGTAATTGGTAGAAAATTAATGATTGGAGTTAACTAAATTATGCGAATTACTCATTTTGAACTTCTTCGTGTACCTCCCAGTTGGATCTGGCTAAAGATTTGCACCGATACAGAACTTTTTGGGTGGGGAGAACCTTACCTGGAGAACCATCCTGAAAGCGTAATCGCTGAAGTAAGGCGGCTTGAGCCATTGCTGGTTGGAGAAGACCCGTGCCAGGTGGCTAAGCATTGGCAAACAATGTACGAAGGTGGTTCAGGATATGTTGGTGGTCCCGTAAAAATGAGCGCAATCAGCGGTATTGATATGGCATTATGGGACTTAGCAGGTAAAGCAGCTAATCTCCCAATATATAGTATGTTAGGGGGCGCTTGTCGTGACCAAATCAGAATGTATCGTGCCATTGGTGGGGAATTACCCTGGTGCGTAGAACCTGGGCAACCTTATGATGCAGGCTTCCCTCCTAAACATAATTTGAAAGTAGATTCTCCGGAGGCTTATAGTGAAGCAGCAAGAATAATGGTTGAGGAGTGGGGTTTTAGGTGTCTTAAGTTGCACGTTAGTATGCGTGATAGCTTAGAACCAACTTCAGATGTTAAACGAATCGAAGAAGCTTTTGTGGCGGTAAGGAGTGGCGCAGGCCCAGAGATTGAAGTAGCAATAGACCTGCATAATCCACATCCGGTAATAGCAAAACAATTAATTTCTGCCCTAACCCCTCATCGCCCATTATTTATTGAAGAACCAGCACCTGTTGAAAGGGTAGATGTTCTTGCTGAAATTGGTCGGTTCAGTGAAATCCCTATTGCTGCTGGGGAAAGATGGATGGGGAAATGGGTCTTTTATGATGCGCTACGTAAAAATGCGTTAACCGTTCTTCAGCCTGATCTTTGCCACGTTGGCGGGATTAGCGAGAGTTATAAGGTCGCAGTTATGGGTGAGAGTGCTTATGCGAAGCTAGCTCTACACTGTCCATTAAGTCCTCTTGCATTAGCAGCTTCTATTCAAATCGATGCTTGCGTGCCAAACTTTTTGGTCCAAGAAAATAATGAGGTGAATATTTCTAGGGTTGGAGGAAAAACTCTTTTCGGTGCAGGTTATTTCAAAGATCCCTTTGAACTTGATACCAACGGGTGTGTTTCTATCCCAGATAAACCAGGACTTGGAATTGAAATTGACCCGATTGGTTTTGACAAAATTATGGCTCGCCCTTGGAGGGTATCAAGAGGTTAAATAGGTTAGCTTTTAAAATTTACAAGTAATAATAAACGTTTATAGTCATGACTATAAACCTACTCGTGCCCAACGAGCCGTTTGGACTGAATCGGTGCCACCGTAGTATGTGATGAAGACTTCGTTGTTTGGCAGTTTGACCATCCGAGGATGGCCAAACCTCCATTTTTCCATATCTCCCCACAATTCTGATTGTGTCCGGCTACCTTCTGCCCCAGATTCAGGCCCTTGAGTACTATC
Source organism: uncultured Gemmatimonadota bacterium (assembly GCA_964593235.1). Classification (GTDB taxonomy): domain Bacteria; phylum JAAXHH01; class JAAXHH01; order JAAXHH01; family JAAXHH01; genus JAAXHH01. The sequence goes on along the minus strand of CAZQGS010000041.1, from coordinate 40,796 downwards.
ATAAATTATAAGGTCTTCTTGGTGATCCCACGATTTTCCTAGATCTCGACTAATAGAAAGTACAATTGCTGGGGAGGTTCGACGCCGTGAATAAACCGCTAACAATACATTATTTCCCATGCATAATGGTTGGCAGTGTTGCCCGGGCAGGGTTGTATTTCGTGGGATAGTCCAGATTTGTCCATCAGGACTACCATAGGATATATGGATATCGATGTCATGTTGGAGTCTAAAATTGTGAGTCCAAAACATCGCGACAATATTACCAGTGTTCGGTTCAATAGATAGACGTTGATCCCAATAGGCTATTTGGTTTTTGGGATGTTGAGCTACAGTAACATACTTTGGCCAGGTTTGCCCCCCATCTTCAGAGAAACGAAGTCTTGCCCCGGGTTTACCTGGCCTATCATCATTATACTCCTTCCACTGTTCGTAAGGTTGTGCAAGAATCCCTGAGGGTAATCTCAATATATGTGAGGAACATGGTGATGCGGCAAGGTGAGGCGTAGTATCCATGGGGACAGGGGATTCCCAGCTGAATCCAAAGTCAGCAGAAGTAACGTGCATTATTCTCATCGGTAATAGCCCCTGGGTTCTGGGGTTAATAAACGGTAAGTCTGGATCGGATCTGTCCACCCAAAGTGCTGTAGCTATAATTTTACCCGGCTCAACTTCAGTGCTGGTCAACCCCTTAATTTCTCCGGACAATCCATCCCAAGTGCAGTTTTGGTATCCATCATAACGGAGATGCCACGTAAGTCCATTATCCGAAGTAGCAAAAATGCATGGGTGCCCATTAGCTGAATCTCGGGAAGAACCCCATCTTCCTGAGACCAAGATAGTCCCATCTATTAAGCGACAGATGGTGGTAAAAGCGCAATTCCTACGATGAATAGGGATTGTGTCTTCATTATAAATAGAACCAGAATCAATAATGAACAGGGTTATCTCCTGGATTTTAGTTCTTATTTTAAAATCGTGCTTAATAATTCAATCAATATAAATCTCATTATAGGGTAAAGTAATTTAAAAGTGCTGATATTAGGAAAATTACGAATAATAAATCCTCACCATTGATATCAATTGATATCAATATTTAATACTTGACAAATAAGTCAAGTATGCTATATTGCCGCCGGATTTATCAACTTTTAGGGAGTATTTGTCATGAAAGTAACAGCCCAGGAAGAATATGGACTTCGATGTATTCTTCAATTGGCACGACAGTTTTCGAGTGATCCAGTTACAGGAAGGCAAATAGCAAATCTTGAAGGCCTTTCTTTTGAATATGTCTCGAAATTACTAATGATTCTGAGGCGTAGTAAGCTGGTTAAGAGTGTTAGAGGAGTTAGAGGTGGATACACACTCACCCGAGAGCCCGAAACTATCATGCTTGGAGAGGTGTTACGCGCCCTAAGTAAAGACGATGGTGTCATTCTGACAAGTCCTAATAGTAAGATGTGTAATCATTTCCCTGGGCAATTAGAGGCATGTATTCATTTAAATGCGTGTGCTATTTTGCCCGTATGGGATCAGTTGTCAGAATATTTATCAGGGATGCTTGACAACATATCATTAAAGGATCTTCTACAAAAAACCCCAAAAGTATTGGAAGTTGTATAACTGGTATTACATGATAATTTAGAAAACAAATAAACTTCTATAATGTAATAATGAGGAGAAATAATGGAAGCGATTGAAAACTTAGCCCAGCAGGAATATAAGGAGGGTTGGGTCACCGATATCGAAATGGAGACAACACCTCCGGGATTGAATGAGGATATAATTCGTTTCATTTCATCTAAAAAGAATGAGCCTGAATTTCTGCTAGAGTGGCGGCTAAAGGCGTACAACCACTGGCTTAAGTTGAAAGAACCCAAATGGCAATTTATGGAGCATCCAGCGATCAATTATCAGGACATAAAGTACTACGCTGCTCCTAAAAATACTCCGAAGTATAATAGCCTTGAGGAAGTAGACCCCGAGCTTCTCGAAACTTACAGCAAGTTAGGTATTCCCTTAGAAGAACAAAAGGTCTTAGCTGGGGTAGCTGTTGATGCAGTTTTTGACAGTGTTTCTGTTCATACGACATTCAAGGATAAATTAGGAGATCTTGGGATTGTTTTTTCTTCATTTTCTGAGGCAGCACAAGAACACCCAGAGTTGATAGAACAATATTTAGGTTCTGTGGTACCCTACAGGGATAACTATTTTGCAGCACTTAATTCAGCTGTTTTTAGTGATGGATCATTTTGTTATATCCCTCCCGGTGTAAGGTGTCCTATGGAACTTTCAACTTATTTTCGTATCAACACAGCTGGGACAGGTCAATTTGAGCGTACTCTAATTATAGCTGATGAGGGTTCTTATGTAAGTTATCTAGAAGGATGTACGGCTCCTATGCGGGATGAAAATCAATTACATGCAGCGGTGGTAGAACTTGTTGCTTTGAAGAATTCTCAGATCAAATATTCAACGGTTCAGAATTGGTATCCAGGAAACGAAGAAGGAAAAGGTGGCATTTACAACTTTGTAACTAAGAGAGGAACCTGTAAGGGGGATAACGCTAAAATCTCATGGACACAAGTTGAAACAGGTTCAGCTATCACTTGGAAATATCCCAGTGTGATTTTACAGGGGGATAATTCTATCGGGGAATTTTATTCAGTTGCCTTAACTCGAAACAAGCAGGTTGCAGACACCGGAACTAAAATGGTTCACATCGGACAAAATACGCGCAGTACTGTAGTTTCAAAAGGGATCTCTGCCGGAGAAGGCCAAAATGTTTACCGTGGGAAAATTCAGGTATCTAAAAAGGCAGATGGAGCAAAAAATTATACCCAGTGTGACTCAATGTTAATTGGTGACCGTTGTGGAGCTCATACTTTCCCTTATATCGATGTTAGTAATCATTGCGCTAACGTTGAACATGAAGCATCAACGGCCCGGATCAGTGAGGATCAGCTTTTCTACTGCAAGACTCGTGGTATCCCAACGGAAGATGCAATATCAATGATCATTAATGGTTTTTGTAAGGAGGTCTTTCAGGAATTACCAATGGAATTTGCTGTGGAAGCCAAAAAATTATTAGGGATTAGTCTCGAAGGAAGCGTGGGTTGATAAGATAGTTTAAAGATTGTTTAAAACTTTATTATTCTTTCAATAGGAGTATTTCGTAAGATGGCTTTATTAGAGATTCAGGGTTTGTGTGGTGGTATTCGGGATCAAGAAATAATTAAGGGTATAGATCTCACTATTAATGGTGGTGAGGTTCATGCGATAATGGGGCCTAACGGTTCCGGGAAAAGTACTTTTGGGAAAATTCTTGCAGGTCATGAGGAATATCAAAAAACTACTGGGGAAGTTAAGTTTTTAGGTAAGGACCTTTTTGAATTAACGCCGGAGGAGAGAGCTAATGCTGGAATGTTTTTGGCTTTTCAATATCCTGTCGAGATTCCAGGAGTAAGTAATGCTTATTTTCTCCGGGCTGCTCTAAATGAGCGACGAAAATACAGTGGACAGTCGGAAATGAGTGCTGGTGCATTTCGAAAATTTATGAATGAAAAAATGAAGTTGGTTGAAATGGACCCTGATTTGGCAAAGCGAGCGGTCAATGAAGATTTCTCTGGAGGCGAGAAAAAACGTAACGAAATATTTCATATGGCAGTCCTCGAACCCCTGTTGTCAATTCTAGATGAGACAGATTCGGGGTTAGATATTGATGCTCTAAAAATTGTGGCAAGAGGGGTAAATCAGCAACGTAACGATAGTAATGCCATGATAGTTATAACTCACTATCAAAGATTGCTCGACTATATTGTGCCTGATTATGTTCACGTCATGTACCAAGGGCGAATTGTGAAATCAGGAACTAAAGAATTAGCTCTTGAATTAGAGTCAGAAGGTTATGAGTGGATTCGACAGGAAGCAGGAGAATAGAATAAATACGGAACCGAAGGACGGAAAATAATTATGCCTGAAAGATTACCAGATCTACAGCAAGTTCGTTACAAAGATTTTGATGAAGCTTTTGATCGCCTTAAAACCAAACAATCACCATTATGGTTGAGTAATCTACGAACAAAAGCTATGAAGGAATTTCGGCAGATAGGAATGCCAATTGTTCGTGAACTTTCATTCCCATTAAAAGAAGATTGGATTTATACTGACCTGAAAAAAATTGGTGAGTCTTCTTACCAGACAAACCCAATTGGGGGTCAAGTGGACGGTAACACCCTAGGTTCGTTTGAATTTGGTGATAATGACTGGCATCGGTTGGTCATTATTAACGGAGTTTATTCGCCAGAAAATTCTAAGCTTACGAAATTACCTCGTGGGACGATAATTAGTAGACTGTCGGATGCAATTGTTGAAAACCCAGAATTAGTACACCAGCACTTAGGCCAATATGCAGATTATAGACAATCTGGACTTACTGCTTTGAACACAGCTCTATTTGAGGATGGACTTTTTGTTTACCTCCCAGACGGGGAGATTGTAGAAAATCCTATACATGTGCATTATGTTACTACAGAATCTGAAAAGTCCCTAGCGCTGCAGCCTCGAACACTAGTAGTAACGGGGAAGAGTACTAATCTCCGCCTAGTTGAAAGTTACTCAGGGATGACGGAAAGTTTTTATCTAACAAATGCTGTGACGGAGATTTCTGTGGAGAGCGAGGGAAGTATAGATCATTATCGAATTAACAGAGAAGGGGCAGGCGCTGGACATTTATCCACGACTCAATTCCACTTGGAAAGTAATAGTCACATCTCCTCATTTAACATGACTTTGGGGGGAGAATTAACTCGTAATGACACGAATGCTAGACTTGCCGGGGAACGTTCGGTAGTAAGAATGAATGGATTATATTTAATAAGTGGTAGTCAACATGTCGACAATCATACAGCGATTGATCACGTTGTCCCCAACTGTAATAGCTACGAGGTATATAAAGGTATTTTGGGAGGGCGATCTAGAGGGGTATTCAATGGTAAAGTTTTCGTCCATCAGGATGCTCAGGAAACAGATGCCAAACAACTAAATAAGAATTTAATTATTTCTTCTGGTGCGACGATACATACAAAACCTCAATTAGAAATTTATGCTGATCAGGTAAAATGTACTCATGGCGCGACTGTAGGGCAGTTGAATGAAGATCAGATATTTTATTTGCGAACCAGAGGTTTGAGCTATGATATGGCATGTCAACTGCTTACATATGGTTTTGCTGCAGATTTAATTAGCCGCCTTCAATTGGATGCTGTTCGTTCTTCATTAGATTCACTTCTTGAATTAACAATTAAGGATCTGGCTGTTGCTTGAGACTGGAATTTCCACTTAAGAATTTGGAGAAAATTAATGGACACCGAACTTTTAAAAGAAAAAATAGTAGAGACTTTAAAAACCGTATACGACCCAGAGATCCCTGTTAATATCTTTGAAATGGGCCTTATTTACGAGATTGTTGTTGATAATGATGGTAAGATAACTATCCAGATGACTCTTACTTCACCCAATTGCCCCGCGGCGCAGTCTATTCCTGCAGAGATAGAAACCAAAATAAAAGAAATAGAGGACGTTTCCGAAGTGGAAATCGAAATAGTATGGGAGCCTCCCTGGGATGTTGATATGATGACAGAAGATGCCAAACTCGAATTAGGTATGGATTAATAAAATTTATTAAAATTATGAAAGAATGTTTTATGGAAGAAAAGAAAAACAATACTGATGACATAGCTTGGTCTGATAACCTGGCATTACGATATCGCCAAGACTTTCCTATTTTAGAAAGAAAAGTACATGGTAAAGATTTGGTGTATCTTGACAACAGTGCGACTTCACAAAAACCTCAAGTAGTCCTTGATGCTTTAAATAAATATTATACCCATACCAACGCTAACGTTCATAGAGGGATCCATGCTCTTAGTGAAGAAGCAACAGCAGCTTATGAAAGTGCCCGACATCAGGTAGCCGTATTTGTTAATGTTCCAACCAGGACTTTAATTTTTGTCCGGAATACTACCGAGGCGATTAATTTGGTTGCTAGTGCTTGGGGAAGAAAGAACCTTAAGGCGGGGGATGAGATTTTACTTTCGGTTATGGAACACCATAGCAATATCGTTCCATGGCAGATTCTTGCCAAAGAGAAGGGTGTCGTTCTTCGATATGCCGATATTTGTAATGACGGATCACTCGACATGACTAGTTTTAAAGAACAGCTTAATGAAAAAACCCGGTTGGTTTCTATTACCCATATGTCAAATGTTTTAGGTACAATAAATCCAATTAAAGAAATCACTAAATTAGCTCACCAGAATGGTTCATTAATCTTTGTGGATGGTGCTCAGAGCGTCCCACATATGCAGGTTGATATTACCGATTTGGACTGTGATTTTTACGCTTTCTCGGGACATAAAATGTGTGGCCCCACGGGTATTGGTGGCTTATACGGGCGTGAAGAAATATTAGAAAATATGGATCCCTATATGGGTGGGGGATCAATGATTAACGAGGTCCGACTTGATGGGTTTTCGTGTTCAGAGATTCCTGAAAAATTTGAAGCAGGCACTCCCAATATAGCACATGCTATTGTCTTTGGAGTTGTGACAGAATATCTTACTAACATTGGAATGGCTAACTTATATTTACAAGAGAAGGCACTAACAAAATATCTGGTTAAACGACTAAATGAAATAGAAGATTTGACAATATATGGCAATGCAACTGCCCGCGGAGGTGCGGTAGCATTTAATATTAATTCTATTCACCCAAGTGATCTCTCTACATTATTAGACCAACAAGGGGTTGCTATTAGAGCTGGTCACCACTGCGCACAGCCACTTATGCGCCGTCTTGGAATTGCTTGTGGAGCATCTGCTAGGGCCAGTGTATATCTTTATAATACTTCCGAAGAAATTAATGTTATGATAGATGCAATTAATATAGGTCGGAAGCTCTTGGTTAACTAATTCCTTAACACTATTTAGCAAGGTAGTAAATTAACGTGGTATCATAACACCTTCTACGCTAGTTTTTGACATATCCCCCATCATCCGGGCTGGACGAACCCCCTTTGCAGTTTCTTTATGCTTTAGAGCATCACATGGTGTGCCAAATTTAGGTAATGTAAAAGGAAAATGTGAATTCCCTCGAGCTAGAATATGGAGATGATTTGCAGATGGCTCTTCAAAGTCGGCTCCATGGTTCCATGGCACCCATAATCTTGCATTGCAATCGTGACTAACGAATGTCCTCCGAAAACAGTCTACTGTTTTATTTTCATGAGATCTATGTAATAAGGTGACTGTGAAAAAAAAGAACATCACCTGATTCCATTCACGCTGCTATTTTAGGGCTCCCATATTTAGAAGCGATAGATGACGTTAAATCATTAGCTGTTTCATCTGTTTCTCTAGCGGAGATTACTTTAAGGTCTTGTATAGATCCATCGATATGGTTTTGTCTCATTTTAGTTTTATCAGGATAGATTGGTTCATGATGTGACCCAGGAGTGATCATCATACAACCATTTTTCTCGTCTGCTTGATCGATAGCAAGGCATGAACTGATGAGAGTGTCAGGATAGGTAGGAATATAATAAGCATCTTGATGAAACCCTTGACCTTCACGGCCTGGTGGTTTTAGAAAAAGCATGGTTTGTAGTGCAAGAGTATCAGGACCAATCAAAGCTTAAAGAACGTCAAGTATACGAGGTTGGAGAAGATGTTTTTCGTGAAGTTGATGCCTCCGATGAAGCATATGGATTCACAGCCAATGTTGTTGCCCTATCTATTCTGAACTAAGCCCAGGTGGGGGTGGCTCTATTCCTTCAATAGTTATTTTCCCTTGCATCAAATCTTCGGTATGAGACAGTAATTAATCTATCTCATAATAGTCACAAGGTCCCTGGCTAAAAGGTAGCCATTTCTGTGGTAGTTGGTATAGTCTTCTACATTGATTTGATATTGTTCTTCGGCCATAATTACTATCTTTAAGAGTCTGATCTAGTTATCTTCATATGAATAAGGTAATAATATTACTCGATTTTTAGTAAAGTAAATTATAAATTCTGTTTAGGATAGAATTTATTTAAAATCATGAACTATATTAATTTCAAATTATCTAACAACATATTTTGCTCCTCTTTTAGGCAGCTAATAAAATGAATCCAAATCAGATAGGAACAGAAGATATTAATTTTTTTCAGGAAAATGGCTACTTCCAAATTCATAATTTTTTTGACAAATTAGCAATTTCGGAACTGAAACATGCTTTGGATAAAACTATAGAAGATAAAAGAGCACAATTTCTTGATATTGATGATAAGGCTAATAAAAATTACAACCAAGTTTTTAATCAAATGGTTAATCTTTGGGTAGATTATGAAAATATCAGGAAATATTCTTTTGATGCCCGAATGGCTGAAATTGCCCGTAAGCTTTCTTGCAGCAGACACCTAATGATTTATCATGACCACGGTTTGATAAAACCTGGAGGCCAAAATAGTCGGGCAACAAACTGGCATCAAGATGCCCCATACTGGCCGATGGAACAGGTTGGAGCTTTATCAGCTTGGATTGCTGTCGATAATGTTACAGTAGATAATGGTTGTATGCAATTTATCCCTGGTAGTCATAAATACGGTCGTTTGCCCCCAGTAAAATTAGACATTGAAGGTGAAAGTGTCCTTAGTAAAATTGGGGAAAAAGGATTGGATAAGGAGCCTGTTGTAATGGAAATGGAATCTGGTGGCATCACTTTTCACCATGGTTGCACTTTTCATTACGCCACCCCCAATTATAGTAATCTACCGAGGAGAGCTTTAGCAATAATATATATTCCTGATAACGTGAATTACAATGGTGGTTGGAACGCCGGTGGAGATCATAATCTGAAGATAGGTGAACCGTTTTGTGGCCCCCAGCATCCAATACTTGCTTCAGGTTAAAGCAAATTCTATAATTTCTTAATTTGATCCCTAATGCGTTATTAATACCATTGGGCCCTTTTAAGAAATTTCAGGGTCTTGAGGTTTCCATGATCTTAGAGTCAGTGAATTTATTAATACACTTATACTCGAAAAAGTCATCATGATCGCGGCTAGAGCAGGAAATAAAAAACCCATCGCCGCCAAGGGAACTCCAATGATGTTATAACTAAAGGCCCAGAAAAGATTTTGCTTAATCTTGCGGATGGTAAGTCTACTTAAAGAAATAGTCTCAACTACAAGAGTTGGGTCGGCCCTCATTAAGGTAATTTCAGCTGTTTCCATCGCAACCTCTGTACCAGATCCCATTGCAATTCCTATATTAGCTCTAGCTAAAGCAGGGGCATCGTTTATTCCATCACCAACCATACAGATATTAGCTCCATCATCGATCAATTTTCCTACAATACTCTCTTTTTGTTGCGGGTTTGTACAACTAAAAGTATGGTGAATTCCAATCTGATTCCCGATGTAACTAACAGCAGATTCGGAATCTCCTGAAACTAATAGGACTTCAGTACCTAACTGATTCAATTTTTCAATTAATATTGGAATATTGGGCCGCAGCGTATCAACTAGGTCAAATTGGGCAAGGAATTCACATTCTGAATTGTCGATTTTTGCAAGCCATACGGCAGTCGAATCAATAGTATAAGTATCAGTCTTTGGAGGAGTTTTATGAAAATTTTCTTGAAAAAGATTAAGATTGCCAAGAAAATAAGTGTTGCCTCCTATAGTACCTTCAACCCCTCTAGCTACATGGTTATTAAAGTTTGTCGTTATTGGAAGGGATAATAGCTTTTCTTCTGCTAGTTGTTTAAATGCTTTTGCGACTGGATGTCCACTCCCATGTTGCAATGATGCAGCAATTGTTAATAATTCATCATTGTAGTTTTCAACGAAGGCAAAAATATTAACGATGCGCGGCTTCCCCTCAGTGAGAGTCCCTGTCTTATCAAAAATTACATGAGTAACGTCACGTGACCGCTCTAATACTTCAATGTCTTTAACAAGGATGCCTGCTCTGGCAGCTGCTCCTGCTCCCGCTACTATCGCTGTTGGTGTTGCTAAACCTAAGGCACATGGACAGGCTATAACCAAGACCGAGACGGCATTAAGAATTGCTATGTCAAGATTTCCGCTCACCAAATACCAGAAAAGAAATGTAAATAGAGCTAGGCTAATAATTACAGGGACAAAGATATGACTAACTTGGTCTACTAGGCGTTGAATATTAGGTTTTTTGGTTTGAGCAGTTTCCACCAAACGTATAACTCGCCCGAGAGTTGATTCATCGCCAACAGCTTTCACATTAATTTCAATAAAGCCGTTTAAATTTATCGAGCCAGTAATGATTTCAGCCCCCGGAAGTTTTACAATTGGTATACTTTCACCGGTTATGAGTGATTCATCAATTTCAGCTTCGCCTGAAATAACAATCCCATCAACTGGAATTCGATCACCCTGGCGGCACAATACAACATCTCCGGGATTTAAAAATTGTATGGGACGAATCTCTTCGGTCCCATCTTTTTGCCGGACATTTGCTGTTTCAGGTTGAATTTTACAGAGTTCGTGTATAGCACTATTGGCACTACGTTTAGCTCGAAGCTCAATGCTTTTACCAATAATGACGAGGGTTATGATAATTACTGAAGCCTCAAAATATAAGGTCTGGTCAGAAGGGTTATCAAAAGCGAGGACATTATACATACTATATAGATATGCCGTTGTTGTTCCCATTGCTACTAACACATCCATATTTGCCGAACCAAATTTAAGGGAATGGTAAGCCCCTCTATAAAAGCGCAAACCAATTCCAAATTGAATTACTGATGCTAGTAAAACAGCCAAAGGAATGGGCAATTGAAAAAATATTCCAGTCCAATCTTGAATCGATCGGAAAAAAACTTGAAGAATAAAAGGAATAGTAAAAGTTATAGCAATTATCAGAGAAATACGATTTTGGATGTCAAAATCGCTAGTAAATTTGGATAACTTTTTATCATCTTTAATCAGAGTGATAGTAAAACCAGCTTCGTTTACTGCTTTCAAAATCAGGTTTTGTTTAATTGATGGCCTGCAAGTAACTGTAGCTCGTTCTAAAGTAAGGTTTACTTCGGCTGTTTCAACACCAGGTATTTTAGAAAGAACTTTTTCAACTCGGGAAGAACACGCGCCACAGGTCATGCCTTCAACCTGAAAGAAAAGCGTTTCGGTGCCGGATCTATCTTTATGATCAATTGTAGTTTTTGCCATGATTATTATATCAATAGTTAGGTAAAATTAACTTAATGGAAAGATCTCGATTCGTATAAAAACAAGCAATAAGCTAAACCTATTCCCAGAAGGAACGCAACAGCTAATATTCCTCGATCATGACTATGGAAATGAATTTCTGGTAAAAGATCTCCAAGAGATATACAGATAAAAACACCGGCAGAAAAAGCCATAATATATCCTGAGAGATGTAATTCGCTAAACATCCCTATCCCTGCAAAGGTTAATATAGTTATAACTGGGCAAAGGATGGCAAAACTATAATTAGTTAGCGTACAAGCTCGTTTTGTATAGCCAGCCACTCTCATTAACGCTATGATGAAGTATGCCTCAAGAGGCTTGTGTGCCATTATTGCTAAAAACACTCCTAATCCAACCAGAATAGCAGTACCTTCGTGCGCTAATCCTCTTTGAATACTAGCCCCTAATGCTATCCCTTCGATAACCGTATGTAATCCCAGGCCTAAACCAATACTTAATACACTACCCCGATTAATTCCATCTGTGTTATTAGATTGATTCCCATTATTTTGTTTTTCCTGCATCTCAACGGCTTCGTGACTAATTTCATGTTGGTGGAATCTAAAAATACGTAACATAACCACTATTAAAATGATTCCAAGTACCATGAAACCTATGCTTGTTTTAGAACCACCAGGTTCAGGATTATCCTCCAGGCTATGTAAAAGAAGATGAAACATAGCGATACCAAGAAGGAATCCAGCTACAAGGCTCATTACAAATTGTGTACGGGTATGGGTTAAGGTGACATATTCAGACAATCTGCCACCCAATAATGAGATACCAAATATTGCTAAAGAGTAACTCAATAAAAGAAACAATATGTTAGAATCAATCGACAAAATATCCACCTATATGGAAATTTAATTTGAGCTTTTTATCATGAGAAAAATTGCTCGAGAAAAAATTAGTATTAATTATCATAAGAATCTAAAATTTATAGCAATAGTTCAACATCTTTACCATTTTTGGGTAATATAGGCCCATCCTTTTTTAAAAGTACTGCAAAGAGGCTTGACGTTTGAGATCATATCTTGATACGATTTACGCATGGCTCCTGCTTGATATCTCCAGATACATAAAGCAAACATTAAAAACATGCCACCCCACTGAAGAGCCTCCACTGTAGTTGATTCTGTAGGTAAGAGATTTACTGAGAGTGTATATCCGGTAGAAAGAAGGGCTATATCAGTGATGATTCCCAATATTGCTGTAACAATAATAACTGAACTAACATAAACTGATGCAAAGCGTCCACCAAATTGGCTTACAATAATAGCTATTGTACTAGTGTTTGTTGCCGGTCCGGTCATTAGAAATATGAGCGCAGCCCCCGGACTAAATCCTTTGGCAACAAGGGCCGCTGCTATTGGGGTACTGGCAGAGGCACAGATATAAAGTGGTATTCCTACAAGGATCATCACTGGGTAGGATAACCAACGGGCAAACTCACTCGTCATAATATCTCCCGGGATAATTATATAGAGGATCCCTCCCAAACCTATACCAACAAGCATAGCAAAAAGTATATCGTCCGCAATTTCGACAAAACCATAATGAAAGATATGTTTAAGAATTTTTTTTAAATTTAACGTAGGTGTTTGCTGTTGATTACGGTATTCCTGAGAAAGCATAAGCAAATTTTCTTGAGGAGGGTTAATCCCGGCTAATCTATTTTTAGATCTAAATATAGATTTTAGTTTTTCAAAAAGTGAGTGTCGGAACCAATTATTTGTCATAGATTTGATGGTCGATGGACTAACATAACAATCCCTAGCCTCAGGCCAAAGAAATTCATGCCCTTCGTTACCGTTTTCGCAACATTGGTCACTTATACAACTAGGCTTTTCATTGTTTTTTATATTTGGTTCTTGTTTGATAAGAATTATACTAAGGATCCCGGCAACAACAGCACTAATGAAACTAATTAGGGGACGCAATATAGCAACAATTACTCCAAAAAATGCATTAGTTACCAGAATTGAATCTGCTCCAGTTTCTGGTGCCGTGATTAAAAAGGACATACAGGATGAACGTGAAGCCCCTTTCTTACGCATTTCAGCGACCACTGGCACAACCGAGCAACTACACAACGGTATTGGGACACCAATAGCTGCGCTAATACTAACTGATTTAACACTTTCGGTTTTAAGCCATTTTAGCACCAATTCTCGGGAGATAAAAACATGAATCAGGCCAGAGAGGAAAAGACCAAGAATTAACATTGGAGCTAATAAAAGAATCGATATCCAGACAAAATCAAGGTAGGTGGTTAAAGTATTGAGAAAATCAAAAGCCATCCAACCGCCTCCCGTTTTTTGAAAACTTAATATGCGGAGTTGTTTATACTCATTAAGGAGCGATAAACCTTTTCTATCTGAGGGACTAAACAAGATATCAAGGTTAGGTTAAAAAACAATAAAAATGTTGCAGGAGCCATCTTTTTATTAATTCAATTTGAGGTTAATAAAACAGGTAAGGTATTATTATAAAAGGACTTATAGTGGTTAAGTTGAGTAAAACATTAATGTAATAGGCTTGACGCTGGAATTACTTGTAATTACCATATAATTCATCATTAATTGAGTCTATAATGGTTTGTGGTGTAATTGTTCGCAAACATAGGGCACCTTTCCTTAAAGTTGAAGTCAAAACCTCGTGTTCGCATGTCATGAAGCAACCTCTGCATTTAAGGTATTGGGAATTAAAAACCATAGAAAGGTTTGTGTAACCATATTCTTTAGGGTAAGGAAAAAAGTATCCAAGATGACTATCCCCGGTGACACAGATCGTAGGCTTACCTAACGCAGTGGCAATATGGCTTAAACCAGAATCTAAACCTACAAAACAACGTGTTTCTTGAATTAGACGCATTATAACAGGAAGTTCTGCTGTTATTATACTAAGGTTAGTCAATCCCATTTTATTAAGGTTTAAATCCCTCTTCTTCTCTACAAATGCTACAAATTGTTGATCTGGAAATGCCGAAATGATTTTCTGCCAATCTAACAGAGGATAGTTTTTTCGACCATTATTGCTGTATGGTTGCCAACCAACAAAATCACCTGGGACCAGGCCATAATGAATACAATCTTTAATGCCAGATCCTACAAAGCCCAGATCAGGTTTGTTATTTGGCCTGTTGTCAACCTTTATTCCCAGCCTTTTTAATAGCTGGTCAAAATAGTATTCATTATGTTGAAGTATATGAACCGGTTTGCTTGGCTCTACCGCATTTGCACCAGTCTTGAATGTGGGTATAATTTCAAATTTGCGTGGATACGGCCTAACAGGGGCAAGATCTGATCCTAAATAGTATCCCTCATAGATAAACTTCCTCTCCGCCTGCAAGGAGTTAAGTATTAATTCTAACCGAAACAGACCACCATAAAATGTATGTATGTCCGCTATAATGTATTTAAATCGTCGATTTAGTATCGAACTGCCACCAGAATGCGAGGTTAAACCACGATACGTTAGTGAAGTTCTTGTATTAGAAATAGGAATAAAAATATCGATGAAAGGTTTTACTACGGGTTGTATCGACGGATTTCCTAACAACCAGATAGGATGAGGATAAAACCAATCACGTAGAAATTTTAAATGCCCTGTAGCTAGGACAAGATCCCCAATCTGACCCGTGGATACGTACAAAATAGGCTCTGGGAAGGAACACGGGAAATCTAAAGGGTTATAGACCTTTTTATTCTGTCCGGAACGAATAAGTTTATTCTTGTACCAGAAATATAAAAAGTATAATAAATTGTTTAACCTTTTCCACATATATGCCTTCCCGAAAAAAATTTGATGTGTCTTAAGAAAATAGATTAAACTATATCAGGTTAAGAAGACCTGTTGTAAAGAGTCTACTTGACAGGTCCTCCTGATATTACCTTATTGAGCTCCGTCGGGTCAAGTTCCTTAGTAATTTATTACTTGAATTATTGGGAGTATTTTAACTAATGATTTTGCAGTTTCTGAAGAGTTACCACCCCATAGTATATCTCTTAGGAAGCCTTATATTGTTTAGTTGCAGTGAAAGAAGCAATGCTACTAGGGATATTCCTGAAAGAGAAAACCGAACAGTTAATGTGGTCGCCAGGATTGTTGAAACTAGAGAATTTAATAATTATTTTAGGCTTGTCGGTGAAGTAAAGGCACAGCGCCGAGTCGTCGTTAGTCTGGAAGTTAACGGTTTAATAAAAAGTATTGATGTTAAAAAAGGCCAATCTGTTAACAAAGGTGATGTTTTAGCCCAAATCGAAGATGATTTACTTAGAGCAGCTGTGGCTGAAGCTGAAGCTGCTCTAAACTCCAGTAAATTAAAATTGCGCAATAATACACGTCTATATGAACAGAATGTTATTGCTGAATCAGTATTTCTTGAGAGTAAGTATAATAACGATTTTAATGAAGCCCGTTATAAGCAGGCTAAATCCTACCTAAAGAGAGCTATTATTAAAGCTCCGATCTCGGGTGTAGTAGATAAATTAGAAATGGAAGCAGGTGAACTCGCAACTGTTGGAAGACAAATTATTGAACTAGTTAATGTAGATCAAGTTAAGGTTGTTGCAGGAGTTCCAGAGCGGCATCTCAAGTATATCCAGGAAGGAACTCAAGCGACCGTGACCTTACCTGGGTTCCCCGATATTCATCTTGAAAAAGCAATTAACTATATTGGGACTACCTTAGACCCTGATAGTCGCACTATACCAGTCGAAATTAATTTGGATAACCCCGGTTATTACTTGAAACCTGAGATGGGGGTCACTATCAGAGTAGTTAAAGAACATATTCCTCAGGCTATTGTAATTCCTCAGGATGCTGTAATAGATACTGATCAAGGTCGGATTGTTTATGTAGTAGAAGGTCATGTTGCTAGATCCATACCAATTACGCTAGGGGCTATTGCAGGAGATCAGGTATTAGTCACTAATGGTTTAGCGGTGGGTGACTCCCTAATCGTTGTAGGCCATAGAAGTCTAGTTGATGGGGAATCAATTAAGGTTAGAAACGACAGATTGTAGTCCAATTATATAGAAAGTATCCTCACCAGTAAACCGCCGGAGTCTCCTAGCGTGAAAGTATCTGATATTGCGATTTCTAACCGAATTAGCGTTTTAGTTTTAACTGGGGCAATTGTCTTCCTCGGTTTTACATCATATCTTTCTCTGCCCCGTGAATCCGCTCCCTCAATATCTGTGCCAATTGTCTACGTTGCAACCCCATATTTTGGGGTTGCGCCAGCTGATATTGAACATCTAGTTACACAACCCATAGAGAAGTATCTAGAAGACCTTCCAAATGTCAAAGAAATTTCGTCTACCTCCAGTGAAGGCCTCTCCGTTGTCGTCATTGAGTTTGAAACCGATGTTGATATTACCAATGCCCTCCAAAATGTTAGAGAAGAAGTTGATCTTGCAAGAACAGAAATAGCAGAAGATGCGGAGGAATCGACCATTAGAGAGATAAATATGGATGATATACCCATATTAGTTGTCAATGTGGCAGGTACTCAAAGCCTTGTAACCCTAAAAGATATTGCCGATAATCTAAAACAACAAATTGAGCAGATCCCAGGAGTTTTAGATGTTACAGTAGCAGGGGGACTGGAACGTGAAGTACAGGTTAATGTGGATCCTGATAGGCTAGTCCATTACGGTCTTAGTTTGGGCGATATCATAGATACGATACGAGATGAAAATCTTAATATGCCAGGAGGTTCTATTAAAACAGGGACTTTACGCTATGCAGTTAGGGTCCCTGGTGAATTTAAAACCCCTCAGGAAATTGGTCGTTTAGTAATAAAAACGAGAAATCGGCAACCTATAGCAATAGAAGATGTTGCTAACGTAAGTTTTGGATTCAAAGAAGAAACAACACATTCCCGTTTAAATTCATTACCTAGCGTTTCTCTGAATGTTCAGAAGCGGAGTGGTGAAAACTTAATACAAATTTCAGACGCCGTAAAAAAACTACTTAAATTGGAACAGGAAAGACTACCTCAAACCATAAAATTAGCAGTATTGGCAGATCAGTCAAAAAATATACGGTCAATGGTTACGGATTTAGAAAACAACATTATCTCAGGCTTAATTTTAGTAGTAGTCGTTCTATTTATGTTTATGGGTGTAAGAAACGCTCTTTTCGTAGCGATTGCAATACCATTATCTATGTTAATTTCATTTATCGTCATTGATACTTTGGGGTACACTCTCAACATGGTTGTACTTTTCAGCCTGATCTTGGCATTAGGAATGCTTGTTGATAATGCTATAGTAATTGTTGAAAATATTTACCGTCATAGGGAAGAAGGGCGTCCATTAATTAAGGCGGCCCGGGAGGGCGTTGGAGAGGTCGCTGTCCCCGTTTGTACATCTACTCTTACAACTTTGTGTGCATTTGCTCCGATACTATTCTGGCCCGGTATTATTGGAGATTTTATGAGCTTTTTACCAGCGACTTTAATTATAACCCTGTCGGCCTCCTTATTTGTCGGACTGATTATTAATCCAACGCTATGTTCGGTCCTGTTAACAGTCAATTTAAACCGATCAGAAAAAAATTGGTTAAAGTACCTGCGTCAAGCGTACCGGCGCTTTCTGATTTGGGCACTGGAGCATAGGATATTAGTAGTGGGCAGTACTTTTGGCGCACTTTTAGGAATGGCCATAACCTATAACTATATTGGGAAAGGTATTGAGTTCTTTCCTGAAACTGAACCTAATCAGGCGTATATTGATGTGGATACACCAATTGGCACAAAGTTGGATGTATCCAACGAAATTGTTCGGCAGGCTGAAACTATCATCCAAGACATCCAAGATATGAGTCAGTATGTCGCTAGTGTAGGTGCTTCTCCAAACCCTCAGGAGATGGGAAGAGGAGGAGGAGGAACACCCCACAAATCAAGAATTATTGTGGATTTTGTTGATCGGGAATTTCGTTCCAAATCTTCTTTCATTACCGTGGAAAGTTTGAGAGTTAAAATGAAAGAACTTATAGGGGCGGATGTTGAAATTATCACTCCTCAACCAGGACCTCCTACCGCAGCACCAGTAAATATAGAAATTGTTGGAGAAGATTTTTCGATACTAAGTAGTCTAGCAAGTCAAGCTATAATGCTTATAGAAAATATCCCAGGACTTGTAGATCTCAAGGATGATTATGATTCAGGGAAGCCAGAACTTAAGGTTGAGATTAATCGGGAGCAAGCAGCATTACTAGAGATAAATACAGCAAAAATTGCTCGAGCAGTTCGGACAGCAATCAATGGGACGCAGGCTTCAAAATACCGAGTTGGGGATGAAGAATATGATATTATGGTTCGTTTTGCGGAGCCAGAGAGATCTTCGTTTGCTGACCTTGAACGGATTCATATTCTCCATAATGAGGAACCAATATCTCTAATAACTCTTGCTAATACAAAAGTTGATGGTGGTGTAGGTTCGATCAAACGGAAGGATCAGGAACGAGTTCTTACTATAGAGGGAGATGTTGAAGGAAGGCTCGCAAATGAAGTTTTAATGGACGTTCAGGAAGCGCTACAAAAATTATCGGTACCAGAGGGCTATTTGCTTAGATACCAAGGTGAAAATGTTGAGCAGGAAGAGGCTACCGAATTTCTTTCGAAAGCATTTTTTATAGCCTTAATCTTAATTTCATTAATTTTGGTGACACAATTTAATTCTGTCGCAATGCCCCTAATTATAATGATGTCTGTTATTTTATCACTAATAGGAGTTTTGTTTGGATTGATAATTACAGCCACACCTTTTGGTATTATTATGACAGGGATAGGGGTAATTAGCCTCGCGGGCGTCGTCGTCAATAATGGTATTGTATTGATAGATTATATAACAAAATTAAGAAAGAGAGGCCTCAAACGGAGGGAGGCAATTCTTCAGGGTGGTGTAACCAGACTGAGACCTGTCTTGTTGACAGCTATAACTACGATCCTTGGTCTTATTCCCCTCACAACGGGAATAAGCTTCAACTTTTTCACTATGACTCTAGAAGTAGGTGGTGAAAGTTCTCAATGGTGGGGGCCTATGGGAGTAGCAGTAATCTTTGGTCTAGCGTTTGCTACAGTCCTGACATTAGTCGTTGTTCCCGTAATGTATGATTTTGTCTCGGAGTTGACTGCTCGTAGTCGTGAGAAAACCCAGGTTAAAGAGCAAAGAAGTAAAGACAACCAAAACCCAGAAAATTCGGCGGTATCTGTCTGATCTTAGAGGAATAGTAAATATGGAGGTAATATGATTTCCCGCGCTCTCAGGGTTTTGTTATCCCTCACTTTGATAGTCCTCATCACCCACCAATTATTTGCTCAAGAAAAGAAAGAAATTTTTCTGACACTCAATAGAGCTGTTATGCTAGGACTAAAAAATAACGAGGCAGTATTACGGTCGAAAATTGATGTAAATCGGGCAAAGGGTCAGGTTAAGGAAGCTTTGTCAGAGGCATTGCCCAAAATTAACTTTAAAAGTTCTTTTACCCGAAATTGGGCTTTGCCCGTCTTTACATTTGGTGGCCAACAATTTAAAGCTGGGACAGATAATGTAATAAACTTTGGAGTGGATCTTTCTCAGACGATATACCGTGGGGGACAGGTAGGTGCTGGCCTAAAAATGGCACGATATTACCAGCAAATATCAGAAACTAATTCAGAACAAATGCAAGTTGATATAGTACTGATAATTCATAACAGCTACTATGATGTCTTACTAACCGAAGCTATAGTTGAGGTTTCAGAAGCTGCCTACAAACGCGCTATAACGCAATATGAAGGCGTTAAAAGATATTTTGAGGCTGGTACAGTATCTGATTATGATGTCCTAAGGGCCAAAGTAGAGGTCACTAATGCTAGAGTAGCTGTGAACCAGGCTAAGAACCGAGTCTCAATGTCAAAAGCGAACCTCAAACAAATCATCGGATTACCCCAGTCAATTTTATTAAGGTGTATTACTGCCCTAGAAGTAGACTCTTCTAGTATTCCAAAAAATATCTCAACAGCAGTTCGAAATGCGATGTCTAGTCGTTCTGATTTAAAGGCTGCTAAATTGGAAACTGCCATGAATGAGGCATCAATCCGTTTAGCCCGAGGAAAGAGAGGGGCTGATATATCGCTTTCGGCTGGGTATATTATGCAAGCGCAAATCAACGATCCAAAATTTAAATCACTTGCGGTCAGAGATTTCTCCCGTAGTTGGAATACTTTATTAAATGTTTCTTTTCCGATATTTGATGGGAGACGTAATATGGGTCAAGTATTACAGGCGGAAGCTGAATTTGAAAAATCTAGATATAATGAAAAACAGCTCGAGAAACAAATCGAGGTAGATGTTACAATGGCTATGTTAAACATTTTTGAGGCATCGGAACGTGTCGATGCCAGTGCGGAAGCTATTAAATTAGCTAATCGTGGTGTGGGGATGGTCCAGCTGCAATACGAGAGTGGACTAAGCACTCAGCTTGAATTGATAGATGCTCAGTTGACTTTAAAACAAGCTGAAACAGATCGTGTCACAGCTCAGTATGACTACGTAAAAGCTGCAGCAATGCTGAAGAATCTATTAGGACAGTTGGGTGCTGACCAGGATGTTGAGAAATAAAACTATAGGGCTGGTCCGGGCCCACGGTAAGCTCGGCAAAAAGGAAGTACAAATGGCTCCTCAAAGGGACGAAAGGGAACCAGGTCAGCAATTTCTTGGATCTTTTTCATAACATCTTCGGGTAGGGGACCAGAGTTAATATATCCTATGTTTTTTTCAACTTCTGAAACCGATCGTGAACCGGATAAAATAGTAGAGACGAAAGGATTAGTAAGGACCCAACGTATTGCCAATTCGGGAAGGGGGATTCCTAACTCGGCTACAAATTTATATAGCTTTTGTAGCTGTTCCCGACGCCCTGGAGCCAGCCACGGGGCTCCATATTCTACCTCAGCATGGTAGCATTTAGATAACGCTCCCTGTTGGAGGGGGGAACCGATAATAATACCCATATTTTGTTTAATTGCCTCGGGAATAATTTGATGTTTGGCTTCCTGCCAAAGTAAGCTATAATTAAATGCGGTTAACACTACATCGTAATTACCGGTCGCCATTATGGCAGGTAGAGTATAAGCTGTAGTTCCTCCTAAACCAGTATACTTTACTATTCCTTCAGCTTTCAACTCTGTCAAGAATTCGCATACGGGACCATGAAAATTATTCCAATCTGTAAACCAGTCATACTGACCGGGACGATCAGGTTCATGAATCATAAGGATATCAATTTTAGTTTTTTTTAACAAATGCAGGCTCGTTTCCAAGGACCGACGTAATATGTCTTTATCACGAGGGTCGAAAGGATTTGGTCGTCCTCCAAGTTTGGTTGAGAGTGTATACGGGACCTTAAAATTCATAAGAGCCTGCCCTAATACTTCCTCAGAATCATGGTATGCCGGAGCGGTATCAAGATAATTTATGCCAAGTTTTAGTCCTTGCCTAATGGCTTGGATAGCTTCGGTTCGATCATTGCCAAAGGAGGAAACAAAAAGACCTCCGAGGCCTATTTCACTAACATGAATGCCGGTTTTACCAAGAATTCTCTGTCTCATTACCATCCCTTAATTAAGTAGCAAAACTTGACACCACACCTACGAAGTGTATATAGTTTCTGAGTGGAAAGGCTAGTATTTTTTCCCCTAGGTGATATCTGTATGATGCAGATAGGGTTTAAATAGATTGTTAGAAAAGGAGTCACAGATACATCCTATATAGAATTAATCAACCAATCTAATCAGTGGATGTCGCACGACTTAAGATGTGGATTTTTAATTTGGGCAACAGGAAAAAATTACAAAGACAGTATAATCTCGTACAAACTTTGCAAGAACCTAATTAAATTTAATTCTGATTTGAGTATTACTGAGACTGTTAGCGCTAAATATCCTAAACGAATAAAAATTTTAAAAATAATTATGGTTTGCAAAATTTTTTTTAAAATTACAGGACTAATTCAGTGGAGAGACAAATGACTATTAGAAGGGACTCAGTTGACAAAATATTTCATCGAACTCGAAAGGGCAATTGGTCATGTATTTCTCATGGTGAAGGATGTTATCTGTACGATGCCGATGGCAAAGTTTATTTAGACGCCTGCGCCGGGGTTCATGTTGTTAGTATTGGCCATGGTGTCAAAAAAATTGGTGAAGCAATGGCTGAGCAGGCAGGTAAAATAGCATTTGCCTATGGACAATTTATTAGTGAACCTCAAGCAAAACTTGCTAAAAAGATTACAAGTATGTGCCCAGATGGAATGGAGCGGGTATTTTTTGTTTCCGGAGGGTCTGAAGCAACGGAAACTGCTTTGAAGATAGCGAGAAAATACCATATTGAATCAGGAAATCCCTCGAAATACAAAGTGGTTTCTTGTTGGCAAAGTTGGCATGGAAATACTATCGGTGCATTATCAATGTCAGGTCGGTCAGCCTGGAGAAAAGATTTTACACCATACCTTTTAGATTTCCCACACATATCTCACCACAGTACAGACGAATTTGAACAGGTCATTCGGCAGACTGGCTCGGAATATATATCCGCTTTTATAGTCGAACCAATACTTGGAACATCAGCAGCTGGCCTAACGCCGCCGGATGAATATTTCAAAACTATAAGAGATATTTGTGATCACTACCAGATTTTAATGATTATGGACGAAGTGGTCACAGGTTATGGCCGAACCGGACTAAATTTTGGTATTGATCATTGGGGTGTTGTTCCTGATCTGATGGCAACAGGAAAAGGATTAAGTAGCGGTTATACTCCGATAGCAGCTACAATCGCTAAAAATGAAATATATGACACAATCTTTGAAAGCTCCCCATCCTTTGTTCATGGTCATACCTACGGCGGCAATCCTCTGTCTTGTGCAACTGCTCTTGCTGTGCAGGAATATATTCAGGAGCATAACTTAATTAGACATTGTGATCAGATGGGTAAAGTATTGGTCGAACAACTACAAGAATTAAAAGATATTTCTATAGTAAACTCAGTACGGGGTAAGGGATTGCTCTGTGGAATTGACTTTTCCCCCGGAGTAGAGTCTGGAGGGGCATTTGACCCAGAACAAAGTATTACCTCTAGGGTGGTACAGGCGGCATTTGAAAGAGGCCTTTTAGTTATGCCTGGAGCTCCCGGACCTCTGGATGGAGTTAATGGAGACCACATAGCTATAAGCCCACCTTTTATTATTAACTTGGGGGAGATAGCTCAGATAACTGATACCTTAAAGGAGGCTATAAAATTTGTTGAAAGAACCTTGTAAGAATTAATGTATATAATTTTTTGTTCCCAGATCATAGTAAGATTGGTAGGCCCCTTCAGCATAGAGTTGGTTAAATGATCGAACGTACTGAATTAGTGTTGTCATTAGATGTTGACTTTTTTGTTTAGGATGTTCTTGATTTCTTAGATTGACAAAAGCTCGAATTATAAGACTCTGGCCGTTTGTTGGAAGAGACCGGAGGTTCCGAGCAAACTGATCAAATTTCTTATCAGGATAAAGGTAATATTCAACATTAGAAAGATAGAAAACTGAAACTAAATCTCCCCGTTTTCTGACGTACTGTCCTATAGCCTGTAGTGCATGTTCTCCTGCAAAATCTCCAATAATTGGTATGATAGCATTTCGTGCCTGCATATCTCGAATAAACCAGTAATCCTCATTAGAATTAAGAAAGTTTCCTAAATTTCCTTCTAGATCTTTACCAAGTAAAAATGAACGATAGGTAATAAAGGGGATCCCACGGTCCCCGTTTGAACGGTATTCCCATTTCAGATTTAAATTCTTCTGAAAAAATTGTTGGTAAAAATTTGCAATACGTGAATAATCTCCGTCTTTTAATGAGATTCCGTACGTACTAATTTTTTCTGTGATTTTTTTAAGATTGGTTTTGTAGAGATCTTCGTTGTTCTGAGTTTTGTCGAAGTATTCTACTAGTTCTATTATAGACGGGTTAGCTTTATCTAATAATCCATCTGATAGAGGTTTACTAAACAGAAGAGAAAGAAATAGGGCTCTTGTTTCCGAAAGGTCAAATATAGCTTTATAAATTAAATGCTCAATTAAGTTGTCACGACGAATATCAAGAATAAATGCATATCGGGGTTTTAACTGGGAGATATACGTAAAATTTTGGTCAGGCCCAACACCAATGTATACTTCATTTTTAACAGCAAATTTTTTTAAGAAAGAACTGATGTGGAGGTAACCTGCTTCGTTAGACACCAAATTGTCACTATCGAAGTTTCCTCCATTTTCAGAAAGAATTTCTACTAAAGTGGCAAACTGTTCTTTAGAAAATTGGATGGGGATGTCAGAGCTTTTATTATCACAACTAAAGACCAGTGTTAAAATTAAGGCAATTTTAAATCTGCCCAGAATTGAGAATATCATTAGTATCCTTCTCCGTAACTCAACGAAGAACTATCCAAGATATCTTGTTTTTCTTGATATCTATACTTAACTAAAATAAGGAATTATCTGCATCTAGTTCTACTAAGTGGTTCTAATTATCACTTTGCCCTGATGTCGAAGTTAAACAAAACTACACTTAATCGAAAAGTAATGTCAAAATAATTTTCATTGGGTGGTATAGATAAATCATAAATAATAGGTTGTTAATTAGGTAAATTTATTGGATTAAAACAATTAAAGAGAGAATTTCATTTAAATACTAACTATAGTTTAAGGGACAAACCAGTTGAAAAACTTGAAATGTCAAAGTTAGAGAGTCATAATTAGACCAGTTTCTTGCTTTGATACAATTTTATAAAGGCCTAAAAATCTGCACGGATTGGCGTCAAATGTGGAATTATGTTGCCAAAACTCTACATACGTCATATAATATCACACTAATTTTTTCGACGAGGCAAAGCCGTTGTCTAATATCACAAACAACCTCAATAAAGTTTTAGACCGTATTTCCGGGGCTGCCGACAAAGCAGGTCGGGACTTAAACTCAATTAAGCTTATTGTGGTGACAAAAACTCAGCCGATCTCGATGGTTCAAGAGGTTCGGCGGGCTGGGGCAACAAATTTTGGTGAGAATAGAGTCCAGGAAGCAATAGAAAAGTTTGACTCTGATGATACCACTGGCCTACATATGATTGGCCCCTTACAGCGAAATAAAGCAAAATTCGCTGTAAAAATATTTAATATGATCCAATCTGTTGATCGTTTCGAACTAGGCCAGGAATTAGATCGCAGGCTTGAAGTTTTAGAAAAATCAATGCCGATTTTGATTCAAGTGAATACATCTCTGGAAGCGAGCAAGGCCGGGGTAAATCCAGACCAAGCTTTGGAACTGGTAGGTCAGCTTTCCACGCTGAAATGGCTGTCTATAAAAGGTTTAATGACTATCCCCGAGTTTAAATTGGATCCAGAAGATTCTAGGCCAGCGTTCAGACTTCTTAGGGAGATAAGAGATCAGATAACATCAGCAGGCATTTCTGGTGTTAGCATGGACTTTCTATCAATGGGAATGTCTCATGATTTTGAAGTGGCCATAGACGAAGGTGCAGATATGGTACGTGTTGGAACAGCTATATTTGGACCCCGCCAGGGTTAAAAAGTTCTGCATTTATGATCTTTAGAATAGGAACCTGCTTGAAATGATTGAATTCATTATCAACGTCTATATGCTAGCTTTTGGTATGCGGCTATTTATGCCTAATATTGGCCCGTTTAGTGAAAATCCGATTCAGCGAGGGTTGTATACAACCACAGAACCGGTACTCCGAGTAATTAGGCAGATTGTTATTCGAGGTGAACCACGTTTTGATTGGTCTCCAATATTCGCGATCCTCCTCCTAGTTATCGTTCGGGGGGTTATGGTCGGTGCTGTTACGGGGATTTCTATATCTGTATCGATTCTGTCAGGTCTGGTAGATGTTTTCGATTTTGGGGTGAGGGTACTAGCCATTCTTTTCTTAGGGGCATTTTTTATATCTATCGAAACGTCATTTGCGTTTAGCCAGTCAGGTCAGTTAATGCATAACATGGCCCATTTCTTTCTTTCGCCTATCCGACGCTTTACTGGTTACAGGGCTGGTCAGGTTGATCGGTCAGCATTAATCGGTATATTAATACTTGGGATTTTTCATGGCCTAGTTCTTTTTCAGACAGATACCGTAAGCGGTACTGAAACCCGAGTTGTATTTGAGGTAGTAGTTAGGAGTATCATTTACGTAATAGACTTTATATTTGATGTGCTTTTTATAGTGATACTTGTTCGTGCTATCCTGTCTTTTTTCAATCCGGATGCTAGTAATTCTTTTTTCCAGATGCTTATTCTCTATAGCGACCCAATATTATTACCCATAAGAAGATTATTACCGGCATCAGCAGGAATTGATTTTTCACCATTAATTGCTATCCTAATAATTAGGTTTGTCCAGTTAAGTATCATGCCGTTATTGTTTCCCTTCTAGGATGCAACATAAATCAAAATGGGGGAGAATTAACATTAAATGGATCTAAGTCCTGAAGGTATTCGCGGCAAGAGTTTTAAATCACGTTGGGTCAGTGGTTATGATATGGATGAGGTTGAAGCTTTCCTTAACTCAACTGCTAGTGCATTTGAAACCCTTGCAAAAGAAAATGAGGTTCTTCGTACTAAAATTGTAGAGTTAGAAACTGAATCTGCGGATCTTGGACGAAGGCGTAAGCTTTTGGAGGATGCCCTAGTTTCTGCTCAAAGGGTAATTCATGATATGAAGGCCAATGCCATGAAAGAGGCTGAAAATGTTTTAAAGGAAGCAGAAAACCAAGCTGACAGATGGCTGTCAGAGGCAAATGGTCAGGTTAGTGAAATCAAACGTGAACTAAAAGACCTTACAGTTTTACGAAAAGATTATGAAGTCAAATTTAGAATTCTTTTAGAGTCTCACCAGGAGCAACTCAATTTAATACAGACCAATTCGGAAACGAAAAATATTCCATCGGATCAGGCAATGTAACTTTACTTGATTGGAGAAATTAATAGAATTTGGTCGGGTTGAATTATGGAGACATATAATAGCAATCTCGTGATAGCCCGGCGATTAAAAAATCTAGTTCAATCTGAACGACTGGTAGGCCTGATATTACCTAGAGAGGCTATTAATGGCTTTCCTGGGAAAGAAATCGTGTCACCGAACTCTTTATGGCCTTTTCAAAAAATGTTTAGAATTGGTTCAACGGTGATTGCATGTCTAGACACCAATACTATGCTCCAACAAAAAATAGTAGGGATCCGAGTCCTTAAGGTTCTTCAGTCGGAAGTCTTGATTGTTGGGTTCAGTTGTTTTCCCCTAAGGAGAACGATCCACAAGGGAAGTTATGTAATTATTAAAGATCATGTTAATTGGACCGGTGAGAATCCACTCCGAGGTCATAATGATAGATGTATTGGGGAAAGGTATCCTAATATGAATGCCCCATATGATAAGAATTGGTCGTTACACTTAGGGCAAATAGCTGATAGGATGGCAATGAGATATTCAAAAGCAGTGTATGGAAGAGTCCGGATAAGTGAGCTAAAAAATCAGTTGTTAGAATGGAGGGAAATGGGTTGTGACGTTATGGGTGAAGGTTTGGTTGATGAAGTTATTTCCAGCGTACATTGCAGACTTCCAGTAGCTGCGGTAGGTATTGTTGAAAGAATAGATTTTGATCGTGGAGGATCGGTTAAGATTTTCGGAGCAGGTTTTAGTCAAATAACGAGACTTATTAAAAACTGTTTATAATGTTTTGGAGGTATGATGACGGGTAAAGATTTACAGAAGTTCGAAACGCTATTGCTAGAAAAACGAGAAACACTTCTTCATGAGTTAGGGTATTTCGGAAACAAAACAATAAATTCTGACGCCCGTGATGTTGCTGGCAGCTATCCATTCTCGGAACATCCTGCTGATCAAGGAACTGAATCTATGGAACAGGAGCAAGCATATGACTTAGCTTCCCGAGAAGGTCGGTTTTTATTTCATATCGACGAAGCCTTAGAACGGATTAAGAATGGGGAATATGGTAGTTGTTCCTCATGTGCGGGAGACATTGGTAAGGCACGTCTAGAAGCTGTTCCCCATGCAAGAATGTGTATAGAATGTAAGTCGAAGGAAGAGCAAGGGCAGATATAAATATCAAATATATTAATTTCGTTAAATTAACTGCAATTTGTTGTAGTATAGTATTGGTGGACCAATTTACCAAAATTTTGGTTCAGCAATCGATGGCGTTGTATATGTCATGGCCAGTAGTTGGTGATTTGATTAAGTTAACTTACATCAGAAACCCTGGTGCTGCTTTTGGAATTATGTTGGGGGGCAGATGGGTTTATCTTACCCTTTCGATTATAGCTTGTGGTTTTATGTTTTATTACCTTTTAAGACTTCCCAGGGGGGAAAGATGGGGTAAACGGGCTATGATGGCAATACTAGGTGGTGCTTTTGGTAACCTAATTGATCGAGTGCTCTACGGAGAAGTTACAGATTTTATTGATGTTGGTATCGGCGCTTATCGATGGCCTATTTTTAACGTTGCAGATTCGGCGATAACTATTGGTTTTATTTTACTTTTCATTAGACTTCCAGCCATAAAACGAGATTTGATTGATGACGCTCCTTCCAGATGAAGAAAACGGGGCATTCATTAAGACGATTGTAACATTTAATTTTTCTCACAAACGTCTGGACCAATTCCTCTCAGAGACGGAAACAACCGCCAGTCGCTCCAAAATACAACGGTGGATTCGAGACGGTATAGTTTCCGTTAATAGCGTTGTTATAAAAAAGTGTGGCCATAAAGTAATGGAAGGTGACATTATAACTGTAAAAGTGCCCAATGTCCCCTCTACAACTCTTAAACCCGAAAATATTCCATTAGATATTGTCTATGAAGATGAAGCATTACTTGTAGTTAATAAAACATCTGGGTTAGTAGTTCATCCAGCAGTCGGACATACTAGTGCTACCCTGGTTAATGCTCTTCTTTACCACTGCCAAGACTTTGCAGATTTTGAGAATTCGATAAGGCCAGGAATTGTACATCGGCTAGACAAAGAAACCTCGGGATTGCTGATTGTAGCTAAAACTGAAGACACTCGTGCTTTTTTGTCAAAACAACTAGCGGAACGGCACATAAAACGTATGTATAATGGCCTGGGCTTGGGATGTCCAAAAAATTTAACGGGAGTCATTGATACATCAATCGGACGACATCCAAAATATCGTCAACGGATGGCAGTAGTAGAAACTGATGCAGGGAGGCGATCAATTACTCATTATCGTGTTTTAAAACCATTTAATCAAGGTGCCCTCCTAGAGTTAGATCTAGAGACCGGAAGAACCCATCAAATTAGAGTTCACCTGTCTCATATTGGTAACCCAATTATTGGGGATCCTGTGTATGGTGGCAGAGTCAAATGGCTAGCCAGACTGGCACCTAAACAACGTCCAAGGTTAAGAAAAATGTTAGAGTTCCTAAAGAGGCAAGCTCTCCATGCTACGGAACTAGAGTTTTTACATCCCTATTCAAAACAGTACCACAAAATTAAAGTACCACTTCCTGATGATATACAAGAAGCTATTAGTTTGCTATCACGACCTAATTAAATAAGAATATGAAATAGACGAAATAAATTCGGTTCTCATAAACCCTAATAAATTGTAGATATAACGATGACTGTGTTTAAATCATTAGCAGTAGAAGCAAACCCTAAAGTCCTTTGGCAACAAGTGTCAGAAGGCTTAACTCGTATGGTTGCAGCTCAAGGAGAATCTGTTTTAGCTACCTCTATTGAAGAAGAAGTTTTAAATTTTTCGTGAGCTGAAGGGTGCCAGTTTTTAGTTATCGATCGAGTATCAAAAGAAATTGTATTTAAATCCCCAAGTTGTATCTCCACCCAAACTATAACCGGTATAGATATTGACGGGTTATTAGTTTGGTTAGACAAAAAAAAATGCCCTTTGTTAATAGGCGATTTAGAGTTCTTAGAATGGCCACTGGATAAATTTTACTGTGGTAGTGATGGCAGTAAACTCGGTGTACTTTTTCATCAGTTCGTAGATGAACGTTTTTGTAGTATTATGTTTGTAATAATGAAATCTCGTCAGAACAACCTAGTTGGAGATAAAGCAGAAATCGTTCAAACCTTAACTAACCATGCCGGATATTTGGTTACGGCATTCTTACAAAGAAGCCTTGCAAGTCAGAAAATTTCGCATCAAAACGCTCTCTATGATGTTGGGAAACGAATTAGTGCGTCATTAGATCTTAACGAAGTTTTGAATCTAATTATTGATGCACTTCAATCAGTAGTGCCTTATAATGCAGCAGGAATCTTTTTACTAGATGATAATACAAAAACAGTAGTTGAAAGAACTATCCGAGGTTATCCTGCTAATATCAATACGATAAACTTAAAAATAGGTCAGGGTATTAGTGGGGCAGCTGCTCAAACTGGCAAGGCGATAATTGTTCCTGATGTATTGATTGATGATCGATATGTACAGCATCGGCCAGAGACAAAATCAGAAATGGCGGTCCCACTATTATCTGGAGATAGGGTGATTGGGGTTTTTAATATAGAAAACGATCGATCTAACGCCTATAATGAGGATAGTCGTTTTCTGTTAGAGGCATTTGCATCTCAGGCTAGTATCGCTATCGAGAACGCCCGTTTGTTTGATGAGGCCCGCCGTAATCTTTCCTTAACTAGAGAACTTGAAGTAGCCGGTGAGATACAACGGACACTGCTACCTCGAAACATTCCAGTCGTGCCCGGTATTTCAGTAGCTGTATATAGTGAACCAAGTCGAGAGATAGGGGGAGATTTTTACGATTTAATCTCTTTTTCTGAAAAACAATTGGGTGTTGCCATCGGAGATGTCGTCGGGAAAGGTATCCCAGCAGCACTTACAATGGCGTCGTTATATACTTCTTTCCATGAATATGCAAATTACTATGTATACTTGCCAAGTTATGTTATAGGCTATGTTAATGAAGTATTGTTTGAGGTGACGTCAGCCGATCGCTACGCTACCCTCTTTTATGGCATCGCAAACCTTGCGGATATGACGTTCATTTATTGTAATGCTGGCCACCCTCCACCGTTATTGTGCCGAGAAACTGGTGAAATAGTAATACTAGATACTGGAGGAATGATAGCGGGATCTTTTAAAAATGCTACATTTGATGATGGTCGAATTTACCTTGAAAAAGGAGATGTCCTCATCTTATATACAGATGGACTTATCGAAAGGTCCACTGACCGTATGGAGTCTGAAACGTTTGGACAGGAAAAACTTGAAAAAGCCTTGAAAGAATGTCATTTATGGACACCGGAAAGAATAAAAGAACATTTGATTAAATTATGGAATTCGTATATAGGTGAGGAGGATCAGGAGGATGATGTTACATTGATAGTTGTTAAAAGAGAAATATAAAATTTTTAAACAAAAATAGAGGGTTTATTTCCTGAATGAAACCATAATTTATGGGAGAAGATAATGAGTATTCGAATTGGGTTTGTCGGAACTGGTGGGATAGCTGGGATGCATTTAAATATTTTACCCAATATTGATGGTGCTGAACTTGTAGCTTTTTCTGACTTGATTTTGGAACGGGCTCAAGCCGTGGCAGAACGTCACGGTGGTAGGGCATATGATGACTACCATGTTATGTTGGACAAAGAGGAATTAGATGCTGTATACGTTTGCCTGCCTCCTTTTGCTCATGGTGATGCTGAAATTTCTGTTATTGATAAAGGAATTAATCTGTTCGTTGAAAAACCACAAGCTCTCGATAATATTACAGCTCAGGATATAGCCAATCGGATTGAAGACCGCGGGGTCACTACGGCCGTCGGATATAACTGGAGATATCTTGATATTACAGAACGAGCTAAAAATTTATTGGTTGGTGTACAACCTTCATTAGGGTTGGGATATTGGATAGGGAATACACCAGGAGCACCTTGGTGGCGTAAAAAATCTGAATCGGGAGGCCAGATAGTAGAACAAACCACACATGTTTATGACTGTGCAAGATATCTCATGGGTGAAGTAGTTAGTGTCTATGCTTCAGGCGCAAAGACTGGATTAATGCACGATATTCCAGATTACGATGTGGAGGATGCTAGCACAGCATCACTAACCTTCGAAAGTGGTGCAGTAGCGACTATTCTATCTTCATGTGTCGCTGAACAAGGATATGGGACAGGCTTACATATTATTTCTCGTGGAATGACAATCAAAATAGAGGGTAACAAATTAGCCGTCGAACGGGAGGGTGAAACAGTACGTTATACTGGAAAAAATAATCCGTACCAAACTGAAAACGAAACCTTCATTAAGGCTATCAAAACGGGGGACCCATCGATTGTTAAATCAAATTATAGTGATGGGATAAAAAGCCTCGCTGTTACACTAGCAGCTAATCAATCGATAGAAACGGGAAAAGTGGTTGAACTTACTTAAATTACTCATACCCAAGGTAATTTTTCAAATTAGCAAGACCAATTCGGATTCCATCTATTGGGTCTTCCAGACCTTCAAATTCTATAGAAAGTGTATTGTCATAGCCATATCTAGAAATGGTATCCAAGCATGAAATAAGAGGTACATCCCCATGGCCAACAATAGTACCTTTTAGATAGTTACCTCCCCGAGTTCGGAACCATCCTTCTCCTGGATCTGGTTCTTGCCCGGATTTTTTATAGAAGTCTTTAGCGTGTATATGAAAGGCATAGGGTATTAGTCGGCCAACCGCCTGATCTGGAGGTTCATCCACGCATAAAAAATTACCAATATCTATCAGTATACCAAAATTTTCATGGTTAACCGCATTTATCAGTTGCTCAATTCTCTCACTATCTTGACAAAAGAAACCATGGTTTTCTACCATGGTTTTTATACCTAGTTTTGCCGCAAAGTCAGTTAATTCTCGAATAGCTGGCACCAGAATTTCTAATGCGGCATCAAACGATCGTTTTCCCTTGTAGTCAGACTCAAAACCACGGGTGGCATCATGCCGAATTCCGGGTGCCCCAAGAAGATGCGCAATACGTACTTCATCCTTGACCCGTTCCACTTCTCTCTTAGTATCCCCATTACTACCATTAATAAAATCTGCTCCAATTGTATAGTTTGCTATTGGAAGATTCACCTGTTGACAGGACTTTTTGATAATAGGAGCAAATTCTTTGAGTATTTGATCTTGAGGTAAATTTAATGTCGAAAATTCGATAACATCAAACCCAAGATCTGCTGTTATCTGAATTCCATCAAGTTCTGTAATTTTACCACATCGTACAAGTTTACTATAGCTATAAGAACTGACTCCAATTTGCATAGTGTACCTCTATTTATCTAACATTATGATCATTTTCATTTAGTAATTTTGGGGTTTATGTCTCAACCCTTGGGTTTACAGAATTTTGCTTTCATAATCAGACAGAACAGCAGAGATGTCGGTAGAATCGGGAAAAAATGATAGGAGACGGAGTAGAACATTATCTAACATAATATCTGGACACGAGGCTCCACAGGTTAAAATAAGATCAATAGGGCGTTTCTTTGGCAACCAACTCTCCGTGGTTATGACAGATTTAGATTTTAGGTCGAAATGTTTAATTTGGTTTTTAGAGAGAAGGTTTTCACTACTGCTAATAAAGAATGTTTTTATTTTCTCATTGCAGAGATCAACTAGATGAGAAGTATTAGAGGAATTATAACCCCCAACGACTAGAGCTAAATCTCCTCCTTTCTCTATCATAGCATACGTTGCATTTTGATTTTCATTGCTAGCATAACAAAGAGTATCAGATGTATCAGCAAAGTGGTTAGTTATGTTTTCTGTACCAAAACGTTTTTTTAGTGCCACCCTTATTATTTCTACTATTTGATGTGTTTCACTAGCTAGCATAGTTGTTTGGTTGATTACCCCAATTCTTTCCAGGTCTTTTTTCGGATTAAAACCTTCTGAACAATTATTCCCAAATATTTCAAAAAACTTTTTAATGTCTTTTTTGCCCGTAATGATATCTCCTAATGTTTTTGCTTCATTAGGGTCTCGGACCACTAGTGTTGGTGCTTCCTGAATACTATGGGAAAAGGTAGCCCTTGTTTCTTCATGGAAAGGTTTACCATGAATTACTACTGTAAAACCCTGCTGGCCGATCTGTTGTCCCCTGGTCCAGACTTTTTCGACGAATGGACAGGTTGTATCGTAAGTACAGAAATCAACACCCATTTTTGTAAGTAAGTTCTTAATTTCAACCGTCGTTCCAAAAGCAGGAACTACTACTAAATCCTCTGGTGTCAATGACTCCCATGGAATAAGTTGTTGCCCCCGGGTTGTATGAATAAATTTAACACCTCTGGATAGCAGGTCATTATTTACATTTGGATTGTGAATCATCTCACTAAGAAGATAAATATTTTTGTTAGGATTATTTTCGAGGGTCTGATAGATAATTTCTATAGCATTTTCAACTCCAAAACAAAATCCGAAATGCCGAGCAAAAATAACCCTAATTGATCCAAAATTTAGGACAGTTGGCGCTAAGTCCTTCTTTTTCGGATCCAAGAGTTGCCTAAATTTTTTAATTCTAGAAGTAATTTTGCTTTTATAAAAGTCAGGTATGTTAAACTGGCGAGCCATCGTAACTTCCTTCTTAAGGCTTCAAAGTAGAAATTATCCGGCGAGTTGAAAATCATCAGCATTGGGATCATACTCGTCAAACAAGGCTTTCTTTTTATAATCTGATGGTATATCTCTATAAACCTCAAATGCAGGTTGAACTCTGTATTTGTTAGGGTCGGTCAATCCAATGATAGTACCATCTTGTACAAGATGAACAGCTACTTCATCTATAGATGGCGGGCAGAGACCTCTTTCGATGCCAACCTGCAGATAAATAAGATTTTTTGGTTCAAAACCCATCAAATAGGCTGCTACAAAATCAACCGCGGGCATAGATTCACCTGCAATCACTAGCCCTGAGGGAAAGTTTCGGCCAAGATAGAAGGCGTTGCCATCTCGTCCAACAATCCCTTCTACTATATTAAAGTTTGGTTGGCAAGCAAGGAAAACATCCCAATGCATATGGGCAATATTGCGTTGCCAAGCTTCATGGTTTTTCTCATCCATCCATTCTCGTCCATTTTTTTTCTTATTTTCGTCACCAAAGGTTTTACGCCATGCATCAGAACACAAATGGCGTTCCACAACCGGGATCATTACGCCTTGTTGATTTTTCCCACACAAAGTTGCTATGCTTAAATTGTGTGTCTTCAATTTAGGTACATTTATGTAGAATATATTATCTGCATCAGCCCATCTTGAAATTCCAATATTATGCAGGTGAACGGTATTCCCCGGAGTTTTTCGGATATTTCCATAATCTGCCAGTTCGAGTAGTTGGACTTCCTTCTCTAGTGACATTTCTGTATAACCACTGCGATTCCAATTAACTTCACGTTGGGGAGAGGATGTTAATTTACTAGAGGCTTCACCAACAAAAATATTCTTGTTTGAAATTCCCAGGTCTGCAGTAAAATAATCAACGATTCCTCCGACAAAGGCAGGATGGGTTACAATCCCACTATTACGGGGAGCACCAGCAGTAATGTTGGGTTTAATCATTACAGCTCGATTACCAGAATCTAGGTTTAATGCCTGCAGAATCTGTTGAGCGGGAATACTAAATGCGGTGTCGTTTAAACCGTTATTATCCTGTGGATATGTTTTCGAAATATAAACAAGTGGCTTTGGCATATGATCCGACCTTTTATAGTATAAGTCTAATTTAAGCCCACCGTGTCATTGTAACTTTCTGGCGGGTGTAAAAAGCAAATCCCTCTTTCCCTTGCATATGAAGATCGCCGAAGAATGAATTGTTCCATCCAGTAAAGGGGAAAAATGCCATAGGCGCTGGTACACCAACGTTAATGCCTACCATCCCAGCGTTAACTTCTTGTTTAAAGGTCCGAGCAGCTCCTCCGTCACCGGTAAAAAGGACCGCAGCATTGCCAAATCCACTTTGATTGCATGCCTGAATCCCGTGATTTAGATTTTTGGTTCGAATCACGGATAAAACAGGCCCAAAAATTTCTTCTCGAACTATTTTCATAGTAGTATTGGCGTTATCAAAAATTGTAGGTCCTAAATAAAATCCGTCAGGTGTTTCCTCAACTTTAATGTTCCTACCATCTCGATAAAGTGATGCTCCTTCTCCCAACCCTGAATCAATATAGCTGTGAACGCGGTCTAAGTGTTCCCGTGTAACCACAGGCCCCATTTCTACTTCGTTATTCCGATCAGTAGGACCAACTCGTAATTCATTCAAAGCTTCCTTTAAAACTGGTAAGACTCGTTCCCCGGCTTCTTCCACCGCTATAGCCACACTGCCAGCCATACATCTTTCTCCTGCACATCCATAAACTGAACTTATCAGGGCATCAACCGTAAAGTGAGGGTCTGCATCAGGAAGTATAATCATGTAGTTTTTGGCTCCTCCAGCAGATTGAACGCGTTTGCCATGGGCAGTAGCAGTTTGATAAACATGTTTAGCTACTGGAGATGATCCTACGAAAGAGACAGCATCGATTCCAGGGTGGGTACAAAGAGAATTAACTACATCGACCCCACCATGGACTAGGTTCATGACACCGGAAGGTAACCCCGCTTCGTGAAGCAATTCTACAAGACGAATAGCTGTCAATGGTACTTTTTCAGAGGGCTTTAGAATAAAAGTATTTCCACAAACTATAGCTATAGGGTACATCCACATGGGAACCATCGCTGGGAAATTAAATGGAGTTATACCAGCGCATACTCCCACAGGTTGGCGAATTGTATCACAATCAATCCCATTAGAAATTTGGTTGAGTGAATCCCCCATAAGTAGAGTGGGACCTCCACAAGCAAATTCTACAACTTCAATGCCTCGTCGTACGGATCCCCGTGCTTCTTCAAGTGTTTTACCGTGTTCTCGAGTCACCAGTTGGGCTAATTCATCAAAATGGTTTTCAAGAAGGTGGACATATCGAAATAGAATCCGGGCGCGCTCCACAACTGGGATTTTTGACCATTCTGGAAGCGCATCAGTAGCAGCTCTGACAGCTTGATCGACTTCTTCCGGACCGCACATGGGAGTTCTTGCGATCACCTTCCCATCTGAAGGATTAAATACGGGTTCGGTGGGAATAGAACTCGGTATATTCCAGTTCCCATTTATAAACAAAGGACAAATACCTGCTTCAAAATCGTTCATGTTCGACCTCATGTAATTAAAAAACCTTAGAGTGGTTTCTGTTTATTTTATTTTTCTCTTTTTAACTAGTTGAGTTTCTATTGGTTGTGCTGCCAAGTAAAAAAATTACCTATTAATTAACCAACTTTTTCTGGATTGCCAGACTCTCCCGATTTGTAGGCAGCTTCAGTTAACTGTACTACCCGTAGACCACAAATAGCCGGTGCCTGTACCTCCTCCCTTCCATGTATTGCTTCTACAAAATTATCCGCTGGTGATTGCCCTTTACTTGGCGTCAGTGGCAATACAATATCTTTTCCTTTTTGGTTTAAAAGTAAAGACTCGGAGGCCCCAAAACGCATAACACCTTTTGTTCCATAAAATGTGATTTCTTCACGCCATTCTGGAGACATAGAAGTATAGGAAAGATTGCCAACAGCACCATTGGTAAATTTGACAGAAATCGCTGTATTAACATCAACAAGAGTTCCTTCTGAATTAATAAAAGCGTGAACGGTTTCAGGTTCTAACCCCGTCGTCCAAAGTAATATATCATTTATATGGCTTCCTGTATCCATAAAATGGCCACCACCAGATAGTTGTGGATCTGCCCGCCATGATGCACCGGGAGTAAAAATCCGGAGACAATCCTGAGCGATAATAACATGAATCAGCCTGACGTCCCCTATAGCGTCGGCCTTAATTAATTCTCTTGCCTTTATAAACTTTCCATCCCCATGACGCTGATAAGCTATAGAGAGGACCTTATTTGCCTTCTCAGAATAGGCGATAAAATCTCGGGCATCTTTGGTGGTCGTTGCCATGGGTTTTTCCACAAGTACATGAAGGCCAGATTTTAAACTAACCCGAACTTGATCAGCATGACAGGTATGGGGGGTGGCTATTACTATGGCATCTAATTTTTCCTCTTCAATCATACTTTCGAGGGAAGCATAGTGATTTAACCCCTGAACCGCCATTCCAAGGGATTTTTCTAGGCGGTTCATCGCTACAGGGTCGGTGTCAAAAAGAGCTACAAGTTCAACATCTGGCCGTGCCGAAAGAATTCTAGCATGGTTACCACCCATACCACCGGTTCCTGCAATTCCTATCCGAAGTAGTGACATGAAAATATCCTCTAATTAAAAATTAAGTCTTTTGTGTACACAAATCAGAATAGTTTATCTTATTTCTGCCCTTATGAAGGGACACTATAAGAAGGGTACGATTAAAGATCAAGTACGAATTTGGAAAATACTTGACATCTATTCATATCGATTCGTAGGTTTCCTTCGGGAATAAATATTCAATAAAGGTTAGGAATCTTATTATGGAAAACGAAATCCTATCAATTGTTAACAATATACAAGCCCAAGTTTGGGGATTGCCCATGCTTTTTCTTTTGGGTGGCACAGGAATCTACCTTACGGCCCGTTTGAAGGGGGTTCAATTTTGTTCCCTGCCACATGCTCTGTATTTAGCATTTATTCATCGAAAAGATGTTAATGCCAAAGGTGATATTACACAATTCCAGGCTCTTATGACGGCTCTTGCCGCGACAGTCGGGACTGGGAATATTGCTGGGGTAGCTACAGCAATTGTGGCTGGGGGGCCTGGTGCCCTGTTTTGGATGTGGATTACGGGTCTTGTAGGTATGGCGACAAAATTTTCTGAGGCTGTACTAGCCGTCAAATATAGAGAGACCGATTCTATGGGGCGTATGAAAGGTGGCCCTATGTACTATATCAGTAATGCCTTAGGATGGAAGTGGTTAGGGGCTTCCTATGCTCTTTTTGCGGGTCTTGCTGCTTTTGGGATAGGGAATATGACCCAATCTAATTCGATGGCTGATGTGCTTCAGACCACCTTTCAAATATCACCCTGGATTACAGCAATTGTATTGGTGGTCGGAACTGGAATTGTCCTTATAGGTGGTATAAAGTCCATCGGCTTGGTAACCAGTCTGATTGTTCCAGTTATGATTATATTCTATATGGCTGGTGGTATCGTTGCGATAATAATTAATATTGCCGCAATTCCACAAATAATGGATTTGATTTTTACCCATGCTTTTTCGCCCATGGCGGCTGGGGGAGGTTTTGCCGGTGCTTTGGTCCGTGACGCTATTCGCTATGGAGTCGCAAGAGGAGTTTTTTCAAATGAATCTGGCCTTGGTAGTGCTGGGATCGCTGCAGCAGCAGCACAAACGAAAGACCCAGTAACGCAAGCACTTGTATCTATGACCCAAACTTTTATTGATACAATAATTGTTTGTACCATTACAGGGTTTATAATAATTGGCACCGGAGCATGGTTGTCGGGTGAAACTGGAGCATCTCTGACAGCTTCATCTTTCACGATTGGATTGCCTGGAAATTTTGGGGGATATCTTGTAGCGCTAGCCCTAATTTTGTTTGCATATTCAACAATTCTAGGATGGAGTTATTATGGGGAAAAATCTATTGTTTATCTTTTAGGTGAAAAAGCAACTTACCCATATCGAGTTATCTTTTGTTTATTTGTTGGCCTAGGTGCCATATCTCAACTTGAATTAGTTTGGGCAGTTTCGGATATAATGAACGGCCTCATGGCCTTTCCTAATCTTTTAGCTCTACTTTTTCTTGCACCAATCGTTTCTGCCGAAACACGACGTTATCTGAAAAGCCGGGATAATTAAATTAGATAAAAACACCTTTATTTTCTTTCCGATAATTAGGTTAAAAAAATTATGACAAGACGACAACATAGGCGAATATTTTGGTTGTTTGTATCGATCCTGGCGATCTTACATGTTGATTTTTTTAATCATGGGGAGTCTATGTGGTTAATTTTTGGTTGGCTCCCAGTAGACTTGGTTTATCATTTGGTTTGGGTTATACTAGCGGCCGCTTCAGTCGTCTACCTCACAAAATATGTTTGGCAAGATTACGATGGATAATGAAACAATAATATTAATCGTAGTTTTATTTTATTTGGCGGTGGTGCTGAGCATTGGAATGCTGGCTTTCCGACGCTCCAAACCGACACCCGAAGATTATTTTCTGGGTGGACGTCTCGCCAAATCAATTGTTCTCTTCATGTCACTTC
The DNA here is from genome assembly GCA_964593235.1 of uncultured Gemmatimonadota bacterium. Taxonomy (GTDB): domain Bacteria; phylum JAAXHH01; class JAAXHH01; order JAAXHH01; family JAAXHH01; genus JAAXHH01. Next base: position 138 of record CAZQGS010000041.1, on the reverse strand, counting down.
TTGGGACCAATATTACTCCTTTTTTGATCATGGGGATATCAGGCCTTGCTTATCATCACGGTTATGGTGTTTTTGGCTATACTGCGGCTATGGCGGCTTTGATCATTCCTGTTGCTTACTATTTTATTGGTTATCATG